>JBFWRS010000004.1:0-135508 GCA_050248795.1 Burkholderiales bacterium | reverse complement strand
GATCGCGAAGCCGTCACCGGCGGGCTGCGCCTGAATGACGATGGCTATTACGTCAGCATCGCGCGCCAGGCGGTGGAGGCGAAGCCGCGCCAGCAGGGTGAGCGCTACGCGGTGCTGTTCGTCGACGAAGACCTGGACATCTGCGCGCTCGTGGCACGACTGCTTGGCGAAGAAGGCTTCGATGTCGAACTGGCCAACAACCGCGCCGAGATCGTGGCGCGGCTGCGACGGCTGCCCCTGCCCGACCTGGTGCTGCTGGACGTGAACATGCCGGATGTGAACGGCTTCGACATCCTGCAGCGGCTGAAGGCGCATCCGGCGCTGAAGGCGGTGCCGGTGATCATGCTCACGGCGGAAGCCACGCGCGAAGGCGTGATGCGCGGGCTGGCCGGCGGCGCCGACGGTTACATCACCAAGCCGTTCACGCGCGAGAAGCTGGTGCGCGGCGTCAAGGCGGTGCTCGGCATCCAGTAGTGGACTGTTACCGGATGTAAAAGCCGCCGCGACACTTCGGCGGACTCGGTAATATGCCTGCATGCGAAGACAATCCGGCCGTGCCTGGCCTTGGCTGCTCCTGCTCGCCATCGCCGGCGGCGGCGGCTGGTATGCCTGGGATCGGACGAAGGCAGCGGCCCCGCCTGTTGCCGGCAAGCCCGCGGGCAAGGCGGCATTCGCCAAGGGCGCCGGCGCACCGATTCCCGTGGTGGCGGTACCGGCACAGCGCGCGGACCTCGACGTCTACCTGACCGGGCTGGGCACGGTGACGCCGCTACGCACGGTGACGGTCAGGAGCCGCGCCGAAGGCCAGTTGATGCGCGTGCATTTCGACGAAGGCCAGATGGTCAGGGAAGGCCAGCTGCTGGCCGAGATCGACCCGCGCGCCTACGAAGCGCAGGTGAAGCAGGCAGAAGGCCAGCTGGCGCGCGACCAGGCGCTGCTCGCCAACGCGCGGCTCGACGTCGAGCGCTACCGGCTGCTGCTGACCCAGGACTCGATTGCCAAACAGCAGGTCGACGCGCAGGAGACTCTGGTGCGCCAGTACGAAGGCGTGGTGCGCGTCGACCAGGGCCAGCTCGACAACGCCAGGCTGCAGCTTTCGTACACGCGGATCACCTCGCCCATCAGCGGGCGCGCCGGATTGCGCCTGGTCGACCCGGGCAACATCGTGCGCCCGGGAGATGCGGCTGGCATCGTCGTCGTCACGCAGCTCGCACCGATCAGCGTGCTCTACACGCTGCCCCAGGACGAACTGCCCGCGGTGCTGAAGCGCCGGCAGGACGACAAGGCGGTGCCGGTCGAAGCCTGGGACCGCGAGCTGAAGCAGAAGCTCGCCAGTGGCTCGCTCGCCGCGGTGGATAACCAGATCGATACCGCGACCGGCACCGTGAAGCTGAAAGCGAGCTTCGCCAACTCCGACGGCGCGCTTTTCCCCAACCAGTTCGTCAATGTCCGCATGAAGCTGCAGACCCTCTCTGGCGTCACCGTGATACCGGGCTCGGCGATCCAGCGCGGCTCGCAGGGCATCTACGTCTACGTGGTCAAGGACGACCAGCGCGTCTCCGCACGCGTGGTGAAGCTCGGGCAGGCCGACGGCGGACGGACGCAGGTGACCGAGGGCCTCGCGCCCGGCGAGATCGTCGTCACCGACGGCATCGACCGGCTGCGCGACGGCGCGCGGGTGGCGCTGACGCAGCGGCCCGAGATCAAGGTGCCGCTGGAGGGGGCGGCGAGGAAAGGCGGCGCGCGCCGCAAACCGGCCGCCGCGAAGTAGGCGATGAACCCGTCGCGCCCGTTCATCGAGCGCCCGATCGCGACCACGCTGCTGATGCTGGCGATCCTGCTCGCGGGCGCGCTGGCCTACAAGCAGTTGCCCACGTCGGCGCTGCCGGACGTCGACTACCCGACGATCCAGGTATTCACGTTCTATCCCGGCGCCAGTCCCGAGGTGATGGGTTCGGCGGTTACCGCGCCGCTGGAGCGCCAGTTCGGCCAGATCCCCGGCCTGAAGCAGATGTCCTCGACCAGTTCGGGCGGCGCGTCGGTGGTGACGCTGCAGTTCGACCTCAAGGTGCCGCTGGATGTCGCCGAACAGGGCGTGCAGGCTGCCATCAATGCCGGATCCAACCTGCTTCCCGCCGACCTGCCGGCGCCGCCGGTGTACAGCAAGGTCAACCCGGCGGACGCGCCGATCATGACGCTCGGGCTGACATCCGCCACGCTGACGCTGCCCGAGATCCAGAACCTCGCCGACACGCGGCTGGCGCAGAAGCTCTCGCAGGTCGCCGGCGTCGGCCTGGTGACGCTGGCCGGCGGGCAGCGGCCCGCGGTGCGCATCCAGGCCAACCCGGCGGCGCTCGCCGCCAGCAACCTCAACCTCGAGAGCCTGCGCAGCGCCATCGCCAGCGCCAACGTGAAGCGCGCCAAGGGCAACCTCGACACGCCGAATCGCTCCTACACCATCGACGCCAACGACCAGTTGCGCTCCGCCGCCGAGTACCGCGCCATCGTCGTCGCCTGGCGCAACGGCGCGCCGGTCCACCTGAGCGATGTCGCCGAGGTGGTGGACGGCACCGAGAACTCGCGCCTCGCGGCGTGGATGAACACCGCACCGGCCATCCTGCTGAACATCCAGCGCCAGCCGGGCGCCAACGTCATCGATGTCGTCGACCGGGTAAAGCGCCAGCTGCCGCAGCTGCAGGCCTCGCTCCCGGCCGCGATAGACGTGCAGGTGCTCACCGACCGCACCATCACCATCCGTGCCTCGGTGCGCGACGTGCAGATCGAACTCGCGTTCGCCATCGCGCTGGTGGTGATGGTGATATTCGTCTTCCTCAGGAACGTGCCGGCGACCATCATTCCCAGCGTCGCGGTGCCGCTATCCCTCGTCGGCACGTTTGCCTTCATGCACCTCGCCGGTTACTCCATCAACAACCTCACGCTGATGGCGATGGTGGTGGCCACCGGCTTCGTCGTCGACGACGCCATCGTCGTCATCGAGAACATCGCCCGCCACCTCGAGCGCGGCGAAACGCCGCTGCAGGCGGCGCTGAAGGGATCCAGGCAGATCGCCTTCACCATCGTGTCGCTCACCTTCTCGCTGATCGCGGTGCTGATCCCGCTGCTCTTCATGGGCGACATCGTCGGCAGGCTGTTCCGCGAGTTCGCCGTGACGCTGTCGGTGGCGATCCTGATCTCGGGCTTCGTGTCGCTGACGCTGACGCCGATGATGTGCGCGCGCCTGCTCAGGCACGTACCCGAAGAAAGCCAGGGCCGCTTCTACCGCTGGAGCGGGCAGGTCTTCGAGCGCGTGATCGCGCAGTACGGCCGCGCGCTCGAATGGGTGCTGGAGCGCCAGGCGCTGACGCTGCTGGTGGCGCTCGGCGCCTTCGTCCTCACGGTGGTGCTGTACCTCGCCGTGCCCAAGGGCTTCTTCCCGGTGCAGGACACCGGGGCGATCCAGGGCATTTCGGAGGCGCCGCAGACCGTGTCCTTCGAGGCGATGGCCGAACGCCAGCAGGCGCTTGCCGAAGTGGTACTGCGCGACCCGGCGGTGGCGAGCCTGTCCTCCTTCATCGGCGTGGACGGCATCAACTCGACGCTGAACAGCGGCCGCATGCTGATCAACCTGAAGCCGCTCGAGGAACGCGGCGTGCGCGCCCCGGAGGTGATCCGGCGCCTGCGCGCAGAGCTCGAGAAAGTGCCGGACGCGGTGCTCTACATGCAGGCGGTGCAGGACCTCACCATCGAGGACCGCGTCAGCCGCACGCAGTACCTGTTCACGATGGAAACGCCGGATTCGGCGGTGCTCGGCGAATGGGTGCCGCGCATGGTGGAACGGCTGCGCGAGTCGCCGCTGCTGCGCGACGTCGCCTCCGACCTGCAGGACAGCGGCCTGCAGGCGTTCCTGGAAATCGACCGCGACAGCGCCGGCAGGCTCGGCGTGACGCCGGCGGCGATCAACACCGCGCTGTACAACGCCTTCGGCCAGCGACAGATCTCCATCATTTTCACGCAGGCCTCGCAGTACCGCGTGGTGCTGGAAGTCGGCCCGGACTTCCGCTCCGGCCCCGATGCGCTGGGCCAGGTCTACGTCGCCACCGCGTCGGGCTCGCAGGTGCCGCTGTCGACGCTCGCCAGCGTGCGCCTGGGCAGCGCACCACTCGCCCTGAACCACGTCGGCCAGTTTCCCGCCGCGACGGTGTCGTTCAACGTCGCGCAGAACGCTTCGCTCGGCGACGCGGTGAAGGTGGTCGAGGCCGCGGCGCAGGATATCGGCCTGCCGGCCTCGGTGCTGGTGAACTTCCAGGGCGCCGCGGCTTCGTTCCGCGATTCCCTCGCCGGCACGCTGCTGCTGGTGCTCGCGGCGGTTGTGGCGATGTACATCGTGCTGGGCGTGCTCTACGAGAGCTACATCCACCCGGTGACGATCCTCTCCACGCTGCCCACCGCCACCGTCGGCGCGCTGCTCGCGCTGCTGCTGGCGCGCACCGACCTCGGCATCATCGCGGTGATCGGCATCATCCTGCTGATCGGCATCGTGAAGAAGAACGCCATCATGATGATCGACTTCGCGCTCGAAGCCGAGCGCGACCAGGGGCTGGCGCCACGCGATGCGATCTTCCAGGCCTGCCTGCTGCGCTTTCGCCCCATCCTCATGACCACCATGGCGGCGATGCTGGGTGCGCTGCCGCTGATGCTGGGCGACGGCATGGGCTCAGAACTGCGCCGCCCGCTCGGCCTCACCATCGTCGGCGGGCTGATCGTCAGCCAGGTGCTGACGCTCTATACGACGCCGGTGATCTACCTCTTCTTCGACCGCCTGTCGCGACGCACCCGGCGCGCCGCGCCGGCCCCCGCGTGAGTCCCCGGGCATGAACCTCTCGGCGCCCTTCGTCGCCCGGCCGGTGGCCACCACGCTGCTCGCGCTCGGCATCACGCTCGCCGGCGCCGTCGCCTACACGCAACTGCCGGTGTCGCCGCTGCCGCAGGTCGAGTATCCGGTGATTTCGGTGCAGGCAAGGCTGCCCGGCGCCAGCCCCGAGACCATGGCCGCAACGGTGGCGACGCCGCTCGAGCGCCAGCTCGGACGCATCGCCGGCGTTTCCGAGATCACATCCTCGTCTTCGCTCGGATCGACGCGTGTGGTGCTGCAATTCGACCTCAACCGCAACATCAACGACGCCGCGATCGAGGTGCAGGCGGCGATCAATGCCGCGCGCGGCCAGCTGCCCTCCGGCATGCCGGACAACCCCACCTACCGCAAGGTGAATCCGGCGGACGCACCGATCATGGTGCTGGCGATCACCTCGGACACCGCGACGCAGGGCCAGCTCTACGATGCCGCCTCGACCATCCTCGCGCAGCGGCTGTCGCAGGTGAACGGCATCGGCCAGGTGAACGTCGGCGGCAGCTCCCTGCCCGCGGTGCGCGTGGCGCTCAACCCGACCGCGCTCAATCAGCTCGGCATCGGCCTCGCCGATGTGCGCAGCGCGCTCGCCGCGACCAACGCCAATCGCCCCAAGGGCCTGGTCGAGAACGGCGCGAATGCGTGGTGGATCTACGCCAACGACCAGGCGACCAGTGCCGCCGAATTCCGCCCGCTGATCGTCGCCTGGCGCAACGGCGCGCCGGTGCGCCTGTCCGATGTCGCCACGGTCGTCGACTCGGTGCAGGACGAAAGGAACGCCGCGCTCGCCAACGGGAAACCGGCGGTGCTGCTGATCCTGTACCGCGAGCCGAACGCGAACATCCTCGAAACCGTGCAACGCGTCGATGCGCTGCTGCCGTGGCTGCGCGCCTCGATCCCCGCCGACATGGACGTGCAGATCACCATGGAGCGCACCAGCACCATCCGCGCGTCCATCGCGGAAGTGAGGAAGACGCTGTTCATCGCGGTCGCGCTGGTGGTCCTGGTGGTGTTCCTGTTCCTGCGCAACTTCCGCGCCACGCTGATCCCGGCCGCCGCCGTGCCGGTTTCGCTGATCGGCACCTTCGGCTTCATGTATTTCGCCGGCTACAGCATCAACAACCTGTCGCTGATGGCGCTGATCGTCGCCACCGGCTTCGTCGTCGACGACGCCATCGTGGTGCTGGAGAACACCATGCGCCACATCGAGCGCGGCATGGCGCCAGCTGCCGCCGCTCTGCTCGGCGCGAAGGAGGTGGGTTTCACGGTGCTGTCGATGAGCGTGTCGCTGGTGGCGGTGTTCATCCCCATCCTGCTGATGGGCGACATCGTCGGGCGCATGTTCCGCGAGTTCGCAGTCACGCTGTCGGTGTCGATCATGATCTCGCTCGTGGTGTCGCTGACGCTGACGCCGATGATGTGCGCGCGGCTGCTGCGCGCGAGAATCGAGCCCGGGCGCGTGGGCAGGCTCGCCGAGCGCGGCTTCGCTGCGCTGCTCTCGGGCTACCGCGCCAGCCTCGGCTTCGCCATCCGCTTCGCGCCGCTGACGCTGCTGGTGCTGCTCGCCGCCGTGGCGCTGAACGTCTGGCTGTACATCCAGATCCCCAAGGGATTCTTCCCGCAGCAGGACACCGGCCGCATGTTCGGCGCGCTGCGCGCTGACCAGTCCTCGCCATTCGCGCTGACGCGCGAGAAGATGGCGCAGTTCGTCGCCATCGTGCGCAATGACCCGGCGGTGCAGACCGTCACCGCAGTCACCGGCGGCGGCTCGCGCAATTCGGGCCTGGTGTTCGTGTCGCTGAAGCCGCTCGCCGAGCGCAAGGCTTCGGCGGCGCAGGTGGTCGCGCGCATCCGCGCGCAGAGCGCGAAGATTCCCGGCGCCAACCTGTTCCTCGTCCCGGTGCAGGACGTGCGCATCGGCGGGCGCCAGTCGAGCAGCGCCTACCAGTACACGCTGCAAGGCGACGACCTCGCGCTGCTGCGCCTGTGGACGCCGCGGCTGCAGCAGGCGCTGCAGGCGGTGCCGGTACTGGAGGACATAGACAGCGACCAGGAAGTACGCGGCCTGCAGGTGATGCTGACCATAGACCGGCAGACCGCGGCGCGGCTGGGCGTGTCGGCGGACCTGATCGACGCCACGCTCGGCAACGCCTTCAGCCAGGCCATCGTGTCGACGATCTACCGCGAACGCAACCAGTACAGGGTCGTCATGGAGGTGGCGCCGCGCTACGCCGCCGGCCCCGAATCGCTGAAGGAGGTCTGGGTGCGGCCGCCCAACCGCGATCCGGTGCCGCTGTCGGCGTTCGCGCGCTACGAGTACGGCAACGCGCCGCTGTCGGTGAACCACCAGGGCCAGTTCGCCGCCGCGACCATCTCGTTCAACCTCGCCGAGGGCAAGTCGCTGTCGGACGCCACCGCGGCGATAAACGACACCATGGCGAAGATCGGCATGCCGGCGAGCATCGTCGGCAGCTTCCAGGGCACCGCGCGCGGCTTCCAGCGCACGCTCGCCAACCAGCCGCTGCTGATCCTCGCCGCGATCCTCGCCATGTACATCGTGCTCGGCATGCTTTACGAGAGCACCATCCACCCCATCACGATCCTGTCGACGCTGCCCTCGGCGGGCATCGGCGCGCTGCTCGCGCTGATGATGTTCAAGGCGGAGTTCAGCGTCATCGCGCTGATCGCGGTGTTCCTGCTGATCGGCATCGTCAAGAAGAACGCCATCATGATGGTCGACTTCGCGCTCGAAGCCGAGCGGCGCGACGGACTCGGCCCGCGCGAAGCCATACTGCAGGCGTGCATGCTGCGCTTCCGGCCGATCCTGATGACCACCATGGCGGCAATGCTGGGCGCGCTCCCGCTCGCGCTCGGCGCGGGCGACGGCGCCGAACTGCGCACGCCGCTGGGCATCGCCATCGTCGGCGGGCTGATGCTCTCGCAGCTCCTCACCCTCTACACGACCCCGGTGGTGTACCTGTACCTGGACCGCCTGCGCCACTGGGGCCTGCGAAAGCGCGGCATCGTGCTGCAGGCGCAGGCATGAAGCGCGTCGCCGCGATCGCCGCGCTGCTGCTCGCGGGCTGTGCCAGCGGCCCCGACTATGTGCGGCCCGACGCGCCGGCGCAGGCCGCTTGGCGCCATGCCGGCCAGGACTGGAAGCCGGCCGAGCCGCGCGACGCCGTGCCACGCGGCGTATGGTGGACGCGCTTCGGCGATGCCCAACTCGACCGGCTTGCCGCGCAGGCGGCGCGCGCGAACTTCTCGGTCGTCGCCGCGGATGCGCGCTACCGCCAGGCGCAGGCGGCGACCCGCCAGGCGCGCGCGGCGCTGTTTCCCGGCGCAGACGCAGGCCTCGCGGTGTCGCGCAGCCGAGCGCCCGGCGCCACCGGCACCGCGCGCTCGATGCAACTGGACTTCGACGTCTCCTGGGAACCGGACCTGTGGGGCCGCATCGCGCGCGGCGTCGAGGCCGGCGAGGCCGGCGCCGCAGCGGCGGCGGCGGACCTCGAATCGGTACGCCTGTCGGTGGTAGCCGCACTGGTGCAGAACTACTTCTCGCTGCGCATTGCCGACGCGCAGGCACGCCTGCTGCGCGAGACCATCGCCGGCTACGCGCAGACGCTGAAGGTGACGCAGAACCGCTACGCAGCCGGCGTGGCGGCGAAATCCGACGTGGTGCAGGCCGAGACGCAACTGAAGGGCGCGCAGGCGCAGCTTGCCGACCTTGCGCTGTCGCGCGAGCAGTTGCAGAACGCGATCGCGGTGCTCGCCGGCGAAACACCCGCGGCGCTAAGCGTCGAGCCGGCGCAGGCGCTCGCCGGGGTGCCGCACATCCCGACCGGATTGCCGTCCGAATTGCTCGAGCGTCGCCCGGACATCGCCGCCGCCGAGCGGCGCGTTGCCGCCGCCAACGCGCGCATCGGCGTCGCGCAGGCGGCGTTCTACCCCTCGCTTCTGCTGTCCGGCGGCGGCGGCACGCGCAGCCCGGGCATCGCCGACCTCCTAAGCGCGCCCACCCGCTTCTGGTCGCTGGGCGCGGCCGCGGTGCAGTTCCTGTTCGACGGCGGTGCACGCGAGGCGGTTGCGGAACAGGCGCGCGCCGCCTACGACGCCGAGGTCGCGCTGTACCGCGACACCGTGCTCGGCGCGTTCCAGGAAGTCGAGGACAACCTCGCCGCGCTGCGCATCCTCGCCGAGGAGATCGCCTTCCAGCAGGACGCGGTGCGCGCCGCGCGCCAGTCGCTGGAAATGACCAACAACCGCTACAAGGCAGGCACCGCGAGCTTCCTCGAAGTCATCACGGTGCAGAACATCGCGCTCGCCAACGAGCGCAGCCTGCTCGCGCTGCAGGGCCGGCGGCTCAACGCCGCGGTGCTGCTGGTGAAGGCGCTGGGCGGCGGCTGGGAGCCTGCCCGTTAGCGCATCTCCTGCTCGAGCTCATCGAGCCTGCGGCGGATATGCCGATCCCTCTCCGCCCGCGGAACGGCGTCGCCTTCCTGGATGATCGCTAGCAAGCGCCTGTCGAGCTCCAGCAGCAGGGCCTTGTCGTCGCTGCCGGGCTTCTGCGGAATGCACAGCACCGTGTCCTGGGCATACTGGTGGATGGTCTCGCCGACCTCCGGATGGAAGCTGGTGTCCGGCCCGGTCTTGCCTGCGATGGCCTCACCCAACAGCCGCCGGTAACGGAGCACCCCGGCGTCGGACGTGCCTGGATGCTCAAGCGCGTGGACGGCGATCGGCCGCTGGCTGCAGATGACCTCCCAGTCGCCGGGCGCCCGCTGTCCTTCCTCGTAGCTGCGGTTGCCGGTCTGGCCGACCAGAAAATCGATCTTGTCGATGCCGCAGTCCTGCGGCCGGCTGAGGTTTTCCGGATCGATTTCCGCATTGAAATGCCGCCAGCCGAAAATGATCATGTTCCTGTCGTCCACCGGAACATGCCAGCGCGTCAGCGAGGTCGTCGAATGCCGGTACCTGGACGCGGTGGGGGCAAGCGAACCGATCTGCACGTAGTTCGGCAGCACCATCTCCGAGATTCGTATCCATACCTTGTCCCCGGGCAGCCGCCGTGCCGCGACGAACACCATGCCGTTGCCGTTGCGCGTCGACTCCCAATGCATGGTCGGCAGGTCGCCGAACCCGGCGAGCGACGTTCCGGCCGCCGTTGCGGCATCGACGCTCTCCACCGTCATGTTGTTGTGAAGCATGGCGGTGTGCATGTGGTCCATGATGTTCTCGCACACCTGGAGCCAGTTGCAGGGGTAGATGTTCGAGAACGCCACCAGCCGCGTTCCCTCCGGCAGGGTATAGGCGTCGTACTCCGGGAATGGGGGTTTGCGGTCGGGCGGCCCCATGTAGGCGAACACCAGCCCGTCGCGCTCGAACGCGGGATACGCGCCCTGGACCACCGTGTCCTTGCGGGGACTTCCCGGCGGCTCGCACGGTGTCTCGAGTACCCGTCCGTCAACGTCGAACAGCCAGCCGTGGTAACTGCAGCGGATTCCGGATCCCTGCACGATACCGAACTCGAGCGATGCGCCACGGTGCGGGCAGTGGCGCTGCAGGACTCCGACTCGCCCGCCCCGGTCGCGGAACGCCACCAGCGCCTCGCCCATGATGGTGATCGCCTTCGGCAACTCGGTGAGTTCCTCCGACAGGCACACCGGCTGCCAGAACAGCCGCAAGTACTCACCCATCGGCGTACCGGGGCCAGTGTGCGTGAGATCCGCATCTTCAGCCGGAACTTCTCTAAGATGATAGGCGTTGTAGGGCTTCGCCTGCAGAACTGCGTGCGACGACAAAGGACGAATCGCCATTCCCTCCTCCCGGGAAATTTTCGGTACCCTAGTCCTATATAGGAGTAGTTGTCAATAAGCCATGGTTAAAAAAATCCAGCTGACGCTCGACCAACTGCTGCGCCGCCCACAGCAGAGCGGTGTACCGAAGTACGTGGTGCTACGCGAGGCCCTACTCGAACTGATCAAGGCCGGACAGTGGAAGCCCGGCGCGAAATTCCTGAGTGAGGAGGAGCTTCTCGCACGCACGCCATACAGCCTCGGAACCATTCAGCGGGCAATGCGCTGCCTCGTCGATCAGCGCATCCTGATCCGGCGCCAGGGGCTCGGCAGCTTCGTCGCCGACCTGCCGAGACGGCTCGACCATTCGCGCCACTGCAAGTTCGTCAATGACTCGGGCCAGGATTTCCTTCCGCTTTACTCAAATGCAACCGCCCGCGTCCCCGTCAGGGAAACCGGCGTCTGGAGCCGTTTCCTGGGCGAGTCGACGTCAGGCTACATCCGGATCGACCGGCGCATCAGCATTGACAACGACTTCCTCGTCGCGAGCCGTTTCTACTGCGACCCTGAAGTCCTGCCTTACCTGCAATACTGCCCTCTACACGAACTGAGCGGCGCGAACTTTGTTGCGTTGATCGCGAAGCACTGCAACATCCACGTGCGTAGCCTGGGCAGCTACGTGACGATCAAGACGTTTCCCAAGGAGATCGGCAGGGAGATCAAGCTCAAGCCCGGCAAGCCCGGCCTGTTCGTTCAAGCCACCGCGCGCACAGCGGACGACCAGTATGTCTATTATCAAGAGTTCTACGTACCGCGTACGAACCGCGCCCTGCACTTCTCGGAGGAAGTCGCCTTCGTACCCGAGCGGCACTTCGACCTCACCTGAGCGCCGGTCTCGCGCTAGCGCCCCAGTATCCCGCGCAGGATGTTGACGCCCTCCTTGAGCGGATCGGGGGCTTCCGGCTTTTCGCGTGCGCTCGTGTCCCGCGCTGGCTCGTCGGCTTCCCGGCGCGGCGCGGACGAGCGTGCGCCCGCACCCTCCGCGCCCTCGCCTAGCAGCAGCGATGCGGTGGACTTGAAGCGCACCTTGACCGCCCATTCCGGCGCCCAGGCGGCCTTCGGGTCCTGCGGACGCGGCGGATGCGCGAAATTGGCCTCGTCGCCATAAGCGATGAAGTTGATCATCGGCGTGCCCGCCTTCTTCACCACTTCCGCGGGCACGGTGCATTCCGTAGTCCCCGGCGGAAGCAGCACCTTTTCGCGCACCAGGCGCGCCGCCTCGGCGGGCGGCAGGTAATCCATCAGGCCGCCGCCCATTTCCTGCACTTCACTCGAGGACCAGAACACGATCTCGTCCTGCCCCTGCGCGCCGTAGAGCGTGGCGAAGTAGCCGCTCGCGCGGCCCACCGCATTCCAGCGCATCCTGTTGCCGTCCGCCGACAGCGACACGCGGTCGAGAAAATCCCTGTCCAGGGAGACGCGGATCTCGGGCGAGTAGTTGCCCTTGACGGCATGCGCACCCGCGAGCGACGCGCTATCGGGCACCGCCTTGGCGTCCTCCTGGTTCGGCCAGTCGCCGTAGGTGCGGCTGCGCCCGTAGGCCGGTCCCGCCGGCTGGGCGATACGGCGCGACGTCATCGCCGAGGCCGCAGCGCCGGGATTGGCGAAGTCGATCAGCACCGGCTGACCCGCGCGTACGTTCTCGCCGCAACCCCAGTAGACGAGCATGCGGCCCCTGGGTTTTTCCATGCCGGCGGGGCGATCACCACGCTCGGCGCGCGCCGTCGGCTCGCGCCGCGGCGTCACCAGCGGCAGTTGCGGCCCCATGTTCATGCCCGACGGAATGTCGTGCGCGGCGCGCGGCTCTCCAGGGGCGGCGCGCTGCGACCCCAGTTGCAGCAGCATGCGGCGCCCGCCTGCGGCCTGGCCGCCCATCATGCCGGCCATCGCCGGGCTCATGCCGGGCATGTTCATGCCCGCCGCGGTCTCGATGCTCATCCAGTACTGCGCGATCGGCGGCTTCACCGCCTGTGCCTGCGCGAAGGCCGGCAGTGCTGCCGCCGCCATCGCCAGAATCTGCCTGTGCAAGGTCGTACTCCAGAACAATCAGAAGCATTTATTCTGCGCCCTGTTGCACGACTTTGTCCGCTATCGTTGCGCAAACGCAGCCAGGAGGATCGCATGGGTGCCCCTGAAGACCTGGACGAGGTCCAGACCCGCGAATGGATCGAATCGCTCGAGGCCGTGGTGCGCGAAAACGGCAGCGAGCGCGCGCTCTACCTGCTCGAGCAGCTGAAGACGCACGCCGCGGACCTGGGACTCGCCACCAACACGCAGCCCTACTCGGCCTATCGCAACACCATTCCGCTGGAAAAGCAGGGACACTACCCGGGCGACCTCGCGCTGGAGGAACGCATCACCGCGATCGTGCGCTGGAACGCGCTCGCCATGGTGATGCGCGCCAACCGCGCCAGCGGCGAGCTCGGCGGCCACGTCGCCAGCTATGCGTCCGCAGCCGAGATCTTCGAGATCGGCTTCAACCATTTCTTCCGCGCCGCCAACGCGGAGCACGGCGGCGACCTGGTGTTCTTCCAGCCGCATTCCGCGCCCGGGGTCTACGCGCGCGCCTGGCTGGAGGGCCGCCTGAGCGAGGAGCAGCTCGCCAACTACCGCATCGAAGTCGGCGGCAAGGGCCTCTCGTCCTACCCGCATCCGTGGCTGATGCCCGATTTCTGGCAGTTCCCCACCGGCTCGATGGGCCTGGGGCCGATCAGCGCCATCTACCACGCGCGCTTCATGCGCTACCTCGAACACCGCGGCATCGCCGACACCTCGGGGCGCCATGTCTGGGGCGTGTTCGGCGACGGCGAGATGGACGAGCCCGAATCGGTGGGCGCGCTGACGCTGCCGGTGCGCGAAGGGCTGGACAACCTCACTTTCGTCATCAACTGCAACCTGCAGCGCCTGGATGGCCCGGTGCGCGGCAACGGCCAGATCGTGCAGGAGCTGGAATCGCTCTACGCCGGCGCAGGCTGGAACGTCATCAAGGTTCTATGGGGCTCGGACTGGGACGCGCTTTTTTCGCGCGACGTCACGCATGCGCTGCTGCGGCGCTTCGCCGCGACCGTGGACGGCCAGTACCAGACGCTGGGCGCCAAGGACGGCGCCTACAACCTGGAGAACTTCTTTCGCCGCGACCCCGAGCTCGGCGCGCTGGTCGCGCACATGACCGACGACGAAATAGACGCACTGAAGCGCGGCGGCCACGATTTTCGCAAGCTCTACGCTGCCTTTGCGGCCGCCAGGGCGCACGAGGGTCGTCCCACCGTGATCCTCGCCAAGACGAAGAAGGGTTACGGCATGGGCGGCGCAGGCGAGTCGCGCATGACCGCGCACCAGGCGAAGAAACTCGAACTCGATGCGCTGAAGGCCTTCCGCGACCGCTTCCACCTGCCGCTGAGCGACGCCGACGTCGAAGCGGTGCGCTTCTACAAACCCGCGGCGGACAGCCGCGAGATGAAGTACCTGCACGCGCGCCGCGACGCGCTCGGCGGCTACCTGCCGGCGCGCCGGCGCGAGTCCGCGACGCTGCCGGTGCCGCCGCTCGCGGACTACGCCAGGTTCGCACTCGAAGCCGGCGGCAAGGAGATGTCGACGACGATGGCGGCGGTGCGCCTGATCGGCGGCCTGCTGAAGGCGCCGCAGCTCGGCCCGCGCGTGGTGCCGATCGTCGCCGACGAGGCGCGCACCTTCGGCATGGCGAATCTCTTCCGGCAGATTGGCATCTATTCGCCGGTGGGCCAGCGCTACGAACCCGAGGACGCGGGCTCGGTGATGTACTACCGCGAGGCGCGCGACGGCCAGTTGCTGGAAGAAGGCATCACCGAAGCCGGTGCGCTGTCGTCATGGATTGCTGCCGCGACGTCCTACAGCGTCCACAACACGGTGATGCTGCCCTTCTACATCTACTACTCCATGTTCGGCTTCCAGCGCGTCGGCGACCTGATCTGGGCCGCTGCCGACCAGCGCTCGCGCGGCTTCCTGCTCGGCGCCACCGCCGGCCGCACCACGCTGTCGGGCGAAGGCCTGCAGCACCAGGACGGCTCCAGCCACCTGGTCGCCGCCACGGTGCCGAACTGCCGCGCCTGGGACCCGGCCCATGCCTGCGAGCTCGCGGTGATCCTCGACCACGGCATGCGCCGGATGCTCGAGCAGGGCGAGGACGAGTTCCACTACGTCACAGTAATGAACGAGAACATTGCGCAGCCCTCGCTGCCAGCCGGCGTCGAGTCACAGATCATCAAGGGCATGTACCGCCTGTCCGCCACGCAGCCGCCCTCTCCCGCCGGCCGCGTGCGCCTGCTTGGCTCGGGCACCATCCTGCAGGAGAGCGTCGCGGCGGCGAAGCTGCTGGCCGAGGACTGGAACGTCGCCGCCGAGGTGTGGAGCGTCACCAGCTTTTCGGAACTGGCGCGTGACGCGCGCGACTGCGAGCGCCAGGAGCGCCATCATCCCGAGGCGGCGCCGCGCAGGAGCCACGTCGCCACGTGCCTCGAGGGCACTGACCCGGTTATCGCCGCCACCGACTACGTGCGCGCGGTGCCGCAGCTCGTCGCCGCCTATGTGGACGCGCCCTTCACCGCGCTCGGCACCGACGGTTTCGGCCGCAGCGACACGCGCCAGGCACTTCGCCGCTTCTTCGAGGTCGACCGCCACGAAATCGTGCTGGCCGCGCTTACCGCGCTGGCGAAGCAGGGCCGCATGGCCCGGAAGCAGCTGGCCGCGGCGATCAATCGCTACGGCATCGACACCGGGCGCGCCGCGCCCTGGACCTGCTAGCGAGCCGCGCGCGCGGCGAGCAGCTCGCGCAGGTCCTGCGGCAGCATGGCGCGCAGCCGGGCGGACCACTCGGCCTCGCGCCGCTGCCAGACGATGCCCAGCCAGATGATGGCAAGGCCGATCGCCACCAGTGCGAACGGGAACAGCAGGCTGTCCTTGAACACGCGGTACGACAGGTAGCCCAGGTACCCGGCGACGCCAAAGCCGCCGAACACCGCGAACACGCGCCGTCCCAGCACCGCGCCGGTGAAGATCATGCCCACGTTGATGGCGCAGTACATCGCCTTGCCTAGCTCGCTGCCCGAGCGCATCGCCGACAGCCCGCCCCAGAAGGTCAGCACGCCGATGAGGTAGAGCCAGAACGCGTAGTCGCGCGAGAAGCGCGAACGCAGATCCACCCAGAACGCCACCAGCAGCGTGACCAGGCCGAACACCAGCGACACCATCTTGCGCAGTTCCCAGTCGTGCGCGCCGCCGGCGAGGAAGGGCACCAGGTCCATGCTCATGTACCACAGCGTCACCGCGATCGGCATCATCATGAACGGGAAGCGGTAGCGCCACAGCAGCGCCGCGCCGGCAGCCAGAGTGCCGAGCTCCATCAGCATCCAGCGCCAGTCGATGAACACGTGGTAGTCGCGGTAGGACCTGGTGTCGTCCCAGTAGCCGAGCGCCATCTGCGCGCTGAAGATCGCCAGCGGCACCATCACCACCGCCAGCGTCGCGGTGATGCCGGCCGGAACCTGCAGCCCCTTGCGCAGCATCAGCCAGTGCGTCAGCGCGAGGAACAGCACCACGTACAGCACCGCGGTGACGACGCCGCCCCAGCCGCCCAGCGCCGACCACGCCAGCGTCATGAACAGCGACATCGCGCCGATGGCGATCATGCCGCCGAAGTAGTACAGCACGTGTACGAAGCCGAAGCGCGGCGCCGCGTCCGCCGCTGTGGCCGCAGGCTGCGTCGCAGAAGTGGCGAAAAAGTCTGCCAACTGCTCGGCCTGCGTCGCGGTGATGATGCCCTGCGCGACTGCGGCATCCAGCTCGGTGCGATTCATGGTCGGCATGCTAGCGCATGGCGAAGCGAGACGGCATTGGACGTTGCGCGCGGCGCGCTGCAAACTACGCGCCGATGAACGCCCCTTCCGCCAATACGGCACGCGGCCCCCTTGCGGGACTGAAGGTGCTGGAACTGGGCCAGCTGATCGCCGGCCCCTTTGCCGCCAAGACGCTCGCCGATTTCGGCGCCGACGTGGTCAAGGTCGAGCCGCCCGGCACGGGCGATCCCTTGCGCAAATGGCGCCTGCTGAAGGACGGCACGTCGCTATGGTGGCAGGTGCAGTCGAGGAACAAGCGCTCGATCGCGCTCGACCTGAAGAGCCCCGAGGCGCAGGACATCGTGCGCCGCCTGGCGCTGGATGCCGACGTGCTGATCGAGAACTTCCGTCCCGGCGCGATGGAAAAATGGGGGCTGGGACCCGACTCGCTGCTCGCGGCAAACCCGCGCCTCATCATGCTGCGGATCAGCGGCTACGGCCAGACCGGGCCGTATCGCGACCGGCCCGGATTCGGCGTCGTCGCCGAGGCCATGGGCGGCTTGCGCCACCTGACCGCCGAGCCGGGGCGGGTGCCGGTGCGCGTGGGCGTCAGCATCGGCGACACGCTCGCATCGCTGCACGGCGTGATCGGCATCCTGATGGCGCTGCACCACCGCCATGCCTCGGGCCGCGGCCAGGTCATCGACATGGCGTTGTACGAGGCGGTGTTCAACTGCATGGAAAGCCTGCTGCCCGAGTACGACGCGTTCGGCGTGGTGCGCGAGGCCGCCGGCAGCGCGCTGCCCGGCATCGCGCCGAGCAACGCCTACCGCTGCGCGGACGGCGGCTACGCACTCATCGCCGGCAACGGCGACAGCATCTACAAGCGCCTGATGGCGGCGATCGGCCGCGACGACCTGGGCACCGACCCGGCGCTTGCCGACAACGCCGGGCGCGTGAAGCGCGTGGCCGAGATCGATGCCGCCATCGGCGCCTGGACCGCAGAGCACAGCGTCGCCGACGTGCTCGCGGTGCTGGACAAGGCCTCGGTGCCGGCAGGACGGATCTACACCGTGGCCGACATCGCCGCCGACCCGCACTACCGGGCGCGCGGCATGGTCGCCGAAGTGGCGCTTGCCGACGGCACGCGAGTCGCGGTGCCGGGCGTGATCCCGAAGCTGTCGCTGACGCCGGGCGGCCAGCATCGCAATGCGCCGGCGCTGGGCGAGGACACCGACGCGGTGCTGCGCGAGATCGGCCTCAGCGCCGAACAGATCGCCGCGCTGCGCGCGCGCGGAATCGTCGCCGGGCCGGGCTGAGCCGGGTCAGGCGGTAACCGGCGACGCCGGCGCACGGTGCTCGGTCACGTGCGCACGCGCGTCGAAGCCGATCTTCAGCGCCACGAACAGCAGCATCGCCACGAGCGGGCTGCCGATCGCCAGCAGCAGGAACGCGCCGGCGAGGATGAACACGTGGGTAAATACGATGCGCTTGTACGGTGACATCATGAGCCGATCGATGCCGGCGCCGCGGTACTCGCCCCGCCCGAGGTAGTTGGCGGCGAAGGAAAAGCCGTGGCTGGCGACAATCGCCGCCAGCGCCGCCAGCGCATAGCCGTCCCGCATCATCGCGCGCAGCACGACGAAGGGCTCCTGGTCGGGGGCGATTCCGGTGGGCGGGAACAGGTGCGCGAGGAAGGAGCCGTGCACGTAGCAGAACATGCCGTAGTGCACGATGAAAAAGCCGATGATGAACACGCGCCCGCCCAGCTCGCCGAGCCTGGAGGACTGGTAGCGCCCGGGCACCGGCTCGCCGCCCTCGCCCTTCGCGATCGCCATGCGCAGCACGTTGAAGGCGCCGACTACCAGGTTCTCCGCCCAGTACAGCATCACCACGTCGCCCACCTGCCAGCCCCAGAAAGCAACGCCGGCGAGCGGCAGCAGGTTGGCCGCCACCAGCGCGGCGAGCGATGACGCAGGCAAGCGCTCGGGTCCTAGCGCCGGTATGGCGTCTGGCCGCGGTACGGCTCGGCCGGCCGGCCGTCCGGGCCACCGAGGGCATCGGGTCGGCGCTCCTCGCCGCGCCGGTAGTGCTCGCTGCGGTACGAGCGGTTCTCGCGATAGTTTCGACTGTCGCGCTCGCGATAGTCGCGATCACCGTGGTTCAGGCGCTCGTCGCGATGCTGACGCCCGCCGCGGTACACGCGATCGTCGCGATACGGCTGGTTGCCGTAGCGCTGGCCGGAATACTGCTGCTCGCGCTCGGTGCCGCCGGCCTGCGCGTGTGTCGCACCGACCAGCACCATCAGCACGGCGGCGATGCAAAGCCTGTTCACTGCGGTCTCCTCGCGGGGACGTAGCGTAAAATCCCCGTCATATGAACGATTTACCTGCATTCCCGGCATGAGCGCCCCGGCTTCGAAGACGCCGGCCGCCGCCTCCACGTCGAACTTCATCCGCCAGCGCATCGAGGCGGACCTCGCCTCCGGCAAGCATACCGCCATCGTCACGCGCTTTCCGCCGGAACCGAATGGCTACCTGCACTTCGGCCATGCCAAGTCGATCTGCCTGAACTTCGGCCTCGCCGCGCAGTACGGCGGTCGTTGCAACCTGAGGTTCGATGACACCAACCCGGAGAAGGAAGAGCAGGAGTACGTCGATTCCATCATCGACGCGGTGAAGTGGCTGGGCTTCGATTTCGGCGCGAAGCCCTTCTACGCCAGCGACTATTTCGATTTCATGTACCACGCGGCCGAGTACCTGATCGAGTCCGGCAACGCCTACGTGGACAGCCAGAGCGCGGAAGAAATGCGCGCCAGCCGCGGCACGCTGACCGAACCCGGCAGGAATTCGCCGTTCCGCGACCGCGCGCCGGAGGAAAACCTGCGGCTCTTCCGCGAGATGCGGGACGGCAAACACGCCGACGGCGCGATGGTGCTGCGCGCGAAGATCGACATGGCCTCGCCCAACATCAACATGCGCGACCCGGCGATCTACCGCATCAAGCGCGCGACGCACCACCGTACCGGCGACAAGTGGTGCATCTACCCGATGTACGCCTACGCGCACCCGGTTGAGGACGCGATCGAGCGGGTGACGCACTCGATCTGCACGCTGGAATTCGAGGACCAGCGCCCGTTCTACGACTGGGTGCTGGCGCGGATCGCCGAGGGCGGCCTCTTCGAGCGGCCGCTACCCCAGCAGATCGAGTTCGCGCGCCTGAACCTGACTTACGTGATGCTCTCCAAACGCAAGCTGATCGAGCTGGTGGAAGGCGGCCACGTGGATGGCTGGGACGACCCGCGCATGCCGACGCTGGCCGGCGCGCGCCGCCGCGGCTACACGCCCGAGGGTTTCCGCCGCTTCGCCGAGCGGGTCGGCGTGTCGAAGGCGAATTCGACCATCGACTTCAGCGTGCTGGAGGACTGCATGCGCGAGCACCTGAACGAGGTGGCGCCACGCCGCATGGCGGTGCTGGACCCGCTGAAGCTTGTGATCGAGAACTACCCGGAGGGCAAGGAAGAGTTCTGCGTCGTCCCCAACCACCCGCAGAAGCCCGACATGGGCAAGCGCCAGGTGCCCTTTTCGCGCGAACTGTGGATCGAGCGCGAGGACTACCAGGACACCCCGCCCAAGGGCTACTTCCGCTTGTTTCCCGGAAACAAGGTCCGGCTGCGCTACGCCTACGTGATCGAATGCATCGGCTACGACAAGGCCACAGACAGCGTGCGCTGCAAGGTGTTCGAAGACTCCCGCTCCGGCACGCCGGGGGCGGATGCGTACAAGGTGAAGGGCAACATCCACTGGGTGAGCGTGAAGCACGCGCACCCCGCGACGGTGCGGCTCTACGACCGCCTGTTCAAGTCCGAATCGCCAAAGGGGCTGGAAGACCTGAACCCGGATTCACGCAAGGACATCATCGCGCAGCTTGAGCCCGCATTGCGCGATGCCAAAGCCAGTGAGCAGTTCCAGTTCGAGCGGCACGGATACTTCACTAGCGACAACGGTGAGTTCAACCGCACTGTCACACTCAGAGATGCGTGGCAGAAGTAACCGCTGGACGACAGCGATCGATGGCTGTCAAGCGCCACAACATCAACAAGCCAAAGTCCGGAACGAACCTTACGCTGTGGACAAGCAACATGAACGAAAACGACTTTTCGTACCAGATCACCGAAGACCGTATCCGGGCCTACATGCAGGTGCCTGACATCGACAAGCTTCGATGGCTGGAGGAGCTCTGCGCGTTCACGTACATGGCCCGTGAAGCGCCCGCAACTTATGCCGGCTCGCAGTCGCCTCTGTTAAATGCAGACCCAGACTGATATGACCCCTGGTGACCGCTCTAGGTCGGACTAGTTTTCGTCTACGACTCAGCCAGCCCCGGCACTGAATCTAGCGGCACGTTCGTTCCGCGAACCGAAGTTCCCACCTCACGGCTTGCCACCCCCGCCCGCCACCTTCGGATCATCCGGGGGCGGCGCCTGGTCTGACTGCATGAGCCATTGCAGCCACTCGATTGCAGGCGCGAGCTTGAGTACGCGGCTGCGGCCCGGGCACTTTTCGTCGCCCGCTGGTACGGGGGCGTTGATACCGACCAGATAGAGAGTGTCGGAGAAGTTGACGACCACCGGCCCGCCGGCATCACCTTCGCATGTCCCAACACCGCGGGCATGCCGAAACACCAGGTAATCGCCATGCGCGGTCGCCGCCGCGTCGACATCTGCTTTGGTAGCGAAGATTTTCTTCAGCACGCCCGCAAAGCCGACGGCGTCCGAACCATAACCAGAGAAGCCGTAATAGTCAGCAGCGAAACTTGCCAGCGGCCGGGGAAGGTGGACCCTCGCAGTCCCCGGAACCCGCAAGCGCAGCTTCAAAACCGCGAAGTCGCGCCGTGCCCCCCTGCTCTCCCGATACTCCGGGTGGAGCACCACCTGCTCCATGGGTACCTCCATGCGAATCGCATCAGGCGCATTGAGGTCCGGGCCGCGCACTAGCGTGACCGCCGCCTGCGCGCCCTGAGGCACGCCATCGAAGCAGCTCGCTGCCGTCAGCACCGTGCCGTCATTCACCATCGTCGCGGTGCAAGTAGTGGACCTCCCCTGGAAAGTGACTTGAAGGCCGAGCAGGCCGGTGTGCACGTAATTCTCAGGCTTCAAGTTCTCCCCGCCGCCGATCGCCCAGGCAGCCGGAGCCCCCGCGACGCTCAACGCCGCCGCCATCCATAGCCGTTGCAGTACGTGCATCACGGACTGCAGGGCGTTCAACCCGCCCCCCACTGCGCGCAGCGGCCGAAAAGCTGCCGCTCCTGCGCGCGGTACTCCACATCCGCCGGCGAAACGCCGTCGGGTTTACCGAGGGTCTCGCCCCAACGGCAGGCGAACCAGTTCACACGTCCGGCACCCTTGGTGTGCATTCCCACCTTGCGCAGCGGCCCCACCTGCCAGGCACCCTGCTGGCCCTTGTCGCAGTCGAACGCTTCGCCCCAGCTGTCCTTTTTCGGCTGGACGTTGCAGAACACGAATTCGACTGCGTAATTGCAGCTGTTGACGAAGCCGCCATAGCCGGGCCCCGTCTGCAGCGTGAGGCACTTGCTCGCCTCGGCAGCGGGCACATGGCGCCGAGGATGGAACTTGCGCTTTGCGTCCACTGCTCTCTGCCTGTTCGCCGCACGTTCGGCGGCCTCCTGAGGCTTGATGCCGAGCGCATTCTCCGGCAGCGGAACCTCGGCGATTGCAGGTGCAGGTCTCGGCGCCGACGGCTGTTGCGCGGGAGAGGCCTGCACCGCAGGCCTGGACGGTGCGGCCGGTGCAACTGTCGCGGGCCGTACCGACGTCGCCCCAGAACAGCGGTTCACATAATTCTGAGCCCGACACAGGTTCAGGAGTCCCAACTTGAGTTCGGTGTCTCGATACAGGCGCGCGGTGCCGCTCGCGGCATTGCGCTCCCCCTCCATGCGCGGCAGATTGCTCCGGATTCTGCTGATAGCTTCACGAGAGCCTTCGATCCCCCGAGGCGTGCACGCATTTAACGCGCTCATGTCGGTGGCGACGTGGGGCTGCAGATTGGTGGTCCCCTGCGCCGCATACGCCGCCTTAACCACGTCGAACTCCCGCTGGCAGACTTCTCCCCAGGCCTGCGGCGCCGCGAGGAGCGCGCACAAGAAAATGCCGTCCCGGCATGCGAGTTTCAATTTCCCCATTTTTTCCTTAAGTGCGATTCCGGACGCAGATTACACGAGACTCCTTGCGCTCGGTACGTGCCAGAATCCGGGAGAGAAGGAACGGAGGACTCCGAACGAAATGACTTCCCATGGAGAACTGCCGCGTGCTCTGCGATGCCACCGACCTGCCGGTGAGCGCGGACCTGGAGAACGGCTATGCGCATGACCCGCGCGTAGCGGCACGAATGATCACGGACGCGGCTGCGGTGGGCATCGTCGGCGGCTCGATCGAGGATTCGACCGGCGACAAGGCCAAGCCCATCTACGACTTCAACCTCGCCGTCGAGCGCGTGCAGGCGGCGGTCGAGGCGGCGCGGGCGCTGCCCTTCCCCTTCACCTTTACCGCGCGCGCCGAGAACCTGCTGCACGGCTCGCCCGACCTCGATGACATCATCCGGCGGCTGCAGGCCTTCGAGAAAGCCGGCGCGGACGTGCTCTACGCACCCGGCCTCAACAGCCTGGACGACGTGCGCACCGTGGTGAAATCTGTCAGCAAGCCCGTCAACGTCCTCATGGGCTGGGTGGCGAAGGGCAGCACGGTGCAGGACCTCGAGGCCCTGGGCGTGCGCAGGATCAGCATCGGCGGTGCGCTGTCGCGCGTGGCCATGGGCGAGTTCATGAAGGCCGCGCGCGACCTGAAGGACAACGGCAGCTTCGCCTGGATGGCCGATGCCATGCCGACGAAGCAGCTCAAGGATATTTTCCGGGGTTGAAGGAAGGCGAGCCGCCACGCTTGCTCCCCATTTGGGAGCGTGCTAGATTGTCGCATGCGGGTCATCGCGTTGCGGACGCTGCGGGAGTTCTGGACAAGGCGCCCCGATTCCGAAGTTCCGCTGAGAGCGTGGTACGCCCTTGCCAGCCGCGCCGATTGGTGCAAGCCGGCCGACATCAAGGCGGACTACGGCAACGCGAGCTTCGTGGCGAACGACCGTGTCGTGTTCAATATCAAGGGCAACGACTACCGGTTGATCGTGGCTGTGCGCTACAGCCGTCGACTGGTATTCATCCGGTTCGTCGGCACGCACCGCGAGTACGACCGGGTCGATGCGACAACCGTTTGAGGTAAAAGTCATGGAACTCAAGCCGATTAGAACGAAGCGAGAACACCAGGCCGCCCTGAAGGAAGTGGAAGCACTGTGGGAGGCACCGGAGGGCTCACCCGAAGCAGACAGGCTGGAAGTGCTCGTGCTGCTGGTGGAGGCGTACGAGCGCACGCACTACCCGATACCAGACCCAGATCCGGTCGACTTCCTGCTCCACATCATGGAGGCGCGCAGCCTTGCGCGAAAGGACCTTGAGCCATTCATCGGTTCGCGGGCCCGTGTCGCGGAAGTGCTTAACCGCGTCCGTCCACTATCTCTGGAGATGATCCGAAAGCTCGCCGCCGGTCTCGACATCTCCGCGGAAGTACTGGTGCGGAACTACGCGCTCAAACGCGCAGCCTGAAACGCCTCCTCAGATCCGCCGCGACTTGCCTTCCCAGTAAGGCGCGCGCAGCACGTTCTTGGTGATCTTGCCCGAGGCGTTGCGCGGGATGCGGTCGGTGAAGTCGACGCTCTTGGGAATCTTGAAGCCGCCGAGCTTGCCGCGGCAGTAGGCGATGATCGCCTCGGCGGCGGGGCTTTCGCCCTCGCGCGGCACCACCACCGCCTTCACCGCCTCGCCCCAGCGCGCATCCGGCACGCCGATCACCGCCACTTCCAGAACGGCCGGGTGCGCCGAGATCACGTTCTCGACCTCGATCGGGTAGACGTTCTCGCCGCCGGAAATGATCATGTCGGTCTTGCGGTCGACGAGGAAGTAGTAGCCCTCGGCATCGCGATACGCCAGGTCGCCTGTGCGCAGCCAGCCGTCGACCAGGCTCTTCGCCGTCGCGTCGGGATGCTTCCAGTAGCCGCGCATCAGGCTGTCCGAGCGGATCGCCATTTCGCCCACCGTGCCATCCGGCAGCGGCGCGCCTGATTCGTCCACCACCTCCATGGTGTAGCCCAGCATCTGCCGGCCGCAGGAGCGCAGGATCGCGGGGTTCTCGCGCAGGCCGCGCAGGTGGTCGGCCTCGCCCAGCACGCTGGAGAGCACGCCCGCCTCGGTAAGGCCGTAGGTCTGCTGGAAGCCCGCCGCGCGCATCACCTGCATGGCGCGCGACAGGCGGTCCTCGGGGATCGGCGCTGCGCCGTAGATCACGCGGCGCAGGCGGCTGAAATCGGTGCCGGCGATGCGCGGCGATTCGAGCAGCATGGTCAGCATCGACGGTACGAAGCCCACCGCACTCACGCCCAGGCCGTCGATGGCGTCGAGCACGCCGTCGACGTCGAACTTTGGGATGGTGGCGATGGTCGCGCCCGCGGCCATGTAGGCGAGTTGCCAGATCTGCCCGCCGGCATGGAACTGCGGCAGGAGCTGCAGCTTCACGTCGTCCTCGGCCGGCCGCAGCACCAGCGTACTGCACACGGTACCGAAGAAGAACTGCCGGTGCGTCAGCATCACCCCCTTGGGCAGGCCGGTAGTGCCGCTGGTGTACATCAGCGCGAATAGGTCGTCGGGCGTGATCCCGGGCGCGACCGCGCTGTCGGCGCCGCGCGCGATCAGCGCCTCGTGCGCATGGCCCAGCGTCGACTTGTCGCCCAGGCCGACCCAGGTTGCGAGTTGCCCCGCCTTGCCGATCTCCTCGGCCAGCACGGCCATGTCCGCAGAATAGACCAGCGCCACCGCCTCGGCGTTCTCGATGATGAAAGTGAGTTCTCGCGCCGACAGGCGCGTGTTCAGCGGCACCCACACCGCGCCGATCGCCGACAGCGCGAAGATGACTTCCTGGTGCTCTGGAGATGTGCTGCACAGCACGGCAACGTGCTGCCGCGGCTGTATGCCCAGCGCGCGCAGCGCATGGCCGAGCCTGCGCACGCGCGCGGCGAACTGCGCATTGCTGAGGCTGCCCGCGGCGGAAACGAATGCGGCCTTCGCGCCGCGGTGGCGTTCGTTGTGCCAGAGAAACTCGGTGATCAGCAAGCCCTGCCTCCGCATCGGTACCGCTGTTCGTGCAGCGTGCTCCAGTATACTTTTCCGTCATGAGCGGCGAACAGGCGGTGCTGTTCCACGGCGGTCGCATCCACACCATGGACAGCGCCGATACCGTTGCCGAGGCGCTCCTCGTCGACGCCGGGCGCATCGTCGCCACCGGATCGCGGCGCGATGTCGAACGACTTGCGCCCGCTGGGACGCGAAAGTTGGATCTCGGCGGCGCATCGATGGTGCCCGGGCTACTCGATACGCACCCGCACCTGCTGCACTACGGCTCGCTCGAGGAACCGCTGGTCAAGCTGTGGGACTGCCGCAACCATGCCGAGATCGTCGCGCGGCTCACCGCGCGTGCGCAGCGAGAGCCGGCCGGCGAATGGATCCAGGCCACGCCGGTGGGCGAGCCGCACTTCTTCCACCGGCGCTCGTTCCGCGACCTTGAAGAAGGCGTACTGCCCGACCGACACTCGCTGGACCGTGCCAGCGCCGTACACCCGATCGTGATCCAGGCCTGGGGGCCGGTGCGCCCGAGCAGCATGGCGTTCAACTCGAAGGCGCTCGAGCTGGTCGGCATCGGGCGAGACACGCCCGAGCGCGCCGGCAACGTCTGGATCGAAAAGGACGCCGAGGGCCGGCCCACGGGCCGCATTTCGGGCTCGGTCACCAACTACTACGCCTACGACGACTACAACGACTCGATCTGGCGCCGGATTCCGTTCCTGAAGAACGAGCACCTCGTCCCCGGCACGCGCACTGCGATCGGCGCCTTCCATAAGCAGGGCGTGACCGGCGTCTACGAGAACCACATGATGGACAAGGTGCTAATCGACGCCTACCGCGAGATGCGCCGCGAGGGCACGCTCGAGATGCGCGTGCTCGCCTCGCAGGAAGCGGAGGCCTACGGCATGCCCTGGAGCCGGCCGCGGCGCATGGAGGATTTCATCGCGCGCCTGGAGCGCGCCGCGGCGACGATAGACCTGCAGGACGAGCTGATGCGCTTCAACGGCATCACCATCATGTGGGACGGCTACTGCATGGGCGGCGCGCAGATGATGAAGCGCCCCTACCTCGACGTCTACGGTCGCATCAGCCATGGCCACCGCCACATCACGCCGGAAAAGGCCGAGTACGTGATGCGCTTCTGTGCGCAAAAGCGCCTGCGCCTGAACATCCTCGCCATGGGCACCGGCGCTCACGAGGAGGTGCTGGCCCTGCTCGAACGCGTCGCAGCGGACCACGACATCGCGTTGCTGAACTGGGTGCTCGCGCACGCCACCACCATCGAGCGCGAGCAGGTCGAGCGCTACAAGCGGCTCAACTTCTGCCACACCACTTCGATGACCTTCGGCTGGGGCGAAGGCGCGATGATGATGCGCAGCATGGGCCGCGAAGTGCTCAAGGACATCCTGCCGCTGCGGCGCTTCTTCGACCGCGAGATGCCGGTGGGCGGCGGCAGCGACTGGGGCCCGAAGAACGCCTGGGAGCAGATCCAGCTCTCGCTCACCCACGAGTTCGGCGAAACCGGCTACCGCAACCTCGGGCCGGACCAGCGCATCACGCGCATCGAGGCCCTGGCGATGATGACGCGCGACGCGGCGCGCGTGATGCACTGGCCGGATATCGGCTCGCTCGCCCCCGGCCACCACGCCGACCTGGCCATCGTCGACCGCGACCCGATCGAATGTCCGCTCGAAGAACTGCGCGACTCGCGCGTGCTGCGCACTGTGTTCGCGGGCAGGACGGTCTGGGACGCCGGCGCGCTCGCCGCCTGAGGCGCCGCCGCTACAGCAGCCAGGGTACGAAGCGCTTCACGCGCGTGGCGTAGGCGGCGTACCCGGGGTAGCGATCGGCGAGGCGCGCTTCCTCGATCACCGCCTTGCCCAGCAGCACCGCGAAAAGCAGCGCCGAGGCCAGCAGCTTCCACGGGTCCATGTAGGCAGCGACTTCGGCGGCGGCGAACAGCAGCACCGCGGTGTACATCGGGTGGCGCATGTAGCGGTACGGCCCGCCGGTCACCAGCCTGCCGCGCGCATGCGGCTCGGGATGGACATTGAAGTTGCCCGGCCGGTTGTGCGCCAGCGTCCACACGCCCACCGCGAGCGCGCCGGCGGCGAATGCGAGCGCGAGCGGCGTCCATTGCTGCGGCGTGAACGGCCAGACCAGCCAGCCGAGCAGCACGAACTGCAGCGCGACCAGCACGCTGCCCTTGGTGTTGCTGCTCATGCGCGCGTCGCCGCGTCCAGTTCGCGCACCGCTTCGACCACCTTCATCGGCGCCTCGCGCGGGAGGAAATGCCCGGCCACCGGCACCAGCCAGCGTTCGTAGCGGCCGCTGAAATGACGCGACGCGTGCGCGGACTGGGAAGGCGGCCCGACGCCGTCTGCTTCGCCGTGCAGCACGATCGTCGGCGCGGCGATCTTCGGCTTCTTCGCCAGCCGCGCCTCGATGTCGTCGTAGGCCGGGTCGCCGGGCGCGTTGCCGTAGCGATGGCAGTACGAACTGATCGTCACGTCTACGTAATCCGGGTTGTCCAGGCTCGCCGCGCTGGCATCGAAGGTCGCGTCGCCGAACTGCCAGTTGGGCGACCACAACCGCCACAACAGGCGCGCGATATCGTGCCGGTTCTTCTGCAGCCCGGCACGGCCGCGCGCGGTGTGGAAATACCAGTGGTACCAGTAGCGGTGCTCCTGCGCCGCATCCGCAGGCTGTGCGCCGTGCGCGATGTCCTGGATGGCGTAGCCGTTGATGCTGACCAGCGCCCGCACGCGCTCCGGCCACAGCGCGGCGACGATGCAGGCCGCGCGTCCGCCCCAGTCGTAGCCGGCGAGCAGCGCCTGGCCAATGCCGAGCGCATCGAGGAAATCACGCAGGTCCGCGCCCAGCGCTGCCTGCTGGCCCGAGCGCGGCGTCTTCGCGTCCAGGAAGCGCGTCGGCCCGAAGCCGCGCAGCCAGGGCACCAGCACGCGGAAACCTGCCGCGGCCAGCGGCGGCGCCACCTCGTCCCAGTCGTGCACGTCGGAAGGCCAGCCATGCAGCAGCACCACCGGCGGACCATCGGCCGGGCCGGATTCCAGGTAGGCGATGTCGAGGGCCGGGGTGCGGACGCTGCGGTGCATGTCAGGCCGGCTTCAACTGCCCGAGCAGCGTAGGCACGAGTTCGCTTACGGTCGGATGAATGTGCACCGCGCGCTGGATGGTGGTGAAAGGCTTCTTCGCATACATCACGTCCAGCAACGCATGCACCACCTCGTCGCCGTTCAGGCCGAGGATGGCGGCGCCGAGCAGTTCCTGCGTATCGGCATCCACCAGCACCTTCATGAAGCCCTGCGTTTCCCCGGCTTCCCTCGCGCGCCCGACGCGTGCCATCGGCATTTTCGCGGCCAGCAGCTTGCGCCCGCTCGCCTTCGCTTCCGCCTCGTTCATGCCGACACGCCCGAGCGGCGGATCGATGAACAGCGCATAGCAGCCGATGCGGTCCGATATGCGCCGCGCGTCGCCATCGAACAGGTTGGCGGCGACGATTTCGTAGTCGTTCCACGAGGTGTGCGTGAACGCGCCGCGGCCGTTGGCGTCGCCGAGCGCCCAGACGCCCTGCACGTTGGTGCGGCACTGCTCGTCGACCTTGATGAAGCCGCGCGCGTCGGCCTCGATGCCGGCCGCCTCCAGGCCAAGATCCTGCGTGTTCGGCAGCCGGCCCACCGCCAGCAGCAGGTGGCTGCCTTCGGCGAGCGGCGCGCCCGCGTCGCAGGCAAGCCCGACAGTAATGCGCCCGCCCTGCCGCTTCACTTCCATGCAGTCGGCGCCGGTACGGATCGTCACCCCCTCGCGCTCGAGGATGTCGCGGATCCCGGCCGCGACGTCGTCGTCCTCGCGCGGCAGCAGCTTGGCGGAGCGCTCGATCACCGTGACCTGCGCGCCGAAGCGCCGGAACATCTGTGCGAACTCCAGGCCGATGTAGCTGCCGCCGACGATCAGCAGGTGCTCGGGAACGCGGTCGAGTTCCATGATCGACGAATTGGTGAGGAACGGCACGTCCCTGACGCCGGGAAGGTCCGGCACCAGTGCGCGCCCGCCGACATTGAGGAAGATCCTGTCCGCCGACAGCGCGCGGCCGCCCACGTCCATCGCGTGCGGTCCGGTGAAACGCGCATGGCCCTCGATCAGCGTGACGTGCTTCATGCCGGCGATCCACTTGGCGAGGCCGTCGGACGATTGCTTCACCACCGCGTCCTTGCGCTGCTTCACCGCTCCCATGTCGACGCGGATGTCGCCGGCGGCGAAGCCGAACTCGGCGCCACGTCGCGCCACGTGCACCGCCCGCGCGCTCGCCACCAGCGTCTTGGTCGGGATGCAGCCGACATTCACGCAGGTGCCGCCGAGCAGTTTCCTCTCGACCAGCGCCGTCTTCAGGCCTTCTGCGTCCAGGCGCGCGGCAAGCGCGGGTCCGGCCTGGCCGGCGCCGACGACGATGGCATCGAATTTCTCGCTCATGGTGTAGCCTCCTTGCGCGCGGCTGGCTTGCCGATCAGTACGTCCTTGTCGCCGGCGACATCCGGCGGCGGCTTCAGCTTTACGGTCGGCAGCTCGGGCACCAGCGGCGCGGCGCTTTGCGTGGAAGCGGGCGTGGCGTCAGCCGAGCCAGCGCGCGCGCCGGGCGCTTCGCGCTGCGGCAGCTCGCCCGGCTTCCAGTTCGAGGCGATGCGCTGGCCCTCGTCGCGCTGCTCGGGGCTGAGCATGATCTCGAGATCGTCGCGGCGCTTCGCCGCCGCTTCGCTGCCTTTCGCGGCGGCGAGGTTCGCCCACACATAGCCCAGCACCTCGTCCTTCGCCACGCCGCTGCCTTCTGCATGGAACCAGCTCAGGCTGAACTGCGACGAGCGCTGGCCCTGCATTGCCGCCTTGCGGTGCCATTCGACCGCCTTCACCGCGTCCCTCGGCACGCCATCGCCCTGCGAGTGCATCACGCCAAGGTAGTACTGCGCCTCCGCATGCCCCTGCGCCCCGGCCTTGAGGAACCACTCGGCGGCCTTCGCCGCGTCCTTCTCGACGCCCTGGCCGTTGCGGTACAGCAGCGCGAGCGCGTACTGGTCGTCCGCGCCACCCTGGGCCGCGGCCTTCTGCTGCCACTCGAAGGCCACTACGAGGTCCTTCTCCACGCCCTCGCCCATGGCGTACATCATGCTGAGCGCACTCTGCCCGCCGGCATGGCCCTGCTCCGCCGCCTTGCGGAACCACTCGAGCGCCTTCGCCGCGTCCTGGTCCACGCCCTTGCCGTTGGCGTGCTGCCAGCCGAGCTCGACCTGCGCCGCCGGGTCGCCTGCGTCGGCGGACTTCTGCAGCGGCGAGCGCGTGTCCTCCGGCTGCGGCTGCGGCTTCGGCGGCGCTGGCGGCGCCTCGGCTTTGGGTGCCGGTTTCGCGGCCTCCTGCTCGGTGCAAGCAGACAGCAAGCCCGCCGCGATCAGCAGCGTGCAGGCAGGCAGGAAGAAGGACCTCAGCGGCATGGAGCGGCGAGTATAGTGCGCGAAACTCCGAACCATGAGCGCGATGCCATCTCTTTCCGTGCTGGGCGCCGCCGCCGGCGAACTGCTGAAGCGGCGCGGTGAAACCATTGCGGTCGCCGAATCCTCGGCCGGCGGCCTGATCAATGCGGCGCTGGTCGCGGTGCCGGGCGCATCCGCGTACTACATCGGCGGCAACCTGATCTACACGCCGAAGAGCCGCGCCGTGTTCGGCATCGCCAAGGACGAGATGTCCGGCATGCGCTCGGCCAGCGAAGCGTTCGCCGGCCTGCTGGCGCGCCGCGTGCGCGAGAACATGGGCACCACATGGGGCGTCGGCGAGACCGGCGCGAGCGGGCCGAGCGGAAACCGCTACGGCGACGCCGCAGGTCACGCCTGCATCGCGGTCAGCGGGCCGGTGAACGCGGTGATCACCGTGGAGACCGGCAGCATGGACCGGGAAGCCAATATGTGGGAGTTCGCGCGCCGCGCGCTGGCGCTGCTCGAGGACTGCCTGCGCAAGGGAGCATCGCCTTCCCGCTAGGCGAACTACGAATGGCCACGTATATGGTCGTCCTGGGTTGCGTCCTCGGCACGGCGTGGCCGCTGGATGCGCCCGGCCGCCTCTGGCCGTGGTTCCCGCTGGTGTTTGCCGCACTTGCAACGGTCGCGCTCGCAGCGATCAGCGCAGACGATCCCGCGCCGGCCGCGCTGCAGGCGGCGATTGCGCTGCTCGTGCTGGGTGGCGCCTTCGCCTGGGCGGGGCAGAAGTTCGCCCTGCTCGGCTACGCGGGAATGCGCTGGCTGTGCTGGGCGGTGATCGTGCTGCTGGCGCTGCACCTGGCGGCGCGCGTGCTGCTCGCATGCTGGCCGCGGCGGCGCGGGCAGGTAGACTCGGCTGCTGACCAGGGAGACGACGCGCAATGAAGCTGCACCTGATTGCCGCATCCACGCTGCTGCTCGCCGGTTGCGGCAGCGTGAGCGTATGGCCGTTCGCCGAAAGCGGGCCGGCCGAGGTAAACCGCACCGTCACCGATGCGACCGAATACCGCTGCGACGGGGGCAAGCGCTTCTGGGTGCGCCGCATCGAAGGCGGCGCGGTGTGGCTGATCGCACCCGACCGGCAACTGCGGCTGGAGCGCGCCGGCGCCGAAGGGCGCTACGCCACCGGCAAGGTGATGCTGCAGCTGGATGGCGCCGCGGCGACGCTGGTCGATCCGCCTGCCGAATTTGCCAACTGCAGGATTCCCGCGCCGCCCGCCGAAAAGAAATGAGGACCGTTGCCCTGCCCGACGGCGAGCGCGTGCCGGCGTTCGGCCTCGGCACCTGGAACATGGGCGACTCGCGCGCGGCGCGCGCAGAAGAACTCGCTGCGCTGCGCTTCGGTCTGGACCACGGGCTGAGGCTCATCGACACCGCCGAGATGTATGGCGACGGCCGCTCGGAACAACTGGTCGGCGAGGCGATCGCGGGCCGGCGCGACGAAGTGTTCCTGGTCAGCAAGGTGCTGCCGGAGAACGCCAGCCGGCGCGGCACCGCCGCCGCCTGCGAGCGCAGCCTGAAACGACTTGGCACCGACCGCATCGACCTGTACCTGCTGCATTGGCGCGGTGGCGTGCCCTTTGCCGAGACGTTGGAGGCGCTGGTGCGGCTGCGCGAAGCAGGCAAGATCCGCCACTACGGCGTCAGCAACCTCGACCTCGCCGATATGCGCGAGTGGTGCGCGCTGCCCGGCGGCGAGCGCACCGCGACGAACCAGTTGCTGTACAACCTGTCGCGGCGCGGCATCGAGTACGACCTGCTGCCCTGGCAGCGCGCGCGGCGCATCCCGGTGATGGCGTATTCGCCGCTGGAACAGGCGCGCCTGCTCGGCCAGCGCGGCCTCGCGGATTTCTCCCGGCGCCATGGCATGACGCCCGCGCAGGCGGCGCTGGCGTGGCTGCTGGTCAGGGACGACGTCATCGTCATTCCGAAGAGCGGCCATCGAAAGCGTGTCGAGGAGAACCTGGGCGCGCTCGCGCTCACGCTGGACGCCGCGCAACTGGCGGAACTCGACCGGCTTTTCCCACCGCCCGCACGCGCCAGGCCGCTCGAGATGCTCTAGCCGGTCGACAGCTTCACGCCGAAGCCGATCAGGCAAACCCCCGCCAGCTTCGATGCGATGCGGCCCGCAGCACGGTTGCGCGCGAACGCGCGCGCCACCGCATTGCCGACGAACACCAGCATGCTGCCGTAGAAGAGCGTCAGCACCGAGATCGTCAGCGCCAGCACGACGAAGGTGAGGAACACCGCCGTCGGATCGCCGCGCACCGCGGGATCGATGAACAGCGGAAAGAAGGCCATGTAGAAGACGATGGCCTTGGGGTTGATCAGCGTGATGAAGAACGACTGGCGGAAGAAGCGCCCGTGCGGCAGCGGCAGCAGCGTGGCATTGCCGGTGCCGGACTTCGCGAACACGAGTTGCAGCCCGACCCAGACCAGGTAAGCCACGCCCAGGTACTGCACCGCCTTGAACGCCAGCGGATGCGCCTGCAGGATCGCGGCGACGCCGAGCATCGCCGCCACCATCAGCAGCCAGTCGCCCAGCATGATGCCGGCCAGCGAGACGAAGCCGCCGCGCAAGCCGCCCTTGCCGGTACAGGTGAGGATGGCGAAGGTGCCCGGCCCGGGCAGCGCCAGGAACACCAGCACCGCGACGCAGAATGCCCAGTAATTCGTCACGCCGATCATGCGGCGATTCTACGTCCGCGGCGGCCGCCTCATTCGCCGCCGCGCACCCTGCCGCGCAGCGCCTTGATCTGGCCGCGCCTGACCTTGCCTTCGACGCGGCGCAGCTTCGAGGCGCGTGTCGGTCTGGTGGGCCGGCGCGGCCGCGGCGGCACCGCGACACGTTCGACCAGCGCATGCAGGCGCTCGAGCGCCTCGTCGCGGTTCATGTCCTGGCTGCGGTGGCGCTGCGCCTTGATCACCACCACGCCGTCGCGCGTGATGCGCTGGTCCTGCAGCGCGAGCAGGCGCGCCTTCACCGCCGCGGGCAACGACGACGCGCGCACGTCGAAGCGCAGGTGGATGGCGCTGGACACCTTGTTGACGTTCTGCCCGCCGGCGCCGGCCGAGCGCACCGCAGTGATCTCGACTTCGTGCATGGGAATCGTCAGGCGCGCCGGCATGCGTGCATTATCCCGCAGCGCTGCATCACATAGAATCGGAGCCGCATGGACAAGCCCGCCCGACCGCCCCGCCTCAGGCGCATCCGCGCCACCCTGCTGTCGGTGCGCGACCTGACGATCACCGCCGGGCCATTCATCGCCCTCGCGCTCGTGCTGTTGCTCGGCGCGTACTTCGTGCTGAAACCGACGCCGCCCAGGCGCGTAGTGCTGGCCACCGGCCCGGAGCAGAGCGCCTACGCCGCGTTCGGCGAACGCTACAGGCAGGAACTGGCGCGGCACCGCATCGAAGTCGTGCTGCAGGCAAGCCCGGGCTCGCGCGAGAACCTGCGCATGCTGCTCGACGAAAAGCACAGCGTGGACATCGCCTTCGTGCAGGGCGGATCGAGCGAATCCGCGCGCATGCAGAAGGAAGCGGCCGCGGGACTGCCGCTGGTGTCCCTCGGCAGCCTGTTCTACGAGCCGGTGTGGATTTTCTACCGCGCCGAGGCGGCGAAGGCGGCACCGGCGGAAACATTCACGCAACTGGCGCAGTTCCGCGGCCTGAAGGTGAACGTCGGTGCGCGCGGCAGCGGCTCGCCGGGGCTGTTCGGCAGGCTGCTGCAGGACAACCTGATGGAGCGCGACGACGTCGTGCGCCAGCGGCTCGACCTGACGCCGTCGGTCGTCGCGCTGCTCGGCGGCGAGATCGACGCCGCGGTGATGGTATCGGCGCCGGAGTCGCCGCTGGTGCAGATGCTGCTGCAGACCCCGGGCATCCGCACCTTCGAATTCACCCAGGCCGAGGCCTATGCCAGGCGGCGTCCGTTCCTCAGCCCGGTGACGCTGCCGCGCGGCGTTGCCGACCTGTCGCGCGACGTGCCTCCGCGGGACATTCCGCTGCTGGCCACGACCACGTCGCTGGTGGCGCGCGAAGACACCCACCCGGCGCTCCAGCAGCTCTTCGTGCAGGCGGCGGCGAAGATCCATGGCGATGGCGGCTGGATCGCGCGCGCCGGCCAGTTCCCCACCGCCAGCCAGACCGAGTTTCCGCTTTCCAGCGAAGCCGACCGCTACTACCGCAGCGGCAGGCCGGTGCTGCAGCGCTACCTGCCGTTCTGGCTCGCCAACCTCATCGACCGCATGTGGGTGGCGCTGGTGACCATCATCGCGGTGCTGATTCCGCTGTCGCGCGTGGTGCCGCCGCTGTATGCGTTCCGCATCCGCTCGCGCGTGTTCCGCTGGTACCGCGTGCTGCGCGAGATCGAGGACCGGCTGCACGACGAGGGTGCGGACCTTGCCGCGCTGGCCGAGCGGCTGGACAAGCTCGACGCCACCGTCGAGCGCGTGCCGCTGCCGCTCGCCTACACCGACGAGCTGTACGCGCTGCGCCAGCACATCCGCCTGGTGCGGGAGAAGCTGGACGCGGTGCGGCCGGCAGGCGGCTGAGGCGTCACGCTGCCGCCGCGACGGCGACGCGCCGCCCGCGCCGCCAGCCGCCCTCGCGCAGGATCAGCCAGCCGACGATGGCGAGGTTGAGCACGTTCCACGCGACGCCATGCACGAAGGCCCAGCCGTAGGATCCGGTGAAATCGAAGATGACGCCGGACAGCCAGCCGCCGGCGGACATGCCGAGGATCGTCGCGGTGATGGCGATGCTGACGCGCGTGGCCGCCTCGCGCGCCGGAAAGTGCTCGCGCACGATGATGGCGTAGCAGGCGACGACGCCGCCCTGCACCAGGCCGAACAGCGCCGAGATGGCGTACAGCGAGCCCAGTCCATCGAAGGGCAGAAAGAGCAGCAGCGCAATCATCTGGCCGCCGGAACTGAGGAACAGCGTGCGCAGGCCGCCGATGCGGTCCGCGATCCAGCCCGAAGCGAGGCGGCTCACCAGCCCCAGCGCCAGCATCAGCGACAGCATCTCGGCGCCGCGCGCGGCACCGTAGCCGAGGTCGCTGCAGTAGGCGACGATATGCACCTGGGGCATCGACATGGCGATGCAGCAGGCAAGGCCCGCAACCACCAGCAGGGTCTGCAGCGCGTTTGGCGTCATGCCGAGCGGCCGCACCGCCTCGCCGCGCGCGCCCGAAGCCGCCGCCTGCGCCGCGGTCTGCGCATGCAGGCGCTGGCGGAACAGCAGCGTCAGCGGCAGGATCAGGATCACGCTCGCCGCGGCCACGCCGAAATACGCGCCGCGCCAGCCGAACTCCTCGGCCGCGCGCTGCACGATCGGCGGCCAGATCGCGCCGGCCATGTAGTTGCCGGAGGCCGCGATCGCCACCGCCAGGCCGAGCCTGCGCCGGAACCACAGCGACACGTCCGCCAGCAACGGCGCGAACGTGACCGCAACGCCCAGCGCGGCGATCAAAGCGCCCTGGATCAGCGAAAACTGCAGCAGGCTCTCCGACAGCCCGGCGACGACGTAGCCGAAGCCGAGCGCGAGCGCGGCGAACACCAGCAGCGGGAACACGCCCAGGCGGTCCGCCAGCCGGCCCATGACGATGGTGCCGACGCCGACCCCCAGCATGGTCGCGGTGTAGGGCAGCGAAGCGCCCCCGCGCGTGGCGCCGAACTCCTCCTGCAGCATCGGCAGCACGGTCTGCGGTATCCACATGCCGGCGTTGCCGACGGTGGAAATGACGAACGCCGCCGCAAGGCGCAGCCATGCGCGCGGCGAGTCGACCACTTCGTGCAGTTGAACCTGGGTATTCACGGCGAGGCGTCGAATGATAGCCTTAAGCGCAACGCCACAAGCGGCACAACATGAGCACTCCCTTGCCAGAACAGTTCACCACGCTGCAGGAAATCGTCACCGCGGCGCGCCGCAAGCTTGCGCCCGGACCATGGGGCTACCTGATCGGCGGCGCCGAGACCGAGACCACCGTGAGGCGAAATCGCCAGGCGCTCGACATGCTCGCGTTCCGGCCGCGCGTGCTGCGGAACGTTGCCAGCGTCGATTGCACATGGCAGTTCCTCGGCAGCAAGTCGCGCCTGCCGGTGCTGCTGGCGCCGGTGGGTGGCATGGAATCATTCGTCGAGGGCGGCGCGGCGGCGGCTGCGCGCGCCGCATCGCAGTTCGGCGTGCCGCAGATGCTGTCCTCGGTATGCCATCCGGGACTGGAGGCCACCGCCGCGGCGGCGGAAACGCAGCGCGTGTTCCAGCTCTACGTGCGCGGCGACGATGCCTGGGTGGACGACTGGGTGAGGCGCGCGCGCGACAACGGCTTCAGCGCGTTCTGCTTCACCGTGGATGTCGCGAGTTACAGCCGGCGCGAGCGCGACCTGCTGACGCGCTTCGTCAAACCCTGGCGCGCCGACGCCGGCGAAGGCCGGCCCTACCAGGCGGGCCTGTCCTGGGACGAAGTGAAGCGCTTCAAGGACAGGCACGACATGCCGCTGATCATCAAGGGCATCGCCACCGCCGAGGACGCGGCGCTCGCAGTCGAGCACGGCGTCGAGGTGGTGTACGTGTCCAACCATGGCGGCCGGCAGCTCGATCACGGCCTGGGCAGCACCGCGGTGCTGCCGCAGGTGCTGCAGGCGGTGGGCGGCCGCGCCGAAGTCTGGGTCGACGGCGGCTTCATGCGCGGCTCGGATGTCATCAAGGCGATCGCGCTCGGTGCGCGCTGCGTCGGCCTCGGCAGACTCGCCTGCCTGGGGCTGGCCGCGGCCGGCGTGCCGGGCCTGGTGCGCGTGCTCGAACTGCTGGAAGAGGAAATCCGCGTCTGCCTGGCGCTGATCGGCGTCACCTCGTTCGCCGAGCTGACGCCGCAGCACCTCTCGGCAGCGCCGCCGGTGATGGAGGCGAACACGCTGTCGGCGTTTCCGCTGATGGCGGACTACCCGGAACGTTAGCGCCGGGGCAACTCAGCCCTGCTTGAAGTACAAGAGTTCCTGCCGGGTCCAGTGGGCGATGAAGGGACTTTGTCCGCCGCGGGCGACCTCGCGCTTCTGCTCCCAGATGATCGGCCGACGCACCTGCGCCGGCGCGATCCAGTAGGTCTGTTCCCCGCGCACCTGCGCAAAGCCGGTGCCCAGCCGTCCGCCACCGGTGGACAGGCCTTCCGCCCTGCCCTCCACCTTGTAGCAATCGAACGTCCCGGCGCGCACCGTGATGCTTTCGCGCGCGACGACCCGGTATTCGGTTTCGAAATCGGTTTCGATCTGTCCGAACGCGACCTTGTTGCGCGTGATCCAGCGCTTGCCGATGGCGTACTCGACCGCGAAATCCTGCCTGCCGGTGAAGCGCTTGCCTTCCGCGGTCCGCACCGCGTTGCCGAGCTTGTCCACGCGCAGCCTGTCGTTGTTGATCACCACCTCGGTATCGGTGACTTCGGTGACCACCTGCTTCAGCTTGCGCCGCTCGTCTTTCGTCCTGTCGGTGAGCAGGTATACGTAGGTGTCGCCGACCTTGAATCCGGTGTCAGCACGCACCGTTCCCTTGCTGTAGGGATTGTCAGGCGAACTGACGACCTCGATGCGCTTCTCGCCCTGCGCCGCCAGCAACTGGTCCAGGCGCAGTTGCGCGAGTTCCGAGAACTGCCCGTTCGGGTAGCGGTAGAGGAACTGCTCCACCGCGGCCAGGTCCTGCGAGTCGGCGAGTTTCTCCCACGCCGCGAGCTGCTCCTCGTACACGCGCTGGCGCTCGGCTTCATCGCGGCGCCGCGCCTCGCGCTCCTGCGCCAGCCTGCGCCGCTGTTCGGCCTCGGCGCGCTCGCGCGCCTCGCGCTCGGCGTTCGCCTTCTGCAGCCGCTCCTCCTCGGCACGCAGCAGCGCCTGGCGCGCTTCTTCGGCCTTGCGCAGGCGCTCGGCCTCGGCCCCCGTCTGCTGCGCGCGGATCTCGGCCTCGATCCGGCGCAGTCGCTCCTCGTCGAGGCGGCGCTGCTCGCGTTCGGCCTCGGCGCGCTGGCGCCGCGCGGCTTCCGCGGCCTTGCGCAGTTCCTCGGGGAGCTGGAAATAGAAGTCGTCCTCGAGCGACGTGCTCTCCCAGGGGATCTGCTGCCCCTTGGAGCGGCGGCGCACCGCGAGGCGCACGCGCTTGAAGATGTCCTCGACCTTGGCATCCGGAACGCGGATCTCCTTCAGCAGGTACTCGGTGTAAAGGCCGTTCTCGCCGTCGCCGTCTATTGCCACGTTGCCGGGCGCGGTGGCGTACGCGAGCAGCGTGCCCACCGGCGCGTCCACCTGGCTCAGGCCGCGCTGCTCGACGCGGAAATCGCGGCCGAAGGGATTGTTGCGACAGGCATCGAGGATGACGATGTTCGCCGGGTTGCCGGCCTTGCCTATGCTCTCGAGCAGGCGGCCGAGGTCCACCGCCTTGTCGCGCACCTCGTCGATCTTCGAGATGGTGGTGTCTACCGGCAGCAGGTAGTTGCGCCACGACAGCTGGATGCCGTGGCCGGCGAAATAGAACAGGCCCACCGCCTTGGTGCGCGCGAGCTCGGCGCCGAACGCGTCTATGCGTTTGCGCATCTCGTCCAGCGTCGCGTCGTAGCCCACCGTGACCGAGAAATCGGCGGCCTCAAGCTCGGCCGTGATCGCGCGCGCGTCGTTCACCGGGTTCTTCAGCGGCGAATCGCGGTAGCGGTCGTTGCCGATCACCAGCGCGCGGCGAGGTGCGGCCAGTGCCGCTCCCAGCATCGTGCCTGCCGCCTCGGCCGGCACCTGCGCCAGCGCGCGCAAGGGCAGCAGGCCCCAGGCGCTGCCGGCTAGCGTGGCCTGCAGCAGCCGGCGGCGCGAGCGGGAGCCGGGTTCGCTCACGGGTAGAACACCCGGTTGCCCGAGCGCGGCGGCACCGTCTGCACGTGGCACCAGCGCGGCGTCGCGCTCGGATGCTCCAGCCACAGGCCGAGGCGCTCGAGTTCGGCGAGGTTGCTCATGCACCACGCGTCCAGCGAGTTGTCGTCGTCATCGAGGTCTATGGCCAGGCAGAGCATGTGCTTGCTGCGTTTCGACGCATTCCTGATGCTAGCGTTGACCGCCGCCGGGCGCCAGCCCGAGTTGACGCCGCGCTTCATCCCGGCGCGCGCCAGCAGCGCATTTGCCCGCTCCACCGTCACCGCCGCGTTGGCACGCAATTCCGTGCTCAGTTCCGCCGCATAGCGCCTGTCGCGGCCCATGTAGTAGTCCGGCAGCGTGATCATGGCGGCAGGCCTACTTCAGCGCAAACCCTTGCGCGCGCACGAAAGGGCCGAAACTGTGCCGCTCAGGCACCGAGTACTGGCGCGCCTTGTCTTCTGACCAGCCGTACTGCGCCAGCGTGCCGAAACGCTCGCGCGCGCGCTGCTTCTCCGGCGTCGTGGGTTCCTTCGCCTCGCGGCGCCGGTCGTAGGCGTCGATCTCGGCGGCGAAGCCGCTGTCGTCGTAGCGGTCGACGTGCACCGTGACCGACAGCGGCAACCGCATGCTGAGCCTGCCCTCTCGCGCCGGGTAGCCGGCAGCGAGCCCCGCCACGGGGAACACGTTCGCGGGCAGCTCCAGGATTCCGGATAGCCGCTCGACCTGGTTGCGGATCATCGACAGCGGGCAGCAGCCGAGGCCGAGCGCCTCGGCGGCGACGATGAAGTTCTGCATCACCAGGCCGCAATCGACCGCGGCGTTCATGAACATGTCCAGCGTGTCGTTCGGGTGCGGCTTGCCGCGCATTGCGGCGATGCTGCGGATGCGCCGGTTGTCGCCGCAAAACACCATCAGCAACGGCGCGCCGGCGAGCCACGGCATCGAGGGCATCAGCGCGTGCAGCTCGGCGCGCTTCGCGGCATCGCGGACGATGACCACGCAGCCCTGCTGCAGGTCGGATTTCGACGGCGCGGAGAATGCCGCCGCCAGCGCCACCTGCAGCACCTCGTCCGGCACCGGGTCAGGCCTGTAGTCACGGCAGACGCGATGATCGAGCAGCGTCTTCAAGGCGCCTTCGGCCTCGCGCCCCTTGCCGGCCTCAGTCGGCAGGCCGAAGCGGCGTTCGATCAGTTCGGCAATCGTCTGGCTCATCGTGCGCTCACCACATGCTCTTGCGGGCGCGATCCGGCCACTCGCGGTCGTAGGCCTCGCCGCCGAGCCGATCCTGGCTGAGCGCAGCGAGGATGCGCCCGGGCGTGGGCAGGGTCTTCGGGTCGCGCTGCGTCGCCGGGTTCCACAGGTCCGAGCGCATGATCGCACGCGAGCACTGGAAGTACACCGCGTCGGCGGTCACCACCAGTACCGAGCGCGGCGCCTTGCCGTCGATGACGAAGGACGCCAGCAGTTCCGCGTCGGTGCTGATCTGTGCGCGGCCGTTGATGCGCAGCGTGTTGCCGACGCCGGGAATCAGGAACAGCAGCGCCACGCGCGGGTCCTGCACGATGTTGCGCAGGGAATCGATGCGGTTGTTGCCGCGCCGGTCCGGCAGCAGCAGCGTCTTTTCGTCCAGCACGCGCATGAAGCCCGGCAGGTCGCCGCGCGGCGAACAGTCCATGCCCTGCGGCCCGCAGGTGGCGAGCGCGACGAAGGGCGAGGCCTCGACCAGCTCGCGGTACTCCGGCGTGATGCGGTCGGCCTCCTTGACGATCGAGTTTTCCGGCGGCGTTCCGTATAGCGCCTCGAGTTCCTCGATGCTGCTGACGATAGGCATGTACAGTCCCGGCTGTGATCGACCGGTGGAATTCTACGTGACGAGGCTGGTGCTCGATACAAACGTGGTGCTGGACCTCGTGGTGTTCGAGGATGCAGGCGTGCGTGCGCTGCGCGCTGCGATCGAGCGCGCCGAGGTCACCGTCTATACGAGCATCGAATGCCTGGACGAGTTCCGGCGCGTGCTCGCCTACCCGAAGATCGCGCGCCAGGACGCCTTCGAGCGCTACGCCGCCTGGGCGCAATGCGTGCCGCTGCCGCCGCACGCGGCGGACGCACGGCTGCCGCGCTGCGACGACCCGGACGACCAGAAGTTCCTTGCCCTCGCACTGGCGGCCGGGGCCGAGTTGCTGCTGACCCGGGACAAGGCGCTGCTGGCGCTTGCCGCGCGCACGCGGCGACAGTGCGGTTTCGACATCCGCGCGCCGCAACCGGCCGGGAAGGATGCCTAGGCGATGGCGCTGAAAGCCACCATATTCAAGGCCGAGTTGCAGGTCGCCGACATCGACCGCGGCTACTATGCCGATCACGCACTGACCATCGCGCGGCATCCGTCGGAGACCGACGAGCGCATGATGGTGCGGCTGCTCGCATTCGCGCTGCACGCTTCCGACAGCCTTGAGTTCGCCGGCGGCCTGAGCGACGAGGACCTGCCGGACCTGTGGGACCGGGACCTCACCGGCGCGATCCGCGCCTGGATAGACGTTGGCCTGCCGGACGAGAAGCGCGTGCGCCGCGCCTGCGGCCGCGCCGACCGCGTCTACGTCTATTGCTACGGTCGCGGTGCCGAGCGCTGGTGGTCGGATGTCGGTGCGTCGCTTGGCAGGTCCGAACGCTTGAGCGTCATCGCGCTGCCGCTCGCGGCGACGCGGGAACTCGCAGCGCTGGCCAGGCGCAGCATGCAGCTCGCTTTCACCATCCAGGACGGGCACGTGCTGGCGAGCGACGGCAGCAAAACCGTGCAGGTGGAACTCGAGTACCTGCAGCGCGCCGCGGCGCGTGAATGACTCGGCGTCGCCCTACGATTCCCAGGCCGCCACGTCCAGCCAGGTGCTCTGGTACGTGGCGCCCTCGCCGAGGTCGGTATAGCGGTCCGAGCACAGCATGTTGATGGTGCCGCTCACCGTTTCTTCGTCCGGCCGCTGGCCGGGCACCAGCACCACGCCGGGCCGGACCTCGTCCGACACCCGCAGCAACAGGCCGACGCGGCCGCGTTCGTTGTAGAGCGCCACCTTCTGCCCGTCGACCAGCTTTCGCGCTGCCGCATCCGACGGGTGCAGCACGCAGCAGGGCGGGCCTTCGCGCCGGCGCAGGAACGCCACCGCCGCGTACGTCGTGTGTGCCTGGAAGTAGCCGGGCGCGGTGAGCAGGCGCAACGGCCAGCGCGCCGCATCGCGCGCCTCGGCTTCGTCCGGCTGCCAGTCCGGCAGCGGCGACACGCCGAGCGAGCGCGCAGACTCCGACCAGATCTCGAGCTTTCCGGAAGGCGTGGCGAAGGCCTGCACGCCGTCGGGCTTCACCTTGATCGGACCGGCATCCTCGACCTGCGAGGGCTGCAGCGCAGTCGGCCCCTTGCCGCCGCGCAGCAGCGCCGCCATCAGTTCACGCGGCTGCATGCGGAACACGGCGTCGGCGAGGCCCATGCGTTGCGCCAGCGCCTGCGCCACCGCGACGTTCGAACGCGCCTCCCCCACCGGCGGGACCGCGGCCCTGGCGTACTGCATGTAGTAGCAGCCGTAGGATCGGAACAGGTCCTCGGTCTCCAGGTAGGTGGTCGCCGGCAACACCATGTCGGCGTAGCGCGCGGTCGCGGTCATGAACGGGTCGTGCACCACGGTAAAGAGGTCCTCGCGCGCGAGGCCCCGCCGCACCTTGCCGGTGCCCGGGCAGCTCACCGCCGGATTGTTCGCTGCTATGAAAAGCGCACGGATCGGCGGATCGCGCATCTCGAGCAGCGCCTCGCCCAGGCGCAGGTGGTTCACCATGCGCGCGCTCGCCGGGCCGGAGGGCTTGCGCAGCGCGTTGTAGTCCAGCGCGATCGAGTTCGCGGTCAGCAGCAGCGCGCCGCCGCCATGGCGGCCATAGGCACCGGTCATCGCCGGCAGCAACAGCACCGCGCGCAGCGCCTGGCCGCCGCGCGCGAGCCGCGTCATGCCCTCGCCGATGCGGATGAACGACTTGCTCGCGGTGCCGTAGATTCCCGCGAAGCGCTCGACATCCGCTACCGTCAGCCCGGTGATCTTCGCCGTGGCCTCGGGCGTGAAGCGCGGCAGCACTTCGCGCTCCAGCCTGTCGAAGCCGAGCGTGTTCGCCGCCAGGTACTCGCGGTCGAGCGTGCGGTCGCGCACCAGGATGTGCGCGACACCGAGCGCGAGCGCGGCATCGGTGCCGATGTTGATCGGGATATGCCAGTCGGCACGCTCGGCGGTGCGGCTGCGTCGCGGATCGATCACCACCAGCTTGACGCCGCGCTTGCGCGCGCGCTCGACGCGCGCCCAGAAATGCACGTTCACCGCCATCAGGTCGGCGCCCCAGGACACGACCAGGTCGGACGCGTCCACCGATTCCGGATCGGCGCCGCCGACCGGACCGAGCGTGAGGTCCCAGGCCGCCTCGCAACAGGTGTCGCACACCGTGCCCGCCTGCAGCCGGCTGGTGCCCAGCGCATGAAACAGGCCCCCGGTGAGGCCCCGGTTAGCCAAACCCTGGTGCGCGCTGTACGCATAGCCCAGGATCGCCTCGGGCCCGGACTCGGCGATGATCGCCTTCCAGCGCGTCGCGATCTCGTCCAGCGCCTCGTCCCAGCCGATGGGTGCGAACTTTCCTTCGCCCTTGCTGCCTGTGCGGCGCAGCGGCTGCGCCAGGCGCAGCGGCGAATGCACCAGCTCGGTGTCCCGCGTCACCTTGGCGCAGGCAAAGCCCGCGGTATAGGGGTTGGCGCGGTCGCCTTCGATTTTCACCACGCGCCCGTCCTTGACCGTGGCCAGCAGGGAACACATGTCCGGGCAGTCGTGGCCGCAGACGACGCGCGCAATCTTCGATTCGGTTGCCATATAGGAAGGGTACCTGCAGTGCGTCCCGGTGCAAGTGCCGCTTTGCCCTTGCGGAACCAAGCCACTCGCAGAGGCGCCTCAGTCAGCGCAAGGCTTGCTCCAGCGACTGCGTGAGTCCGGGTGCGGCGCGGCGCAGCCTGACGTCCTCCGTGACTAGCCTGGTGTGCAGGCTGCGTGCGGCGCCGAGGAACCTGGCGTCGTACGCCGACACGCCGAACTCCGCGGCAAGGTCGAGCGCCTGCGCATGGGGCAGATTGAGCGTGCCGGTCAGGATCTGCTCCGCGTCCGCCAGCAGTCCGGCCGCCGCTGCGGCCGTGAGCGCACCACCGCGCCTGTAGGTCGCAATGATGTTCGAGAACTCGATCAGGATGAAGCCCTCGCTGCGCCAGTCCGGGTCCCGCTCATACAGGGCTTGGGCACCCGCCGTCTTATCGCCCTCGATCAGCAGGTACGCGAGAACATTGGTGTCTACCAGGATCATCGGAACGCCGCGCCCCGGGGCAGGCCCTGACGGCTGCCTAGTCGCGACCTGCAGCGATTGCGGCTTCGATATCGCGCAACGTCAACGCCCGCCGTCCGCGCAGGCGCACCGGCTTGGGCGCCTTGCAGGGAACCTGTGCCTCGGGCGCCTGCGCCATGCCAGCCTCCAGCAGTTGCGCGATTTCGTCCTTCAGCTTGCGCTTGCGATGCACCGCGCGCAGTTTGATGCGCTGCAGAAGGTCATCGGGAAGCTCAAGAGTGGTCTTCATAAAGCCAGTTTCCCATAAAACCAGCTTTTCCGCACCTGCTCAGGCCTTCAGCGGCTTGAAGCGGATGCGTTTCGGGCGCGCGCCTTCCTCGCCCAGGCGCTTTCTCTTGTCCGCCTCGTACTCCTGGTAGTTGCCGTCGAAGAACACCGCCTGCGAATCGCCCTCGAAGGCGAGGATGTGCGTGGCGATGCGGTCGAGGAACCAGCGGTCGTGCGAGATCACCATCACGCTGCCGGCGAATTCGAGCAGCGCTTCCTCCAGCGCGCGCAGCGTTTCCACATCGAGGTCGTTCGAGGGCTCGTCCAGCAGCAGCACATTGGCGCCGGAGGACAGCATCTTCGCCAGGTGGAGCCGGCCGCGCTCGCCGCCGGAGAGCTGGCCGACGAGCTTCTGCTGGTCGGCGCCGCGGAAGTTGAAGCGCGCCAGGTATGCGCGCGAGGGCATCTGGAACTTGCCCACCGTCATCGTGTCCTGCCCGCCGGAGACGTCCTCGAACACGCTCTTGTCCGCAGACAGCGCGTCGCGCGACTGGTCGACGAAGGCGAGCTTGACCGTCTTGCCGATGAGCAGCTTGCCCGAGTCGGGCTTTTCCTTGCCGGTGATCATGCGGAACAGGGTCGACTTGCCGGCGCCGTTCGGGCCGATGACGCCGACGATCGCGCCCGGCGGCACGGCGAACGAAAGCTTGTCGATCAGCAGCCGGTCGCCATAGCCCTTGGACACGTCCTTGAATTCGATCACCTCGTTGCCGAGGCGCTCGGCCACCGGAATGAAGATCTCCTGGGTTTCGTTGCGCGCCTGGTGCTCATAGTTCGACAGTTCCTCGAAGCGCGCCATGCGCGCCTTCGATTTCACCTGCCTGCCCTTGGGGTTCTGCCGCACCCATTCGAGTTCGGCCTTCATCGACTTGATGCGCGCCTCCTCCTGCTTCGACTCGGTCTCGAGGCGCTTTTCCTTCTGCTCCAGCCACGACGAGTAGTTGCCCTCCCACGGAATGCCGTGGCCGCGGTCGAGTTCGAGGATCCAGCCCGCGGCATTGTCGAGAAAATACCGGTCGTGCGTCACTGCCACCACCGTGCCCGGGAAGCGCTGCAGGAACTGCTCCAGCCATTCCACCGATTCGGCGTCGAGGTGGTTGGTCGGCTCGTCCAGCAGCAGCAGGTCGGGCTTGGACAGCAGCAGCCGGCACAGCGCGACGCGGCGCTTCTCGCCACCCGAAAGGTGCTCAACCTTCGCCTCCCAGGGCGGCAGGCGCAGGGCGTCCGCGGCGATCTCCAGCGCATGTCCACCGCCCTCGCCGCCGCCGGCCGCGTTGACGATGGCCTCGAGCCTCGCCTGCTCCTCGGCCAGCTTCTCGAAATCGGCATCGGGTTCCGAATACGCCGCGTAGACCTCCTCGAGGCGCTTCTTCGCCGCGGCAGTGTCGCCCAGGCCCTCCTCGACGATCTCGCGCACCGTCTTCGACGGATCGAGCGTCGGTTCCTGCTCCAGGTAGCCGATGGCGAGCTTGGGCATGCGCACCACTTCGCCCTCGAAGTTGTCGTCCACGCCGGCCATGATGCGCAGCACGGTCGACTTGCCGGCGCCGTTCAGGCCCAGCACGCCGATCTTCGCGCCGGGCAGGAAGTTGAGCGAGATGTTCTTGATGATCTGGCGTTTCGGGGGAACGGTCTTGCTCACCCGGCGCATGGTCATTACGTACGAAGCCATCTGGATTCCCTGTCAGTTCAGTTACCGCGCTGAAGCGCCCGCCACACGCGCTCAGGAGTGAGCGGCATGTCGATTTCCTTCACGCCGCGCGAGGACAGCGCGTCGATCACTGCGTTGACCACCGCAGGGGTGGCGCCGTGGCAGCCCGCCTCTCCCACGCCTTTCGCGCCGAGTGAGTTCATCGACGTCGGCACCGACTGGTCGAACGCCATGTCGAAGTCCGGCAGCATGTCGGCGCGCGGCAAGGCATAGTCCATGAACGAGCCGGTGAGGAGCTGCCCGGAGGCATCGTAGACAGACTGTTCGATCAAGGCCTGGCCGATGCCCTGTACCGCGCCGCCGTGCATCTGGCCTTCCGCCACCAGCGGGTTCATCACTGTGCCGATATCGTCCACCGCCGCATGCCTGGCAATGCGCACGCTGCCGGTGTCCGGATCGACTTCGACCTCCACCGCCTGGCAGCCGTTCGGCCAGCTCTGCCCCTTCACCGTCTCGGTGTGCTCGACATGGATGCGCCGCTCCGGCTGGCGCCCGGCCAGCTCGAACAGGCCGATCGAGCGATCGGTGCCGGCGATGCGCAGGCGCGCACCCGCGTACTCGATGTCGGCTTCGGCGGCTTCGAGTTCCTTCACCGCGAGCGCGCGCGCGCGATCGATCAGCACCTGAGCGGTGACGAACACCGCGCTGCCGCCGACCTGCAGGCCGCGCGAACCGCCGGCGCCGCCGCCGGCCTTGACGATATCGGTATCGCCCATGATGACGCGGATGCCGTCGGGCGGGACGCCGAGCTTCGCCGCTGCCGACTGCGCGAGCCCTGTGGCGATGCCCTGCCCGATCCCCTGCGCGCCCGAGACCAGCGACACGCCGCCGTCTGCATCGACCCACATCTTCACCGTCTCGGTGAGGCGCGCGCTGCCCGTGACCTCGATGTACGAGGCGATGCCGCGGCCGTAGAGCATGCCGCGCGCCGCCGCCTCGGCGCGGCGCGCGGCGAATCCGTCCCAGTCCGACTGCTTGAGCAGGCCGCGCAGTATGCCTTCGAAGTTGCCGCAGTCGTAGGTCTGGCCCGCGGGATTCCGGTACGGCATCTGCGCCGGAGCTACCAGGTTCTTCAGCCGCAGTTCGACCGGATCGACGCCCAGTTCGATCGCCGCGCGCGACACCAGGCGCTCCAGCAGGTAGCCCATTTCCGGGCGCCCCGCGCCGCGATACGCATCCACCGGCACCGTGTGGGTGAACAGCATGCGGACCTCGTGGTCGAGCACGGGAATTGCATACACGCCGGTGGGCGCACGCGCACCGGACATCGCCGGCACCGCCGCGCCGAAACTCGACACATATGCGCCGACGTTGGCCAGCGACAGGATGCGCAGCGCGAGAAAGCGGTGGTCAGCGCCGATCGCGAGCTCCGCGGTGGTGACGTTGTCGCGGCCGTGCACTTCGGAGAGGAAGGTTTCCGAGCGATCCGCGAGCCACTTCACCGGCCGGCCGCAGGTCTTCGCCGCGAACATCAGCGCGGCATGCTCAGGATAGGCATAGCCGCGGGTGCCGAAGCCGCCGCCCAGGTCGGTGCATACCACGCGCACCTGGTCCGGCGGCAGCTTGAACACCCCGTCCGCCATCTGGCTGCGCACGGTGATCGGGTTCTGCGTCGGGCAATACAGGACGTAGCTGCCGTTCGCGGCGTCGTACGCGGCGGCGAGCGCGCGCGGCTCGAGCGGACTGGCGAACACGCGCTGGTTGACGATCTTCAGCCGCACCACATGCTTCGCGCCTGCAAGCGCCGCGTCGCAGGCTTCGCGATCACCCATGCGGTAGAACGCGGCGATGTTGCCGTGCTCCGGCGTGAACGCCGGTTCCCACACCGCCGGCGCATCGCCGCGCGCGGTGGCTTCGAGGTTCGCCACCGCGGGCAGCGGCTCCCAGTCGACCTCGACCAGCTCGGCGGCATCGCGCGCCTGGTTGCGCGTTTCGGCCACCACCATCGCCACCGCGTCGCCGACGAATCGCGCCACATCCGCGGTGAGCGGCAGCCGCGGCGGCACGGTCATCGCGGCGCCATCGGGTCGCTTGTGCAAGGCGGTGAACGGGATCGCTCCAAGCCCGGCAGCCACTACGTCCGCGCCGGTGAGCACCGCAATCACGCCGGGCGCGGCGAGCGCGGCGGCGGTGTCGATGGCGGAAAAGCGCGCATGCGCATGCGGCGAACGCACGAATGCGGCATGCGCCTGCCCGGGCAGGTTGACGTCGTCGGTGAAGCGCCCCTGGCCGGCAAGCAGCTTCGCGTCCTCGATCCTGCGCACGGACCTGCCGATCCACTGGCTGGCGCCGGGCTGGGAAATGTCGTTCATGGTTGTTCGAAGTAGGAGAAACGGCGGAGGGAAGCGGCGAATTCTATACTGCAGGCATCGGATTCCCTTTTCGCGGAGACATGCATGGCACTCGGATTCATCGGCACCGGCGTGATGGGCGAGCCCATGTGCCGCAATCTCGCGCAGAAGAGCGGCCAGCCCGTGCTCGCCTGCGACCGCGCGCCAGAGCCGCTGGCGCGATTGCGCGCCGAAGGTGTCGCCATCGCCGCCAGCGCGGTCGAAGTCGCCGAGCGCTGCGACACCGTGTTCCTCTGCCTGCCCGACGGCGCGAAGCTGAAGGCGCTCGCCGAATCCCTGCTGCCGGCGGCGCGGCCCGGACAGGTGTTCGTCGACCTCGGCACTTCCGGCGTCGCGCTCGCGCGCGAACTCGCCGCGCGCTTCGCGCAGAAAGGCGCGGACTGGGCCGACGCGCCGATCGCACGCACGCGCCAGGCGGCGCAGCAGGGCACGCTGAGCATCACCGTGGGCGCCACGCCCGTGGTGTACGCACGCATCGAGCCGCTGCTGCGCCACATCGGCAGCGACATCACGCATTGCGGCGGCATCGGCAACGGGCAGCTCGTCAAGATCCTCAACAACATGGTGCTGTTCCAGACCGTGAACGCGCTCGCCGAGGCGCTCGCCCTGGGCCGGCGCGCGGGCATCGATCCCGCGCTGCTGTTCGACGCGCTGTCCAAGGGCTCGGCCGACAGCTTCGCGCTGCGCAACCACGGCATGAAGGCGATGCTTCCCGGCGCCTACCCGGACAAGGCCTTCTCCACCGAGTACGCGCTGAAGGACCTGCGCTACGCGCTGGAACTGGGCCGCGACACCGGCGTGAAGCTGCGCGGCGCGCAGACCGTCGAGCAGGTATTCACGGACGCCATCGCCAAAGGCTATGGCGGCGCCTACTACCCGGTGATTGCGAAGGTGGTCGACGGCGAGTGACTACCCTGCTCCGCCGCGCCACGCTGCTTGCAGAAGCCTTGTTGTTGTAGCTACAATAACCTGTGGTAGTCACATTCGATTCGAGAAAGAGAGCAGCCACCCTTGCTGAGCGTGGACTCGACTTCAAGGACGCGGCACTTGTCTTCGCTGGCGTAACGTTCGAGGTCGAGGACACACGCCGGAACTACGGCGAACCGCGAATCATCTGCTTTGGCGTCCTGCACGGTCGGATCGTTGTGGTTGGCTACACGCCGCGTGGCGCGGATCGCCACGTCTTTAGCATGAGGAAAGCCAATGACCGCGAGAAAACGCGCATCGCGCCACTCCTCGGGCTCTGATCTCGCGCGTGTTGATGCGCACGTCATTCGTCGGCGCGAGTACGACGAGTTGCCCGAGCTCACCGAGGACATGCTTGCCCGAGGCAGTGTGAACAAGGGCGGGCGGCCCCGTTCTGCAAACCCGCGAAAGCTCATTACGATTCGCCTACCTGAGAAGGTTATTCAACGTTGGCGAGCGACAGGACCCGGTTGGCAAACGCGCATGGCTGATCGCCTGGCAAAAGTTCAGCCGAAGTGAGCGGCCGGGGAGATAGGAAACAGAAACGTCGGGGGACTTGGGGCACAGGTTTCCATGTCCTGCAACTGCTCTGATGCGTCGGTAGCAGGAATCGCCCGAGCTTGGGGAGACGAGCGAAACGCTCGAAGCTGTCTTAGGACTTGTTGCTGCCGGAGCGGTGCCGATCTCCGAAGAGTGATAGCGCTTGAGCCTGTTGTATCCGGCTGACGGAGCGGATCGCCCTATCAGGAGACCGACGCAATCGCCTGCATCAGCGATTCCTTCTCCGGCGCGTCGTCGACGATCACGCGGCCGGTGGGCTCGCCGAGGATCGACGTGCGCGTCATGTGGCGGGTCTTGGTCTGGTCGAAGTCCGGCAGCGCGACGTGCAAGAGACACCGGTTGTCCCACATCACCAGGTCGTGCAGCGACCAGCGGTGGCGGTAGACGAACTCGTCCGACGTGGCGTGCGCGTTGAGGAAATCCAGGATCGGCCGGCTCTCCTCCTCGGTGTAGCCGACGAAGCTGCGCGTGCGCCGGCCCAGGTACAGCGCCTTGCGCCCGGTGTCCGGGTGCGTGCGCACCACCGGGTGCGCCACCGGCGGGTTGATGCGCTTCATTTCCGCCACTTTCTGCGGATCGCGCTTCTCGATGCCCTTGACCAACGACACGTCGTGTATCGCCTCCAGCGTCTCGACGAAGGCGCGCATCGGCGCGCTCAGCGTCTCGTAGGCCAGGTACTGGTTCGCCCACATGGTGTCGCCGCCCACCGGGGGTTTCTCCTTGCACAGCAGCAGCGAGGCCTTCGCCGGCCGCGCGGTGTAGGAAAGGTCGGTGTGCCAGTTGCGCCCGGTATTGCGCGTCTCGGACGGCTTGCCGGCGATCTGCCGGTTGGTGACAAGCAGGATTTCGTCGTTCTCCGGGTCGCGGTAGTGCGGCAGCGCGTCGTTCTTTTCCAGCTCGCCGAAATTGCGGCTGAACGCGACCTGCTGCGCGGCGCTGAGGTCCTGTCCCGGGAACACCAGCACCAGGTGCCGGTGCCAGGCGTCGAGGAGTTCCTTGCGCGCAAGGTCGTTGAGCGGCTGGCGCAGGTCCAGCCCTGTGATTTCCGCGCCTTGCGCGAAGCCGAGTTGCCTGACGGTGAACTGAGCCATGGATGGCCTCCTCGAGTCGCATCATAATTCAGCCCTGATGCGCACGCTCGCCCTCGCCCTTTGCCTGCTGCTGGCCCTGCCCGCATCCGCGCAGCCTGCTTCGCAGGACGAACTGGTGAACGCCGCGGCGCGCGGCGACTACGCCCGCGTGCGCGCGCTGGTGGTTGCCGGCGGCAACGTCAACTGGCAGAACGCGCGCAGGGACAGCGTGTTCCTCGTCGCCAGCGCCCGCGGCCACGCGAAAATCGTCCAGCTCGCGCTCGACTATGGCGCCGACCTGAAGAGCACCAACCGCTACGGCGGCACCGCGCTGATCCCGGCCTGCCACTACGGGCACGTCGAAGTGGTGAAGCTCTTGCTGCAGACGCAGATCGACGTCAACCATGTCAACGACCTCGGCTGGACCGCGCTGCTGGAGGCCGTGATGCTCGGCGACGGCGGCCCGCGCTTCCAGGAAATTGTCAACCTGCTGCTCAGGCGCGGCGCGAAGCCCAACCTCGCCGACCCCGAGGGCGTGACGCCGCTGGCGCACGCGAAGAAGCGCGGCTTCGAGGAGCTTGCCAGGCTCATCTCGCTGGCGGGCGGACGTTGAGGGCCGCCGCGACGAAGACCGCCGTGGTGGTCGGCGCGCTCGGCGTCATCGGCCGCTACATCGTCGACAAGCTGGCGTCGCTGCCCGACTGGCAGGTGGTGGGCCTGTCGCGCCGGCGCGGCGAGGATCGCGGCAACGTGCGCTACCTGTCGGTGGACCTGCTCGCGCCCTTCGACCTGGACGTCACGGGCGCCACGCACGTCTTCTATGCCGCATTCCAGGCGGCGGACGGCAAGGCCTCGGGCTACGCCGAGAACATCGCGCCGAACCGCGACATGCTGGTGAATTCCGTCAGCGCGATCGAGCGCACCTCGCCCGCCCTGGAGCGCGTGGTGCTGGTCACTGGCACCAAGTACTACGGCAGCCACCTCGGCCCGTTCAGGACGCCGGCACGCGAGACCGACCCGCGGCACGCGGGCGCCAACTACTACTTCGACCAGGTCGACTGGCTCACCGCCTTCCAGCGCGGCAAGCGCTGGAGCTGGACGGAACTTCGCCCGCAGACGCTGTGCGGCTTCGCGCCGGGCACGCCGATGAGCATCGTGCCGGTGATCGCGGTGTACGCCGCGATCATGAAGGAGCTTGGGCGGCCGTTTGCGTTTCCCGGCCGGCCAGGCGCAGGCCGCAACATCTACCAGGTGACCGAGTCGGCGCACTTTGCCAATGCGGCGCTGTGGGCGGCGACCGATCCGCGCTGCGTGAACCAGGCCTACAACGTCACCAACGGCGACTATTTCCGCTGGCTCGACCTGTGGCCGCGGCTGGCGCAGGTGTTCGACATGCCCGCTGCGGAACCGCGGCCGCTGCCGCTGGTCGAATTCATGGCCGACAAGGCGCCGCTATGGGATTCCATGGTAAGAAAGCATGGCCTGAAGCCCTACCGCTTCGATGAAGTCGTCGCGTGGCCCTTCGGCGACTACGTGTTCAACACGGACTGGGACGTGATGTCCAGCGTCACCAAGTCCCGGCTGCATGGCTTTCACGATGTGGTCGACAGCGAGGAGATGTTCGTGCGTCTGCTGAAGCAGTTCCGCGAGGAGCGGATAGTCCCCTGATGAGAGTGTCGATTGTCAAGCTGCAGGAGCGCGCGCGCGCGGGCGAAAAGCTCGCCATGCTGACCTGCTACGACGCCAGCTTCGCCGCGCTGTCCGAGGCGGCGGGCGTGGACATCCTGCTGGTCGGCGATTCGCTCGGCATGGTGATCCAGGGCCACGATTCGACGCTGCCGGTGACGCTGGAAGAAGTCGAATACCACGTGCGCTGCGTCGCGCGCGCGAGCACGCAGGCGCTGATCGTCGCCGACCTGCCCTTCGGCAGCTACCAGGAATCGCCCGCGCAGGCCTTCGGCAGCGCGGCGCGGCTGATGGCCGCGGGTGCGCAGATGGTGAAGCTCGAAGGCGGCGCGGTGATGACCGACACCACGCGCTTCCTCGTCGAGCGCGGCATCCCGGTGTGCGCGCACATCGGCCTGACGCCGCAGTCGGTGAACACGCTCGGCGGCTACCGCGTGCAGGGCCGCTCGGACGAAGGCGCGCAGGTGCTGGTCGCGGATGCGCGTGCGCTGGAAGCCGCGGGCGCGGCGATCGTGCTGATGGAAGCGATGCCGGCCGCAGTCGCCAGGCGCGTCACCGAGGCGCTGACCGTGCCCACCATCGGCATCGGCGCCGGCCCGGATGTGTCCGGGCAGGTGCTGGTGCTGCACGACATGCTGGACATCTACCCCGGGCGCAAGGCGCGCTTCGTGCGCAACTTCATGGCCGGCGCGCCTTCGGTGAAGGCGGCGATCGAGGCCTACGTGAAGGCGGTGAAGGACCGCAGCTTCCCCGCCCCCGAGCACTGCTTCTAGCCCGGACGGATCCGCCCGGGCCCGACGTCAGGCCCTAGGCCTTGAGTTCCTCCAGCATGCCGACCAGGTCGTCGGCGTGCTCTTCCTCCATGGCGAGGATGCCCTCGAGCATGCGCTTGGTGGTGGTGTCCTTGTCGCCGACGTAGTCGATCATCTCGCGGTAGCTGTCGATGGCGATGCGCTCGGCGACCAGGTCTTCCTTGATCATGTCGAGCAGGTTGTCGCCTTCGACGTACTCGGCATGCGCGCGCGACGCCAGGCCCTCGGGCGAGAAGTTCGGCTCGCCCTGCAGTTGCACGATGCGCTGCGCGATCTGGTCGGCGTGCTGCTGCTCCTCGTTCGCGTGCACGAGGAACTCGGCCGCCACCGCCTCGGCATTGATGCCCGCGGCCATGAAATGGTGCCGCCGGTAGCGCAGCACGCAGATGATCTCGGTGGCCAGCGCCTCGTTCAGCAGCTTGACGACCGTCTTGCGGTCGGCGCGGTAGCTCTGCGTGACCGCGCCCTGCTCGATGTGCTTGCGCGCACGCGCGCGCAGCGTTTTCACGTCGGTGAGAAAGGATTTTTTCCTGGCTGCCATTGCGGTTCTCCTGGAACGGGTTCGTTGGATGTTCTCACGCCCGGGCTGGCCTAGCCCAGCGTGGTGTCGAGCACCATCATCAGCGCGAAGCCGATCATCAGGCCGATGGTAGCCGGCATCTGGTGGCCGTTGCGGTGAGTTTCGGGGATCACCTCGTGCGAGACGACGAACAGCATCGCGCCTCCGGCCAGCCCCAGCCCCAGGGGGTAGGCCACGGCGAGGCCGCTGGACAATCCCACGCCGATCAGCGCACCCAGCGGCTCGAGCAGGCCGCTTCCAGCGCCCACCAGCACCGCGTGCCCCGGCGAGAAGCCGGCGCTGCGCAGTGCCAGCGCCACCGCCAAGCCCTCGGGGATGTCCTGGATCGCGATCGCGCTGGTCAGCGGCAGGCCCACTGCCATGTCCGCCTGCGAGAAGCTGACGCCGATCGCCATGCCTTCGGGCGGGTTGTGCAGGGCAATGGCGAAGATGAACAGCCAGAGGCGGCTGCAGTGCTGGTGGCCGGGGCCGCAGGGCCCGGACTTGTCGTGCTCATGCGGCGTGAACGCATCCAGCCCCAGCATCAGCAGCACGCCCAGCGCCATGCCGGCCACGACGGTGGCCGCGCCGAGCGCCTTGCCGCCGACGATGCTTTCTGCCGCGTCCAGCCCGGGCAGCAGCAGGGAAAACGCCGTGGCGGCAAGCATCATGCCGGCCGCGAAGCCGAGCATGCTGTCTTCCACGCGCCGCGGCATGCTGCGCAGCGCCAGCGCCGGCAACGCGCCGAGCGCCGTGGCGGCGAGTCCGGCCGTGCCACCCAGCAGCGCGAGCCGCAGCCCGGGCGCGGCGTTGCCGCCGAATACCTGCGCGATGCTCATCACGAGCAGCAGGACTACGCCGAGCAGGCCCAGCACGAGGCCCAGCGCCGCGAAGGCGTGCAGCCTGGCGTGCTCGCGCAGCAGCGCGGGCCAGCCCGGCCTTGCCGCTGCCAGGTCCTGCGCCATCAGCGCCGCCTCACTTCAGGTCGAAGCGGTCCAGGTTCATCACCTTGTCCCAGGCCGCCATCGAGGTGAAGACACCGTGCTTCGCGCCGCCGACGCTGGTGCCCAGCATGCGCATGCCGCCGACGAGCGCAGCCTGGGACCGACGGTGTCGGGGAGCGGGATCTGCCAAGCATCATCCATATGATTGCGATCATTATAGGGACGCGCATGGGTCCGGCAATGCGGGCGCCGTCAAAGCAGTTTCGCCACCACCTGCTCCGGGCTGTACGCCTGCTTCGACATCCGCCACCTCCTTCCCTGTCCTGGTTGAACGCAGCTGCACTCGCCCTGGTACAGAACGTCGAGCGGGTTGACATGGATCAAACGGCGCGAACGATGGCCGGCGTAGCGTTCCCCTTGCAGGAACCCGACAAAAGGAGACGTTATGGCAGAACAGCCCGAAGGATGTGCCCGGGTGACCGGCTCGGTCGTGGGCGAGCCGCCGACGGAAGCGTCCGCCCAATCGCAACCCAGCATTCAGAAAGAGGTGATCCAGATGACTGCACGCGTCGGACAGAAGGCGCCGGACTTCAACGCGCCGGCCTACTACCGGGGGAGTTTCACCAACGTGAAGCTGTCGAACTTCGCCGGGAAGTGGGTGCTGCTCTGCTTTTACCCGGGCGATTTCACGTTCGTCTGAGCGACGGAAGTGTCGGCGGTCGCCGCACAATACCAGTCGCTGCAGAAGTTGGGCGTGGAAGTGATCTCGGTGAGCGTGGACAGCCACTTTGTCCACAAGATGTGGAACGACCATGAGTTGAGCAAGATGGTGGAGGGCGGCGTGCCCTTCCACATGGCGGCCGACCAGGCAGGCAACGTCGGCCGGGCGTACGGCTGCTGGGACGAGACCCAGGGCATCGAGATGCGCGGGCGATTCATCATCGACCCGGACGGCGTCATCCAGGCCATGGAAACGCTCACCCCGCCGGTCGGGCGCAAGGTCGCCGAAACGGTGCGCCAGGTGCAGGCCTTCCAGCACGTGCGCGCCACCGGCGGCAAGGAAGCCATGCCCGCGGGCTGGGAGCCGGGCAAGCCGACCTTGAAGCCGGGGCCGGATCTGGTCGGCAACGTCTGGAAGGTCTGGAACCCTTCCATGGAGTAACCCGAAAGAAGCCCCGGCGCTCGCGAGAGCGCCGAGGTTTCCTGTTTGCAGCGGGCTGGCGATGACCTACTTCTGCGCCAGGTCGAAGCGGTCCAGGTTCATCACCTTGTCCCAGGCCGCGACGAAGTCCTGCACGAACTTCTCCTTCGCGTCCGCGCTGGCATAGACCTCCGCGATCGCCCGCAATTGCGAGTTCGAGCCGAAGACGAGATCCACGCGCGAGCCGGTCCACCTGACCTTGCCGGTCTTGCGGTCGTGGCCTTCGAACAGGTCTCCGGTCGGCTTCCACTCCGTGCGCATGTCGAGGAGATTGACGAAGAAGTCGTTGGACAGCGCCCCGGGCTTCGAGGTGAAGACCCCGTGCTTCGCGCCGCCGACGTTGGTGCCCAGCATGCGCATGCCGCCCACGAGCACGGTCATCTCGGGTGCCGTGAGCGTGAGCAGTTGCGCGCGGTCGATCAGCAGCTGCTCCGCGGCCACCGGGGACTTGCCGCCCAGGTAGTTGCGGAAGCCGTCGGCACGCGGCTCGAGCACGTCGAAGGATTCGACGTCCGTCTGGTCCTGCCGCGCGTCCATGCGTCCGGGTTTGAACGGCACCTTGACGGTGACGCCTGCCTGCTTCGCGGCGGCTTCCACGCCCGCGCAGCCGGCGAGCACGATCAGGTCGGCGAGCGACACTTTCCTGCCACCCTTCGCCTTCTTGTTGAAGTCGGCCTGGATGGCTTCGAGCGCCTTCAGCACCTTCGCCAGCTGCGCCGGCTGGTTCACCGGCCAGTCCTTCTGCGGCGCAAGCCGGATGCGCGCACCGTTGGCACCGCCGCGCTTGTCGGAGCCACGGAATGTGGAGGCAGAGGCCCAGGCGGTCGACACCAGCTGCGACACCGACAGCTTCGAGGCGAGGATCTTCTTCTTCAGGTCCGCGATCTCCTTGTCGCCGATCAGCTTGTGGTTGAGCGCGGGAATCGGGTCCTGCCAGACCAGCTCTTCCTTCGGTACTTCCGGACCGAGGTAGCGGGCGCGCGGGCCCATGTCCCGGTGCGTCAGCTTGAACCAGGCGCGCGCAAACGCGTCGGCGAAGGCCTGCGGGTCCTCATAAAACCGGCGCGAGATCCTGCCGAACTCCGGGTCGAAGCGCAGCGTCAGGTCGGTGGTCAGCATGGTGGGCTTGTTGAACTTGCCCGGGATGTGCGCGTCGGGAATGATCGCCGGCGCGTCCTTCGCCACCCACTGCTTGGCACCCGCGGGGGACTTGGTCAGCTCCCATTCGTACTTGAACAGGATGTCGAAGAAGCTGTTGCTCCACAGCGCCGGGGTCTTCGTCCAGGTGACTTCGAGGCCGCTCGAGATGGTGTCGGCGCCATGCCCCGACTTGTAGTTGCTGATCCAGCCCAGGCCCTGCGCTTGCAGCGGCGCGCCTTCCGGATCGGGGCCCTTGTGCGATTCGGGAGCGGCGCCGTGGCACTTGCCGAAGGTGTGGCCGCCGGCGATCAGCGCGACGGTTTCCTCGTCGTTCATGGCCATGCGGCTGAACGTGGCGCGGATGTCCTTGGCGGCGGCCAGGTAGTCGCCGCTCGCGTTCGGGCCTTCCGGGTTCACATAGATCAGGCCCATGTGGGTGGCACCAAACGGCCCCAGGTCCCGGTCGCCGCTGAAGCGCTTGTCGGTGCCGAGCCAGGCGATCTCCTCGCCCCAGTTCACGTCCTCGTCCGGCTCCCAGACGTCGGCGCGGCCCGCACCGAAGCCGAAGGTCCTGAAGCCCATCGACTCCAGCGCCACGTTGCCGGCGAGGATCATCAGGTCGGCCCACGAAATCTTCTTGCCGTACTTCTGCTTGACCGGCCACAGCAGGCGCCGCGCCTTGTCCAGGTTGACGTTGTCCGGCCAGCTGCCCAGGGGCGCGAATCGCTGCTGTCCCCGGCCGCCGCCGCCGCGGCCATCCACGGTGCGGTAGGTGCCGGCGCTATGCCAGGCCATGCGGATGAAAAACGGGCCGTAGTGGCCGAAATCCGCCGGCCACCAGTCCTGCGAGTCGGTCATCAGCCTGACCAGGTCCTTCTTCAGCGCCTTGTAGTCCAGGCCCTTGAATTCCTTCGCGTAGTTGAAGCCCTTGCCCATCGGGTCTGACTTCGTGGAATGCTGGTGCAGCAGTTCCAGCCGCAGCTGCTTCGGCCACCAGTCGCGATTGGTCCGGCCGACGCCGGCAATGTGGGGGAACGGGCATTTCGCATCGCTAGACATGCTTGCCTCCTTTGTCAGTTCGTGTACGGCTGCGTGTTTGCCATTTGATTCCCCTGCACCCCTATCTGGGAAATCGTTTGTTCGAATACTTTTGATTGAGCATGCCTATCGTTTACGTCCACCCAACCCGCAGCTCAGTGTCCAGACAGCACGATGACGACCGCGACCAGCATGCCTGCGCCCAGAGCGACCAGGCTGAACCTGCGCCGCTCGTGCTCCGCCTGCGGCAGCAGGTGCGTAGCACCGACATAGACCAGCGCCCCGGCCGAGACAGCGAGCAGGCCGCCCAGCAACTGCGCGTCGATCCGGCTGATGAACGGATAGGAAGCGAGCATGCCCAGCGGCGTGGTGAGCGACGCCGCAAGCAACGCAAGCGCGAGGGACTTCTTCTCGCTGAAACCGCCGCGCAGCAGAAGAAGGTACGTGATGATGCCCTCGGGAAACTCGTGCAGCACCATGCCGGTAGCGGCGAGCGCGCCGGTGAACACGCTCACGGTGAACGTGATCGAGTACACGAAACCGTCGATGAACGAATGCAGGCCGATGCCGACCATCGGCACCAGGCCGATGCCGTACGCGGCATTCGGCGCGCGCTCGCAGACGAAGGCGGTGACGAAGCGGTTGAACAGGTGCATCAGCACGTAGCCGCCGAGCAGCCAGGCGGGGGCGTGGGCGTTCATCTCGAAGGACTTCGGCACAATGTGCAGGAACGACACCGAGATCAGCACGCCCGCCGCGAAGCACACGAAGTAGATGCTGTGGCGGCGCCCCCAGTCTTCGTAGTGGCGGATGACCCAGATGCCGATCGCGGTCACGATCGCGGCCAGCGCGCTCGCGCCGAAGGCGGTCCAGAAGGCGGATTCCACGGCGCGCCCTCTAGTCCCGGGCCGCCCGCACGACGACGAACGAGCCCTCGCCGCGCCCGGCGCGCAGGGGCTCGATCTCCTGGATTTCCGGCAGGGGCCGGAAGATCGTCTGCGCCCAGGCTGGCGCGCCGAAGCCCGCCTTCCCGAGCAGCCCCTCGACCTCGGCCGCCGTGTAGAACTTCGCGTCGCGATAGAAGACGTTCTCCGCTCGGTGCGCCTCGTACTCGCTGCCGAGCGCGCTCGCGCGATCGATGAAGCCGATCACGAGCACGCCGCCGGGCTTGAGCACGCGATGCGCCTCCGTGAGCATCGCTGCCGGGTCCTCGACGAAGCAGATCGTGGTCACCACGAGCGCGAAATCGAAGGCGGCCGGCGCGAACGGCAGCGCCTCGGCGACGGCGCAGGCGACGCGCACGCCGCGCGAGCGCGCGTAGGCGAGCATCTCGGGCGCCGGATCGATGCCGAACTCGATGCCGAGCGGCGCCGCGAAGCGCGCGCTGCCCACGCCGATCTCCAGGCCGCGGCCCGTCCACGGCAGCAGCGCGCGCACCGCGAGCAGCTCCGACAGGTAGGCGGCATCGTGGCGCTCGAACCAGCGCTCGTAGCGCTCGTGATGGTGTACGAAGGGCGCGACGCGCGGGCCTTCCACGGCCGCGCGCTCAGTGCACCAGCAGGACGGGCACGCGCGAGCGCCGCGCCTTCGCCAGCCGCTCGGGGTCGAGTGCCGCGGGGTTCCTGCGCGCGTGCATGGCCCGGGCTCGCGCTACTTGCGCCCGGCGCGGCGCCGCAGCAGCGCATGCTGCTTGGTGGGTCCGGAGTCGCTCGCGTCTCCCGTCACGCCGAGTTCTCCGAGCGCCAGAAGAATGCGCTGCAGCAGCCCGCCGTTCCCGCCGGGCATGCCCTCCTCGGTGGCCACCTCGCACTCGGCGGCGTCGTACTCCCAGAGCCGGAGGATCTCGACCTTCTGCTCGCGCGTCAGCGCCGGGTGCGCCGCCACCTCCTCGGGGGTGGCGAATACCGAGGACGGGTCATTCAGCGCCTGTTTCAGGTTCACGGTCGTCGGTGACATCAAAATCAGTCTAGGCAGGTAGCCATGCGCGGGCTTGATGCAGATCAACGTGCAGGCTCAGGCAATCCACCAAAGGTAGATCCTGCGCACGATTGACGAGAGGAGCACGATCCAAGTCTGCGATGGACTCCCGGACGTGGCGCATGCCGCCTCAACTTGACGCAGGTCAAGGGGTCATCCCCTTCCGCGGCCAGACTGCTTGCATGCGAAGGCTTTACTTCCTGGTACCCGACACCACGATCGGCAAGAAGGTGGTGGATGAACTGCTCCTTGCCCACATCGAGTGGCGGCACATCCACGTAATCGCCAAGCGCGGCACGCCGCTCGAGGACCTGCCGGAGGCATCGGCCTGGCAGAAAAGCGACATCATCCCGGCGATGGAGCGCGCCGTGCCGCTGGGCGGCGCCACCGGTATGCTGTGCGGTCTCGTGGCGCTGGCGCTCAATCCGCACCTGGTGGTCGCCGGCGGCGGCGTGATCCTCGCCAGTTCGCTGGCGGGCGTCGGCGTGGGCGTCTGGCTGGGCGGCATGGTCGGCCTGAACGTCGGCAGCACGCGATTGAAGGCGTTCGAGGATGCGATCGAGCGCGGTGAACTGCTTGTCATCGCGGACGTGCCGCGCGACAGCGTCGAGGAAATCTCCGAGCGCGTGAAGAAGGCCTACCCGAGTGCCGAGTTCGAAGGCACCGAGCCCCGCGTACCGCCCTTTCCCTGAACCTCAGGCCGCCTTGCGGCCGGCCGCCTGCAGCTTCGCCTGCGCGTCGCGCAGCGCGGTACGCAGCCCCTCCTCCACCACCGGGTGGTAGAAGGGCATCTCCAGCATGCGCTCCACGCTCATGCCGGACTGGATTCCCCAGGCGAGCAGGTGCGCGAGGTGTTCCGCGTCCGGGCCTGTCAGCTCCGCACCCAGCACGCGCCCGCTGCCGGTTTCGGCGTAGATGTGCGCCAGGCCGCGGTTGCGCAGCATGACGCGGCTGCGCCCCTGGTCTTCGAAGCTCACTGCCCCGGTGACCGTGCGCCCCGCGGGAAGCTCCGTGTAGCGCATGCCCACCACCGCCATCTGCGGCTCGGTGAATACCACCGCCAGCGGCGTACGCCGGAGCGCGGCTCGCACTTCCGGGAAGCGCGCGGCGTTCTCGCCGGCAATGCGGCCTTCGTCCGCCGCCTCGTGCAGCAGCGGCAGGTCGTTGTTGGCGTCGCCGGCGATGAAGATGTTCGATCCAGCGACCCGCATGGTGTGCCGGTCGAACTCCGGCACGCCGCGCGCATCCAGCGGCACCCCGGTCGTCTCCAGGCCCAGGCCCCTGAGGTTCGGCGTGCGGCCGGTCGACGCGACCAGGTAGTCGAAGGTTTCCTCCTCGATCATGCCGCCATCGACAAAGCGTATCGACACGCCCCTGTCGGTGCGGCGTATGGACTCCACCTTCGCATCCGGGTCGAGCGGAAACTCGCGCGCCATGGTGTCGCGTGCGTAGCGCCGCAGCACCGGGTCGGCGAACGGGCCGACCAGCCCGCCGACTCCGAACATGCGCACGCGCACGCCCAGCCGCGACAGTGCCTGGCCGAGCTCCAGTCCGATCACGCCAGGGCCGAACACGGCCACCGAGCGCGGCAGGTCCTGCCAGTCGAAGATGTCGTCGTTTACCACCAGCCGGTCGCCAGCGCCGCGCAATGCCTGCGGCACCGCCGGCGACGACCCGGTGGCTACAACCGCGGTACGGAACGAAACCTCGGTGTGTCCATCCACCTGCAACGCGTGCGCACCGCTGAAGCGGGCGCAGCCGCGCAGGCGGTCCGCCACGGGAATCTTCTCCACGCTGTCGAGCACGAAGCCGACGAAGCGGTCGCGCTCGCGGCGCACGCGAGCCATCACCGCGCCGCCGTCGACGCGAAGCGCACCATCGAGCTGCAGGCCGAACTCCTGCCAGCGCGCTACGCCATGCGCAGCCTCGGCCGCGGCGATGAGCAGCTTCGAAGGCATGCAGCCGACACGGGCGCAGGTGGTGCCGCCCGGGCCGGATTCCACGAGCAGCGCGCGGCGGCCGGCTGCCGCCGCCGCGCGATAGGCGGCGAGGCCGGCCGTGCCGGCCCCGATCACCGCAACGTCGGTTTCGATACGCCGCACGGCTGCTCCCTTACGCGGCTTTCCGCTGCCCGGCCCCGGCCCAGCGCTCGAGCTCTTCCCAGCCGCCGATGCGCTCGCCGTTGACGAACACCTGCGGCACCGTCTGCGCGCCGGCAATTGCGCCGACCACCTTGCTGCGAACTTTGTGATCGAGGCTGACCTCGGCGTAGTCATAGCCGAGTTCCTTCAGCAGCGACTTCGCCTTGGCGCAGAAGCTGCAGCCTTCGCGGGTCAGGATCGCCACCTGGTCGGGCTTCTTCGCCTTCGGGTTGATGTAGGCCAGCATGGTGTCGGCGTCCGAGACCTCGAACGGATCGCCCGGCTTCTGCGGTTCGACGAACATTTTCTCGACCACGCCGTCCTTCACCAGCATCGAGTAGCGCCATGAGCGCTTGCCGAAGCCGAGGTCGGCCTTGTCCACCAGCATGCCCATGCCGTCGGTGAATTCGCCGTTGCCGTCGGGCAGCAGCGTGACGTTCTCCGCTTCCTGGTCCTTCGCCCACTCGTTCATGACGAAGGCGTCGTTTACCGAGATGCAGACGATCTCGTCCACGCCGTTTGCCTTGAACACCGGCGCCAGCTCGTTGTAGCGCGGCAGGTGGGTGGACGAACAGGTGGGCGTGAACGCGCCCGGCAGCGAGAACACCGCCACCGTCCTGCCCTTGAATATGTCGTCGGTCGTCACGCTCTTCCAATCGCCTTGCTGGCGCGTGCGGAACGTGACCTGCGGGACCTTCCTGCCTTCCATGCTCGACTTGCTCATCCGGACTCTCCTTAGTGGAAATGAATTGCCGATGAGCAAACGATACGTTGGCGCTATGATAGCGTCCAACGAATAATCCTGATCAATTTTATAGTTTCAAGCTATGTTCAGTCCTCGCTCAGGTAGAGCGCGTCACCGTCGACTTCTGTCCGGTACATGCGCAGCGCGCTCTCGGCGAGGCCACAGGGCTCGCCGCCGTCCCGCAGGTTCCACTGCCAGAGATGCTCCAGGCAGGTGAGCACCTCGCCGTCGAACGAGCCTTCGCACAGCGCCACTCCCTGATGCGGGCACGCGGCCTGGCAGGCGAAGAATCGATCGCCCGAGTTCACCACGCAGACTTTCGGTCCGTGCGCAACCTTGAACTCCCGCATGCTATTCGCCGGAACATCCGTAAGCTTGCAGATGTGCTTGCGTGCCATGTGCCCTTCCCTGTTTGTCCGGGGCATCGTGCCACAGGGCCGTACCATGGCATTGTCAAGTAATTGACAGTGCACGGACGCCGCTTGCGGCAGCATGTGCCCCTTCCACCAGCCGGGATTGGAGAACACCATTGAGGCGGCCCGACCTGCCCGATCGCACGCTGAAATGGCTGCTCGCGAGTGCAGTGGCCGTGCTGCTCGTGCATTTCGTGCTGCTGCGCCCGCGGTTGCCGGAGGCGTGGCGAACCCCGGGCAGTACCGAGTTGTATCTCGTCGGCGTCGCCGGCGCCCTGCTGCTGCTCGTCTCTGTCGTCTTCGTGCTGGTCAAGCGTAGCGGCCACGGCAGCGCAGCACCGGTCTGGTTCATCGCCCATGTCGTGTGCGGCACGATCGGCACCGTGCTGGTGGTGATCCATTCGGCCGGCTACCTGCGGCGGCCGCCTGCACTGCTGTTCCTGGTCCTGCTCGCGCTGATCCTGCTCGGGCTGCACGCGCGGGTGCATCTGTCGTCTCGCATGGCCGCCACGTTCGCCACCAAGCAGCGCGCGTTCGCGCCGGCCGGCGAAGTCGACCGCAGCCGCCTTGCCAGGGTCATCGAGGAGAAGCGCACGCTGCTTGCCGCCATCGATCCGCTGGCCCGCGAGGCCACGTTCTCGCCTGCGCTCGCGCACTGGCTGAGGACGCCGCGCGCAGCCTGGCGCTATGCGCAGCTCGCGCGCGAGGAAAGCCGCCTGATCGGCGCACGCGCCTCGGTCGGGGCGCAACAGGCCTGGTGGCGGCCGCTGCACCTGGCGCTGGCGGCGATCTTCGTATTCGGACTCGTCGTGCACGTGATCACGGTGACCTTCTTCGCGGGCTACGTCGCCGACGGCGGCCCGATCACGTGGTGGCATCTCAAGGACTGGTGACATGGACCGCCTCGCGCTGATGATCGACCTGGAGCGCTGCATCGGCTGCAAGAGCTGCGAAGCTGCCTGCAAGCAGGAGCACGGCCTCGGCCCGGGCGAGTACCGGAACAAGGTGGTCTGGCTGGGCGATCCCGGTGCGCCGTCGCTGGATTTCCTCACCGTGGCCTGCCAGCACTGCGAGCGCCCCGCGTGCCTGCGTGCCTGTCCGGTGAATCCGAAGGCGATCGTCAAGGACGCGGCCACGGGCGTGGTGAGCGTGGTCGAGGATCGCTGCACCGGATGCGGCGAATGCGTCGTCGCCTGCCCCTACGGCGCGATGGGCTACGACGCCGTCGACCACCACGCGGTGAAGTGCGACCTCTGTGCCGACCGGCGCGCCGAAGGCGATGCCACGACGACGACCGCCTGCGCCAGCGTGTGTCCGGGTCACGCGATCTCGTTCGGCCCGCGCACCGGGCATCTTGCCAGGGCGCAAGCCGAAGGCCGCATCGTGCGCGACCACGACCACTTCCTCATGGGCCCGGCGACGGTGTACCTGGACCGCCTGCCGCGCGAGCACGCGCACCCGGCCGGCGTGCGCAGCGACGCGGTCGAGGGCCGGTCCCGTCCGGTGCTGATGGGCGGCGCACTGTCCGGGGCAAGCGACCGTCCCGCCTATCCCTACCGCCAGGCGCGCGAGGAGCGCAAGGCCGACCGGGTCGTGCCCGGCGGCTGCAACATCTGCTTCAACTCATGCTCGACGAAGTTCCACTTCAAGGGCGACCGGCTGGTCAAGGTCACCGGCAACGAAGAAGACCCCGTCCTCAAGGGCAAGGTCTGCCCGAAATCGCAGCTCACGGTACAGCTGTACAACAACGAACGGCGCCTGACGCGGCCGCTGAAGCGGGTGGGCGAGCGCGGCGAAGGCCGCTTCGAGCCCATCTCCTGGGACCAGGCGCTGGACGAGATCGTCGCCCGCATGCAGGCGGTGCGCGAGCAGTGGGGACCGGAAGCGCTGGCGATCTTCGCCGGAACGCGCACCGGCACCATCAGCAAGAACGGCTTCGTGCGCATCTTCGGCCAGATGTGGGGAACGCCGAACGTCGAGGGCACCGATCCGTTTTGCGCGGCGGCCAAGCATGCGGCCTACGAGCTGACGCAGGGCGATGGCACCTGCCCCAACAGCTACACCGAGACCGACCTCGGCACGGCGCGCCTGTACGTCCACTTCGGCGACAACCAGGCCGAGGCGCGCCCGGTGTACTTCGGCATGATCAACGACTGGCGGATCAGGAACCGGGCGCGCATGGTCGTCGTCGATCCCCGCCACACGGTGACCGCGAGCAAGGCGGATCGCTGGCTGCCGATCCGCTCGGGGACGGACCTGGCGCTCGCCCTCGCGCTGGCGCAGCACATCCTGTCGCAGGAGCTGCACGACAGGCGTTACTGCGAGGCCTGGGTCGAAGGCTGGGAACGCTGGCGCGACTTCATCTTCGACAAGGGCTACACGCCCGAGTGGGCGGCGCCGATCACCGGCATCCCGGCTGCGGACATCCGCGCCCTCGCCACCGAGATGGCCGCGGCCGACGGCTGCGTCATCTTCGCCAGCCGCGGAATCAACCAGCACACCAATGCGGCGCAAACCAACCGCGCGCTGATGTTCCTCGCCGCCATCACCGGCAACTGGGGCCGCCCCGGCGGCGCGTTCCTCAACCTGTCGATCGGGGCGCCGATCTCCGCTGCGGCGCCGGCACACAGGCGCGCGAAGGTATCGCGGCCCATGGTGCGGCGCAGCCCGGTCGGCTGGACCGAGGCGATGCGCATCGGCAAGCCCTACCCCATCAAGGCCATGATCGCCTGCAACAACCCGATGTCGAACTGGCCGTCGCAGGAGGCCGCACGCGAGGCATTCCGCGCGCTCGACCTGCTGGTGCACATCGAACTGTTCCAGAACGAAACCTCGGCGTTCGCCGACTACGTGCTGCCGGTAGCCACCGGGATCGAGAAGGGCGAGATCGGCCGCTCGACCGACGACCGCCGCGTGGTGTGGATCGACAAGATGATCGAGCCCCCGGGCGAGGCGAAATCGGACGACTGGATCTGGATCGAGATCGGCAAGCGCCTCGGCTACGACGACGTGCTGCAGGAGAAGTACAAGGACCCGGCGGTGTTCTGGGACGAGATGTGCATCGACAACGAGCAGATGCGGGGCATCACCCAGGCGCGGCTGCATGCGGTGCCCTGGCGCTGGCTGCGCTTCCCGCTCGCCAGCGAGGACGCGGTCGAGCAGGAAACCCTGTTCCTGGAGGGCACCTCCCCGCCGGGCCACCCCGGCAAGCGCTTTCCCACGCCGAGCGGCAAGCTGGAGTTCTACACCGAGGCGATGGAAGCGAAGTTCCGTACGCTGGGACTCTCGGCGCTCCCGGAGTTCTATAGCGAGCGCGAACAGCTGATCGACCTGCCGTACGTCGAATTCGACGTCGGCGACGATGCCGACGGCGTGCTGTCGCCGTTCCAGAAGACGCCGATCTCCGCGTCCCCGGTGACGATCCGCCAGCCCGGCGCCGACTCGCCCGGTGCACGGCTGCGTGCGCAGGGCTTCGACCTCGAGCTGGTCACCGGGCGGCCGCCGGCGCCGCATTTCCACAGCTGGACGCACTATTTCTGGCAGGCCCAGGAGATGTGGTCCGACCTCTATGTGCAGGTCCATCCCGCGCGCGCGGCGCGCGACGGCATCGCGGACGGCGATCGGGTGCGCGTGGAAACCGCGCACGGCGCGATCGAGGCCCGTGCCTGGCTCACCGCCGGCATCCGCGAGACCAGCGTGTTCGTGCCGATCGGATGGGGCGAACGCCAGCCATTCCATCCATGGCGGTCGGTGAACTTCCTCACCGACAAGATGCAGCGCGATCCGATCTCGGACCAGACCAACCTGAAGACCCTGCTGTGCAGGATCTCGAAGGCGTAGCGATGAACCACGGGACTCGCAAAGGGAGGAAACACGAATGAACGTCAGCGCATGCAACCGGATAGACGGCACCGTGGCGGAACTGAAGAAGGGAAAGGCGACCACCGATGTGCGCCTCACGTCCGAACTCGGCGACATCAAGCTGGTGGTCACCAGTTCCGCGATCGAGGCGCTCGCGCTCGCGCCCGGCGACCGCGTCAGCGCGCTGTTCCGCGAGGTTGACGTGATGCTGATGAGCGGCAACGGCGCGATCAGCACCTGCAACCGCTTTCCCGGGCGGATCCTGGACATCAAGAAGGGAACCGTGACCGCCGAACTGCCGCTGGACGTCGGCGGCGGAAGGCGCATCGTGGCGGTCGTCGCGCGCGCGGCGGCCGAGGAGATGAATCTCGCTGTCGGCGACACGGTCGTCGCCTGCGTGCGCGAGGGCGACCTGCTGCTTGCCAAGGGCGATGCGTTGAGCATCCGCAATCGCCTCGCGGGCACGATCACCAACCTGCGCCCCGGCACGGTGACGACGGAACTCACGCTGGCCACGGCGGACGGCGAGGTGTACGCGCTGCTCGCGCGCTCGGTTGCCGACGACATGAAACTCGCGACCGGCGAGCGCGTCAGCGCATTGGTGCGCGAGCGCGATTTCCTCGTGCAGCGCTTGCCGCAGCGCAGCGATTGAATCACCTGATGACGCCATCATCGATGTCAACTACTTGACAGAACTTTTCGCGGCCGCAGCCGTAGGATAGTCGCGGAGGGGTAGTAGCAGAGGGCCGCGGCGGTGCAGTCGTCCGCCGCATACAAGGCATCCGAATCTACTGAGGAGGCGTCATGACGCGTGCGAACTCGCTGCCGGCATTCCTGTCCACTGTTGCGCTCGCTGCATCTGGCCTGCTGGGCGCCGCACCTGCGCTTGCGCAGGGCAAGTTCCCCGAGCGGCCGGTGGAAATCATCGTCAACTTCGGGCCCGGCGGCAGCGCGGACCAGGCGGCGCGTGCCGTCGGCAAGCTGCTGCCCGCGGCGCTCGGGGTCGCGGTACCCATCTCGAACGTCACCGGTGCCTCGGGCAACGCGGGCCTCACCCGCTTGCGGGACGCGCGTCCGGACGGACATACCATGGGCACGTTCACGGGCATCGCCGTGACGACCATGGTGCAGGGCGTCAGCCGCCTGAAGATCGAGGACTTCAAGTTCCTCGCCATCGCCGATGCCGGCACGTCGATGTTCTACGTCGGCAAGGGCAGCGGCGTGAAGACCTTCAAGGAAGTGCTGGAAAAGGCGAAGAAGGAGCCTGGCAAGATCCGCGTCGCCACTGCCGGCCTGGGCACCCAGGACGATGTCGCCGTGAAGGCGCTGACGGCCAAGGGCTACTCCATGGTCAACGTGCCGATGGATCCCGGCCCGCGGCACACCGCCCCCATCGGCGGCCATGCCGAGTTGCTGTTCCAGCAGATCGACGGCGTGGTTTCCTTCGTCGAGGCCGGCGACCTGGTGCCTATCGTCGTATTTGCCAACGAACGCCACCCCAGCTTCCCCAACGTGCCCGCCATCACGGAGTTCGGCATGAAGCTGAACCTGCCGAACTGGCGCGGGTTCGCGGTGCCGGCTTCGACGCCGGACGATCGCGCGAAGGTGCTCACGCAGGCACTTGCAAAGGTGCTGTCGAGCAAGGAGTACCGCGACATCTGCGCCAAGCAGCACAAATGCCTGTCCGGGCTGGTGGTCGGCGAGGACGCCCGCAAGTACGCAACGGCCTACTACCAGGACATGCTGAAGACGATGAAGGATCTGGGGCTGGCCAAGTAGTGCGGCGGGTACCGTCGCGGCACCAGGAAACGACGAGATGACCAGCATCGGCCAGCGGTGGCGACGGATTGCGTCCAGCGGATTGTGCGGCCCGTTCGCCGTGGCGCTGGTTTCCGTCCTGCTGCTGTGGCACGTGGCGGCCGCGCGATCCGTCGGGGTACCGGACGGCGCCTACGGACCGAGGTCCTGGCCGCTGTTCGCGCTGGTGCTGCTGGTCTGCGGGATGGCGCTGCATTGTGCGCTGCGCACGCGCGCGTTCATCGCCAGGCGGTCTTCCGCGCAACGCGACAGCCCGGTCGACCAGGATTCAAGCGCACGGCGAGTGCTGATCGCCACGGCGCTGATCGCGCTCTACGGAGCGGGATTCGCCTTTGCGGGCTTTCTGCTCAGTACCATCGCGTTCATGTTCGCCTGGCTGGTATTTGCACGCTACCGGCGCCCGGTTCCGCTGGTGCTGATCAGCGTGCTGGGGACGATCCTGCCGCTGTACCTGCTCGTCAAGGTGGCCTTCATGCCGCTTCCGCGCGGCGTCGGCGTGCTTGAAGAGGCGACGATCCAGATCTATCAGTGGCTGCACCTCTTCTGACCACGGCCCGCTAGAGAAGCTCGGGACGGGATCCTCCATGGAAGTCTTTTCGCATCTGGCATCAGGGCTCGCGAACGTGTTCGGCGTGGTGACGCTCGCGCTGCTGGTGCTCGGTATCTTCGTCGGCGTAGTCGCAGGCGCCCTGCCGGGAATTTCGTTCGTCAACGCCATGGTGCTCGCGCTGCCATTCACGTATGTCATGGCGCCGGCGCAGGCGATGGTTTTCCTGACCGGCATCTACGTCGGCGGCGTGTTCGGCGGCTCGATATCCGCCATCCTGATCAATATCCCCGGGTCCCCTGCTTCTATGCCGGCCACCTGGGACGGCTACCCGATGAAGCAGAAGGGCCTCGCCGCCAAGGCCCTCGGCATCGCCGTGACCTGCTCGGCGGTCGGCGGCATGGCCAGCGCGCTGGTGATGACCTTCGGTTCGCAGCCCTTCGCGCGCTTCGCATTGCGCTTCGGCGCACCGGAGTTCTTCGCCGCCACGGTGCTCGGCCTGGTCTCCGTGGTGGCGATCGCGAAGGACAAGATGCTCGTCAGCCTGATCTCGCTGTTCGTCGGCCTGGCGGTAGGCGCAGTCGGCCTCGATCCGATGTACGGGCAGCCGCGCCTGACCTTCGGCTGGCAGGTCCTCGAGAGCGGCATCAACTTCGTCGTCGTCCTCGTCGGCATGTTTGCGATCTCTGAAATCCTCTGGTGGGTTGGCGAAGGCGGCACGAAGACGGTTGCCATCACGGGCGGCCGCACGCAACTGCCCAGCCTGCGCGAACTCTACCGGCTCAAGGGCACCATGACGCGCGCCACCATCATCGGCTCCGTGATCGGCGCCATCCCGGGCGCCGGTGCGGTGGTCGGCGCGGTCATCGCCTACGGCGTGGAGCGCCAGGCATCGCCGCGGGGGAACGAGTTCGGCACCGGCGTCGAGGAAGGCCTGGGCGCGCCGGAAACGGCCAAAAACGCGACCACCGGCACGGCCACCATCCCGCTGCTCACGCTGGGAATCCCCGGCAGCGCCGCCACGGCGATCATGCTCGCTGCGCTGACGGTGCACGGCATACAGCCGGGACCGGCGCTGTTCGTGACCAGCACCGAGCTCGTCTACACGGTGTTCGCCGGCTACCTGATTGCGAACCTGCTGATGGTCCTCGCCGGCCTCATCGTCGCACGCGGCTTCGCCACGCTGATGAGGATTCCCGAGCCGGTGCTGTTCGGGTTCATCTCGGTGCTGTGCCTTGTCGGCGCCTTCGGCGTCCGGAACAACCTGTCGGACGTCTTCATCTGCCTCGCGTTCGGCCTGCTTGGCTACGTGTTCCGCCGCATGGACATCCCGGTCGCCCCGCTCATCCTCGGCGTCATCCTCGGCCCGCTTGCCGAGCGCTACTTCATGACTTCGATGATGTCCCACGGCAATGATCTCACCGTGTTGTTCACCCGCCCCTTGAGCGGCTCGATCTTCGCGCTGGCGCTTGCGTTCCTGCTGTGGTCGCTGTGGCCGCAGATCAGGGCCCGGATCGGGCTCGGCGACGGCAAGCGTTCCGCGCCTGCCGGAAGCCTCTAGCGGACGCGCGGGAGAGATTGTCAAGTTGTTGACAGCGTCCGGAACCGCAACCGCGTAAGGTCCGCCTGATGGAAAAAGCCGGGTACAAATGTCATGTTTTCGTCTGCCTCAACGAGCGCGAGGCGGGCCATCCCAGGGGCTGTTGCAAGCACAGGGGCGCCGACGAGATTTTCAAGGTCCTGAAGGCCGGCGCGACGAAAGCCGGCCTCAAGGACGACGTGCGCATCAACCGCGCCGGCTGCATGGAGCACTGCGAATACGGCCCGACGGTCGTCGTCTACCCAGACGCCGTCTGGTACCACGTGCCCACGGTGGAGGATGCAGAGGAGATCCTGCAGGAACACGTGATCGGCGGGCGCGTCGTCGAGCGACTGCTGATCGACAACATGATCTAGTCCAGCACGGACACATAAAGAGGAGCAAGCAAACATGGGGCAGGCACTGCGCAAGGAGAAACCGGTCGACCGGTACAAGGCGGTCGAGGACGCCTACCGTTCGGGGACCAAGAAGCTCGGGCAGGAATACTTCGTGATCGACTGCGACCGGCACATCATCGAGCCGCCGGAGGCGTTCACGATGTACCTGGACAAGGAATGGCAGCACATGGCGCCGAAGCAGGTAACTGACAACCGCGGCGCGCCGCGCCTGATGATCGAAGGGCGCGTCTACCAGAAGATGTCCGGCTGGGGACCGGGCCGCACCGAGGGCTGCGGCGACCAGCGGCCGCGCGGCGAGGGCCTGTCCTACGAGCATGCGCACAGGCATTGCTACGAGCACCGCGACGGCGACATGGACCTCTCCGGCATCGATTGCGCAGTGTGGTTTCCGACGCTGGGCCTGTTCACCCCCGACATCGAGAACTGGAACTTCCAGTACGCGGTGATGCGGGCGCTGAACGACTGGACTTGCAAGCAGTTCGCCACCAGCAAGCGCCATTTCTGGTGCGTGACCATTCCGCTGAACCCGAAGTGGGCGGTCGAGGAAATCAAGCGCTGCCACAAAATGGGCGCCACCGCGGTGTGGATGCGCCCGAACGTAATGCAGGGCGTGCGCTACTGGAACGAGGACTGGGACATCGTCTGGGAGACGATGACCAATCTCGGCATGGCGCTGCTGTTCCACGAGGCTACCGGCACCTACAACGCCACCCACAGCACCGACTACAAGTACGACCGCTACTGGATCGCGCACGCGATGTCGCATCCGCTGGAGATGGCGGCGGCGGTGGCGGGCCTGCTCGGCTACGGCGTACTCGAGCGTCACCCGAAGCTGCGGATCCTGTTTGCCGAAGCCGGCGCATCCTGGGTGCCGTACCTGCTGTTCCGTCTCGACAATCACTACACTGCGCGCCCCACGGAGATGATCGGCCTGAAGATGCTCCCGTCGGAGTACTTCAAGCGCCAGTGCGTGATCTGCTCGTTCGAGCCGGAGGAAGCGCTGCTGAGTGAGACGATGAACTGGTTCGAAGGCAAGAACATGGCCTGCACCAGCGACTACCCGCACTGGGATTCGAGCGGCGTATCGGGCGTCGTACGCTACCTGAAGAACTATCCGGACATCAGCGAGGAAACCCGGGTCAGCTTCTTCTCGCGCGCAGCAATCGACGCGCTCGGCCTGAAGGCCTGACCCAGCTCTAGACGGCGGCGTGCCGCCGGCGGGGGCATCACCCCGCCGGCGCCGGCCGCCCTCCGCCCGCCGAGATGGAAGCCGGGTTCGACCCGCTCCTCGCCTTCGGCTGGTGCGTGCTTGCCGGGTTCATGATGTCCATGGGTGCCGGCGGCGGCGGCATCCTTGCCGGGATCGGGCATATCTCGATCCTCGGCATCAACGATCCCAACATGATCAAGGTGGTGAACCAGATCCTCGAGTTCACCAGCCGGATTGTGTCCGTCCCGCTGTATCACCGGCAGAACCGCCTCGTCGGCAGCGTCGCGCTGAGTTTCGGCATCGGCGCGCCGATCGGCGCGATCGCCGGCTCCTGGCTCTCCAGGTCCTACCTGTCGGACATGGCGGTATACCGGCCGGTGTTCGGCGTGCTCGTGGCGCTGATCGCGCTGCGCATCCTGTACGAGGGATGGTTCAGGCCCGCGCCACGCGCGCACGGCCTGATTGACGGACCGCCGCGTACGGTGCACTTCGGCTGGACCCGCGCCAGCGTGCGGTTTGCCGGCAGGCACTACGACTTCAACCCCTGCGGCGCGGCGGCCGGCGGATTCGCCATCTCGTTCGTCGGTTCGATGCTCGGCGTCGGCGGCGGCTTCCTCGTCACCCCGTTCATGGCAAGCATCCTGCTGCTGCCGATGTACCTGGTGGTCGGGACGAGCCTGGTGGCGCTGATGATCCCGCTCACCGTCAGCGTGCTTACCTACCTTGCGCTCGACGTCAGGGTGGACTGGTTCCTGGTGGCTGTGGAGGTTCCGGGGATCCTCATCGGCTCGTTCCTCGGCCCGGCGCTCAACCGCCACATGAACGAGCAGGCGCTGAAGACCTTCGTCGCGGTGGTGCTGCTCGGGCTCGGGGTGCACTACCTGATACCCTGAGGTCGACGCCCCTATAATCCGACGATGCTGAGAAAGACCGCAGCCGTGGATGCACGCGCCAACGGACACCTGGATGTCCTCGGGTCGATACCGCCGGTGTACCGCAAGGCGGTGCTCGAGCAGTGCGAGCGTCGCTACATCCCGAAGGGCAAGTCGGTCTGGACCCAGGGCGAGCCGGCCGAGTACGTGGCCTTCCTCTTTTCCGGCAAGGCGATGTCCTCGTACCAGAGCCGCAACGGCAAGACCGGCACCACCGGCTTCTGGTGCGCGGGCGACCTGCTGGGCGCCGCCGACCTCGGCGGGCCGACGACGCGCCAGATGACCGTGCGCTGCCTCGATCCCTGCGTGATCTACACGCTGTCCTATGAGCGCTTCGACGACCTCATACGCCGCTTTCCCGAGGTAGCCCAAGCCATCATCCGCGCGATGTCGGTGCGGCTGCGCTGGGTATCGCTGCTCGCCGTGACGCTGGAGACGCAGTCCGCGTTCGAGCGCATCTGCACCGTGCTGATCGCACTGTCCGAACGCTTTGGCGAGCCCTGCGAACAGGGCGTGCTGATCGACCTGACCCTGACAAATGAGGATCTCGCGGCAATCGCCGGCGTGTCGCGCCAGTTCACCAACGCGACGCTGCATGACCTGCGCAGCCGTGGCCTGCTGATCAGCCGCAAGCGCAGCCTCATCGTCGCCGACCCCGCCGCACTGGAAGCGCTGTCGCACAGCATCTAGGCTGCGCTGCCGTTCCCGGTACCGGGAACGCTTAGAATGCCGCGGTGAAGCGGGAAACACCTCCGGCCGACGCCATCGTCATACGCGGCGCGCGCCAGAACAACCTCAAGAACCTCGACGTCACCATCCCCTCGGGCGAGCTGGTGGTGGTCACCGGCGTCTCGGGCTCGGGCAAGTCGTCGCTGGTCTTCGACACGCTCTACGCCGAGGGGCAGCGGCGCTACGTCGAGACCTTCTCGCCCTACGCGCGGCAGTTCCTCGACCGCATGGACAAGCCGCAGGTCGATTCCATCGAGGGAATCCCGCCCGCGATCGCCATCGACCAGACCAATCCGGTGCGCACCTCGCGCTCCACGGTCGGCACGATGACCGAGATCAACGACCACCTGAAGCTGCTCTACGCGCGCTGCGCGGTGCTGCATTGCCGCGGCTGCGGCAAGCCGGTGAAGCGGGACACGCCGGAGGGCATCTACGCATCGATGGCGGAGCGCGCGCAGGCGGCGGGCGACCCGCGCCTGGTGATCACCTTCTCGGTGGGCGTGCCGAAGAACTTCTCGGACGCCGAGGTGGAAAAATACCTGCAGCAGCAGGGCTATACCCGGGTGCACGCACGCTCGAAGACCGTGCTGGAGATCGTGCAGGACCGCATCCGCATGTCGAGCGCGGAGAAGGCGCGGGTCATGGAGGCGCTGGAATCCGCGCTGCGCATTGGCCAAGGCCGGGTTGCCGTGCACCTCGAGGACGGTACAACCTGGCGCTACTCATCCGACCTGCACTGCGCCGACTGCGACCTGCACTATTCGGAGCCGACGCCGGCGGCGTTCTCGTTCAACTCTCCCATCGGCGCCTGCGAGGCCTGCCGCGGCTTCGGCCGCATCATCGACGTCGACTTCGGCCTCGTCATACCCGACGAGAGCAAGACGCTGCGCGAAGGCGCGATCCGGCCCTGGCAGACCAAGAGCTTCAAGGAATGCCAGGACGACCTCGCGAAGTACGCGAAGAAGCATGACATTTCCATGGACGTGCCCTGGCGCGAGCTGCCGGCGGCGGCACGCGCATGGATCCTCGAAGGCGACGACGACTGGGTAAGCTGGAAGAAGTCCTGGCCCGGCAAGTGGTACGGCGTGCGGCGCTTCTTCAAGTGGCTGGAGTCCAAGGCCTACAAGATGCACATCCGCGTGCTGCTGTCGAAGTACCGTGCGTACACGCCGTGCACCGCCTGCCAGGGCACCCGCCTGAAGCCCGACGCCACGCTGTGGAAGCTGGGAGCCGAACGGTACGCGGTGCACGACCTGATGCTGCTGCCGCTCGACCGCCTGCGCGAGTTCTTTGCCACGATCCGGCTGCCCTCGGCGCTGGACGAAGCCACCGACCTGCTGCTGGCGGAACTGCGCACGCGCATCGAATACCTGTGCAAGGTGGGCCTCGGCTACCTGACGCTGGACCGCCAGTCGAGGACGCTGTCCGGCGGCGAAGTGCAGCGCATCAACCTGACCACCGCGCTGGGCACGTCGCTGGTGAACACGCTGTTCGTGCTCGACGAGCCGTCCATCGGCCTGCACCCGCGCGACATGGGGCGCGTCATCGACGTGATGAAGAAGCTGCGCGACGCCGGCAACTCGCTGGTCGTCGTCGAGCACGATCCGCAGATCATGTTCGCCGCCGACCGGCTGCTGGACATGGGCCCGGGCCCGGGCGAGCGCGGCGGCGAGATCGTGTTCTTCGGCCCCGCGGCCGAACTGCGCGAGCGCGACACACTGACGGCCGAGTACCTCTCCGGCCGCAAACGCGCGGATGCCGGCATCCGCTTCTCGCGCCCGCGCGCGGAAACGCCGAGGATCGAGGTGCTCGGCGCAAGCGAACACAACCTGAAAAGCGTCGATGTCGCCTTCCCGCTGCACCACCTGGTCTGCGTTGCCGGTGTCTCCGGTTCCGGCAAGTCGACGCTGGTGCAGGACGTGCTGTATGCCGCGATGCGCAAGGCCAGGGGCAAGCCCACCGAGCAGCCCGGCGCGCACCGCGAACTGCGCGGCGCCGGCCTGGTGGAAGACGTGGTGATGGTGGACCAGTCGGCGATCGGCAAGACCACGCGCTCGAACCCGGCGAGCTACGTCGGCGCCTTCGATGCCATACGTGACCTTCTTTCCAGGGCGCCGCTATCGAAGGAGCGCCAGTACACCGCGGGCACCTTCAGCTTCAATTCGGGCAACGGCCGCTGCCCCGCCTGCGGCGGCAATGGCTTCGAGCACGTGGAAATGCAGTTCCTGTCGGACGTGTACCTGCGCTGCCCCGACTGCAACGGCCAGCGCTACCGGCCCGAGGTGCTGGAAGTCAGGCTGCGCGGGCGCAACGCCGCGCAGATCCTCGACATGACGATTTCCGAGGCGGTGGCGTTCTTCAAGGACGACCGCGAGGTCATCGCACGCCTGAAGCCGCTCGCCGACGTGGGCCTGGAGTACCTGCGCCTCGGCCAGCCGGTGCCCACCCTGTCGGGCGGCGAGGCGCAGCGCCTGAAGCTCGCCGGGCACCTGGCGGAAGCGAAGATCGGCAGGAGCGCGGGGCCGAAGCTGTTCCTGTTCGACGAACCGACCACCGGCCTGCACTTCGACGACGTCGCCAGGCTGCTGCGCGCCTTCCGCCAGCTCATCGCCGCCGGGCACTCGATCATCGTCATCGAGCACAACCTCGACGTGATGCGCGCCTCGGACTGGATCATCGAGCTCGGCCCCGAGGGCGGCGAGGCCGGCGGCATGCTGGTCTGCGAAGGACCGCCGGAGGACATCGCGAAGCACGAGACCTCGCACACCGGCAAGGCGCTGCGCGAGTACGCGCAAGCCTTCGTCGCGCCCCCGGCGCAGGAAGTCCGTGAACCCGCGGCCACGACGCAAGCGTCGTCCGGAAGCTACCTCGGCAACGTGGTGCAGATCCACAAGGCGCGCGAGCACAACCTGAAGAACATCGACGTCGAGATCCCGCGCCAGCGCTTCACCGTGATCACCGGCGTGTCGGGCTCCGGAAAATCCACGCTCGCCTTCGACATCCTGTTCTCGGAAGGGCAGCGCCGCTACCTCGAATCGCTCAATGCCTACGCGCGCCAGTTCGTGCAGGTGGCGTCGCGCCCGGACGTGGACGCGATCTTCGGCATCCCGCCGACGGTGGCGATCGAGCAGCGCACCAGCCGGGGCGGACGCAAGTCCACGGTCGGCACGCTTACCGAGATCCACCATTTCCTGCGTTTGCTGTTCGTCAAGCTCGGCACGCAGCACTGTCCCGACTGCCAGGCGTCGATCGAACCGCAGAGCGAGGACGCGATCGCGGCGCGCCTGCTGCGTGAATACAAGGGGCAGCGCATCGGCCTGCTCGCGCCGCTCGTCAGCAACCGCAAGGGCGTATACACCGAGCTCGCCAAATGGGCGCAGGCGCGCGGCTACACGCACCTGCGGGTGGACGGTGCGTTCCTGCCGGTGGAGCCCTTCCCGCGCCTGGACCGCTTCAAGGAGCACACCATCGAGCTGCCGGTGGCCGACATCCGCGTGTCGGCGCAGAACGAACGCGCGCTGCGCGAGGGCCTGGCGAAGGCGCTGGAGTACGGCAAGGGCGTGGTGCACGTGCTATCGGACCTGGACGCGCTGGCGCAGGCGGCGGCCAAAGCAAGAGGCGTCGTCGAACTCGACCTGCGCCAGCAGGTGTTCTCGACCACGCGCGCCTGCCCATCCTGCGGCCGCAGCTTCCAGGAACTCGACCCGCGCCTGTTCTCCTACAACTCCAAGCACGGCTGGTGCGGCGATTGCTATGGCACCGGGCTGCAGCTGAAGGGCGTGGACTGGAGCGACGAGCGTGCGCGCACCGGTGCCGAGGACCATGTGCTCGACTCGTGGATCGAATGGCTGGAAGTCGACGAGCCCTGCCCCGCCTGCCACGGCAGGCGCCTGAACCCGGAAGCGCTGGCGGTGCGCTGGCGCGAGCGCTCGATCTCCGATTACAGCGGCATGCCGGTCGAGGCGCTGGGCGCGTTCTTCTCCGGCGTCGCCACCGCGGGCCGCGAACACGAGATCGCGCGCGACCTGCTGGCCGAGCTGCGCTCGCGCCTGGGCTTCCTCGGCGAAGTCGGCCTGGGCTACCTGACGCTGGATCGCTCCGCACCCACGCTTTCGGGCGGCGAGGCGCAACGCATCCGGCTCGCCGCGCAGCTCGGCTCCAACCTGCGCGGCGTGTGCTACATCCTCGACGAACCGACCATCGGCCTTCATCCGCGCGACAACCAGATCCTGCTCGACGTGCTCGAGAAGCTCGAGGCCAAGGGCAACACGCTGGTGGTGGTCGAGCACGACGAGGACACCATCCGCCGCGCGCACCACGTCATCGACCTCGGCCCGGGCGCGGGCAAGCTGGGCGGCGAGGTGATCGCGCAGGGACACGCCGAAGACCTGATGAAGCAGCCGGCGTCGCTCACCGGCCGCTTCCTCAACCATCCGCTGCGCCACCCGGTACAGCCGCGCCGCGCGGTGTCGAAAACGCTCGCGTCGCTGGAGATTTCCGCTGCCAGCCTGCACAACCTGAAGAAAGCCGCCGCGCGCGTGCCCCTGGGAAGGCTGAGCGTGGTTACCGGCGTATCGGGCTCGGGCAAGTCCACGCTGGCGCGCGACGTTCTGCTCGCCAGCCTGCAGGCGAAGAAGCCGATCGGCTGCGCTGCGGTCAAGGGGCGCGACAAAGTCGAGCGCGTGCTGGAAGTCGACCAGACGCCGATCGGCAAGACGCCGCGCTCCTGCCCCGCCACCTATGTCGGCTTCTGGGATTCGATCCGCCGCCAGTTTGCCGAGACTGCCGAGGCGAAGATCCGCGGCTGGACCGCGAGCCGCTTCTCCTTCAACACCAGGGGCGGCCGCTGCGAGGAATGCGAGGGCCAGGGCATCCGCAAGGTGGAGATGAGCTTCCTGCCCGATGTCAAGGTGCTGTGCGAGGCCTGCGGCGGCCAGCGCTTCAACGCCGAGACGCTGTCGGTCAAACTGCGCGGCAAGTCGGTGGGCGAGATCCTCGGCATGAGTGTGGACGAAGGCGTGGAATTCTTCGCCGCGCACCCTTCGACGCACCACGCACTGCGGCTGCTGCAGGACGTGGGCCTGGGCTACCTGACGCTCGGCCAGCAAAGCCCGACGCTGTCGGGCGGCGAAGCGCAGCGCATCAAGCTGGTGAGCGAACTTGCCAAGCGCGGCGAGGGAACGACGCTCTATGTGCTGGACGAGCCCACCGTCGGCCTGCACATGGCCGACGTGGAAAAGCTCATCCGCGTGCTGCACCGGCTGGTCGACGCTGGCAACACCGTAGTGGTGATCGAGCACAACCTGGACATCATGGCCGAGGCCGACTGGATCATCGACCTCGGCCCTGAAGGCGGCGACGGCGGCGGCCGCGTCGTCTACCAGGGCGCGCCGGAAGGCATGGCCGGCAGGGACACGCACACCGCGCGGGTGCTGTCGGCGTTCCTCGCCGAGCGCGGTATGCTGGTTGCGTGACCAACCTGGTCGTCCGCCGCCTGCTCATAGACTTGGAAACGCCGTTCCCTCGGCACTGGTTCGGCGGCCGCGCGTTCCCTACTGCGCTCTTCAATGCGCTGTCGATGAGCTTCCCGGTCGGCGAGCAGTTCTTCATCGACGCGGTGCGACTTGGCCTGCAGGCGCTGCCGGCGGAGGCGCAGGCGCGCTTTCGCGCCGAGGCGCAGGGATTCATCGGCCAGGAAGCGACGCATCGGCGCATCCACGCGCTGTTCAACCAGCAGCTCGCGCGCCAGGGACTGGTAAACGAATGGGAGCCGCGCGCGGCGGCGCGCCTCGCGCAGATGCAAGGCCAGGACCCGCGGCACTGGCTGGGCATCACCGCAGCCAACGAGCACTTCACCGCCATCCTCGCCGAATGGATGCTTGCCAACCGGGACCTGTTCGCCGGCACCGAACCGCGGCTCGCCACGCTATGGCTGTGGCACAGCGCCGAGGAAGCCGAGCACAAGAGCACCGCCTTCGACCTGTACCAGGCGCTGGGCGGCAACCACGAATGGCGCCTGCGCTGGTTCCGCCGCATCACGCTGATCTTCGTCGGCGACACGCTGCGCCAGACCATCGCCAACCTGCGGCGCGACGGCACGCTGTGGCACTGGCGCACCTGGGCGGGTGCCGCGGCGTTCCTGTTCGGCGCGCACGGCCTGGTCGCGGCGACGTTCAGGCCCTGGCTCGCCTACCTGCGGCGCGATTTCCATCCGTGCCAGCTCGACACCGACCTGTCGCGGCGCTGGCTGCAGGAGCACGCGTCGGCGTACACCGCCGTCGGCTGAGGCGCAGCCTCAGGCCCTGGCGATGCGTCCGGCGATGCTGGGCTGCGCGGTCTCGAAGAACAGCGCCACGTAGTGGGAAATGCTGCCGCGGTCGTCCCTGACCACCGAGATGTTGCGGTATTCGCGGTATAGCGACCCGTCCTTGCGCTTCGCCCAGCTGCCGCCGCTCCAGCGCCCGTCCTGCTGCAGCGTGCGCTGCACCTCGGCATGGAATCCGGCAGGCTGCAGCGGACTGCGGAACTCGGCCTCGGGCCTGCCGATCACGTCCTCCGGCGCATATCCGGTCAGCCTGGTGTAAGCCTTGTTGACCTGCACGATGGTGCCGTCCGCAGACCAGATCATCAGCGCTTCTCCCAGGTTCTCGAACGCGTGGCCGGCGACCAGCAGCTTCTCCTCGTTGCGCCGGACTTCGTCGAGGCTCAGCCGCAGCGCCTCCCGTGCCTCCACCAGCCTGCGGCTGTTGCGGTACACCGCGAGTCCCACCAGGCAGACGTAGGCGAACGCGCCGGCAAAGCACAGCCACTCGATCAGCGCGCTGGCCTCTGGCCGGAAGGCGTAGCCTCGCGTCGCCCCCCAGAGCGCCGCGCCGCCGCCGAACAGCGCGACCGCCATGGCGAATGCACGCGGCCCGCGGTTGATGATGTTGTTCGCCGCCACGGCGGTAAAGGTGCCGTACGCGATCCAGACGGTGAACTCCAGTTGCGCGTTCCACGCCCCCAGCAGCAGCGCATCGAGCAGCATGTGCTGCGAATCGACCCGCCGTGGTTCTTCTGCCCGCCGCAAGCGCCACCACAGCACGTGCGGATACACCAGGAACTGCAGCACCGCGGCGGCCAGCATCCCGGTGCCGTAGCCGCGCTCCGCGGCAAGCAACGCAACGACGACGAAGGCGTAGGCGTACGACCAGCAGCGCGCCACATGGATCGCGCGCGAGATGCGATGCGGATTCCTCGCCAGGGAGGTACCGGTAGCTGCGGTGCTGCTCACGCGTGGAAAAATACGCGCTTTGCGCGCGAGCGTCACGCGCCCGGCGTGCGCAAATGCACACTTTGCCGGCGATTCCGCCGTCGGCTCAGCCTTCGATCACCGACTTCGCCGTGTACGCCACCGGCTGCATGCGGATCAGCTCGCCTATGGTGGCGTAGTTGGGGCCGCCCAGGCGGCACAGCGGCTGCAGCGTCCGCGTATCTATCTTTCCGTCCACGCACAGGCCGTCGCGGATGTGGAAGCGCAGCACCTCGCCGACGATGAACGCCGAGCCGGTGGCGCCGAAGGGCGTGGAACTGTGGAAGCGGCATTCCATGGCGATCGGCGCGATCGCCAGCCGCGGCACGCGCACGTCGACGCAGGGCAGTACTTCGAGGCCGAGCTCTGCGACCTCGCTCACTTCCGGCGGGTACTCGGTAGAGCTTTCGTGCACCGGCCCGACCAGCCCGGCGTCGGCGATGTGCACGACGAACTCGCGCGATGCCAGGATGTTGGTGCCGGTGTCCTTCATCACGCCCGCCTTGCGTCCGCAGTTGATGCCGAGCATCGGCGGCTTCACCGACACGTAGGTGAAGGCGGAGAACGGCGCCAGGTTCACACCACCTTGCGCGTTCAGCGTGGTGATCCACGCGATCGGCCTGGGTACGACGGCGCCGACCAGCAGCTTGTAGCTCGCCTCGGCGCCGAGGCTGGATGCGGCGATCTCCACGCGCGTCAGCTGCCCTTGAACTCGGCCTTGCGCTTGGCGTGGAACGCGGTCACGCCTTCGCGGAAGTCGTCGGATGTGCGCAGCCGGCTGTAGCAGTGTCCCTCGAGCTCGATCGCCACCGACAGCGTGGCGTCCTCTGTGTCGTTCAGCAGCTTCTTCGCCGTGCGCTGCGCGAGCGGCGAGAACGCGCGCAACTCGTCCGCCAGCGCGTCGGTCGCCTTCTCGAGTTCGGCGTCGGCGACGCAGTCGATGGCGATGCCCCAGTCGCGCGCCTTCGCCCCAGGGATGCGCCGCGACAGCATGACGATCTCCTTGGTGCGCGCGATGCCGACCATCTTCTGCAGCCGCGCCGAGCCGCCCGAGCCGGGAATCTGTCCGAGCTTCTGCTCCGGCAGCGCGTACAGCGCGGTCTCGCTGGCGATGCGGAAATCGCAGGCGAGCGACAATTCGAAACCCACGCCGAAGCAGTAGCCGCGGTTGGCGGCAATCACCGGCTTGGCGCAGCGCGCCGGCGCGGCGATGTTCCACGCCAGCTTCGACACGTGCTCGGGGGAAGCCTCGAGGAAGCCCTTGATGTCGCCGCCGCTGGAGAAATGCTCGCCCTCGGCGCGCAGCACGATGACGCGCACCCGCGAATCGGCGTCCAGCGCCTCGAACGCCGCGCGCAACTGCTCGCGCTGCGGCATCAGGATCACGTTCAGCGGCGGGCGGCCGAGCACGATGTCGGCGCGCTCGCGCTCCGGGTCGATGTCGACGCGAAAGCCGTCGAGCTTGTCGAGCAGCGCGTGGGTGGGATGGTTCAATGCTGCCATGGCGGCTCCTGGTTCAATCGGAAAACAGCTTGTCGAGCGCAAGGCCGTGGCGCGGATTGACCACCGCCGCCGGGTCCACCGCCTCCTCGCCCGGGATGCGCACGGTGGTGTACACGTGCGCGTCGTAGTGCATCGGCCGCGTCGCATCCAGCCCCATCTTCGCGCTGATGCCCTGCAGGTGCGGCGGGATGGCACGGCCGGCAAACGCCACCGTGGTAGAAGGATCCAGCGCCGAGCCCTGCGCGCCGGCAACCACGACCAGGTCGCGGTCGGCCTGGAAGCGCGTGGCAACCGCCCATTCCACCTTCGATGCGTCGTGTATGTCCACGTCCTCGTCGACGACGATCACCTGCTTGAGGTCGAAGTGGCCGCCGAACGCGCCCATGATGACGTTCTTCGGCTCGGCCTCGCGGCGCTTCTTCATCTTCACCACCAGGTGGTAGCGGCAGGTGCCGCCCACCGGCAGGTGCACGTCGAGCACGTTCGGGAAGCTGCGCTGCAGGTGGGCGAGCAGCGTCGCCTCGCGCGGGATCGCGCCCAGCAGCAGGTGCTCCATCTCCGCCGGCACGATGGTATGGAACAGCGGGTTAGTGCGGTGCGTGATGGCGTCTATCTCGATCACCTCGCGCTCGTCCCGCGCGCTGTAGTAGCGCGGGAACTCGCCGAACGGCCCCTCGGGCGCGCGCACGCCGGGCAGCAACCTGCCCTCGATGACGATCTCGGCGTCCGCCGGCACGCGCACTTCGCTGGTGACGCACTTCACGACCTCCAGCGGCGCGCCGCGCAGCGCACCGGCGATCTCCAGCTCGTCGTGGTCCAGCGGCGCGATCGCCTGCGATGACAGCAGCGTCAGCGGGTCGACACCGATCACCACCGCGACCGGCAGCGGCTGGCCCATCGCCTCGGCGGCCTGGTAGTAGGCATGCAGGTGGCGCGGCAGGATCAGCACGCCCATGCGCTTCGCGTTGTCCACCTGCACGCGGTTGATGGAGACGTTCTGTACGCCGGTCCCGGGATTGCGCGCGATCACCAGCCCGGCACTGATGTACGGGCCGCTGTCGTGCTCGCTGTGCGTGGGGATCGGGAACAGCAGCCGCGGGTCGGCGTCACGGTGCACCTGCTGCTGGCAGCGCGCGCGCTCGCGCGGCACCTCCTGCCACGGCAGCGGTGCCTCGCTGGCGGCGCGATAGCGCTGCAGCAACTGGTCTTCGGGCACGCCCATCGCCTCGGCGATCCAGCCGCGCCGCGACACCAGTCCGGACACCACCGGCACCGCATGGCCGCCGGGCCGCGGAAACAGCGTCGCCTGGCGCCCGTCCAGCTTCTTCGCGATCGCGGCGAGTTCATGCACCAGCGGCACGCCCTCGCGTATCACCGCGAGGCGCCCGGTGGCGGCAAGGTGCCGCAGCCAGCTGCGCAGGCTGTAGGGATTCATTCGCTCTCGTACTCCCCGGAGGAAAGTTTGCGCCGCAGGATCTTGCCCACCGGCGATTTCGGGATCGCGCGCACGAATACGTACTCGCGCGGGCGCTTGAAGTTCGGCAGTTCGGACGTCCTGCAGTGCGCATCCAGCGCGGCGGCGTCGACGCCTGCGTCCCTGCGCTTGACGAATGCCACCACCTTCTGCCCCCAGCGATCGTCCTTCAGTCCGACCACCGAGACCTCGTCCACGCCGGGATGCAGCGACAGCACCGATTCGATGTCCACCGGCGAGATGTTCTCGCCGCCGGAGATGATCATGTCGTCCACGCGGCCGGTAACGAAAAGGTCGCCGTCGGCGTCGAAATAACCGGTGTCGCCGGTGAAGTACCAGCCGCCGCGCAGCGCCTTGGCATCCGCGTCCGGGCGATTCCAGTAGCCCTCGAAGGCCTCGCCGGTGGCGAGGTCGGCGATGATCTGACCTTCCGCACCGGCGGGCAGCACCGCGTCCGCGCTGGTGGCGTCCAGCGCCACCACGCGGATGCGCGAGTTGATGCCGGCGCGGCCCGCGCTGCCAGGTTTGCGCGCCGCGTCCTGGTCGATGGTGAAGGTGTAGATCTCCGAGGAGCCGTAATGGTTGACGAAGAGCTGCGGCTTGAACGCCTTTACCAGGCGATGCACCAGCGCGTCCGGCATCGGCGCGCCGGCGAAGCCGAGCTTGGTGACGCTCGTCACGTCGGTGCGCGCGAACTCCGGATGCGCCAGCAGGTCATGATACAGCGTCGGCACCAGGAACAGGCTGCTGACGCGCTCTGAGGCGATGGCGCGCAGGGCGAGGCCGGCATCGAAGCGGGGCATGCAGACGAACGTGCCATCCACCAGCGCCGACGAAAGCAGCGAGCGCACGCCCATGGTGTGGTACATCGGCATCACGCCCAGCGAGCACTCGCCGTTGCGGTAAAGGTTCTGCGCCGCATGCGCGAGCGCGGCAAGGCGCTCGGCGTGTTGCCGCCGCGGCACGCCCTTCGGCCTGCCCGTGGTGCCCGAGGTATAGAGCATCACCGAATGGTCTTCCGGCGTGGCGCGTGGATCGAGCGGCGCCGCGGATTGCAGCAGCGATGCGAAATCCAGCGTACCGCCCTGTGCGCCGCCCACCGCGACTCGCGGCAGGCCGCGCGCAAGTGCGCAAGCCGCCACCGCCTCGGCGCTTGCAGGCTCGAACACCACGGCCTTTGCCTGCGCGTCCAGCACGCAGTATTCGAGTTCGTCGGCCTTCGCGCGCCAGTTCAGCGGCGTGACGATGGCGCCGAGCAGCTGGCAGGCCCAGTGCAGCGTCGCCATCTCCCAGCGGTTCTGCAGCACCACGACCACGTGGACCCCGCGGACGATGCCCAGCGCCGCCAGACCGCCGGCAGCCTGTCGTATGCGCTCATACCATTGCTGGTACGACAGCCTGGTCGCGCCGTCGACCAGTGCCAGCGCGCGCGGCGAGCGCTCGACGCTCTGCAGGAAGGTCCGACCCAGGTCAAGCATGGGTGGCCTTCGCGCGCGCGGCGGCGACCTCGAGCACGGCGTTGACGATGCCGGTGTAGCCGGTGCAGCGGCACAGGTGACCGGACAGCATCTCGCGCACCTGGCGCTCGTCCGGCGCGGGATTCGCCTCGAGGAACGCGCTGCAAGACATCAGTATCCCCGGCGTGCAGTAGCCGCACTGCAGCGCGTGGTGCCGCCTGAACGCCTCCTGCAGGTCGTTCATCGCGTCCGCGCCCGCGAGGCCCTCGACGGTGTCGATCCGGCGCCCCTCGGCCTGCACCGCCAGCATCAGGCAGGCGCGCGCCAGCACGCCATCGACCCGCACCGTGCAGGCGCCGCAGACACCGTGCTCGCAACCCACGTGCGTGCCGGTGGCACCGAGTTCGTGGCGCAGGAAGTCGGACAGCAGCGTGCGCGGCTCGCAATCCCCCGAGCGGGTGTCGCCGTTCAGCTCGAGCGTGATCCGCTCGCGCGTGTCGCGCCCAAGGCGCCTCATGCCCCGCAAGCCTCCAGCGCGCGCCGTCCCAGCGTGCGTACCAGATGCCGCCGATACTGCGCGCTGGCGTGCGCGTCGTCCTCGGCCTCGAGTTCCCAGGCAAAGTCGTTGATCGCGGCCTCCATGTCGTCTGCGCGCATGGCCGGCCAGAATGCCACGCGCGGCCGGTCGGCGACGCCGCCGACAGCGAAACGGATGCCGTCACCGGCCACCACGACCGCCACCGCGGCAAGAGCGAAGTCGCCGTGTCGCTCGGCGAACTCCGCGAACGCGTACTTCTCACCCGCCGCGGCGAGCGGAAATCGCACCGCCTCGACGAGCTCGTCCGCTTCGCGCGCCGTCTGCAGCATGCCGCGAAAGAAATCCTGCGCCGCGAGCTCGCGCCGCCCGCGCCGCGAGCGCAGCACCACCTGCCCGCCCAGTGCCGCGAGCACCAGCGGCAGCTCTGCGCTGGGGTCCGCGTGCGCGATCGAGCCGCAGACCGTGCCGCGGCTGCGTACCTGGAGGTGCGAGATGTGCGGGATCGCCTGCGCCAGCAGCGGCACTTCCGCCGCCAGCCCCGCGCGGCGCTCGAGCCCGGCCTGCGTCACCGCGGCGCCGACTTCCAGCATGCCGCCGGCGACGCGCATGCCAGCGAGGTCCGTGCAGCGCGAAATGTCGGCCAGCAGGCGCGGCTGTGCAAGCCGCATGTTCATCGCGGCGAGCAGCGTCTGCCCGCCCGCCAGCACGCGGGCCTCCCCGCCCAGTTCGCCGAGCAGCTGCACCGCTTCGTCCGCACTGTCGCAGCGCGCGTAGTCGAACGCGGCCGGCTTCATTTCGCCAGCCCCAGCCAGGCGAGCAGGCGCTGCAGGAACCCGGCTGGCGCGCCGCCGCCCGCCTCGCGGTCCAGCCGCGCGAACAGTTCCTTCAGCACCACCTTGGACGCCCCTTCTAGCATGCGCGCACCGATCGCCGCCACTTTGCCGCCCACCTGCGTTTCGTACTCGTAGGCAAGGCGCGAACCGCTGCCGTGCGGCTCGAGATTCATGCGCCCGCTGCCGCTCGCGCTGCCCAGCGCCGACTCGCCGGACCCGGAGAGCCGCAGGCTGCGCGGCGCATCGATGTCGGCAAGCGCGATCTGCGCTTCGTAGCGCACCCGGACGAAGCCGACCCCCAGCGTGACCGTGGCACGGTAGCGGTTGTCTCCGGTCGCCTCCAGTGCTTCACATCCCGGTATGACGCGCGCCAGCGCCGCCGGATCCAGCAGCACCCGGAACACGGCATCCGGCGGCGCGGCCAGGTCCACCGATCCGCGCGCGGACAAACCAGCGCCGCCGGCGGCACGCGGCGCCGGCAGTCCCGAGCGCGGCGCCGGGTCGGCCATGCCGATCATCGCCATCACGCGCGAAGGCGTAAGCGGCAGTTCCACGTCCTTCGCGCCCAGCGCGTCTGCAACCGCGTTTGCGATTGCCACCGGCGTGCTCATGTTGTTGCCCTCGCCCAGGCCCTTGGCGCCCAGCGGCGTGAACGGCGACGGCGTCTCCATGTGCACGATCACCGGCTCGGGCACCTCGCACGCGGTCGGCACCAGGTAGTCGGCGAAGGTGCCGGAGCGGAAGCTGCCGTCAGGCCCGTAGTCGAAGGATTCCATCAGCGCGGCACCCACAGCCTGCGCGAAGCCGCCGCGGATCTGGCCATCGGCGCAGCCCGGATTGAGGATCCGGCCGGCATCGTGGCAGGTGACGTAGCGGTCGATGCGCACGCGCCCGGTGCTGCGGTCGACTTCCACCGCGCAGACATCGAAGACGAAGCCGTAGGCCGCCGAGGTGTTGATGCGCTCGTCCTCGCCCGGTGCCTCGAGCTGCGGCGGCGTCCAGAACACGGTTTCGCGCAGCCCCGGTTCCATGCCCTCGGGCATCTGCGCCGGCGCCCAGTGCGAGCTGCTGGCGACGCGCGCGAACGGCAGCGCCTTGTCCGGGGAGCCCTGTGCATGCACCTTGCCGCCGGCAAAACGCACCTCGTCCGTCGCACAGCCGAGCTGCTTTGCGGCGATGCGCGCAAGCTTGTCGCGCAGTCGCATGCCGGCGAGGTGCGCGGTGCCCGCCACGGCGCCGGCGAAACGGCTCGAATAGTTGCCGGACGCGACCGACCATGCGTCCTTCTGCGTATCCAGGTCGACGTTGACGACGATGTCCTCCGGCCGCAAGCCGAACACGTCCGCCAGCACCTGCGCGATCACGGTGACGTGGCCCTGCCCTTGCGGCGCCGACGCGATCACCGCGCTGACCCCGCCCAGCAGGTCTATCGACACGGTCGCGGTGGCAATGGCGCCATTCTTCGGCCCGGCCTTCGCGCGTTCGGCCGGCGTCAGCACGGTCGTGATGTAGCCCATGTTGGAGATCGACGGCTCGACGATCGCCGCGTAGCCGATGCCGTACAGCCGCCCCTCCCGGCGCGCGGCGTCGCGCCGCGCCAGCAGTTCCGCCAGCCCGCCGCGCTCCGCCGCGAGCGCAAGCCCGCGGCCGTAGTCACCGGAATCGAGCAGCGCGCCGGCCGCGGCGCGATAGGGGAACGCATCCGCCGGCACGAAGTTGCGCCGGTACACCTCGAGCGGATCGAGCCCGAGTTCCACCGCGATGCGCTGCGACAGGCGCTCGAGCGCGAAGTACACCTGCGGGCCGCCGAATCCTCGCACCAGGCCGGCCGGCGTCTTGTTGGTAAGCACAACGCGATTGCGCACCGACATGTGCTCGATCGCGTACGCACCGGTAAGGCAGCCGTGCATGCGATAGAAGGTCGCAGGCTCGGGCGCGCGCAGGTAGCCGCCGACATCGTCGAGCTGGTCCCAGGCGAGTGCGCCGATGCGGCCGTCCGCGCCGATCGCCGCCTCCAGCGTCGCCAGCCTGCCGGTCGCCGAGGTCGCCGCGCTCAGGTGTTCGAGCCTGTCCTCGACCCATTTCACCGGCGCGCCCGCCTTGCGCGACGCGAGGCACATCAGCACGATGGAGGTGAACAGCGCCTGCTTCACGCCGAAGCTGCCGCCGGAATCGCGCGGCGACTTCAGGCGCAGGCGCGAGCCCGGCACCTTCAGCGCCAGTGCCATCACCGCGTGCAGCGAGAACGGCCCCATGAAGTTCGACAGCACCTCGTAGCCCTCGTTGCCCGGCAGGTGCTCGGCCAGCACGACACCGCACTCGATCGGCGTGCAGGAATTGCGCGGATAGCGCACCGTGACCTTGACGCGGTGCGCCGCGGCCGCGAACGCCGCGTCCGGGTCGCCATAACGGAATGTCCTGTCGCTGACGACGTTGCTGCCGACCGCCGGCTGCAACAGCGGCGCACCCTCGCGCACCGCGTCGTCTATCGACACCGCGCAGGGCAACGGCTCGTAGGCGACGCTCACCGCGTCGGCCGCATCCTCGGCGAGCGCACGAGTCTCCGCCACCACAACCGCCACCGGCTCGCCGACGTAGCGCACGCGATCGACCGCCAGGCACCAGTGCTCCATGCGCTGCTTGACGCCGACGACGAACGGCGCCGCCCACTGCCTGACGTCCTCGCCGGTCAGCACCGCGCGCACGCCGGGCATGCGCGCCGCCGCCGCTGCGTCGACGCCGATCAGCTTCGCGTGCGCCTGCGGCGAGCGCACGACCGCGGCCTCCAGCGTGCCGGGCTTTGCACCGAGGTCGTCCGCGTAACGCCCGCGGCCGCGCAGCAGCGCCTCGTCCTCGAGTCGCTGCACGGCCGTGCCAAGGTAGGTTCCTGCGGCTGACATCAGATGTATGGACCAGCGTACGGATTGTACGGACGGAAGATACCGCTTCTGCTACAATGCGCGGCAAGGTTTCTGTTTCGCGTCATCCGGTTAGCGTCTCAGTCGTTTCACGGTCCATTCAGGATCGTCGAATCACCCAGCCTAGAACCTGTCTGCCTGAACCGGTCGGAAGTTGTCTTCCCAGGCCGATTTTTCAGGAGAACTGCTTGAGTTCGTTCAATACGCTCGGCCTGCGTGCCGAGTTGCTCCGCGCTGTCGCGGACGAAGGTTATACCCAGCCCACCCCCATCCAGGCGCAAGCCATCCCCCTCGTGCTGTCCGGCAGAGACCTGCTCGGCGCGGCGCAGACCGGCACCGGCAAGACCGCAGGCTTCACGCTGCCGATCCTGCAGCGGCTGGCGGCGGTGGAATCCCCCAATCCGAAGCGCATCCGCGCACTCGTGCTGGTACCGACCCGCGAGCTGGCCGCCCAGGTACAGGAAAGCATCCGCACCTATGGCAAGCACCTGCGCCTGCGCTCCACCGTGGTATTCGGCGGCGTCGGCTTCAATCCGCAGGCCGCCGAGATGAAACGCGGCGTGGACATCGTCGTCGCCACGCCGGGCCGCCTGCTCGACCATGCGCAGCAGCGCACGGTCGACCTGCGGCACGTCGAAATCCTGGTGCTGGACGAAGCCGACCGCATGCTGGACATGGGCTTCATCCACGATATCAAGCGCGTGCTCGCGCTGCTGCCGGCGAAGCGGCAGAACCTGCTCTTCTCGGCGACTTTCCCCGACGAGATCCGCAAGCTTTCCGGCTCCTTCATGCGCGACCCGGCCACGGTCGAGGTGGCGCGCAAGAACACGCCTGCCGAACTCGTCGCCCAGGTGGTGCATCCGGTGCGGCACGACCGCAAGCGCCACCTGCTCGCCCACCTGGTCAAGTCCAACGACTGGCAGCAGGTGCTGGTCTTCACCCGCACCAAGCACGGCGCGAACCGCCTGGCGCAGCAGCTCGAGGGCGAAGGCATAGAAGCCGACGCCATCCACGGCAACAAGAGCCAGGGCGCCCGTACCCGGGCGCTGCGCCGGTTCAAGGACAACGAGCTGCGCGTGCTGGTTGCCACCGACATCGCCGCCCGCGGCCTGGACATAGATGCGCTCCCGCACGTGGTCAATTATGATTTGCCCCATGTGCCGGAGGACTACGTGCACCGGATTGGCCGCACCGGCCGCGCTGGCGCCTCCGGCGAGGCGGTATCCCTGGTCACGCAGGAAGACCGGCCGCTGATGAATGCGATCGAAAAGCTGATGAACCGCAAGGTCGAACGCCGCGCGGTCGCAGGCTTCGAACACTGAGGACGCTTGCATGGCGAAGGAAGAACTGATCGAAATGGACGGCGTGGTCGAGGAGGTGCTCCCGAACACGCAGTTCCGCGTCACCCTTGCCAACGGCGCGCAGGTGCTCGCCTATGCGTCCGGCAAGGTACGCAAGAACCGCATCCGCATACTCGCCGGCGACCGCGTGACGCTGGAAATGTCGCCCTACGACCTCACCAAGGCCCGCATTAACTTCCGCCACAAGGACGAGCGTCCGGCGGCGACGCCCGGCCCGCGCAAGAACTTCCAGTTCCGCAGGCGCTGATCCCGAGGCGCCCGCTCAGGGCGCCTCGCCGCGGATCACCATGTCGGCAAGCGGGCGCCTGCGCTGCGGTCCGGTTTCCGCCGCGGCGTAGCCGATCCTGAACAGGTGCTGGGCGACGCGGTCGCCCAGATCGAACAGCCGGGTCAGCTGTGCACGCGTTTCCGGGACTTCAAGGATCTGGCTGACCGGCTGCATGCGCACGCCCCGGGATTCAGCCATCAACGCGATGCGCATGTAGGCCTCGCCCGAGCGCACTGCATCGATCGGCCGGTCGCGGCGCGTACTCAGCAGTCCGATCAGCGGCGCGCTCGCCAGCCGCGCCGCGTCCTCGCTTGCCACCCGCTCGGCAACCGGCAGGTGGCCGACGGCAAACTGGCCGAGCTTGGACACCAGCCAGGTCGTCCCCAGCAGCCCCTCGCCCACCCAGTGGCCGAGTTCCTCGCGATATGCGGGGTTCGCGAACAGGCGCGTGTCGGCCGCCTTCTCCAGCTCGGCGAGCGCGAGGCGCAGCGTCCATTCCTGCAGGAAGTGCAGCGACACGTCTTCGACCTCGAAGGACTGGTAGATCGCCTTGCGTACTTCGTCAGGCACCGCGCGCTCGCGCTCGAACGCGCGGTGGCTGGTGCGGCGCCGGATCATGTGCTCCAGCAGCGCCGCGGCGGGAAAGTTCCGCTTCGGTCCCTGCAGCGCAATGCGGATGCGCGCGACCAGCGTGTCGTCGTGCGCGATGGGGAAGTAGGCGACACTGGAACCGAAGCCGGCATAGTCAGCCGCGATGCGGATCGATTCGATCGCGCAGCCCAGCGACGCGTGAAGTTCTCGGCGAACGGGGTCGGCGACGCGCAGCCAGCGGTCGAGGTCGGCGAAAACATCGATCTCTCCCTTGCCGATGACGAACTTCCAAGGCTGCGAGTTGTGGCTCGACGGTGCCAGGCGCGCGTAGTACAGCAGGCGCTCCAGCGGGTCGGCCGGCAGCGGCGCGTCGCTGACGTACCAGCCATCGCTCATCGGCGGGTGCTTCAGTTCCTCGATGTGTTTCTCGGGCATTGCGGATCCTTCCAGATCGGCGGCGCCTGCCGCCCCATGCATTCCTTATAGCCGCGTCCTGCGCGCCACCCTTGACCTGGATCAGAAGTCGGCGCCGGCCTCCCCCGCGATCCCTATAATGCGCACATGCGCCTGGGAATCCTCGGCGGCGGCGTCATCGCCCGCCTCATACTCGATCATGTCAAACGCGGCGAGCTCGGCGACGTACAGCCGATCGCCATCATGGGCCGCAGTGCGGCATCGCGCGGCAGACCGCTCGCGGACGCGCATGGCATCGCCTACGTCACCGACCTGCAGGCGCTGCTGGCGCTCAAGCCCGACGTGGTGGTCGAGGCCGCCTCGCACGACGCGGTGCGCGCCTTCGGCCCCGCGCTGCTCGATGCGGGCGTGTCCTTCATCGTGCTGTCCTGCGGCGCGCTCGCCGACGACGCGCTGCGCAAGCGGCTCGAGAATGCCGCCGCGGCCGCCGGCGCGATGCTCTACATCCCCTCGGGGGGCATCGGCGGGCTGGACGCACTGAAGGCGGTGGTCGCCGCCGGCTGCGATTCGGCCGAGATCGCGGTGACCAAGCCGCCTGCGGCATGGAAAGGCATCACCTACGTCGAGAAGCTGGGAACGGACCTGGACCACCTCGGCGGACCTACGGTGCTGTTCGAAGGCAGCGCACGCGAGGGCGTGCCGCATTTTCCCGCCAACGTCAACATCGCCGCGGCGCTGTCGCTCGCCGGCATCGGCTTCGACCGCACGCGGCTCAAGGTGGTCGCCGACCCGGCGCTGAAATTCAACACGCACACCATCAGCATCCGCGGCAGGACCGGCTCGATCAGCATCCGCTTCGAATCGGTCCCCTTCCCGGATAACCCGAAGACCTCGATGCTCGCCGCGGTCAGCGCGCTCGCGGCCCTGAAGGAGTTCAGCGGCAAGGTCAGGTACGGCACGTGAGGGAGCCCACGCCGGGCGCCATCCTGCTGAAGGACTACGCGCCGCCGCCATACCTCGTCGACCGCATAGAACTGGACGTAGACATCCGCGCCGACGACGCGCTGGTGCAGGCAAAGCTTGCGATCCGGCGCAACCCGGCCTGCGCGCAGAAGCATCCGCCGCTGGTGCTGGACGGCGACGAGCTGGAGCTGGTTTCGGTGTCGCTGGACGGCTGCCTGGTGCGCGATGCCGATTTCGAGGTCGACGATCACTCGCTGACGCTGCACGACCTGCCTGCATCGTTCACGCTCGAAACGGTGACGCGGATCGTGCCGCAGCGGAACACCAAGCTCGAGGGGCTGTATGCGGCCGCAAGCGGCTTCGTCACGCAGTGCGAGGCGCAGGGCTTCCGGCGCATCACCTGGTACATCGACCGCCCGGACGTGCTGGCGCGCTTTGTCACCACGGTGCACGGCGACATATCCCGCTACCCGGTGCTGCTGTCCAACGGCAATCTTGTCGGCTCGGGCGACGAGCCTGGCGGCCGGCACTGGGCACGCTTCGACGACCCCTTTCCCAAGCCCGCCTACCTGTTCGCGCTGGTCGCCGCGAAGCTCGACCTGCTCGAGGACCGCATCCGTACCGCTTCCGGCGCAGCGAAGGAACTGCTGATCTACGTCGAGCCGGGCAACCTCGACCAGGCCGCGTGGTCCATGGACTGCCTGAAGCGCGCCATCGCCTGGGACGAAAGGCGCTTCGGCCTCGAACTGGACCTGGAGCGCTACGTCATCGTCGCGGTCGGCGACTTCAATTCCGGCGCGATGGAGAACAAGGGCCTCAACATCTTCAACGCGAAGTACATCCTCGCGCGCCCTGACACCGCCACCGACACCGACTACCTGAACATCGACCGCGTGGTGGCGCACGAGTACTTCCACAACTGGACCGGCAACCGCGTCACCTGCCGCGACTGGTTCCAGCTGTCGCTGAAGGAAGGCCTGACCGTGTTCCGCGACCAGGAATACGGCGCCGACACCTACTCGCGCGCGGTCACGCGCATCCAGGAGGTGCGGGGATTGCGCAGCGCGCAGTTCCCGGAGGACGCGGGGCCGATGGCACACCCGGTGCGGCCGCAGTCCTACGTCGAGATCCGCAATTTCTACACCATGACCGTGTACGAGAAAGGCGCCGAGCTGGTGCGCATGCAGCACACGCTGCTTGGCGAGGAAAACTTCCAGGCCGGCATGAAGCTGTACTTCGAGCGCCACGACGGCCAGGCGGTGACCTGCGACGACTTCGTGCAGGCGATGCAGGACGCCTCGGGCGTCGACCTGTCGCAGTTCAGGCGCTGGTACGACGTCGCCGGCACGCCGGTGCTCGATTGCACGGGCGAATACCTGGACGGCACGTACACGCTGCGCGTCAGGCAATCCATGGACCCGCCGTTTCACATCCCGTTCGCGGTGAAGATCGGCGACGAGGAACGCGTGCTGTCGCTGAAGCAGCGCGAAGAAGCGTTCCGGTTTCGCGTGCAGGCGAAGCCGGTGCCGTCGCTGCTGCGGCGCTTTTCCGCGCCGGTGATCCTGAACTACCCCTACACCGCGGAAGAACTCGTCGCCCTGTTCGCCGCGGACGACGACCCGTTCAACCGCTGGGAGGCAGGCCAGCGCCTGGCCGCGCGTTACATCCTCGAGCACGCCGGCACGCCGGCGCCGGAGTTCGTCGCCGCGGCGCGCAGGCTGCTCGCGGACGCCGCGGCGGATCCGGCGTTCGCTGCCGAGGCGCTGGCGCTGCCGGCGGAAGCCTTTCTCGCCGAGCAGATGGAAGTCGTCGACCCGGACGCGCTGCATGCCGCACGCAATGCACTGAGGCTCGCGCTGGCGCGCGATCTCAAGGCGGACTGGCTGGCGGCCTATCGCGCCAACGCGGGCAGCGGCCCTTACTCGCCGGATGCTGCATCCGCCGGGCGTCGCGCGCTGCGCAACCTCGCGCTGTCGTACCTCGTGGAACTCGACACGCCCGACGTGCTCGAGCTGTGCCATGAGCAGTATCGCAGCTCGGACAACATGACCGAGCAGTTCGCCGCGCTCGCCTGCCTGGCCAACAGCGCATCGGATGCGCGCACTGTCGCGCTGCAGTCGTTCCACGACCGCTGGCAGGACGAACCGCTGGTGCTGGACAAGTGGCTGGCGGTGCAGGCGCTGTCGCGCCGGCCCGACACGCTCGCGCGCGTGACCGAACTGCTGGCGCATCCGGCCTTCGACATCAAGGTGCCGAACAAGGTCTACGCGCTGATCCGCAGCTTCGCCGCCAACCACGTGCGCTTTCACGCCGCGGACGGCGGCGGCTACGCCTTCCTCGCCGCGCGCGTGCTGGAACTCGACCGGCTGAACCCGCAGGTCGCGGCGCGCATGGCGCGTGGCTTCGACCGCTGGCGCCGCTTCGATGCCGGCCGGCAGGCGCACGCGCGCGCGCAACTGGAGAGAATTCTCGATTCGCGGGGTCTTTCCCGCGACGTCGCCGAAATCGTCGGCAAGGCGCTGGCCTGACTGTCAACCGCGGAGGACCCGCCGCGTTGATCGCACAGGCGGCAATCGTGCCGCCGCAACGACACAGGAAGACCATGAAAAAGCTGATCGTCATCGCAATGTCGGCCGCACTGGCCGGCGCCGGATTCAACGCCCTCGCGCAGGCACCCGCCGCCACGCCGGCAACGCCTGCCGCGCCGATGAAAGCCGAACCGGCGAAGCCTGCCCAGCCGGTGAAGAAGGCCAAGGCCAAGGCGAAAGCCAAAGGCAAGGCGAAGGCAAAGGCGGCCGCCAAGAAGTAGGCCGCGCAGAAGCCGCAACACGAAAAAGCGGGCTCAGGCCCGCTTTTTCGCTTTCAGCTGTACCCGCGCATCGAACTTGGCGACATTCACCACCACGCGCTCATGCGTGCCGTCGCCGATCAGGTCCGCTTCATCCCGCGCCTCGACGCGAAAGCGGATGATGCGTCCCTCGACTTCGATCACTTCCGCCAGCGCGCGCACCCGCATGCCCACCGGCGTCGCCGCAACGTGGCGCACGTCCAGCCGCGTGCCCAGGCTCTGGTGCCCCGGCGGCAGGAACCGCTCCACCGCCTCCAGCGCAGCGGCCTCGATCAGGTTGATCATCACCGGCGTGGCGAGCACCCGGATCATGCCGCTGCCGACGCGCGGCGCAGTGTGCTCCTCGCCCACCCTCATTTCGGCACGCCCGCTGCAGCCGGGCCGGATTTGCGCATCGAGTTCCATCGCCTGCATTATGGCGGCACATGAGCGCCCTGCCGCATGTCCTCATCCTCGGTTGCGGCTTCGGCGGCCTGTTCGCCGCCAAGGCGCTGCGCCGCGCGCCGGTGCGCGTGACGGTGGTGGACCGCACCAACCACCACCTGTTCCAGCCGCTGCTCTACCAGGTGGCCACCGCCGGCCTGTCCGCGCCGGCGGTCGCGGCGCCGATCCGGCAGATCCTCGCCGGCCAGCAGAACACCACCGTGCTGTGCGGCGAGGCGGTGCGCATAGACGCCGCGCGGCGCGCGGTGGTGCTGGAGGATGGCAGCGAACTCGCCTACGACCACCTGATCGTCGGCACAGGGGCCACGCACAGCTACTTCGGCAACGACGCCTGGCGCGAGCATGCGCCCGGGCTGAAGACGCTCGAGGACGCCTTCCTCATCCGCCGGCGCATCCTGCTCGCGTTCGAGCACGCCGAGCGCGAGTCCGACCCGGCGCGGCGCGCAGCATGGCTCACCTTCGTCGTCATCGGCGGCGGCGCCACCGGCGTCGAGATGGCGGGCACGCTGGCCGAAATCGCGCGGCATACGCTGCGCGGCGAGTTCCGCAACTTCGATCCGCACAATGCGCGCGTGGTGCTGGTCGAAGGCACCGAGCGCGTGCTGCCGGCGCTGCCTGCGGACCTGTCGGAGAAGGCGCGCCGCCAGCTCGAGCGCCTTGGCGTCACGGTATGGGCAGGCCGCAAGGTCACCGGCATCGATGCCGCGGGCGTGCAACTGGGCGGCGACCGGCTCGAAGCGCGCACCGTGATCTGGGCCGCCGGCGTGGCCGCATCGCCGCTCGGCGCATCGCTGGGCGTGCCGCTGGACCGCGCCGGCCGCGTCATCGTCGGGCCGGACCTCTCGGTGCCCGGGCATGCCGAGATCCACGTCATCGGCGACCTGGCGGCGATTCCGTCGCACGATCCGCCGGTGCCGGGGGTGTCGCCGGCGGCGAAGCAGATGGGACGCTACGTGGCGATGAAGATCCTGCGGACCCTGCGCGGCGGGACGATGGCGCCGTTCCGTTACGCCGACTACGGCGTGCTCGCCACCATCGGCCGCAACGCCGCGGTCGCGGTCATCGGCAAGCTGAAGCTCTCAGGCTACCCGGCCTGGCTGGTGTGGCTGCTGGCGCATATCTTCTTCCTCATCGGCTTTCGCAACCGCGTCGTCGTGCTGCTCGACTGGGCCTGGGCCTACTGGACCTTCCACCGCTACGCGCGCATCGTCGTCGGCGACGGCAACGACCGCAAGGACTAGTTCCACAGCCACGCCGCACCGCGCACGCCGCTGGCGTCACCGTGCAGGTTCTTCACCAGGCGCGTGTCCACGCGGTCGGAGAACACGTGCTCGCCCCATAGCCGCGGCACGTTCTCGTAGAGGCGGTCGAGGTTGGACAGCCCGCCGCCCAGGACAATGACCTCCGGATCGAGGATGTTGATCACGCCCGCCAGCGCGCGCGCGAGCCGCTCCTCGTAGCGCGCCATCGCCGCTGCGTCCGCCGCGCCGCCGTCGCGCTCCAGCGCCGGGCCGCAGAGGTAGGTCTCGATGCAGCCGGCGCGGCCGCAGTAGCAGGCAGGCAGCGGCAGGTCGGCGCCCGCGGGCAGCGGCAGCGGATTGTGGCCCCATTCGCCTGCAATCGCGTTGGGGCCCTCGAGCACCTTGCCATCGACGACGATGCCGCCGCCCACGCCGGTGCCGAGGATGACGCCGAACACCACGCGCGCGCCGCGCGCCGCACCGTCCACCGCCTCGGACAGCGCAAAGCAGTTCGCGTCGTTCGCCAGCCGCACCTCGCGCTCGAGCGCCGCCTCCAGGTCCTGCTTCAGCGGCTGCCCGATCAGGCAAACCGAGTTCGAGTTCTTCACGCGGCCGCTGACCCGCGACAACGCACCCGGAATGCCTACGCCCACCGTGCCCTTTGCGCGCAGCGTGCCCTCCAGCTCCGCCACCAGGCCGGCAACCGCCGCCACCGTGGCGCGGTAGTCGCCCTGCGGCGTCGGCACGCGCTTGCGCAGCGACTGCGCGCCGTCCGCGCGCAGCACCGCCGCCTCGATCTTGGTACCGCCCAGGTCAACACCGATCCTGAATGACACTTCTCCCGCTCCTCGCTTCATGTCCCGCACCAGCGGACCCGCACATTACCGCGCGCGCCCGGCCTCGATCGGTGCAGGATCGATATGCAAGGCATCTTTGATGTACTGATATTGCATCGATTTAGGTAGCACTATTGCCATCTTCAAATGATATCTGTACAATCTTTGTACAATGTCATCAGCAGACGCAGAGCTGTTCCCCATCCGCACCGTGGCCAGCCTGACCGGGGTCAACCCGATCACCCTGCGCGCCTGGGAGCGCCGCTACGGGCTGGTGAGACCGGTGCGCACGCCCAGCGGGCACCGCGTCTATACCCGCGCCAACATCGACGCCATCCATCGGATCCTGGCGCAGCTGCAAAAGGGCGTGGCGATCAGCCAGGTGCGCGAGTCCGGCGACGCGACCGACGGCTGGTCGCAGACGCGTGCGCGCATGGCTACCGCGATCGCGCAGTTCGACGAGGACGCGCTGGAAGAGGCCTACAACGGCCTGCTTGCGCTCTACCCGCTGGAGCTGGTCACCGACCAGGTGCTGGTGCCGCTGTTCAGGGAACTGGGCGAGCGCTGGAAGGAAACCCCGGGCGCGGTCGCCGAGGAGCACTTTTTCGCCGTATACCTGCGCAACAAGCTGGGCGCGCGGTTTCACCATCGCACGCGCAGGCACGACGGCGCGAAACTGCTGTCGGCATGCCTGCCCGGCGAACACCACGAATCAGGCCTGCTGCTGTTTGCGCTCGCCGCGCACGAGCATGGCTTCCGGCCGGTGCTGCTCGGCGCCGACATGCCGCTGGGCGAGCTTGCGCTGGCGGCGCGGCGCTCGCGCAGCGCCGCAATCGTGCTTTCCGGCGCGATCGCGCCGCGTGCCGGCCTGATGGAGCGGGAGCTTCCGGCCCTGGTAGCCGCAGCCGGCATCCCGGTCTGCGTCGGCGGGCCGTGCTCGGCGCGCCATCGCGATGCCATTGAAACCGCCGGCGCGCATGCGCTGGGCGAGGACATCGGGCACGGCCTGAAGCGCATCGCTCAGCTTCTCAACCCTTAGGAACCCATGACAGTCACGAGCCTCGCGGTCAATTGGACCGAGCAGGGATACCTTCCCGATTCCTTCATCCGCGCGGGCATCCGCCGGCTGCTGCGCCAGCGCCTCGGCGAGATCCATGCGGCCGATGCCGAGGCGGCAGCTGACGCTGCCGAGTCGTTCATCGCCAGCATGGACGCGGCGCCGATCGCGCTGCTGCCCGAACTCGCGAACGCGCAGCACTACGAGGTGCCGGCGGACTTCTTTGCCCTGGCACTGGACGCGCGCCGCAAGTACAGCGGCTGCTACTGGGGTGAAGGCGTCACCTCGCTCGACGCCGCCGCGGAAGCCGCGCTGGCGATCAGCTGCAGGCGCGCCGGGCTCGCCGACGGGCAGGACATCCTCGAACTCGGCTGCGGCTGGGGCTCGCTTACGCTGTGGATGGCGAAGCACTACCCCGGCAGCCGCATCACTGCGGTGTCCAACTCGGCCTCGCAGCGCGAGCACATCATCGCCGAGGCGCTGCATCGCGGCCTCGCGAACGTCACCGTGATCACCGCGGACATGAATGCGTTCGACGCCGGGCGCCGCTACGACCGCATCGTCTCGGTCGAGATGTTCGAGCACATGCGCAACTGGCGGCTGCTGTTCGAGCGCGTGCATGGCTGGCTCAGGCCCGGCGGGCGCTTCTTCATGCACGTGTTCTGCCATCGCAGCGTGCCGTATGCGTTCGAGGCGCGCGACGCCAGCGACTGGATGAGCAGCCATTTCTTCTCCGGCGGCATGATGCCCAGCGACGACCTGGCGCTGCGCTTCCAGGACCGGCTGCGCCTGCTGCGGCGCTGGCGCTGGGACGGCCGCCACTACGAGCGCACTGCCAACGCCTGGCTCGCCAACGTGGATGCGCGTCGCGACGCCGTGATGCGCGTCCTCGCCGACACCTATGGCGAGGCGAACGCGACGCAGTGGTTCATGCGCTGGCGCATGTTCTTCATGGCCTGCGCCGAACTGTTCGGCTACCGCGACGGGCAGGAATGGTGGGTCAGCCACTACCTCTACGAGCGACCCGATGCCTGAGGCCGCCGCACTCGGCGCGACGCTCGCGCTTGCGCTCTGCGGCTGGGCCTGGAGCTGCGCGCGGCGCAACGTCAACGTCGTCGACAGCCTGTGGGCGCTGTTCTTCGTCGCCGCTGCCGCGGTGCACGCGGCGACGGCTGCAGCCACCGGCCCGCGCGCCGCGCTGCTCCTGCTGCTCGTCGCACTGTGGGCGGCGCGGCTTTCCACCTACCTGGCTGCCCGCAACCACGGCAAGGCGGAGGACCGCCGCTACCAGGCGATCCGCGCGCGCAACGAACCCGGCTTCGGCTGGAAGAGCCTGTACCTCGTCTTCGGCCTGCAGGCGCTGCTGGCGTGGATCATCGCGTTTCCGCTCTTCGCCGCCATCGAGTCCCCTGCGCCGCTGAACGCACTCGATGCGGCAGGCGTCGCGTTGTTCGCCTTCGGCCTGGCGTTCGAAGCCGTCGCCGACTGGCAGCTTGCGCGCTTCAAGGCGGTGGCGGCGAACGCCGGCCGCGTCATGGACCGCGGCCTGTGGCGCTACACGCGGCACCCCAACTACTTCGGCGAGGCCTGCGTGTGGTGGGGCATCTGGCTCATCGCCGCGGCGGCGGGCGCGTGGTGGACGCTGTTCGCGCCGCTGCTGATGAGCTTCCTGCTGCTGAAGGTATCCGGCGTCGCGCTGCTCGAGCACGACATGGTCGAGCGCCGCCCGGCATACCGGCAGTACGTCGCGCGCACCAACGCGTTCTTCCCCGGACCGCGCAGGCCGGTATGAGGGCGCTCCTCGCCTGGTTCGATGCCAGCGCCGCGCCGCTATCGGGCAGCGGCGTCGACTGGCTGCGCGTGCTGCCGTTCATCGGCCTGCACCTGGCCTGCTTCGCCGTGATCTGGGTCGGCTGGAGTCCGCTTGCGGTCGGCGTTGCGGTGGCGCTGTTCGCCGTGCGCATGCTCGCCATCACCGGCTTCTACCACCGTTACTTCTCGCACAAGGCCTTCCGCACCTCGCGCGCGGCGCAGTTCGCCTTTGCCGTGCTGGGCGCCAGCGCCGCGCAGCGCGGCCCGCTGTGGTGGGCCTCGCACCACCGCCACCACCACGCGCACGCCGACGGCGAGCACGATGCGCACTCGCCGCACCGGCATGGCTTCCTGTGGGCGCACGCCGGCTGGTTCACTGCGCGCGAGAACTTCGCCACGCGCAGCGCGCGCGTGCAGGACCTCGCCCGCTACCCCGAGCTGAGGTTCCTCGACCGCTACGACGCGCTCGTCCCCGCGCTGCTCGCCGCCGCGCTCTACGCCGCAGGCGGCCTGCAGCTCCTGGTATGGGGCTTCGCCGTCTCCACCGTGGCGCTGTACCACGCCACGTTCACCGTGAACTCGCTCGCGCACAGCTTCGGCTCGCGCCGTTACGCCACGCCCGACCGCAGCCGCAACAATCCGTGGCTTGCGCTGCTCACCTTCGGCGAAGGCTGGCACAACAACCACCACCACTACCCCGGCTCGGCGCGCCAGGGCTTCTACTGGTGGGAGATCGACCTCACCTGGTACTTCCTCCGGCTGCTGGCCGCCCTCGGCCTGATCTGGGACCTGAAGACCGTCCCCGCAGCCGTACGCGACGCGCGCAGGCAGTCGTGAGGATCGCCATCATCGGCGCCGGCATCGCCGGCAACGTCGCCGCCTATCATCTGCACCGCGAGCACCAGGTGAGCGTGTTCGAGGCCGGCGCGCACGTCGGCGGCCACACGCACACCCATGCCGTAGAGCAGCACGGTCGCGAGTACCAGGTCGACACCGGCTTCATCGTCTTCAACGACCGCACCTACCCGAACTTCATCCGCCTGCTGGCGGAACTGGGCGTCGCGTCGCAGGCAAGCCGCATGAGTTTCTCGGTGCGCGACGAAGCGAGCGGTATCGAGTACAACGGCACCTCGCTCAATGCGCTGTTCGCGCAGCGCCGCAACCTCGTCAGTCCCGGCTTCATCGGCATGGTGCGCGACATCCTGCGCTTCAACCGCGAGGCGCCGGCGCTGCTCGATGCAGGCGACGATGGCCTGAGCCTGGGCGAGTACCTGCGTGCCGGCGGCTACGGCAGGCGATTCGTCGAGCACTACATCGTGCCCATGGGCGCGGCGATCTGGTCCACCGATCCGGAGAGCATGCAGCGCTTTCCCGCGCGCTTCTTCGTGCGCTTCTTCCACAACCACGGCATGCTGAGCGTGGACGCGCGGCCCACCTGGCGCGTGGTGCGCGGCGGCTCGGCGCGCTACGTGGAGAAACTGGTCGCGCCGTTCCGCCACCGCATCCGGCTGCGCACGCCGGTGGAATCGATCCGGCGGCTGCCCGGCATGGTGATGGTGAAGCCGCGTGGCGCCGCCGCCGAGCGTTTCGATGCCGCGTTCCTCGCCTGCCACAGCGACCAGGCGCTGGCGCTGCTGGCCGACCCGACGCCGCAGGAACGCGAGGTGCTGGGCGCGATCCCGTTCCAGCGCAACGACGCGGTGCTGCACACCGATGCGCGGCTGATGCCGCGCAGGAAGCTGGCGTGGGCGGCGTGGAACTACCACGTGCTGCCGCAGGATGGCGGCCGCGTCGCCTTGACCTACAATATGAACATCCTGCAGGGGCTGGACGCGCGCGAGCCGTTCCTCGTCACGCTCAACCGCAGCGACGCCATCGACCCGGCGAAAGTGATCCGGCGCATTACCTACCACCACCCGCTGTACACGCCGGCGGGCGTCGCCGCGCAGGCGCGCCAGCGCGAGCTGAACGGCGAGCGGCACACGTACTACTGCGGCGCGTACTGGCGCAACGGCTTTCACGAGGACGGCGTCGTCAGCGCGCTCGAGGCGGTGAAGCACTTCCAGCGACGCGAATCCCATGCACAGCGCGCTCTATCACGGTCGGCTTAGGCACCGGCGCCACGCGCCGCGTGCGCACGCCTTCGAGTACCGCCTGTTCATGGCGTACCTGGACCTGGGCGAGCTGGAGCGCGTGTTCAGCGGCCGCTGGTTGTGGTCGGCGGCGCGGCCCGCGCTCGCATGGTTTCGCCGCGCCGACTACCTGGGCGATGCGCGCGTGCCGCTGGATACCGCGGTGCGCGACCTGGTCGAGCGCGAGACCGGCACGCGGCCTGGGGGACCGATCCGCATGCTCGCGCACCTGCGCATGTTCGGCCACGTGTTCAACCCGGTGAGCTTCTACTACTGCTTCGACGCCGCCGGCAGCCGCGTGACGAACATCGTCGCCGAGATCACCAACACGCCATGGGGCGAGCGGCACGCCTACGTGCTCGACGGCGCGATGCGCTACCGCTTTCCGAAGCGCTTCCACGTCTCGCCCTTCCTGCCGATGCAGCTCGAGTACGACTGGCGCTTCTCCATGCCCGGCAGCACGCTCTCGGTGCACATGGAAGACATCGACAACGACAAGCGCGTGTTCGACGCTACGCTGAGCCTGGAGCGCCGCGAGATCGGCGGCGCGGCCCTCGCCGCCACCCTCGTCACCTATCCGCTGATGACGCTGAAGGTCCTCGGCGCGATCTACTGGCAGGCGCTTCGCCTGTGGCTCAAACGCACGCCTTTCTACGCCCACCCATGAAGACACTGCTGCACAAGACCCTGTCCACGCTCCGCCACGGCACCATCACGCTCGTCGACGGCGATACCTCGACACGCCACGGCGCGGCCGACGCGGACCTGCACGCCACCGTGCACGTGCACGATGCGCGCTTCTACCGCGAGGTCGCGCTCGGCGGCTCGATCGGTGCCGGCGAAGCCTACATGCAGGGCTGGTGGAGCACCGACCACCTGACGACGCTGATGCGCATCCTGGTGCGCAACCTGCACGCGGTGGACGACATGGAAGGCGGCTTTGCCCGGCTTGCCGCGCCGCTGCGCAGGTTCACGCACTGGCTGAACGCGAACAGCCGGCGCGGCAGCCGGCGCAACATCGCCGCGCACTACGACCTCGGCAACGAGTTCTTCGCGCTGTTCCTCGACCCGAGCATGATGTATTCGAGCGCCATATTCGAGGATCCGGCCATGAGCCTCGAGGAGGCGCAGGCGGTGCGGCTGGACACCATCTGCCGCAAGCTCGACCTCGGCCCCGGCGACCACCTGCTGGAGATCGGCACCGGCTGGGGCGGCATGGCGATCCACGCGGCGCGGCACTACGGCTGCCGCGTGACGACGACGACCATCTCGCGCCGCCAGCACGAACTCGCCACCGAGCGCGTCGCCGCGGCCGGCCTGTCCGGCCGCGTCACGCTGCTGCTGGAAGACTACCGCGACCTGCGTGGCAGCTACAACAAGCTGGTGTCGATCGAGATGATCGAGGCGGTCGGCCACGATTACTACGACACCTACTTCGCGCGCTGCGCGAGCCTGCTGCGCCCCGGCGGCCTGATGCTGCTGCAGGCGATCACCATCGCCGACCAGCGCTACGAGTCCGCCCGCCGCGCGGTGGACTTCATCCAGCGCTACATCTTCCCCGGCAGCTGCATCCCTTCGATCACCGCGATGGCGCAGAGCATCACGCGCTCGAGTCCGCTGCGCATGCTGGACCTGGAGGACATCGGCCCGCACTACGCGACCACGCTGGCGCACTGGCGGCGCAACTTCCTGCGCAACCTGGACGCGGTGCGCGGCCTCGGCTACCCGGAGCGCTTCATCCGCATGTGGGAGTTCTACCTGTGCTACTGCGAGGCCGGCTTCGCCGAGCGCGCGCTGGGCGACGTTCACCTGCTGCTGGCCAGGCCCCCGCTCCCCGCCCACGCATTGCGACAGCCGGTCTCTCGGATGCGGAAGGCGGCGACCAGGCCCGTCAGCGCGATCAGCGCCAGCACCAGTGCGGCGCGGCGGTAGTCGTCCGGCGTCAGCGCACCGCCGCTGAGGTCGAGCACCCAGCCGGTGAGCGGCTGGTACAGCGCCGCGCCGATGAAGCCGCCGGTGTTCACCAGGCTGGTCGCGGTGCCGGACAGCGCGGGCGGGTTGAGTTCCTTCGCCAGCGCCCACGCCAGGCTGGCGCCGGCGATGCCCAGGCCCATCGCCACGAACACCGCGTACGAAGCCAGGGCCGGCAGCTTCCAACCCATCACCCAGGGCAGCCAGCTGGCGACATACAGCACCGACAGCCCGCGCAGCAATGGCAGGCGCTTGCGCATGCGGTCCGACAGCGCGCCGGTGGCGAACGCCGCCGCCGCGAAGGCGAGGATCATCGCAGTGACGTGCAGCGTCGCATCGGTCAGCGTCATGCCCTGGCCCTGCGTCAGGTAGGGCACCGCCCACAGGCCGGCGAACGCCAGGTAGGTGCCGATCAGCGTGAAGTGGATCAGGAACACCGGCCAGGTATCGCGGTTGCCGGCAACGCTGGACAGGCTCTCCCACCAGCCGGCGCGCTGCACCGATCTCGCCGGCACGGATGCATGCGGCGAATCCCGCACCCACAGCCAGATGCACAGCGCGAGCGCGAGCGACACCAGGCCGATGCCGCCGAAAACGTCGCGCCAGGACACGTGCCGGGTAGCCCACGCCAGCGGCGCGACGCCGAGCACGCCGCCCAGGTTGCCTAGCAGCATCAGCATGCCGACCCAGGTACCGAACTCGTGCTCGCCGAACCAGTTTGCGATCAGCTTCAGCACCGACACGAACGCCACCGCGACGCCGAGTCCCACCAGGCCGCGGCCGACCAGCAGCCACAGCGCATCCGGCGCGTAACCGAACAACAGCGAGCCCGCGCCGGCGACGATCAGGCCGCCGCAGAACAGGCGCCGCGGCCCCACGGAATCGGCGAGGATGCCGGAGGGCAGTTGCATCGCCGCGTAAGGGTAGAAATACAGCGCGGCGATGAAGCCCAGCATGGTCGCGCTGGCGCTGAAGGTGTCGCGCAGGTCGGCGGCGATCGCGCCAGGTGCGACGCGATGGAAGAACGCCAGCACGAAGGCAGCAGCGCCGAGCGAATACGCGACGGCGCGCTGCCTGCGATAGTTGCTCGAATCGGTCGGAACTGGCGGCATGGCGGGGGCGCTGCACTATAGCCCCCGCGGCCCGCACACGCGCGCCGGCGGCGCGAAACAGACCCTAGGCCGCGGCGGCCTGCGAGAAGCCTTCGCGCAGCACGCTGCGCGCGCGATGCCGCATCACCGCGAGGCGTCCGCGGCTGACCGCGAGCCTGTCGCAGAGTTCGTCGGTGCTCTCGCCGCCCAGGTCCGCACCGACGAATGATTCGGCGGTGCGCGCCGGCATGTGCCGCAGCAGCCGGCCGAACAATTCCCACAGGCGCTTGTGCTCCAGGTGCTGCGCGGGGTCGGCGTTCTCCGCCGGAATCGCATCGACCGCGCTGGCGCCGGCGTCGTCCGCCGACAGCGGCGCGTCCAGGCTATCCATCGCGCGGCCGCGCGCACGGTAGGCATCCATGATCTTGTGGCGCAGGATCCCGATCAGCCACGTGCGCAGGGAGCTTTCGCCGCGGAACGGCACGTCGGAGCTCAATGCGGCGACGAAGGTGTCCTGCACCAGGTCCTCGGCGAGCGCCCGGTCCGACACCGCGCGCAGCGCGTAGAGAAAGAGTTGCTTGCGGTGCTGCGCCAGCTCGGCGGAATCCAGGGTGGTGGTCATGTGCGGTTTCCTTTGAGGGGATGATTTGCGAGGTTCAGGCGGCATGCAGCGTCACGTTGGGGCCGGCGAAGATGCCCGCGGGCAGGCCGCCGCGCATCGGGCTGCGCAGCACGGTGTGGCCGCCGCAGGTGGTCACCACCACGCTGCGCGCGTAGCGGATCACCGCCGGGCTGAGCGTCACGTACGGCGCGGCGCCGGCGGAACGCCGGCCGGGAACCGCGATGCGCATGGTGTCGTCGAGCGCACCGGCGCCGCCCTGCAGCCGCGCCGCCTCGCCGGGAGAATCGATGTGCAGCAGCACCGCGTCGAACAGCGGCAGGTCGCCCACCGCGAGCCCGAAGAACGCGCGCAGGCGCTGCTCGAACGCGGCTGCGCCACGCACCGGGCACGCGATGTCTGCGGTGTCGAGGTACAGCCTGCTGCGCGGCACCGGCAGCTCGCGCAGCAGGCGGTGCGCCTCCTCCTCGCCGCAGCCGCAGGCATCGAAGCGCGTATCGGCGAGGAACACGTGGGCGCTGCGCCAGGCACGCGCATCGGCGCGGAACGCAGCCACCATGACGCGGGTAAGCGCGGCCGGCGAAACCGCCAGCATGAAGCTGCGGCCGTGCTCGGCGGCTCGCGCCGCCAGCGCATTCACCTGCGCTGCCGCCGCGTTCGTGGTGTCGTCCTTCGTTTCCATGGCCCGGATGATGATCGGCGCCGGCGTCGCGGCAAATACGCCCTGCTACGTGGATCGGCCGCGGAAACTACCTAGTCCCGCGCGGACGCTACGTAGCACTACCTACTGCGGTGGCGGTGCTTTGCTGGTACGTTGCGCGCATGCAGCGCCCGCCCATATTGCTGAACCTGCTGGTCGCCGCGGCCTACGCGCTCGCGTCCGAGGCCGCCGTAGGCGCGCTTACGCTGCACGGCGCCGCGATCGTCTGGTTCGCCAGCGCGGTCGGCATCGCGGCGTTGCTGCTGTTCGGTGCGCGCGTTCTGCCCGGCATCGCACTGGGCGCGCTGGCCTGCGCGCTGCTCGGCGGCAAGGCGCCCCTGCTCGCGGTCGCGGACGCGGCGCTCACTACCGCGCAACTCGCTCTGACCTGGTGGCTGCTGGTGCGGCTGGTGCGGTTCGACCCCGCGCTGCAGCGCGTGCAGGACGTGCTGCTGCTGGCAGGCGTCGGCGCCACCGTATCGCCGGCCATCAATGCGGCTCGCTCGCTCGTGGCGGAGTACTGGCGAGAAGGCGCGATCACCGCGCAGACGGTCGGCTTCGCCGAATTCGCGACGCTGGGCGAGGTGGTGGGCATCCTCCTCGTCGTTCCCGCTGCGCTCACCTGGGCACGGGCGCGCAGCGCGGAGCCGGTGCTGCCCGGGAAGGAAGCGATCCTCTACGGGGTCACGCTTGCAACGTCGCTCGCGGTGTTCGGCGCCATGCTCGGGCCGCTGATGCGCGTCGATTCGCTGCCCTACGCGCTGTTCCCGATCGCCGTGTGGGCCGCCTACAGCTTCGGCGTGCGCCAGACCGCGACCGTGCTGCTGATTGCGGGCATCACCGCGATCGCCTGCCATCGCATGGGCGAAGGACCGTTCGCCGGCCGCGCGATTTCGGCCGACGTGGACATGGAAAACATCGCCAGCCTGTACCTGTTCCTCGCCGTGCTGTCGGCCACCGCGCTGCTGTTCGCCGCATCGCGCCGCGAGCGCGGCGCGGCCGAAGCGAGGCTGCGCGAAAGCGAGGAGAAGTACCGCCTGCTGGTGGACAACCAGACCGACCTGGTCGCCAGGATCTGTGGCCGCACGCGGCATGTGCTTTATGCAAGCCCGTCGCACTACGCGTTTTTCGGCAAGACCGACGGCGAGATGCTGGGCAGGCCGCTGACCGAGGCGTTCGAGGTGCACGAGGAAGACGGCGCAGCGATGTGCGAGGCGCTGGACGCGGTCGCGCGCCCGCCCTACACCGCCGCGGGCGAAGCGCGCGTGATGACGCCACAGGGCTGGCGCTGGCTGGCGTGGTCGGCGCGCGCCGTGCTGGATGCGCAAGGGCGGTGCGACTGCATCATCCTGGTCGGGCGCGATGTCACCGCCCGCCGCCGCGCCGAGGAGCAGTCGCGCCAGCACCTGCAGCAGCTTGCGCACGTGTCGCGGGTATCGTCGATGGGCGAGATGGCGAGCGCGATCGCGCACGAGATCAACCAGCCGCTCACCGCGATCTCGAACTATGCGTCGGCCTGCATCCGCATGCTGCGATCCGGCAGCGTCCAGCCCGCCGAAACGCTGGACGCGATGCAGCGCGTGGCGTCCGAGGCCCAGCGCGCGGGCGAGATCGTGCGCAAGATGCGCGGTTTCGTGCGCGGCGACGAGGGCGAGCACGCCGGCGTCGACGTCAACGCGCTGGTCACGGACGTGCTGCGCCTCGCCGGCCCGGAAGCGCGCCAGTACGGTGTCGAGCTGTGCTGGGCGCCGGTAACCGGGCTGCCGAAGGTGCTGGCAGACCCGATCCAGGTGCAGCAGGTGCTGCTGAACCTGGTGCGCAACGCCTCCGAGTCGATCCACCAGGCCGATTCAGGCACCCGCCGCGTCACGCTGTCCACGGCGCTCGCCGATGGCGGCCGCATGATCGAGATCGCGGTACACGACACCGGGCCCGGCATCGCAGAAGGCGCGCTGGACAAGGTGTTCGAGCCCTTCTACACCACGAAGGCCGACGGCATCGGCATCGGCCTGTCCCTCAGCCGCTCGATCATGGATGCCCATGGCGGTCGCTTGTGGGCCACCGCGCAAGCCGACGGCGCGACCTTCCACCTCACCCTGCCGGTCGTCGAGGAGCAGGAGCATGCAGAAGCCTGAACCACTGGTGCACATCGTCGACGACGAGGCGCCGATCCGCGAATCGCTGTCGATGCTGCTGCGCTCGGTCGGGCTCGCCTCGCGCGCCCACGCCAGCGCGACGGAGTTCCTCGCCGCCTGGTCCCCCGCGCCGCACCAGTGCCTGATCGCCGACGTGCGCATGCCGGGCATGAGCGGGCTGGAACTGCAGGACGCGCTGCGCGCGCGGAACGTCGCCCTGCCCACCATCATCATCACCGGCCACGGCGACGTCGCCATGGCGGTGCGCGCGATGAAGGCCGGGGCAAGCGACTTCATCGAGAAGCCCTTCAACGACCAGGTGCTGCTGGACGCGGTGCACCGCGCGCTGGAGCGTTCGGTCGAGACGCCTGCCGCGGCTGGCCTGGGCCGCGCCGAGGCCGAGCGGCGATTCGCGGCGCTGACGCCGCGCGAGCGCGAAGTCATGCTGCTGATCGCCGAAGGCAAGCCGAACAAGGTCGCGGCGACGCGCCTGGGGCTGTCGACGCGCACAGTGGAAGTCCACCGCGCCAAGGTCATGGAGAAGATGCAGACCCGATCGCTCGCCGAACTGGTGCGGCTGGCGATCCTGTGCGAACTGCTGCCGGACTGAACACAGGCCGGCCATGCCATCCGCTGCCATGGTCGCGATCGCTCAATGCGACGCACAGCAGGGCAGGCTGCTGCAGGCGGCAGTAGCATCGCAGGGCCTGACGGCGGCGCCGGTCGTACCCGAGCAGCCGCTGCATGAGGCGCTCGCATCCTCGCTCGGCGGCGGAAGCGGCCCGTCGCTGGTGATCGCTGACCTGGCGCTCGTGTGCCGCGAGGACGGCTTTCCCGCGCCGTTCTGTCGCCGCGTCGCGCGGCTGCGCCCCGACACCCGGATCCTGCTCACCGCCGGGAGCCGCGCATGGATCGGCGCGCCGGAACGTGCATGGGTGAAGCGCGCCGGTGCGGCGGACCTGCTGCCCGCCTGCTCGGCACAACGCGCGCGCAGCAGCATCGGACCGGTCCTGCGCCAGGTCATGCTGGCGCTGGGCGGCGAGACACCGGACCTGTCGCGCATGGAAGCCAGCGTCGCCGCGCTGCCGCGGGACACCGCGGCTCCGGCGGATGCGCCTGCGGACCGCGACACGCTGGCATTGGCCGGCATCGACCTGCCCAACCTCGCCGCGCGCATGGCGCGGGAAGGCGGCGTGCCGATTGCGGACCGCCGCTACCTGCTGCGCACATACGAGCAGTGCTTCGTCGGCAGCGAAGCGGTCGACTGGATCGCGCGCGAATACGCCGTGTCGCGCGAGCTCGCCGCGCTTGCCGGCAGCGCGCTCCTGGACGCGGGGTACGTCTACCACGTGGTGCGCGAACAGGCCTTCCGCGACGGCAGCTTCTACTACCGCTTCGCCATCGACACCCCTGCACTCGCCGCGCTGGACCTCGGCGCACTCATCGACGCATGGCGCGCGCCGGACGGCGTCGGCATCGAGGAGCGCAGCTGGATGGGGCGCAGTTACCCGCGCTGTTTCGTCGGCAGCGAAGCCGTCGCCTGGATGCGCGCGCGCGGACTGTCCCTGAACGAAGCCCTGATCGTGGGACAGCGCCTGCTCGATTGCGGCGTGCTGCACCACGTCTGGGACGAGCACGGCTTCAAGGAGGACCTGCTGTACTACCGCTTCTACGCCGACGAACGCACGTCACCGTCCGAGACGTAGACGAGGAACCGGCTGCCGCCGCCCTCGCGCGCTTCGCAGCGTGCATCGCCGCCGTGGCGGCGGGCGATCTGGCGCACCAGGGACAGGCCGAGGCCATAGCCGCCGCCTCCTTCGCGCGCGCCCGCAGGCCGGTAGAACGGCTCGAAGATGCGCGCGCGTTCGGCCTCAGGCACGCCCGGACCGCGGTCTGCGACCTCGATCTCGGCACCGCCCGGCGCGCGGCGCACGCGCACATCGACCGCTGCGCCCGGCGCATGCCGGCGCGCGTTCTCGAGCAGGTTGCGCAGCATGCGGCGCAGCAGCACCGGTTCGCCCTGCACGAGCACCGTCTCTCCCTCCACCGGCACATCGATGCGCGCCGCCTCTTCTGCTGCCAGCGCGAGCAGGTCGGTCTCCTCACGCTTGTCCGGCGCGCGCATGGCGTCCAGCCGGCTGGCGAGCAGGATCTCGTCTATCAGGGCGTCGAGTTCGGCGATGTCGCGCGCGAGTTCGTCGCGCCGGCTGCCACCGGCGTCCGGCATCTCCAGCGCCATGCGGATGCGGGCGAGCGGCGAGCGCAGTTCATGCGAGGCGTTCGCGAGCAGCGTGCGATGCGCACCGACCAGGCGCTCGAGCTCCGCGGCGGAGCGGTTGAACTGCGCCGCGAGCCGCGCCACCTCGTCATGCCCTTCGACGCGCACCCTTGCGCCGAGGTTGCCTGCCCCCAGCGCTTCCACGCCCTGTTGCAGCCGCTCGAGGCGACGCGTGACGCGGCGGACCACCGGATAGGCACCAACCGCCACCGCGAGCGCGATTACCAGCAGCGCCGCGATGAAGCCGAGCACCGGCGTGCTGCGCCGGCGGTCCCTGTCGCGCGCGGCGACCAGCCAGCGCCCGTCCGACAGCCGCACCGCCCAGCCCCTGCCGCGCGCGGGCCGGCCCGACTCCGCATCCGGCATCGGCAGCGGCTCGCCCGCGGACGCGATGCGAGTGCCATCGGCTGCGTACAGAGTCATGCGTGCGCGCATGCGACGCGCCCATTCCCGCAGCGCCGCCTCCTGCACCGCGCGCGGCTCGCGCGGCTGCGGCAGCACCGATTCGACCACTTCGCTGGCGATGGCGGTGGCCTCGCGGTAGACGTGCCGGTCGCCCGAATAGCGCCACAGCGCCGCGGCCAGCAGCGCAAACAGCAGCAGGCTCGCCAGCAGCGTCAGGTACACCTGCAGGTAGAGCTTCTTCACCGCGGGCCGTCCACGCCGTCCTGGTTGCGCGCGAACACATAGCCGGCGCCGCGCACGGTGACGATGCGGCGCGGCCGCTTGGGGTCGTCCTCGATGGCGGCGCGTATGCGCGACACGTGCACGTCGATCGAACGGTCGAATGCCTCCAGCGCCTCGCCCTTCACCAGATCCATCAACTGCTCGCGCGACAGCACGCGGCCGGCATGCGCGGCCAGCGCAACCAGCAGCGCGTACTGGTAGCCGGTCAACGCGCACTCGGCGCCGTCCAGGCGCACCACGCGCGCGCCGCGGTCGATCTCGAGCCGGCCGAAGCGCAGCACGTCGCGGCCGCCCGCCGCGACGCCCCGGCGCAACACCGCGCGCAGCCTCGCCAGCAGCTCGCGCGGCTCGAAGGGCTTCGGCAGGTAGTCGTCGGCGCCGATCTCCAGCCCGACCACGCGGTCCGCCGAATCGCCGCGCGCGGTGAGCATCAGGATGGGCACGTTGTTGCCCGCGGTACGCACGCTGCGGCACACGTCCAGCCCGTCGGCGTCGGGCAGCATGAGGTCGAGGATCAGCGCGGCGTACGGCTCCTTCTCCAGTCGCGCCAGGCCGGCGGCCGCCGTGCCGCACACATCGACGCGGAAGCCCGCCGCGCCGAGATAGTCGGAGACCATCCCCGCGAGGCGGGCGTCATCGTCGATCATCAGGATGCGCCCGGACATGGACGCATTATGGCTTCAGCCGCGCTGGCGATGCTCGCCGTGCCGCTTCATGCGCTCGCCGCGCTTCTGCATGCGCTCGGCGATCTTCGCGCGCTGCTCCGGCGTCAGCACTTCCGCGGTATCGGCGAGTGCCACCGACATGCGCTTGGACGCCTCGTCGGCGAGCCTGATCTGCTCGACGCGCAGCGACTCGATCGCCGCCCGATCTATGGTCGGCGCCGACAGCAGCGCGATGCCGCGCTTGCGCAGGTCGGACTGCTTCGCGCGCATGCCGCGCAGGTCCGCCACCGCCTTCTTCGCGATGTCGGCGACTTTCGTGCGCTGCTCCTCGCTGGCGTCGACGCGCTTCAGCATGCGCTTGACCCGCGATTCGATGCGCTCGTCCATCTTCGCCGGGTCCATCGCCGCGCCGCCGCGCTGGTGCCAGCCGCGGTCGCCGTGCGCGTTAGCCGCGGCGCCTGCGCCGATGGCGATTCCGCCTGCCAGCAGCACGATCGCTACCCGTCCCCACTTGTTGCCTGGTTTCATGTCCGCTTTCCTTGTCTGAATCGGGCACATGCCCGTGATGCAGACTCTGCGCGCCAGTGGTAAGCGGCGTGTCTCGCTGCGGTAAAGTTATGTAAATGGCGCAGCCCTTCGGCGAATGGGACTACGTGATCGCCGGCGGCGGCAGCGCCGGCTGCGTGCTGGCGAACCGGCTGTCGGCCGACCCGAAGAACCGCGTCCTGCTGCTCGAGGCTGGCGGCAAGGACGACTGGTTCTGGATCGACATCCCGGTCGGCTACCTCTACACCATCGCCAACCCGCGCACCGACTGGTGCTACCGGACCGAACCGGACGAGCACCTTGCCGGGCGCTCGATCCACTACGCGCGCGGCAAGGTGCTCGGCGGCTGCTCGTCGATCAACGCCATGATCTACATGCGCGGGCAGAAGGGCGACTACGAGCACTGGAAGGCGCTCGGCAACGAGGGCTGGGGCTGGGACGAGGTGCTGCCCTACTTCCGGAAGGTCGAGGACTACCAGCACGGCGTGGACGAGATGCACGGCGCGGGCGGCGAGCTGCACGTGCAGGAACCGCGCGTCAGCTGGGAGATCATCGACGCCTGGCGCGACGCCGCCGAGGAGTGCGGCATCCCGAAGATCCGCGAGTTCAACCGCGGCGACAACTTCGGCAGCGCGTATTTCCACATGAACCAGCGGCGCGGCCGGCGCTGGAGCGCGACCAGCGCCTTCCTGCGCCCGGTGATGCACCGCCCCAACCTGACGGTGCTCACCGGGGCAATGGTGCGCAAGGTGCGCATCGAGCACCGCGCCGCCCGGGGAATCGAGTTTCGCCACCCGCGGCACGGCGAGTGCTTCGCGCCGGCGGCGAAGGAAACCATCCTCGCCACCGGCGCCATCGGCTCGCCGCAACTGCTGCAGCTCTCGGGCGTCGGCCCCGGTGCGCTGCTGCAGCAGCATGGCATCCCGGTGTTGCTGGATGCACCGGGCGTGGGCGCGAACCTGCACGACCACCTGCAGGTGCGCATGCAGTATCGGGTAAGGAACGCGAAGACGCTGAACGAGATGACGCACAGCCTGTGGCGCAAGGCGGCGATGGGCCTGGAGTACGCATTCTTCAGGACCGGGCCGCTGACCATGCCGCCCTCGCAGCTCGGCGCGTTCGCGAAGAGCGACCCGGCGCAGCCCTCGGCCAACATCGAGTGGCATGTGCAGCCGCTGTCGCTGGACAAGTTCGGCGACCCGCTGCACCCCTTTCCCGCCATCACCCCCAGCGTCTGCAACCTGCGCCCGACCTCGCGCGGCTGGGTGCGGATCAAGTCCGCGGATCCGGAAACGTACCCGGAGATCAAGCTTAACTACCTGTCCACGCCGGAGGACCGCAAGGTGGCGGTGGACGCCATGCGCTTTACGCGGCGCATCATGGCCGCGCGGGCGATGCAGAAGTACGCGCCCGAGGAATTCATGCCCGGGCCCGGCGTACAGTCGGACGGGGAACTGGGACGTGCCGCGGGGGAGCTCGGCACCACCATCTTCCACCCGGTGGGCACCTGCAGGATGGGCAGCGACCCGCTGGCGGTGGTGGACGACGCCCTGCGCGTCCTCGGCATCGACGCGCTGCGGGTCATCGACGCTTCCGTGATGCCCCGGATTACTTCCGGCAACACCAACGCCCCCACCTACATGATCGCCGAAAAGGGCGCCGAGCTGATCCTCGCCGCAAAGCCTTGAACTTCCGCGCGCCGGCACCATCTAAAGGCGCATATCGGGCTGCTATGATGGCGCCCCCTTCCGGAGGCATAGATGAAACGGGTACTGCTTTTCCTCGCCACCAACATCGCGGTGATGGTGGTGCTGTCCATCGTCATCAGCATCCTCGGCCTGGACGCCTGGCTGACGGCAGAGGGCATCAACTACCAGATGCTGCTGGTGATGTGCGGCGTGTTCGGCTTCGGCGGCGCGTTCATTTCGCTGCTGATGTCCAAGCCCATCGCCAAGTGGTCCACCGGTGCGCGCGTCATCGATGGCTCGGAAGGCAGCACTGAATACTGGCTGGTCAACACCGTGAAGAAGCTCGCCGATCGCGCACAGATCGGCATGCCGGAAGTCGCGGTCTACGAGGGCGCGCCGAACGCCTTCGCCACCGGCGCCTTCCGTAACAGCTCGCTGGTCGCCGTGTCGACCGGCCTGCTCGAATCCATGAGCCGCGAGGAAGTCGAGGCCGTGCTCGGCCACGAGGTCGCGCACGTCGCCAACGGCGACATGGTGACGCTGACGCTGATCCAGGGCGTGGTGAACACCTTCGTCATGTTCGCGGCCCGCGTCGTCGGCTACTTCGTCGACAAGGCGGTGTTCAAGACCGAGCGCGGCGTCGGTCCCGGCTTCTACATCACCGTGATCGTCGCGCAGATCGTGTTCGGACTGCTCGCCTCGGTGATCGTCGCCTGGTTCTCGCGGCAGCGCGAGTTCCGCGCCGACGCCGGCGCCGCCGACCTGATGGGCAACCCGCGGCCGATGATGTCCGCGCTGGCGCGGCTTGGCGGCCTCGAGCCTGGCGAACTGCCCAAGGCCATGGCGGCCTCCGGCATCAGCGGCAAGGCCGGCATCATGGCGCTGTTTTCCACCCACCCGCCGGTCGAGGAGAGGATCGCGGCGCTGCAGCGCAGGGCCGCGGGCCAGGTCTGATCTCCTTGCTATGATCCCGGCATCATGAATGTCGGGATCGCAGGCATCAGCGGTTACGGCGGCGCGGAGCTCCTGCGGCTCTGCGCCGGCCACCCCGCGTTCCGTCTCGCCGCCGCGTTTGGCGACAGCACCGCCGGACAGTCGCTGAAGGAACGCTTCCCGGCGCTCGCCGGCCTGCCCGCCGGCGACATCGTCATCCAGGCGTTCGCGCCCGAGAAGGCCGCGGGCCTGGACCTGCTGTTCGCGTCGCTGCCCACCGGCAAGTCGCGCGAGCCGCTGGCAAAGGTCGACCCCAAGGTACGCGTGGTCGACGTCGGCGGCGATCACCGTTTCGTCGATGGCTGGGTATACGGCCTCACCGAACTGCCCGGCCAGCGCGAGCGCATCCGCGGCTGTTCGCGGCTGGCCAACCCGGGCTGCTACCCCGCTGCGTCGCTGCTCGCGCTCGCGCCGCTCGCGAAGGCCGGCCTGATCGAGATGGACGGCATCGTCATCGACGCCAAGAGCGGCGTCACCGGCACCGGCCGCGGCGGCGCCAGCGATTTCGGCTATGCAGAAACCAACGAGGACATGTTCGCCTACGGGCTGGAGAAACACCCGCACGTGCCCGAGATGCAGGCGGCGCTGACGCAGGTTTCCGGCCGGCCGGCCAGCATCGCCTTCACGCCCCACCTGGTGCCGATGACCCGCGGCATCCTCTCGACCTGCTACGCCAGGCCGCGCGGAAGCGTCACGTCCGCCCGGCTGCTGGAGGCGGCGCAGGCGATGTACGCCGACGAACCCTTCATCAAGGTCACCGCGCTCTCGAAGGGGCGCAGCGCGCACACCGGCTGGGCGACGGCGACCAACCTCGCCTTCCTCTCCTACGCCGTGAACAACGAAACCGGGCTGGTCGTCGCCATCGGCGCGATCGACAACCTGGGCAAGGGCGCCGCTGCGCAGGCGGTACAGAACGCGAACCTGATGTGCGGCCAAGCCGAAACCGCGGGACTCACCGCCCTGCCGATCTGGCCGTAGGCGCCCCGGCGCCGTGAACCTCGTCCTCGTCGGGCTGATCACGGTCCTCGGCCACACCGCGTTCGTCGGCAGCCGCATGACCGTGTCGCTGCACGCGATACAGCTCGGCGCCTCGCCCTTCATCGTCGGCCTGCTGATGTCGCTGTACGCGCTGGTGCCAATGCTGCTCGCGCTCACCGCAGGCCGCGCCATAGACCGCGTCGGCGCATTGCGGCCGCTGACGTGGGCTGCGGGGGCCATGGCGCTTGCCGTGCTGCTGCCGTTCGCCTGGCCGGCGGTGATCGGCCTGTGCATCGCGGCGACGCTGATCGGCACCAGCTTTCTCGTCTATCACATGGCGCTGAACACCGCGGTAGGCGCGATGGGCGGCGCCGAAAGCCGCGCGACGAACTTCAGCTGGCTGGCGCTCAGCTTTTCGGTGAGCGGGTTTGCAGGGCCGATGATCGCCGGCTTCGCCATTGACGCCACCAGCCACCGCACCGCGATGCTGATCCTCGCCCTGTTCCCGGCGGCGGCACTGGTGCCGGTGTACCTGTGGGGCCGGCGCGTGCCGCGCGTGAACCGCGAACGCGCCCCCGCCGGCCCGCGCAGCGTCGTCGACCTGCTGAAGAACCGCGGACTGCGCCCGGCCTTCGCCGCCAGCCTGGTGCTGTCGATGGGCTGGGACCTCTATTCCTTCCTGATGCCGGTGTACGGTTCGCGCGTCGGGCTGTCGGCCTCGGAGATCGGCGTGATCATGGGATTCTTCGCCGCGGCGACATTCACGGTGCGCCTTTTCATCCCGATGTTCTCGCGCCGGTTCAGGGAATGGACGGTAATTGCCGCCGCGATGCTGGTGTCGGGCTCGGCCTACCTGCTCTTTCCGCTCGCCTCCAGCGGCACGACGCTGATGGCATTGTCGTTCTTCCTCGGCCTGGGCCTGGGCGCCGCGCAGCCGATGATCATGTCGCTGCTTTATGGCGCCTCGCCGCCGGGCCGCCAGGGCGAGGTGGTGGGCGTGCGCACCATGCTGCTGAACGGCAGCCACACCTTCCTGCCGTTGCTGATGGGCGCGGTGGGCGCCGCGGTGGGCATGATGCCGGTGTTCTGGTCGCTCGCCTTCGTGCTGCTGGGCGGCGGCTGGTATGCTCGAAAAACACATAAATCCGCCTGAAGGGGAGAGTCCACATGCGAAGGGTCAGTCTCACGCGCTACCTGATCGAGCGCCAGCGCGCGGGGAAGATAAACGCCGACCTGCGCCTGCTGATCGAGACCATCGCGCGGGCCTGCAAGGCGATCGGCTTTCGCGTCAACAAGGGCCCGCTGTCCGGCTCCCACGGCGCGGCGGGCACCACCAACGTGCAGGACGAGGAACAGAAGAAGCTGGACGTCATTTCCAACGAGATCCTGCTCGAGGCCAATGAATGGGGCGGCAACCTCGCCGCGCTGGCCTCCGAAGAGATGGACGACCCCTCGCCTATCCCCACGCACTTTCCGCGCGGCGAGTACCTGCTGCTGTTCGACCCGCTAGACGGCTCGTCGAACATCGACCTGAACATCTCGGTAGGCACGATCTTCTCGGTGCTGCGCTGTCCCAAGCAGTCCGACGGGTCGCTCTGCGATCCCACCGAGGCCGCATTCATGCAGCCCGGGCGCAACCAGGTCGCCGCCGGCTTCGCGCTATACGGCCCGGCGACGATCCTCGTCATCACGGTCGGCGAAGGCACGCACTGCTTCACGCTCGATCCTTACCTCAGCTCGTTCGTGCTCACGCACCCCGACATCAGGATCCCCGAGGACACGTCGGAATTCGCCATCAACATGTCCAACATGCGCCGCTGGGACGCTCCGGTGAAGCGCTACATCGATGAATGCCTCGCCGGCAAGGAAGGCGTGCGCGGGCGCGACTTCAACATGCGCTGGGTAGCCTCGATGGTGGCGGACGTCTACCGCGTGCTGTCGCGCGGCGGCATCTTCATGTATCCGAGCGACGACCGCTACCGGGACGGGCGGCTGCGCCTGATGTACGAGGGCAATCCAATGGCCTTCATCGTCGAGCAGGCCGGCGGCATGGCGACGGACGGCCGCACGTCGATCATGGACCTGATGCCGCAAAAGCTGCACCAGAGGGTGCCGGTGGTGCTGGGTTCGAAAAACGAGGTAGCGCGGGTGGCGCAGTACCACGCCTAGCGTGGCAGCCGCCGGCGCCTCCAGCGGAGGCGCCGGCAGGAAGGACGGTGGTGGCTACTTGAGGTGCTTCGAGACGAGCTTGGTCATCTCGAACATCGATACCTGACTCTTGCCGCCGAACACGGGCTTGAGTTTCTCGTCGGCGTTGATCATGCGCTTGTTCTTCTTGTCCTGCAGGCCGTGGCGCTTGATGTAGGCCCAGATCTTCTTGGTGACCTCGGTGCGCGGCATGGCATTGCTTCCGATCACTGCCCCGAGCGTCGCGGACGGGTTCATCGGCTTCATGAACGCAGCGTTCGGCTTGCGCTTGGCTGCGGACTTCTTCTTCGCTGGTGCTTTCTTGGCTTTTTTCTTCGTCGCCATATTTGACTCTCCTCTGATTTTCCCTGAGTTGCTGATTGATCCGGAATCTTACGGAATCCCGATGTGGCTCCGCTCATAGGGCAGCGGTGAGCGAACGATGCCGAATCCGGATCAGCGTGTCAATCGATTTCTAGAGGGAAACGAGGCGTTTTTCACTCGGGCGAATCGACGCATGCGCGCTTCGACGCGCCGGCATCCTGGCGGCGCTCCCGCGAATCCGCAGTCGCGGCTGAAGTGCGCGACGTAAGGCGCTGCGCCATCAGGAGAATATAGAATCCGCCCATGAACATCGCCGACATCCGCAAGGAGTACATGCGCGCCGGCCTGGCCGAGTCGGACGCCGATGCCGATCCCCTGAGCCAGTTCGACCGCTGGTTCCGGGACGCGCTCGCGGCCGACGTGCCGCTGCCCAACGCCATGACGCTCGCCACGGTGCGCGAGGACGGCAGGCCGAACGCACGCATCGTGCTGCTGAAGGGCGTCGAGGCCGGCGGCTTCGTCTTCTTCACCAATTACGAGAGCCGCAAGGGACGCGAGCTCGCCGCCCGGCCGGCCGCCTGCCTCGTCTTCCTGTGGAGCGAACTCGAGCGGCAGGTACGCATAGAGGGCAGCGTCGCCGCGCTGGCCGAGGCGGAATCGGACGCCTACTTCGAGACGCGGCCGCTGGGCGCGCGGCTGTCGGCGCTCGCATCGGCGCAGAGCGAACCGGTGGCCGACCGACACGCGCTGGAAGCGGCGCTCGCCGCGGTGAAGTTGCGCTACGGCCATACCCCGCCGCGGCCGCCGCACTGGGGCGGCTACAGCGTCAGACCCGAGACGATGGAGTTCTGGCAGGGGCGCGCTGACCGGCTGCACGACCGCCTGCGCTATACGCGCGGCGGCAGCGGCTGGACGCGTGAGCGGCTCGCGCCCTGAGATGCAGCGGCAGGACGAGGTCCTGCCGGATGCGGTGCTCGCGTTCCTGCGCGGCGCGGGGCTGGCGGCGGCTGACGAGAAGCCCGCCGCAATGGCGCTCGCAGGCGGCGTGTCGTCCGACATCTGGAAGGTGCAACTGCGCTCCGGCGCGATCTGCGTGAAGCGCGCACTGCCGCGGCTGCGCGTGGCGCAGCTCTGGGAAGCGCCGGTGGAGCGCAATATCTACGAGCGCCGCTGGCTCGAGACCGCCGCGCGCATCGTTCCCGGCATTGCGCCGCGCGTACTCGCCGCAAGCGACAGCGGATTCTTCGCCATGGAGTGCCTGGATGCGCTGCCCTTGTGGAAGGCGGAGTTGCGCGCCGGGCGCGCGGTACCGGAGTTCGCGCGGCGCGTCGGCACGGCGCTGGCGAAAGTACATGCCGCGACCGCAGACGACGCCGCGGTCGCTGCCCGCTTCGCTACCGATGCGGGCTTCCACGCCATCCGGCTCGAGCCCTACCTGCTCGCCGCCGCACGCGCGCACCCGGATCTGGCCGCGCCGCTGCACGCGCTCGCCGCGCGCACCGCGGCGACGCGCCGCGCCCTGGTGCACGGCGACGTCAGCCCGAAGAACCTGCTGGTCGGGCCCGACGGCCCGGTGTTCCTCGATGCCGAATGCGCATGGTTCGGCGACCCGGCGTTCGATCCCGCGTTCTGCCTCAACCACCTGCTGCTGAAGTGCCTGTGGGTGCCGCAGGCGCGCGAAGGCTTCCTTGCCTGCTTCGACGCGCTCGCCGGCGCCTACCTCGCGGGCGCGCACTGGGAGCCGCGCGCGGTGCTCGAGGCGCGCATCGCGTCGCTGCTGCCCGGACTGCTGCTGGCGCGCGTCGATGGCAAGTCCCCGGTCGAATACCTTGCCGACGACGACGCGAGGGACCGCGTGCGCCGCGCCGCGCGCGCGTTGCTGCTCGCCCCGCCTGCAAGCCTGCGAGAGGTGCTGGACACATGGCGAAAATCGTAGAAGTGCTCGGCCGCCGCGTCTGGGACTCGCGCGGCAAAGCGACCGTGGAGGCGGAACTGCGCCTCGAGGATGGCGCAGTCGGCCGCGCCATTGCGCCGGCGGGTGCTTCCACCGGTGCCGGCGAAGCCCGGTGCCTGGACGTGCGCGACGCGGTGCATGCGGTGAATACCGCGATCCGCGCCGCGCTCGCCGGCATGGACGCGGTACAGGACGGCGTCGATGCCAGGCTGATACAACTCGATGGCACGCCGGACAAGTCGCGCCTGGGCGCCAACGCCATCGTCGCCGTGTCGCTCGCCTGCGCGCACGCTGCGGCTGCCTCGGCGCGCGTGCCGCTGTGGCAGCACCTTGCCGGCGCGAAGAACGTCGCGCTGCCGGTGCCGCAGATCCAGATCTTCGGCGGCGGCGCGCACGCGCGCGGCCGCGTCGACGTGCAGGACTACCTGCTGGTCTGCCCTGGCGCCGGCAGCTTTGCCGAGGCGCTGGAATGGACGGCGCAGGTCTACCACGCCGCGGGCGCGCGCCTCGCGAAGCGCGGCGCGCTGCAGGGCGTCGCCGACGAAGGCGGCTACTGGCCCTCGTTCAAGTCCAACGAGGAGGGCCTCGTGGAACTCGTCGGCGCGATCGAGGATGCAGGATTGCAGCCGGGCACCGACGCGGCGATCGCGCTCGACATCGCGGCGACGCAGCTGCACCGTGCCGGTCGCTACCACCTCGCGCTCGAAAAGCGCACGCTGTCCGCAGACCAGTTGCACGTCATGCTCGGGCGCTGGCTGGACCGCTACCCCATCGTCTCGATCGAGGACCCGTTCGCCGAAACCGACGACGAGGCGATGGCTGCGTTCACCCGTTCCTTCGGCTCGCGCGTGCAGGTGATCGGCGACGACTATTTCTGCACCGACGCCGCGCGCCTGCGCGCCGGCGCGGCTCGCGGCGCCTGCAACGCGGTGCTGCTGAAGCCCAACCAGGTCGGTACCGTCACCGAGACGCTCGCGTGCTGGGATGCCGCGCGCGCCGAAGGCTACGGCGCGGTGGTGTCGGCGCGCTCGGGGGAAACCGAGGATGTGTCGATCGTGCACCTCGCGATCGGCTGGGGCGTGCCGCAGTTGAAGGTCGGCAGCTTCTCGCGCTCCGAGCGCATGGCGAAATGGAACGAAGGCCTGCGGATCGAGGAAGCGCTGGGCGGCAAGGCGCTGCCCTTCCCGGCGCGCAGGCTGTTCAGACCGGCCTGAGCCCTTCCGCGCCCAGCCGGTAGCGCCGGTCGCAGGTCGCGGCAGCCGCATCCGAATGCGTGACCAGGATGCCGGCGGCACCGCCCTGCTTCACCTGCGCGCGCAGCAGCGCCAGCACCTGCGCGGCGTTCTCCGGGTCGAGGTTTCCGGTGGGTTCGTCGGCGAGCACCAGCGCAGGACGGCCGACCAGCGCGCGCGCGATCGCGACGCGCTGCAGCTCGCCGCCCGACAGCTCGCGCGGCATGCTCGCCTCACGCCCCGCCAGCCCGACTGCGGCGAGGGCCTCGCGCGCGCGCGACGCGGTGGCGGCTTCGTCCACGCCGCGCAGCACCAGCGGCAGCGAGACGTTGCGCACGAGGTCCAGGTGCGGCAGCACGTGGAAGGCCTGGAACACGAAGCCGAAGCGCTCGCGCCGCAGCAGCGTCAGCGCGTCGTCGTCCATCGCGGTGAGTTCGCGTCCGTCGAAGGCGATGCTGCCCTGGTCCACCGCTTCGAGGCCGGCGATGACGTTCAGCAGCGTCGATTTGCCGATGCCGGATTCACCCAGCACCGCGACGTACTCCCCGGCGCCGACTTCGAGCGACACGCCGCCGAACACCACACGGCTGCCGAAGCGCTTCGAGACGCCGGCCAGCTTCAGCATCGGCGCGTCGCCGCGAACGGGAAGATGGGGCTCAGACGCCCGGCAGCACGATCTGGATGTGCGGGCGGCTGACGTTGATGAAGGGCGCGGACAGCACCTGGCGTCCGCCCGGAACCAGCTCCCAGACTTCCGCCTCGGTGAGGGCGATGAACTCCTTCGCCTCGGTCATGAAATCGGTGACGCGAGCACCCGGAATGAGGTCGATGTAGCCCTTGATGCGATAGGTTCCGGTCAGGATCGTGATGCGGGTCTTCTGCTCGTGCTGGTCCATGCCTGGTTTTCCTCCGACGGTGACTCGGCTATTCTATTCTGATGATCGGGGCCAGTCAGCGGCTTCGTCGATTACCATTGCGGCATTGTCCCCGAGCCGATGAAGAAAACCGACCTGGAAAAGCTCAACGCGCTGAAGATCCGCGGCGAGATGCGCAACACCCTGCCGCCCGAGCGCTTCGCCGGCGGGCATGCGGCCGCCGCGACGCGGCGCGAGCAGCGTGAAATCGACCGCGCGCGCGGCCTGGTGCCCTTTGCGGTCAAGCTCGAGGGCGTGCTGGTCAGGCAGCTGCACGAACTCGCGCAGGAGAGGAACGAGCCCCTCAACGACGTGGTTGCCGCGTTGCTGAAGAAGGGCCTGCAGGCCTAGGTGCAGATCCCGGACCTGGAACCAGGCGTACTGCCGCCCTGCCCGGTGGCGCCGGACGCGCTGGTCGACATCAAGCGCCAGCAGACCAATCCCTCGCGCAGGACGCCCGCAGGCTGGGCGGCGTTCGCCGCGGCGCTCGCTGGCGCGGGCATCGAACTCATCGGCGAGAAGCACGCGCGCGGCACCTTCGCCACCGATGCCGGCGGCACCGCCTACGGCATGCCCGACGGCGTCGTCATCGCTCGCAGCGCCGCGGACGTTTCGGCGCTGCTGCGTGCGGCGCAGGCGCACGCCGTGCCGGTGACGGTGCGCGGCGGCGGCCTCACCACCGAGGGCGAATCGGTGGCCTACGGCGGCGTGCTGCTCGACATGAGCGGCATGAACCGCGTGCTCGCGGTCGATACGCAGAACCTGACGGTGCGCACCCAGGCGGGCATCTTCTGGGCCAGTCTCGCCGAGCACCTGCGCCGGCACGGCATGGACTACCTTTCGGCGCCGCTGAACCTCACTTCATCGGTGGGCGGCACGCTGGGGGTGGGCGGCATAGACGTCAATTCGGCGCGCCTCGGATGCAGCGCCGACCAGGCGGTGTCGCTGCAGGTGGTCACGCCCACCGGCGACATCGTCGAATGCTCGGACGCGGAGAACGCCGAACTCTTCCAGCGCGTCATCCTCGGCTACGGCCAGTTCGGCGTCATCACCGAGGCGACGCTGAAGATCCGGCCGTACACGCCGATCATCATGCGCTACTACTACTATTCGAGCCTGCGCACCGCCATCGAGGACCTGCAGGTGCTCGATCGCGAAGACGCCGCAGACTATTCCGGCATCCTCACGATGATGGACAAGGCGATCAACCTGCTCGTCGCCTTCGATTCCGACGCGCGCGCCGCCGCCTTCGAGAAGGACCACGCGCCGCGGCTGCGCGGCATGGGGGAACTCGGCTTTACGCTGTGGTGCTGCGGCTGGTATGCGCTGCATCCATGGCGCTGGCGCGAGGCCTTGTTCCTGCGCCGGCGCAAGGCACAGCTGTTTCCCGAGTTCCGCCGGCCCGAGCACATGCGCGACGGCAGGATGCACGACCGCAGCGTGGTGTTCTCGCGCGCGGTGTGGAAGTTCTGGGGCGGCAGGCAGATGGTGATCCCCGACCTCGCCACCTCGGCGGAGAAGTTCGCCGACGCGGTGGAGCGCGGCAACGCCGTGTGTCGCCGCTATTTCCCGTACTACACCCTGTACTGCGTCGGCATCCGGCTGCGGGAGGACCACCGTCCGCACTACGAGATGAGCTGCATCCCGCCGGATGCGCAGGGCATCGCCTACGGCTGCGAGTTCGAGCCCCTGATCGGCGACGACATATACAGCCGCGACAGCCTGCAGTCGTTCAAGAACGCCATCTACGACATCGGCGTCGACATGGGTGCGAGCTACTACCGCTTCGGCGGCATGATGAAAGGCTACATCCGCCGCGTCTTCGGCGACGCGGTGGTGGACCGGCACCTGGCAATGAAGCGCAAGGCCGACCCGGCGATGATCCTCAATCGCGATGTCATATTCTGAGCGCATGAAGGCACGCGGCAAGGACCACAGCGCCTGCAGCGGCTGCAGCCTGTGCCTGCTGTCCTGCCCGGTGTGGCGGCAGACCGGCGACATCCGCCTGACGCCGCACGGCCGCGCCAAGGCGATGCAGCACGGCGCCGGTGCGGCAGAGCTCGCGCGCTCGGTCGGGGCCTGCACGCTGTGCGGCGCCTGCGAACCCGCGTGCCCGGAGGGCATTCCGCTGGTCGAGCTGGTGCTGGAACTGCGCCGCCGGCAGCCGCTGGCGGCGGTGCGGCTGGATGCGCCGGCACGCCCGAGCCCGCAGTCCAGCGCGCTGCTGGTCGCCGGGCGGGCACTGCGCGGGGCGCGGCGCGCGCGCACAGCCGAGCTGCTCGGCTGTGCGGTGTCGGGTGACGACGGCGCCGATGTGTCAATGGCGCTGGAGGCCGGTGCCGCGCTTCCCGCCGACCGGCGCAAGGCCTTCCTCGCCGCGCTGCACGGCGCGCGCACGCTGGTGGTCGCCGACGGCCTGCTGCTGCGCAGCCTGCGCGCCTGGCTGCCTGGCGTGCAGGTGCGAAGCCTGGGCGAGGCGCTTACCGAACTGGACGCGGTGCGCCTGAAGCTGCGCGGCAGCGACCTCTACGTCATCGAGCCGCGCGCCTTCAACGGCGACCACGCACGCCTGCTCGGACACTACGACAGGCTGCAGCGCTCGACCGGCTGCACCACCAGCCTCGACCTGCAGCGCATTGCCGTTCCCACCGCGGCGAACGCCGCGCAGCACGCGCTGGGCCTCGCCGGCATCGACCCGGTGGCGCAGGCGCGCTGGATCGTCGAGGGACGCCGCTTCGAGCGCGTGGTCGTCGAGGATGCCGCGGACTGCGCGGCATTCGCCGCCGCCACCGACCGGCCGGTGGTGCACCTGGCGGACCTCGCATGAAGACCGTCGACACGCTGATCGTCGGCGCCAGCCTCGCCGCGGCGGCTGCCGCGAAGCGCACCGTGGACGCCGGACTGGAGACCGTGATCCTCGAGCGCCAGGCGCTGCCGCGGCACAAGATCTGCAGCGGCATACTGTCGCCGCGCGGCTACCGCTTCCTGCTCGAGAACTTCGGCCCGCTGCCGCGCGAGGCCCTGCACGAGCCTACTTCGTGCCGCGGCGTCACCTTCCACTTCCCCTGCATGATCCCGCTGAAGATGGACTTCTTCGGCGGCACCACGCCACACCTGCACCGCAAGCACTCCGACTACTGGGCGATCAGGAGGAGCGGCGCCGAGGTGCACGACCGCACCTCGTTCGCGAAGCTCGAGGACAAGGGCGACCACGTCATCGTCACCGCGCGCCAGGAGGGCAAGGACGTGCTGTACCGGGCGCGGCACGTCATCGGCGCCGACGGGCCAAGTTCGCTGGTGACGCGCGCGGTGTACCCGGACTACCCGAAGCAGATCCCGTGGTTCTTCGTCGGCCAGAAGTTCCACGACATCATCGAGTGCCCGCTGGACGAGCAGTACTTCCATTTCTGGTTCCATCCGAAGCTCGGCCACTACACCTGGAGCCACGCGCGCGACGGCCAGCAGATCGTCGGCTGCGGCTTCAAGCGCGGCGACAACTTCCGCGAGCGGCACCAGGGCGTGCAGCGCTACCTGGAGGAAAAGCACGGCGTGCTGCTGAAGGAGGACACCAGCGACGAGGGCTGCGCGGAGAACTTCGGCCCGTCGCTGATCAACCGCTACGTGTTCGGCAGGGACAACGTGCTGATCACCGGGCAGGCCACCGGCTTCCTCAACATGATCGGCGAAGGCATGAGCTGCGCGCTGCATTCCGGCGCGATCGCCGGAGAAGCGATCGTCGAATCGCGGTTGCGCAACCGGCCGGTGCAGGAGATGTACCGCAGGATGATCGCGTCCGAGGTACGCCGCACCACCGACCAGTGGAACCCGCTGCTGATCGCGTTCGCGAAACCGCACGAGGCGGATTTCCCGGCCGCGCTGATGCAGCTTTCCTGGCGCGAGCGCGCGCTGGTGCTGCGCGACATCTGGAACTTCCTGCTGCTCTACAAGGAGTTCAAGTGGGGCCGGCAGATCGCCAGCCTGTCGCTGCAGCGGATGTTCACCGGCGGCTATCCGCTGCAGCGCTGGCTGTAGCCCGCGCCGCGGCGCTATTCGGCGCCTTCGACGATGCGCATGTCGCGCACCGCGGCGTCCTCGCCCAGCGCGGCCAGCGCCTTGGCGTAGGCCGGGCCGTCGTAGGCGGCGATCGCTTCATGCACACTGCCGAACTCGATCACCGCGGTGCGCTCCATGACGCCGGATTCGTACACCTTGGCCGGCATGCCGCGCACCAGGAAGCGCGCGTTCGCCGCCGCCATCGCCGGGCCGGCGAGCGCCGCATACGCCGCCACTGCGTCCGGCTTCGTGATCGAGCGGTAGGTGTTCACCATGTAGCCGCGCTTGCCCGATACCGGCGGCAGCGCGCCGGGGGATTCGGGCAGGCCCTCGATGACGCGCAGGTCGCGCACCGCGCCGTCGCCCAGGGCGCGCAGCGCCTCGGCATACTCGGCGCCGTCGTGCGTGGCGATGGCCTGCTCCAGGCTGTCGAATTCCACCACCACGGTGCGCAGGCTCATGCCGGCCTCGTAGATTTTCACCGGGTTGCCGCGCACCACGAAGCGCGCCCCCGCGCCCAGCAGCGCAGGACCTGCCAGCTTCGCGTACGCGGCGAGCTTGTCGGGATCGTTGATGAAGCGGTAGGTGCTTACCCAGTATGCCTTGGCCATGTTTCCCTCCTTGCGTGAACCCGCATTGTCGTTCAAGTTGCCCGCGCTGCGCCGAGCAGGCTGCCGCAGCCGGCGATCGGCGTCGCCACGCCGGCGACGCGCAGCGCGTGCCACAGCATCGCCGCCGCGCCCGAGATCACCGGCTTGCCCAGCTCGGCTTCGGCAGCGGCGAGGATGTCGATGCTGGGCATGCCCAGCCCCGACAGCACCACCACCTGCGCTTCCGGCCTGTCGACCTGCCGCGCCAGCGCCAGCGCGCGAGCGCTGGTCTCGTCATAGATGTTGCCGACATTCTCCAGGTGCGCGGTGGCGAGCACTTCGACGCCGTGCGCCTCCAGGTGCGCGCGGCTCTTCTGCGTGCCCTCGGCGCTGTAGGGCGCACCCAGCACCACGCGCTTCGCGCCCAGGTGCGCCAGCGCCGCGATGACGCCGCCGAACGCGGTGATGAACGGAAAGCCGTGCGCGCGCGACAGCCGCTCGACGATCTGCGCCTCGCCCTCCCTGCCCATGGTGTAGCTGGTGGCGGTGTGCGCCATTGCCACCACCGCCGGCTTCACCGCCGCGATGAGTTCCAGGTTCTCGTCCAGGTGCGCGATGTGGCTGCGGTTGCGCGCGTCCTGCCCGGCGTGCGACCCGGGCTCGCCGCTGCCCGCCACCATGCGCGTGAAGTGCACCGTCACGCCCGGCGGCGCGATGCGGTACATCTCCGGCTCGGTGGTGGGATTGCCCGGTGCGACGAGGAAGCCGATGCGCGTGGTGCCGGAGCGGGACATGGCGTGCCTTGATGGGAATGAGACTCAAGCCTGCCCCGCAGGCCGGGCCGCGTCAACGCAAGCCCGCCGCCGTTTCGCTCCGTGCGTTGTCTCGCGTTACCAGCACCACTGGACCGCCACCGCCTCCCAGTCCAGCCCGGCGATCCCCGCCAGCGCATATGCCGCCGGCGCGCCGAACTCGTCCTGGAACCACAGCACCGCGACCGACGAGTACGGCTCGGCGCCGGGACGGGCGAGCGGGCCGGAGTCGAGGACGCCGATGCAGGCCACCGCGGGCAGCGGCGCGATGCTCGGCGGTTCCAGCAGCACGGCGCTGCCGACTTCCGGCAGCAGCGCAACGGCCTCACGCTTCAGGCGCTCGACGTACTGCAGGTCGCCGCGGGTGTCCGGCCGGCCGGCAAGCAGGCCGTAGTAGGTACCGCTCTGCTGCAGGCGGACCAGCGACACGACTCGGCCGGCGGCAAGCGAGATCTTCACGCTGCCTGCAGCGTGCGCCTCGACCGGGCGCGGCGCGCCTTCCAGCGCGGCGGGCCGCCCAGCGGGCGCAGGTGCTGCTGGCCGGCATAGGCATCTGGGCCGCCGCGCATCGGCATCGGGCTGCCCGGCTGGCAAACCAGCGCGAAGGGTTCGCCGTCCACGCGCTCGATGAGGTAGGCGAAATCCAGGCCGCGCTCGGGCATCGGGCCGCAGACTTCGCGCACGATGACCAGGTGGCCGTTGTTGACGCCGGGCGCGCGCGAATTGGTGGTGAAGGCGAAGTCGCCTTTCTGGAAGCGCTTGATGGTCATCGTTGAGGCCCTCATCTCCGGCCCTTCTCCCGCGCGCGGGAGAAGGGGGCAAGGTGGTCGTAGAGCTTGAGGATGCCCATGGCGATCACGGGCCACAGGGCAACCAGCATATCCAGCGAGAGCATGCGCAGCCTCCATCGGTTCGAGGAGGCTGCAGTGTGACGGCCGGGGTGGCTCAAGGCGTGAGCCTGTGATGCCTCAGCCCCTGGCCTGCCTCACCAGTTCTTCGAGCGCCTCGTAAGGCTGCGCGCCGACCACGCCCTGCCGGCCGGCGACGAAGGTGGGCACGCCGGTGACGCCGTACTCGTGCGACTTCTCCCAGTCGGCATCGACCGCCGCCTTGAACGTGCGCTCTTCCAGCACCTTGCGCGCTGCATCCACCGGCAGGCCGACCGCGGCGGCGACTTCCAGCAGCACTGCCGGGTCGCCGATGTTCCTGCCGTCGACGAAATAGGCGCGAAACAGCGCGTCGTGGATCGCCTCGCCACCGGGCTGCGTGTCGGCCCAGGCGCCGAGTTCCTGCGCGAGGCGGCTGTTGTAGGTCATGGTGCGATCGCCGTACTCCAGGCCCTCGGCCTGCATGCGCGCGCGCATCGCCGCCTGCATCTTCGGGATGTCGAAGCCGCGCCCGGCGAACAGCGCCTCCAGGCTCTTGCCTGCCTGCGGCGTATCCGGGTGCAGCGGGAAATGCACCCAGCGGATCTTCACGCCATGCTCCTGCTTCAGTTTCTCAATACGCACGGTACTGAGGTAGCACCAGGGTCAGACGTAGTCGGAGAAGACTTCCACTACCAAGGGTTCGGTCATCGGATCGCTCTCGCTGAGGACGAAGGATTATTGCACGCGCGGGCTCAGCCAGCGGAGAGGTCCAGCAGCAGCGCGTTCATGCGCTTGACGAATCCCGCCGGGTCCTCCAGCGTGCCGCCCTCGGCGAGCAGCGCCTGGTCGAACAGCAGCGCCGCCCACTCGGCGAAGCGCCTTTCCTCCACCTTCATGCGCTGCACGATCGGGTGCGCCGGGTTCACTTCCAGGATCAGCTTCGATTCCGGCACTTTCTGCCCGGCGGCGCGCAGGATGCGCGCGAGGTTGGCGCCCATGTCGTGCTCGTCGGCGACCAGGCAGGCGGGCGAATCGGTAAGCCGCTGCGTGGCGCGTACTTCCTTCACGCGCTCGCCGAGCACCTGCTTGATCTTCTCGCCCAGATCGGCGAAGTCCTTCTGCTGCTCCTCGGCGGCCTTCTTCTCGGCCTCGTCGGCGATCTCGTCCAGGTCGAGGCCGCCGCGCGCAACCGACGCCAGCGGCTTGCCGTCGAACTCGGGCAGGTTGCCCACCAGCCATTCATCGACACGGTCCGACAGCAGCAGCACCTCGATGCCCTTCCTGCGGAACACCTCGAGGTGCGGGCTGGAGCGCGCCGCGGCGAAGGATTCGGCGGTGACGTACCAGATCTTCGTCTGCCCCGGCTTCATGCGCGATACATAGTCGGCCAGCGACACCGATTCGTCCGCCGTGTCCGCGTACGTGGAAGCGAAGCGCAGCAGCTTCGCCACGCGCTCGCGGTTGGCCATGTCCTCGCCCACGCCCTCCTTGAAGGCGCGGCCGAATTCGCGCCAGAAGGTGGCGAACTTCTCCTTGTCGTTTTCGGCCAGGTCGTCCAGCAGGCCCAGCACGCGCTTGACGCAGCCGGCGCGGATCGCCTCGACGTCGCGGCTCTGCTGCAGGATCTCGCGCGACACGTTGAGCGGCAGGTCCTCGGCGTCGATGACGCCGCGCACGAAGCGCAGGTACCCGGGCATCAGCGACTCGCTGCCCTCCATGATGAACACCCGCCGCACGTACAGGCGCACGCCATGGCGGCTCTGCCGGTCCCACAGGTCGAAGGGCGCGCGCGCCGGCAGGTACAGCAGTTGCGTGTACTCGTGCCTGCCCTCGACCTTCGCATGCGCCCACGCGAGCGGGTCCTCGAAGTCGTGGCCGACGTGCTTGTAGAACTCCTTGTACTGCTCATCGGTGACCTCGCCCTTGGGCCG
>JBFWRS010000003.1:0-136155 GCA_050248795.1 Burkholderiales bacterium | reverse complement strand
GCAGCACCACGCCGTCGGCGGTGCGGTAGAAGCAGTCCACCGGGCACACCGCCATGCAGGGCGCATCGGAACAATGCATGCAGGCCACCGAGATCGACTTCTCGGCGCCGATCACGCCGTCGTTGATGGTGACGACGCGGCGGCGGTTCACGCCCCAGGGCACCTCGTTCTCGTTCTTGCACGCGGTCACGCAGCCGTTGCACTCGATGCAGCGCTCGGCGTCGCAGAGGAATTTCATTCTGGCCATGGCTGTCTCCTTGTTCTCGTCGCCGGGTTAAGCCGTGAACTTCTCGACCTGGCAGAGCGTCGTCTTGGTTTCCTGCATCATGGTGATCCGATCGTAGCCATACGTCGTGGCGGTGTTCACCGCCTCGCCGCGCACGATCGGCGCCGCCCCTTCCGGGTAGTGGGCCAGCATGTCCTGCCCCTGCCACCAGCCCGCGAAATGGAACGGGATGAAACAGGTGTCGGGCCCCACGCACTCGGTGACCTTGGCCTTGACCTTGAGCCGCACGTGCTTGCCGTCCGCATTCCTGCCCGGGGTACTGACCCAGACGTACTCCCCGTTGCGGATGCCGCGGTCTGAAGCCGTCTTCGGGTTGATCTCGACGAAGTTGTCCTGCATCAGTTCGGCAAGCCAGGGGTTGGACCGGGTCTCGTCGCCGCCGCCCTCGTACTCGACCAGCCGGCCGCTGGTGAGGACAAGCGGGAACTTCTTGTGCATCCCGTCCTTGACCGCCTGCTGCTGCGCGGACTTGAACAGCGTCGGCAGGCGCCAGAGCGTCTTGACGTCGTCGTGCGTCGGGTACTTCTCGACCAGGTCGGGGCGCGGGCTGAAAATCGGCTCGCGATGCTGCGGGATCGCGTCGGGCCAGTTCCAGACCACCGCGCGCGCCTTCGCATTGCCGAACGGCGTACAGCCGTGCTTCATCGCCACGCGCTGGATGCCGCCGGATCGGTCGTTGGCCCAGGTCCTGCCCTCTGCCATCTTCTTCTCGTCGTCCGTCAGTTCGTCCCACCAGCCCAGCTTCTTCAGCAGCACATGGTCGAACTGCGGGTAGCCGGTCGTGATGTCGCTGCCCTTGTTGTGCACGCCGTCCTCGGCCAAGAGGTTCACGCCGTCCCTCTCGACGCCGAACAGCGCCCGGAACGCATGGCCGCCGTCCATCGGGTGCAGATGGGTGTTGTACAGATTCGGCGTCCCGGGATGCTTGATCTTGTCAGTGCCGTAGCACGGCCAGGGCATGCCGAAATAGTCTCCGGTGAGGTCGTAGCCGGTCTTCGCGTCCTTGCCGCCCTTGCAACGCAGCGACTTGACGTCGAACAGGTGCATGTTCCGCATGTGCGCCTGCATGCGCTCGGGCGACTGGCCGGTGTAGCCGATGGTCCAAGTGCCACGGTTGGTCTCCATCCGCGTCACGTCCTCGATCACAGGTTCGTCCCCGCTCCTGGACTTCACCACGCGCAACTGCTGCTTGCCATCCTTCTTGCCGACAAACTGGTCGGCGAAGCCGAGCTTCTGCGCGAGCTGGTACATGATGGCGTGATCGGTACGCGACTCGAACATCGGCTCGATGACCTTCTCTCGCCATTGCACCGACCGGTTGGACGCGGTGACCGAACCTTCGCACTCGAGCTGCGTGGCCGCCGGCAGCAGGTAGGCGCCGTCCTTGCGCACCATCGCGAACATGGCAGCGGAGGCCGAGGGGTACGGATCGATGACGACCATCAGGTCGAGCTTCTTCATCGCCTCGAGCATCTCGGAGCCACGGGTCTGGGAATTGGGCGCGTGGCCCCAGAAAATGATCATGCGCAGGTTCGGGTCCTGGTCGACGTTCTCATTCTTCTCCGTGACGCCGTCGATCCAGCGCGAAACCGTCATGCCGGGCTTGGCCATCATGGCTTCCGATGCGTACTGCTTCTTCAGCCAGTCCAGGTCCACGTTCCAGACCGCGGACCAGTGCGCCCAGGAGCCGGGCACCGCGACCGGATAGTAGCCGGGCAGCGTGTCCGGGTTGGGGCCCAGGTCGGTCGCGCCCTGCACGTTGTCGTGACCGCGGTACACGTTGGCGCCGCCGCCCGAGCGGCCGATATTGCCCAGCGCCAGCTGCACGATATTGGTCGCGCGCACCACGCCATTGGCGTTGTTGTGCTGCGTCTGCCCCATTGCCCAGATGATGAATCCGGGCCGGTTCTCGGCCATGGTCTTCGCCACAAGGAAGACCTGGTCCTCGGGCACGCCGGTGACGTCGGCGACCTTGTCCGGGGTCCACTTCGCCATCACCTCTTCCTTCACCTTGTCCATTCCGTATACGCGCTGGCGGAGGTACTCCTTGTCCTCCCAGCCGTTCTTGAAGATGTGGTACAGGACACCGAACAGGAAGGGCACGTCGGTACCCGACCGGTGCCGGACGTAGATGTCGGCCTTGGCTGCGGTCCGGGTGTAGCGTGGGTCGACCACGATCACCTTGGCGCCGTTCTCCTTGGCGTGCAGCGTGTGCAGCATCGAGACCGGATGCGCCTCGGCGGCGTTCGAACCGAGGAACATCATCGACTTCGAGTTCTGCTCATCGTTGTACGAATTGGTCATCGCACCGTAGCCCCAGGTCTGGCCGAGGCCGGCAACGGTGGTGGAGTGGCAGATGCGCGCCTGGTGGTCGGTGTTGTTCGTGCCCCAGAGCCGCACCCACTTGCAGAGCAGTTCGGCCTGCTCGTTGTTGTGCTTGGAGGAACCGACGACGAAGAGCGAGTCCGGCCCGCTCTGCTTGCGGATATCGAGCATCTTCTTCGAGATCTCGTCGTACGCCGTATCCCAGGAGATGCGCTTCCACTTGCCGCCCTCGAGTTTCATCGGGTACTTGAGGCGGTGCGAATCGTGCGCGATGCCGTGCTCTCGGATCGAGGCGCCCTTGGCGCAGTGCGCGCCGAGGTTGATCGGGGAGTCGAACACCGGCTCCTGGCGCACCCAGACGCCGTTCTCCACCACCGCATCGATCGCGCAGCCGACCGAGCAGTGCGTGCATACGGTGCGCTTGACTTCTACCTTGCCGGAAGCCTTCTTGTCCTGCGCCTCCGCCTTGCCGATCATGTTGAACGGCAGGTTCGCTGCGACCGCGCCGGCGCCGAGCGTGACGCCGGAGCGCTTGAGGAACGCGCGCCGATCGAGCGAGCGCGCCATGACGTTGCCGAGTCCGCGCGCGAGGCGCCCCTGTGCCGCGACGCCGACGGTGGATTTTCTGACCAGTTGCATGGCGTTCTCCTCAGACTTTCGCGGTACGGTAGTAATCGCGCACGTGCTGCGATTCTGCGTAGCCCTGCGTCGAGCGTTTTGATCGATCGGGCGCCGCCGGGGGCGTCGGCGAATTCTTCGCCACGATCGCTGCGGCGGCGGCGGCTCCGCCTGCGCCAGCGGTAAGGAGGAAATTGCGTCGGGAAAGACGGCGTGTACGTTCGCTCATGTTGCCTCCTCAGTCTTTTAGACTCTCCGGTGTCCATGCTGACGGTCGAGCCAACCGTTTTGCATTGTGAAAATTCTATTCCTATTTCCTATTCCATATCCAGCGTCGCGTGCTCGAGGTCGAGGAAGGCGCGGGCAACGCGGGCGACCGGTTTGTAGAAGCGGACCTCGGGATGCGCTTCTATTGCGTCGCACAACGGATTCGCGGCGGGTGCGATGAACGTCTTGAAGAACGCGCGCTGCTCGTGCACCGGTGCGCGCTGCTCCGCAACAAGATGCCGCATGATCTCGCACAGGCCGGCGATATGGTCCTCGGGCTCGTGCACGTCTTCGCGCCTCGCGAGGCCGCGCTCGATCATGAATGCCCTTATGTCCACCAGGGGATTGTCCACCGCGGTCTTCACCGTATATGCGCCTGTATAGAGCGTCACGTCCGCCTTGCCGGTACCGATGAACCGGTTCTCGTACTCTTCGCGCACCGCGTCCTCGTCGGCAGCGCCTGCGGCGGCGGCAAGCTCCGACCACGCCTGCGCCAGCGCGCCGCCATCCTCGCTGGGCAGTTCGTCGGCAGCGGCGAGCGCCTGCAGCAGGCCGCGGTCCGGCGGCAGGTAAAACAGCCGCGCCAGCAGCGCGTACAGGTTGGCACGCGCCTCTTCCTCGGGCGGCAGCGTGGGCGCGGTGGGCACGAAATGCAGCGGCCTGGCGTCGCTCATGGCTTGCGCGGGTAGTCGAGTATCGAGGCCTCGTCCTTCGCGCTCATCATGTCGATGACGCGGCAGTCGGCGCACATCTGCAGGCGTTTCAGCGCGCCTCCGGTGGCGAACATCGCGTGGCCGCCCAGCCTGCCGAGCATGTTCTCGACCATCGAGCGGGTGCCGAAGGGTTTCGAGCAGCGCGTGCAATGGAACGGCTGGTCCTCGTTCAGCACCACCGCGTCCTTCGCCTGCGCCGTAAGCAGCAGCCGAGGCCGCAGCTTGATGGCGTCTTCGGGGCAGGTGTCGGCGCATAGCCCGCATTGCACGCAGTTGCGCTCGATGAAGCGCAGCATCGGCGCCTCGGGCGAATCGAGCAGCGCCGCCGCCGGGCAGGCGCCGATACACGCCTTGCACAGCGTGCATGCGGCGCGGTCGACGACGATCGCACCATACGGCGCGCCGGCGCCCAGCGCGATCTCGTCCCTGGGCGTGGGCGCGTGCCTGGCCAGGTGCTCGATGGCGAAATCCAGGCTGGTGCGCTTGTCTGCCGACAGGTTGTAGGTCGCCGCGCTCGCGACGCCGCGCGCGGGCACTGTCTCCCACAGGCGCTCTTCCAGCGCTGCCGCGTCCGCCGCCTCGATCAGATCCAGGTGCGCGCCCTCGTAGCCGAGCGCCCCCAGCACGGATTGCGCGTACGCCATCTGCTGTCTCAGCGCGGCGAGATACCCGGGTACCACCTCACCTGCCGCGAGCACGCGCACCTGGCTCGCGCCGTAGGCGATGGCGCCGAGCATCAGGTCGATGCCGACCGCGGCGACGTGAAAAGCCTCGAGCGGCACCACGCGCGCGGGCAGGCCGCGGCCGCCGCGCGCCCGCTTGCGTCCGACCGAGTGCAGCAGGGCGCGGCCCGCCTCGCCATCGTGGAACAGGATGCAGGCGTCCCTGCCGCCCGCGCCCGCGTAGGTCGACAGCAGCGTCTTCAGCCGCGCGCCCATGTCCGGCACGCTCGGATAGGCGTGGCTCATCGCACCGGTCGGGCACACCGTGGCACAGCCACCACATCCGGCGCACAGGTGCTGCTCGACCCTGACGTGGTCGCCGGCGGCGCTGATCGCCGCGGTAGAGCAGACGTCGATGCAGCGGCTGCAGCCCTCGCGCCCGGACCGGCTGTGCGCGCAGATGCGCTCGCGATACCGGGTGAAGCGCGGCTTGGAGAACTCACCTACCAGCGCCGCGAGCTTCCGCGCAGCGAGCGCCTGCTCGAGCGGGTCTGCGGCCGGCGCAGCGTAGCCCTGCGGCAGGTCTGGCTGGCGCAGCAGCGGTTCGCGCGACAGGTCGAGGACAAGATCGAAGCGTTCCCGGTGCAGCGATTCCGGGCGCGAAAAATCGATCGCGCCCACCGCGCCGCAGGCCTTGACGCAGGACCGGTGCGACTTGCAGCGTGCCATGTCGATCTGGTAGCTGTAGCCGATCGCGCCCTCCGGGCAGGCCTCGATGCAGGCGTTGCAGCGCGTGCAGACGTCGAGGTCGATCGGATTCTCCTGACGCCAAACCATCTCGAAGGATCCGAGCCAGCCTTCGAGCGAAACCGGTTTGCCGGACCATATGGGATAGCTGCGCTCTGCCGGGAGTTCTCCCTGGGCCGCATCAGTGAGCAGCACGCTCACTTCCAGCGTATCGCGCAGGCGCTCGGCCCAGTCGAGCGCCGCCGCCGCGGGGCCCACGATCAACAACTGGCCCGCAGAGCGGAAATCGACCTGCGGCACCGGCTCGGGCTCAGGGAGCGCCGCGCTCGCGATCAGCGCGGCAATCTTCGGCTGCGCAGCCGCGCCCTCAGCGGACCAGCCGCCAAGCTCGCGTATGTTGACGAATGACATACGCACCGCCGATTTCGCGCCATCGGCCAGTTCGGCGAACAGCGGTGCCTCCTGGGTACAGGCAACGATCAGGTCTGAATCCGCGAGCCCCGACAGAAAGGCATCGACTTCCTTGCGGCAAAGCTCCGAGTGCAGCTTGATCGGGTGCCCGGACTTGAGCGTCTCGCCCAATCGCTTTGCGTCGACGGCGATAGTGCCATTGCAGGAGCAGAGTTTAAGCGTCTTGCCCGTCAGTGACATCCTTGACATCCGGTTGCGGCGGCGTCTCGACGCCCGACTGATCGGTGGCACCCGCCTTCGCCACTTCGACCTTCTCTTCCTCGAACAGCACGCGCTTGGCGTGATCGAGCGTCTTCAGCATGGCCGCCGGGATCGGGTCCTCGCCGGTGAGATCGATGGAATACGGCTCGAATGGATCCGGGGTGCTGAAATGCGCGTCCGCGAACAGCTTCTTCAGAGCCAGTCGCCGCGTGACCTTGTCGACGCGATGGTCCATGAACGGCCTGAAGTCCGACTCCGGCCTCAGTTGCTCCACCGGCGGCAGGGACGGCGGCGGCTCCTCTTTCCGCTCGACGCGCGCCGGCGGCGCATCGGCCTGCTCCTGCTTCAGGCGCGACCAGCGGCTGAGAAAAGCTTCCTTGTCCTGGGTCATTGGCCGACCCTGTCTTTGGGGTGCACGAACGAGCGCGGCTTCCTGCGCTTCTTCGGCTCAGGGTGGTAGTTACTCTCGACATACTCGCCTACCCACGCGAGAACTTCGACAGGCATTGCGAGGCTGTCGACCGAGTGCCCGCCGTCCATCCAACGCCCCGCCTCGTCGTAGCTCGCAGTCAAGTGCAGCGGGATTCCCTGCGCCGTCGCCTCGTCGTCACCCTCCATGCGCCAGAGAAGGAAGATTCGCGGCGTTTCCGAGCTCACGTTCACGTAGTAGCCCTCGGCCTCGTCGCGGTGCAGGAACAACTCGAAACCGGGGTGGAGCCACTGCGCAGTATCGCCCTTGTCGACCAGCTTGCGTGGCGGATTCGACGGCTCGTCGCTCTCCAGCACTGACCAAGGCTCCCAGATCACGCTTTGCCAGCGATTCTGGATAACTCGCCGCTGCATGATCACGGCGAAGGTCTTGCGCGGCTTTTCCATGTACTGGAAGTCGGATTCCTATCTGGTCCGCAGTCTATACTGCTATCATCCTTGCCGCACCTGCCAGGTGCATTTAAACCCATGCTGGAAAAGGTTATTTCCATCCGCCCGAGCCTCGTTCCGGCGGGCCCCACCCCCCCTCGCTTCCCTGGCGGGCCGCTGTCGGACACGCTCGCGCGCCCGCTGCGCGACCTGCGCATCTCGGTCACCGACCGCTGCAATTTCCGCTGCACCTACTGCATGCCGCGCGAGGTGTTCGATTCGAGCTACCGCTTCCTGCCGCACGACGCGATCCTCAGCTTCGAGGAGATTGCGCGCCTGGCGGGCATCTTTGCCGGCCTGGGCGTGAAGAAGATCCGCCTCACCGGCGGGGAGCCGCTGGTACGCAAGGACCTGCCGCGCCTGATCGCGCTGCTCGCGCCCCTGGGCCTGGACCTGACGCTGACGACGAACGGATCGCTGCTCGCAAAGCAGGCGCGCGCGCTGAAGGACGCCGGGCTCGGGCGCCTGACGGTGAGCCTCGATTCGCTGCACGACGCCACCTTCAAGGCAATGAACGACGCCGACTACCCGGTGGCGAAGGTGCTGGAAGGCATCGAGGCCGCATCCGCCGCGGGCTTCGCGCCGATCAAGATCAACATGGTGGTGAAGCGCGGCACCAATGACGACGGCGTGCTGGCGATGGCCGAGCACTGGCGCCACAGCGGCCACATCGTGCGCTTCATCGAGTTCATGGACGTGGGCAGCACCAACGGCTGGCGCATGGACGATGTCGTGCCCTCGGCCGAGATCGTGCGCCGCATCGGCGCGCGCTACCCGCTCGAGCCGGCCGAGGCGCACTACACCGGCGAAGTCGCCGAGCGCTGGCGCTACAAGGACGGCGCGGGCGAGATCGGCGTCATCTCCTCGGTGACGCAAGCCTTCTGCCGCGACTGCAACCGGCTGCGCCTGTCCACCGAAGGCTCGATTTACACCTGCCTTTTCGCGCAGTCCGGGCACGACCTGAAGATGCTTCTTCGCAACGGCGCGTCCGACGCGCGCATCCGCGACGAGATCGCCGCGGTGTGGCAGGCGCGCGAGGACCGCTATTCCGAAGTGCGCACCGCGGAAACCGCCAGGCTGCGCAAGGTGGAGATGTCGTACATCGGTGGCTAAGCCCTGGAAACCCGAGCTGACCAACGCCTCGCGGCCGGCGACCTTCGAGGTCGAGGCCTATAACGAGCGCGGCGAGATGGTGCCGACGTCGATCGCCGGCGAGCACCCGCTGACGCTGTACCTGGACAAGCGCGAGATCGTCACGCTGATGACGCTGGGCCACGCGCCCGAGGCGCTGGCGCTGGGCTACCTGCGCAACCAGCGGCTGGTGAAATCGATACGCGACATCGCCGCGGTGCAGGTGGACTGGGAAACCGACTCGGTGGTGGTCACCACGCGCGGCACGCCCAAGGTGGACGTGAAGGCGAAGATGAAGAAGCGCACCGTCACCACCGGCTGCGGCCAGGGCACGGTGTTCGGCGGCCTGATGGACGAGATCGACAAGGTGAAGCTCGACGGCAAGGCGGAGCTGACCGACGCACAGATCGTCGACCTGGTGGACAAGGTGCGCAAGCACGAGACCATCTACAAGCAGGCGGGCGCGGTCCACGGCTGCGCCCTCGCCCGCACCGACGGACCGGCGGCGGCCGAGATCATGATGTTCGTCGAGGACGTCGGCCGCCACAATGCGGTGGACGCCATCGCCGGCTTCATGTGGCTGGAGGGCATCTCCGGCGCGGACAAGATTTTCTACACCACCGGCAGGCTCACCTCCGAGATGGTGATCAAGTGCGCGCAGATGGGCATCCCGTTCCTGGTGTCGCGCTCGGGCCTGACGCAGATGGGCTATTCGATCGCCAGGAAGGTCGGCATCACCATGCTCGGCCGCGCCTCGGGCAAGCACTACCTGGTGTTCACCGGCAGGCAAAGGCTGCGCGGCGTGCTGCCGCAGGCTACCGCCTACGCGTGATCGAGCAGCTGCTGCGCGCCACCGGCGCCGCGGCGCGCTGCGAGGACGTCGCCGGCTGGTGGCCGCGGTACCTGGCGCTGGCCGCCACCTGGCGCAACCCCATGGATCGCGCCATCGCCGGCGGTTTCGATGCCGATCGCCTCGCCTGGGCCTTCGCTTCCGGCTACCAGGCCGCGCTGCACGCGCTGTTTCCCGGCATCCCCGAAGACCGCATCTGCGCGCTGTGCGTGACCGAAGCGGAGGGCAACACGCCGCGCGCGATCCGCAGCACGCTGCGCGCGGCGGGCGATAGCTGGGTGCTGGATGGCGCCAAGCGCTGGACCACCCTGGGCCCCAGCGGCGCCCTCTTCCTGGTCGCTGCGCGCGATGAAGCCGCATCCGGCGAGCGCGCCGCGATCAGGCTGGCGCGTGTGGACTCGGGCGCGCGCGGCGTCAGCGTGCAAACCATGCCGCCGACCCGCTTCGTGCCCGAGGTGCCGCACGCGCAGCTACGGTTCGATGGCGTGGCCATCGCCGCCGACGCGCTCATGCCCGGCGACGGCTACGAGCTGTACGTGAAGCCCTTCCGCACGGTCGAGGACCTGCACGTCAACGCCGCCGCCAGCGCCCACCTGCTGCACGAAGCCCGCCGCCTGGCATGGCCGCAGGCTTGGATCGAGCGCGCCGCCGCGCACCTGCACACGCTGCGCGCCCTCGCCGCCGAAGACCCCACCCACCCCGCGACGCACATCGCCCTCGCCGGCGCGCTCGCCAACGCCGCGGCGCTGTTCGAGGAAGCAAACGCGTACTGGGCGAAGACGCCGGACGATCCGGCTGCATCGCGCTGGACGCGGGACCGGGAGCTGTTCGCTACCGCAGGGAAGGCACGGGCGTTGCGGACGCAGCGCGCGTGGGAAAAGCTGGCCGGCTGATTTGCTTCCCTCTCCCCTGGGGAGAGGGATCGAGGGTGAGGGGAACAGCCGCCCCCGCTAGATGGCCCGCGAGCGGAACAGCTTTCCCCCTGCAACTCGACGCGGTGCCAGACGCACGCCTGGTGGCCCTGCGGGCTCTCGAGCCGGGGGCCGTGCGCATCGGCGCAACCCGCGAGTTCGACGTAGCCCGGGCCCACCTGGCCCACAGGCGTGGTGCCGGTCCCGCGGACGATGCGCAGCCGCCGCGCCAGGTGGCGTTCCATGTCGAAGGCAAACGGCAGCTCGACCCGAAGATTGCGCGGTGCGTCCACCACGACGAAGAAAAGAAGCCCGGCGACCAGCACCCCCACCGTCCCGATGGGGCCCCACGGGAAACAGAAGCGGAGGGTGGACTGTGTTGGGGGCGTGTGATTCCACTTTGTGGATCTCGATGCAGATTCAGCGTCCGCGTTAACCCGCAGGCCAATGGGGCGCGAAGCGCCGCTTCTACGAGTCGGTGTTGGATGCGTTGTTCGGCGTCTTACTACGCTTCCGCGCCGACCAACGCATGATGGATCTCTGAGATTGCTGAAAAGATATCTTCAAGCAGTACGGCCACCTCACTTTCCGAAATCCGTACTTCCCGCCCTTCCCGTTCAGCTTGTTGTGCTCGCTCTAAGTATTTCCTATCCACCACCCCTAGATTGTGAGTTACGGGATGTCTTTTTTCGAAACTCCCACTCAAGCGCTCCCAAAGATCTGGTTGGGATGGCGAGTAGTTAAACAACTCAAATAGCTGTTCCTTTGACCTTTCGGTACTTTGAAACGAATTCCCGACTTTCTTCATCTGGGAATCAATGCTCATAGGAGCATCACCCCGTTCGGCTAGAGCTCGTCGAACAAGAGCTTTCACCGATGCTTCAAAAATCGATACTGCGTCTTCAAGGCAATTCTCCAAATCCTTTGCCGCTACGCGCTTTCCAAGGTCCTGTTCTCGCCGCCTCACATCTTTGAGCATGCTCTGTATTACAGCGATCTCCGCTGACACATGGATCAGGAAGATATCTCTTCCGCAATCTGAACACCAAGCGGCAAGACCGAAAACAGTCTGGTCGAGGGCACAGTGGGGGCAAACCACATCTCTCCGAACTTCATCCTCGTACGGCCGAACAACTTGACGTGGAGTACCGGGCTTGTAGGTCATCTCTATCGAAATGAAGCCGCCTCCCATCTTCTTCGTTCCCGAGGGCTCCAGCCCGAAAGCGTCTTTGATCATGTCATCAATACCGCCCTGCGCTTCTCGAAGGGCGACGTCCTTGGCGTATCTAATCTGTTCTTGGGTAGTGAAATCGCTTGGCCCGGCTTCGCGCTTACAGTAAGGGCAATAAATCACATCTTGCCCTCCGGCAATGCCGGTACCAGGTGTGACTTTGAAGTAGGCGGGGGAACACAGGCTGTTTGCGCACTCGCGCGCAACGCGACCATCGCTATCCTTGGGTATTGATATAGACATCTGGTACTGGTCATTACCCAAGCTCTTAACGTTGTGTGGTCCACCGTCACGAAATAGCCGTTTTGTCACGATGGCCTCCCTGGCACCGTCCCGTTCTAGCTAAGCCGCCCGCGGACGCAGGTGCCAACTGGCCGCGGAGGGACGATAGGAACCTTGGCCCGGAGCAGCTAGTTGGCGCCTGCCGTAGCTGGGCGGCTCAAGCGAGGGGTTGGGCATCAGCACTCGGTATCCTATGCACTATGCGACCGATCCGGACGGCTTGTTGTCGGAGCAGGCGTCGATGAGCACGATGTGCGGACTTGAGGCCAACTCCAATCGAGCCAAGATCTTCTGTACACGAACCAACTGCTCTCCGGTGAAGTAGAGAATAGCTTTAAGCGACGGATGGGTAGCGTCACTGGCCTTCTCATAGATCTCAGCTTGCCTCTCGAGATTGCGTTCAAGATGCTTGTTCTTCGCAAGCTTGAACTCGACGAGCGTCTTATCAGCGGAGCCGCGAGATATTTTGAAGTCAGCGGACCCACGCCCGTCATTCGCCTCGCGTGTGGCGTCTGATGGGGTCGCGAACCAAGTGAGGCGATATAAAATTTGTAGATCGGCCTCGCGTTCAATCGGCTTGCCATCAACGAAAAACATGCGGTGCCCGCCCTTATTCTCGATCACATCCTTGAGAAAGAGCAGGCGCCGCTTCGCCTCATCGTAGGTGTTCGGTAGCCCTGAGTAGAAGTCAGAAGGCTCCAGGAAGCTGGTGACGAAGCTTCGGACATGTTTAACAAACTGGGTTTGGATGAACTGTACTCGTGCCTCCGCCAACGACTTGGCGTCAGCCCCGTGTAACTCTTTGTCTCGAATGTAGTAGTCGAGAACCCGTGGAAACTGCTCCACCGCTTGAGCGATGATCTCCCGAACCTGGTCTTTTGTTGCATCTGGATCAGCGGAAAGCCGGCGCTCGAGATAGTCGTTCAGTTGCGACCGAAGAGCGTCATCTGGAATTGAAGCAGCAATGTCCGGAAGTCGGTCGAGGAGCTCGGGGCGGTTGATCCAGGCATTGTCCTTAGTAAGGATATCCCGCGGCGTCAGAAGCACGAAGTCACCGTTGACGTAAGGGAGCTCAAAAGTCATCGGCGACCAGGAGCGCGTGGCGTAGTTGAATCGAGCCTTTAAGAGGGCTACGCGACGGCGCTGCGACGGCTTCAAGTGATGCAGGGCGAACGCCTGTGTGTATGTTCCGAGGTAGGGCTGAATGAGATTGGTGGTGAAATCGCTGATGGTGTCTCGACCAACGCCGTCCCGGACTAGGCAAAGCTTCTCAAGATGACTGCTGCGTGTCAGCGTCTCGTCGCCGAAGCTTTGAAACACCGTACTGAAGTTGCGATGTAGGGCGCGAGCGAAGTCACGGCCAAGGCCGTGTCCGGCATTGCCCGTTTGACTGAATCCGAGCCAGTTCTGCTTGACTTCAGGGAATGCGAACCAGGCATCGACCAGCGCGGGGGACGCGGACCTGTCGAGTGCACACTGCTTCAAGAACCGCATATACTCAATGATTTCCTCGTGAAGGCCGCGGTATATCTCGTCCTCGCTGTTGAAAAGGAGGAAAGGATCGACAAAGAGAGGGAGGTCTGTAACGAGCGATACGTTGAATGCGCCATAGTCCTCAACGACCTCGGAAGGAAGCCCAAAGAAGTCGGAGAAGTAGATGCTCGCCATGAGCACTTCTGACGCCTAAACGCTTGGTGTGCGGCGGGCGCGCACGATGCTAGATGGTGCCCCCATGTTGGTCGCCCGTCCGCACCACCTACAGTTGGAGCGCATGCCAGTTAGCTCGAAGTTGGCGAACGTTGCGGGTTCATATGGTCCCACACGCGATCCGCGTTGGCCTTTAGCGCCGCGACTGACATGCCGTATTTCTTTAGATACATGTCCAAAACGCGATTCGCGACAATGTCGGCACGTTTCACAGTCTGTTTTGCGGCGACAAGTTTTTCGATCGCTTGGAGACGACCTTTTGGCGAAGATAGTTCGTGAACAGTGCTATGAAGGAAATGATGAACGATCCAGTTTCGGCTGTTCCAACCAGATATAAAGCAATCAGTCAATTCCGCTGGCGGATCTATCCTTTCCTTGAGTCGTCTAAGCAGCTGGCCAAGTGTTTTTTGTGAGAATAATTCTATGGCAGCAGTGAATGAACCTTCCTCCATGTCCGCTTCTTCGTACGAGATGGTGGACAGAAGCATGATCAAGGTTCCCTCGAAGCACTGACAAATAAAAAGCGCCTTGCCAAGCTCCAGGACGACAGGTTCAAGTTCTTGGGCGACGCTCGATTGGTCAGTTGACATGGACGATGCACTCTAACGTGAACTCGACTTGCGAAATGTCGCCCATTCTGGCCCCGTACGGAAGGGGGCAGCAAAGTGATTGAGATGAGTTGTGATTTTCGGCACCACCTGAAGGTTTGAGGGCTGCTTGTCCGCCCCCTCATCCTCGGTCCCTCTCCCCCGTGCCGGGGGCGAGGGAGGACGATCTCAGTTGGTGCCTGTCCCGGATAAGCTGGTTCGGTCGAGCGACACATTGGGCCACCGCCTGGCTACGACTGACCCGGCTGGCGCAGCCACCACACGAGCACGGGGAGAAGGGAAAGGGCGACGAGACCGAAGGACAGGTAGTTGCCGCTGGCTGGATTGAAGTCTCGCCAGATGCGCGGCCACGGGAGGCGCATGACCAGCTTGCCGACGGCGATGTCGAAAAGGGCCATGAAGGCGGCCAGCACGGCGCCGAGCATGAGGTGCTGCGGCATTCCCTGCAGCCCGATGCCGGGAACCATGGCGTAGCACACCAGGAATGCGAGGGCGGTTCCCGAAAAGACGCTGAGCTTGATCGCCCGTTCCTTGCCGACCCTGCGGGCAAGCCAGACCGTGCGCACGATTCCATGCAGCATCTCGGCGCCCGCAAGGGCGACGCACAAAGACGCGATTCGAAGCATGTCTGGGGAGGACACGGCGGCGTTCAGGTTCTCGGTGGCCAAAGCTTACGTCGACTTCCGGAATGTCAGCCTGTTGCGGCGCTGGTCGGCAGCAGCCTGGCCTCCCCCTCACCCTCGGTCCCTCTCCCCCTGCCGGGGGCGAGGGAGGAAGAACTCAATTGGCGTTCTAACCCGGGACGTTCAAGACGGCTCGGGCATCCTCCAGCACCTGGATCGCAAGTTCTCGGCTGACGGACGGGAAGTCCTGCAGGAAGACTTCGAGCGGGTCGCCGGCTTCCAGGTGCTCGAACAGAATGCGAACCGGCACCCGTGTACCCGCGAACACAGGCGTACCGCCGAGGATCTCAGGATCGCAAAGAACGCTGGCAGATTTCATCGAGATGCTCCGACAAGGGCGCCAAGTGCAAGTTTACTGCGATGGCCCTGATTGCCGGCAATCGTGTCATGGCTATGGCCTCTTCCGGCCCCCTCACCCTCGGTCCCTCTCCCCCTGCCGGGGGCGAGGGAGGAAGGCGGGTCTGCTGATATCTTCGGCGCCATGACTCGACATCCAGTGCAGTGGCATTGATGGCAACCATGAAGATCCTCGTCGTCGGCGCCGGCGTGTTCGGCGCGTGGACCGCCTACCACCTGCGACGCGCGGGGCACGAGGTAGTGCTGCTCGAGCAGTACGGGCCGGCGAACAGCCGGGCGAGTTCGGGCGGCGAGTCGCGCATCATCCGCGCGCGCTATGCGGACGATGCGCTGCTGACCGGCATGGCGCTGCGGTCCCTCGCGCTGTGGAAGGAATTCTTCGCGCGCTGCGAGAGGCAGCAGCTTTTCAAGCGCGTCGGCGCGCTGTGGATGGCGCGGGAATCCGACCCACGGCTGGCGGCGCATGTGCGCACATTGCGCAGCGCGGGCGCCGAGGTGCAGGAGCTCGGCAACGCCGAGCTGCGGCGGCGCTATCCGCAGATCGCGATAGATGCGGAGGTCGCGGCGATATTCGAGCCGGATGCCGGCGCGCTGATGGCGCGGCAGGCGGTGCAGGCGCTGGTGGCGCAGTTCGTCGAGGACGGCGGCACGTACCTGCAGGCGAAGGCGCAGGCGCCGCAGGGCGCGGGCGCGCTTTCCGCCATCGACACCGACCAGGGCAGGCTGCAGGCGGACGCATTCGTGTTCGCCTGCGGGCCGTGGCTGAAGACCGTGCTGCCCGGGCTGCTGGGGCAGAAAATCTTCCCGACGCGGCAGGCGGTGTTCTTCTACGGCGCGCCGCCGGGCGATGCGCGCTTCACCGCGGCGCAACTGCCGGCCTGGGGCGATGCGTTCAGCGACCTGCCCTGGTACGGCCTGCCCGACCTCGAATCGCGCGGCTTCAAGCTCGCCTACGGCTGGCTGGGCGAGGATTTCGACCCGGACCGCGGCGATCGGCAGCCGACGCAGGACGAGACCGAGCGCGCGCGGCAATACCTGGCGCGGCGCTTTCCGGCGCTGGCCGATGCGCCGCTGCTGGAGATGCGCGTCTGCCAGTACGAGAACACCTCGGATTCGCAGTTCCTCATCGACCGGCATCCCGGCTTCGACAACGCGTGGATCGCCGGCGGCGGCTCGGGCCACGGCTTCAAGCACGGCCCGGCGGTGGGCGAATACGTCGCGGCACGCGTGCTGGGCGCGGCCACGCCGGGAGTCGAGGCGCGGTTTTCACTGGAAAGCAAAGGCACGTCCCTGCCGCCCCGAACGGCGCAGCGCCCGTAGTCCGGCGGTGGGCGTCGATGTACGGCTTGACATGCAGGTATTTACCTGCATATAGTTCACCCAACCCACGAACGCAACGGATGGACGCTGACAAGGTCTTCAAGGCGCTGGGCGACCCGACACGCAGAAAGCTGCTCGACCTGCTGTACGAGCGGAACGGGCAGACCTTGGGCGAGCTCTGCAAGCAATTGGACATGGCGCGGCAATCGGCCACGCAGCACATCGGGATCCTCGAGGCAGCAAACCTGGTGAGCACGGTGTGGCGCGGACGGGAGAAGCTGCATTTCATCAACCCGGTGCCTCTGCACGAGGCCTACGAGCGGTGGGTGCGGAAATTCGAACGCCAGCGGCTGAGCCTGCTGCACGATCTGAAGAAAGAACTTGAGGGAGACTAACGATGAGTATCGCAAAGACGAGTTTCGTTTACGTGACCTACATCCGCTCGACGCCGGAAAAGGTTTTCGAGGCCATTACCAGGCCGGAGATCGCGCGGCGCTACTGGGGTCACGAGAACGTCTCCGACTGGAAGCCCGGTTCGACCTGGCAGCACGTGCGCGCGAACGAGCAGCGCACGGTGAACCTGGTCGGCAAGGTGGTCGAGGTCTCGCCGCCGACGCGCCTGGTCATCACCTGGGCAAGCCCTGCGCAAGCGCAGGATCCGGCCGCTACCAGCCGCGTCACGTTCGACATCGCGGAATACGAAGGCATGGTGCGGCTGACGGTCTCTCACGACGAGCTCGAGGCCGACGGCGCCATGGCCAAGGGCATCCAGCGAGGCTGGCCGATCGTGCTGTCCAGTCTCAAGTCCCTGCTTGAGACGGGCGAAGGCATCGACGTCTTCGCCCAGCCGAAGGCGGGCCCGCGCGAAAGCTGTTCATGACCCGGCCCTACACCGGCGGATGCGCCTGCGGCGCTATCCGCTACGAAACCGCGCACGCGCCGGTGTTTCAGAACCACTGCCAGTGCCGCGACTGCCAGCGTCGCAGTGGCACCGGTCACGGGTCCTACCTGACGTTTCCTGCGCGGGCCGAGATGACGATCACAGGCGAGGCGGCGCACTGGGAGGTCGCGGGCGACAGCGGCAACGTCAAGGTCCACGCCTTTTGCCCGACCTGCGGCACACCCGTCTACCTGCGCTTCGCCGCGATGCCTGAACTGATCGCGGTCCCTGCCGGCAGCCTGGACGAACCGGGCCGATTCGCGCCGCAGCTGCTCACCTACCGCGTCCGCGGAGCGACGTGGGACGTGATCGATCCAGCGTTGCCGGCGTTCGAGCGGATGCCGCTCGGCTGACGTCAGACGTCGGCGGATCCGAAGCAGGCCGCGGCGACCGAATTGGCGCGCCGCTCTCCGGGGCAGGAAGTCATCGACCGGCATCCAGGCCTGGACAACGCGTGGATCGTCGGGGGCGGCTCGGGCCACGGCTTCAAGCACGGCCCGGCGGTGGGCGAGAACGTCGCCGCGCGGGTGCTGGGATCCGCGACGCCGGAAGTCAGCGCGCGCTTCTCGCTGGAAGGCAAGGGCGCTGCGCTGCCGGCACGCACGGCGCAACGGCCGTAGCGAGAACGGGGTACGCCCCCGTATTCACGTTCGTCCGGTCAGTACTCGATCCGGTCCGGGTCGGTGGAGCGCGGGTGCTTGTGCCGCTGCTCGTGCGCGGCCCCGGCGTGCTTGCCCAGTTCCCAGCCCGTCGACTTGAGGTTGGCCTCGGCCCATTCCACCGATTCCCGGTCCGTGACCGTGGCCATGGAGTTGTTCCAGCGATTGAACCAGCCGGCGAGGCTGATCACGGCCAGCATCTCGACCACCTGGCGGTCGGAGTAGTGGCGGCGCAGCTCCGCGAAATGGCCCGGTTCGACCATGTTCGGCACCTGCGCCCCGTCCCGCGCCAGGCGCAGCGCCGCCTTCTCCGCCGCCGAGAATTCCGCCGACTCCTCGAACGTCCAGATATCGCGGATCCGGTCCGGGTCGACGCCCATCAGCTGCAGCGAGTACGCGCCGTGCGCCTGGCAGTGCTGGCAGCCGCCGGCGATGCTCGCCATGGTGAACAGCTCGCCGCGCAGCTGGCGCGACAGGTTGTTCGGCGCAACCATGACCAGTTCGACGAGGTTGCGGAAGATCCCCATCAACTCCGGCCAGCGGAACACCTCGAGGTTCTGCCTGTCCTGGTAGCCGGCGTCGCTCATGTCGCTTTCTCCTCAATCGGGCCTGGCGCGAACCCTACCCCAACGCGCTGGGCGATGCTCAGGAATCGGGACGTGCGCCGCCTTTTGGGGCAAGGTACGGACCGTGGAAGCATCGCACCCGTTCATGCGCTGGGCCGGGGCGGCCGGTTCGGCCGTCGGCTTCGCTACGATCGGAATCCTGGTGGTACGGCTCTGGCTCGACCCGCTGGCCTGGGGCGACGAGCGCTGGGTCCGCTACATGCCCATGCTGCTGATGACCGAGTTCGCGCTGCTGGCCATCACGCTGGTGGCGGCGGGCCTGTGCTCCCGGACCCCGAAGCTTGCTTACCGGGCATTGATCGCGGCAGCATTCCTCGTGCTCTTCTTCGCGCCGACGATATACGTTGCGCGCATGCTGGGCGACGACCCGCTGGTGGATTACCTGCTCGTTCTGATCGGCGCCCGATTCCTCGCCCTGGCCGGCAGCTCGGCTGCCGGCTACGAGGAACTCATCGGCCGCACTGCCGTCGCCGCGGCGATCCTGATCCTCGTCCTGCTGGCGATGCTGCTGGTAACCGCGATCGTGCCGATGCCGCTGGGCGGCATCGACGCCGCCTTGCTCGAGCGGATCATCCCGTCGGATGCCGAGACCGGCTGGGAGCGCGAGCCGCAGCGCACGCTGGCCACCGTCGTGGTCTATTGCCTGGCCATGGTGTGTGTCGAACTGCTGTTGATCGGCCCGGGCGCCGGCAAGCGCCGACGGTAGAACAAACCGGGTCTGTCCCCGATGTTCAGGCGTTCTGCGCGGCGAACTTTTCCTTCTGCGTGACGAAGGTGGCGCGCGAGGGGAAGAACAGCGACGCCGACGCGGTGAGGAAGGCGATCACCGCGAGCACCAGGAAGACATTGCGGAAGCCGCCGTCGGTGCGGTGCAGGCCGGAGATCAGCGGCACCGCCGCGGCGGCCACGCCCAGCGTCACGACGTAGCGCACCGCGTAGACGCGGGCGCGGAATTCGTCCGCGCAGTACTTGCCGACGATGGCGTCGTTCAACGGGATCTGGCCGAACACCGCCAGCATCATCAAGAGCGACACGCCGAGCATCGCCCAGCCGTCCAGCGACACCGCGACCAGCATCATCGCCACCTGCGCCGCCGCGATCGTCACCATCAGCTTGCGCATCTCGACGTGGTCTATGAGCTTGCCCACCACCACCTGCGCGAACGCCGCCAGCGTGTACACCAGCGCCACCAGCACGCCGATGCCGAAGCTGGTCTGCACCAGCGCGGTAAGCCGCTCGTCGAAGACTTTCGGCATCGCGATGGTGGTGGAATTGAACACCACGCCGCCGCAGGCGGTGACGACGGTCAGGATGACGAATATGCGCAGCATGGTCGCGCGGTCGATGTGCAGGCCGATCGACTTGGATTTCTTCACCACCGGGCCGGGATCCTCCACCATGGTGAGGAAGCCCACGCCCGCGGCGATCGACAGCAGGCCGGGCAGGAAGAACGCCGCGCGCCAACCCCACAGGTCCATCATTGCGCCGGACACCAGCGCCGCCACCGCCAGGCCGAGGTTGCCCCACAGGCCGTTCCATCCGAGCGCGCTGCCCATCTTCTCGGGCTTGGCCACCAGCATGGCGATGCCCACCGGGTGGTAGATGGCGCCGAACATGCCGGTGAGCGTCAGCCCCAGCGCGATCTGCCAGGTCGATTGCGCCAGCCCAGTCAGCAGCATGCACACGCCGATGCCGAAGAAGAACACCGACAGCATCTTGTAGCGGCTCCAACGGTCGGCCAGCCAGCCGGCGGGAATCGCGAACGCGCCAAAGGCGATGAAGCCGCCGAGCGTCAGCGGCAGCAGCTCGGCGTAGGGCCGGTCCCACTCGCGCGCCAGTGCGACCACGACTGTGGGAAAGACCAGCATGACGAAGTGATCGAGCAGATGCCCGATGTTGATGTAGGGGACCAGCCAGCGGTTTTGCATGCAGAAAGTGTATGCCATGCGTTCTGGCGCGTTTCCGCACGTGTGACAAAATATGTCGCGAATGCGACAAGGCATGGCCAGGCTCGGCGACTCGCCGCGCTACCAGAACACGCCGAGGCCGGTGGCGCCGATGGCGTTCGACCATCCGCGGCAGGGCGCGACGCCCTGGCATTCGCACCCGCGCGCGCAGTTGCTCTTTGCGGCCGAGGGCGTGATGACGGTGGCGACGCGCAACGAGACCTGGATCGTGCCGCCGCAGCGCGCGGCGTGGATGCCCGCCGGCATCGAGCATCGCCTCGCCTTCGCCGGCGGCCTGCGCTTTCGGACGCTGTACGTGGAACCCGGCGCGGTGCCGGCGATGCCGAAGAAGCCCATGGTGCTCGAAGTCACGCCGCTATTGCGAGAACTGATCCTGCGCGTCATGGAGCTGCCGCTGGACTACGACGAGCGCAGCGCCGACGGGCGGCTCGCGGTGGTGCTGCTGGACGAACTGCAGAAGCTCGCCGAGTTCCCGATCGGCCTGCCGGTGCCGGCAAAGGGGCCGCTGGCGGCGATCTGCCGGCAGGTGCTGGACGGACTTGCCGAGCGCGCGACGCTGGAAGAACTCGCCGCGCGCCACCACATGTCGGCGCGTACGCTGGCGCGGCGCTTTCGCCGCGACACCGGGCTCGCCTTCGCCGAATGGTGCCGGCGCGCGCGGCTGGTGCACGCCATCACGTGGATCTCCGAGGGCCGATCGATCACCGCGATCGCGCTGGACCTGGGCTACGAAAGCCCCAGCGCCTTCTGCGCCATGTTCAAGCGCGAGCTCGGCGTGCCCCCCACCCGCTTCAAGCCCGCGGCACCGGGCGCGCAGTGATGGCGATTACCGGCATCGTGCTCGCCGGCGGCATGGGCCGGCGCATGGGCAGCGTCGACAAGGGGCTCGCGCTGCTGCACGGCAAGCCGATGGTCGAGCACGTGCTCGAGCGCTTCGCGCCGCAGGTGGATGCGCTGATCATCAACGCGAACCGCAGCACCGATGCCTACGCAAAGTACGGCTATCGCGTCGTCGGCGATGCGGTCGGCGGCTACGCCGGCCCGCTCGCCGGGCTGCACGCGGGCCTGAGTGCCGCGGAAACCGAGTTCGTCGTCACCGTGCCCTGCGATTCGCCGTTCCTGCCGCTGGACCTGGTGGCGCGCCTGCGCGATGCGCGCGACGCGGCCGATGCGGACATCGCCGTGGCGAAGACCGGCGCGCAGGCGCACCCTGTGTTCGCGCTGGTGCGCCGCGCGGTGCTGGATCACCTGACGCGCTTCCTTGCAGGCGGCGGCCGCAAGATCGACGCCTGGTATGCAACGCTCTCGGTGGTCGAGGTATCCTTCGACGATCAGGCGGACGCATTCCGCAACATCAACACTCCGGAAGAACTGCGCGACGCATGAAGAGCATCGACAGCATCGTCAGCTGCATGGACGATTACGACCCGAACGCGCTGCGCGTGGACAAGGCGCGCGAGGCCATCCTCGCCTGCCTCGCGCCGGTGGCCGGCATCGAGCGCGTCGCCACGCGCGCGGCGCTGGGCCGCGTGCTGGCGCAGGACATCGTCCCCGCCATCAACGTGCCGGCGCACGACAATTCCGCCATGGACGGCTACGCGCTGCGCGCGGCCGACCTGAAGGCAGACGCCGACACCGAGCTGAAGGAAATCGGCAGCGCTTTCGCCGGCCGCACTTTCGCCGGCAGCATCGGCGCCGGCGAATGCGTGCGCGTGATGACCGGCGCGGTGATGCCGGCGGGCGCGGACACGGTGGTGATCCAGGAGGTGGTGCGCGCCGCCGGCGGCCGCGTCACGGTACCCGCAGGACAGAAAGCCGGCCAGAACGTGCGCTACGCGGGCGAAGACCTCAGGGCCGGCACGCCGGTGCTGCAGGTCGGCCATGCGGTGCGCCCGGCGGACCTTGGACTGATGGCGTCGCTGGGCATGGCGGAGGTGAGCGTCAGGCGCCGCCTGCGCGTGGCGTTCTTCTCCACCGGCGACGAACTCGCGTCGATCGGCCAGCCGCTCGCGGAGGGCCAGGTGTACGACTCGAACCGCTACACGCTGTACGGCATGCTCGCGCGGCTCAGCGTCGACATCCTCGACATGGGCGTGGTGCGCGACGACCCGGCGGCGCTGGAAGCGGCGTTCCTTTCCGCCGCGGCGAACGCGGATGTCGTCATCACCTCGGGCGGCGTATCGGTGGGCGAAGCAGATTTCGTCAAGCAGCTGATGGCGAAGCTCGGCGAGGTGCTGTTCTGGAAGATCGCCATGCGCCCGGGCCGCCCGATGGCGTTCGGGCGCATCGGCAGCGCGACCCTGTTCGGGCTGCCCGGGAATCCGGTGGCGGTCATGGTGACCTTCTACCAGTTCGTGCGGCCGGCGCTCTTGTACCTCGGCGGCTGCGCAGGCGAGCTTGCACCGCCCTTGCTGCGTGTCGCTGCCGCCGAACCCTTGCGCAAGGTGCCCGGTCGCACCGAATACCAGCGCGGCGTGCTGTCGCGCAATGCCGCGGGCGAATACACGGTGAGGGTCACCGGCGGCCAGGGCTCGGGCGTGCTGCGCTCGATGTCGGAGGCCAACTGCTTCATCGTGCTGGAGCATGATCGCGGCAAGGTGGCGGCCGGCGAGCTGGTATCGGTCCAGCTCATGGACGCCCTCGCGTGAGCGCTGCGGCGCATCCCATACACCCGCTGCTCGCGCCGCTGGCGCAGCTTGCCAAGGCAGTCTGCAGCACTCCCACCGCGCAATGCCGTGACGCCCTCGCCACGGGGATGCGCCGCACGATAGCCGCGAAGGAAGGCTGGCTGCGGCCCGAGCACCGCATCGGCGACCCCACCGCGTACATGCGCCACCTCCTCTATACGGATGCCGACGGCGATTTCGTCATCACGGTCATCACCTGGCTGCCCGGGCAGCAGAGCCCGGTGCACGGCCACCGCGTCTGGTGCGCCTTCGGTGTTGTCGAGGGCGACCTTACCGAGGAGCAGTTCACGGTCGCGCCGGGAGCATTGCCGGTGCTCGCCACGAGTACGCACCTGCGCGCGGGCGAGCTCGCGGCGCAGGACTTCGATGGCCGCGCGGCGCATCGCGTCGCCAATCGCGGCAGCGCGACGCTCGTATCGCTGCATCTGTACGGTGTGTCCGGGGAGCGGCTGACCACCGGCATCAACAGGGTCTACGCGTGAGGCGCGACGGCGCGATCGCGGCATGGCTGCTGGCCTGCTGCGCGCTGGTGATCGGCATGATCGTGGTCGGCGGCATCACGCGGCTGACGCACTCGGGGCTGTCGATCGTCGAATGGCAGCCGCTCATCGGCGCCATCCCGCCGCTCACCGAGGCCGACTGGCAGTTGCTGTTCGAGAAGTACCAGCAGACCCCCGAATACCAGCAGGTAAACGCCGGCATGGGGCTGGAAGGCTTCAAGGGCATCTTCTGGTGGGAGTACATCCATCGGCTGCTCGGTCGGCTGATCGGCGTCGCCTTCTTCGTGCCTTACCTGTGGTTCCTCGCGCGCCGCGCGATCCGCGGCGCGCTGGCGTGGAAGCTCGCCGGGATCTTCGTGCTCGGCGGCCTGCAGGGCGCGATGGGCTGGTACATGGTGAAGAGCGGGCTGGTGGACGACCCGCGCGTCAGCCACTTCCGCCTCACCGCGCACCTGGCGCTCGCGTTCCTGATCCTCGCCGCGATGCTGTGGGTGGCGCTGGACCTGTTGAGCCCGCGCGCGCGCGTGGTGCTCGATCGCCGCGTGCGCAAGGCGCTGCGCATGGCGCGCGGCGTGGTGTTCCTGGTCTTCCTGATGGTGCTTACCGGCGGCCTGGTGGCGGGCCTGCGCGCCGGCAAGGCCTACAACACCTTCCCGCTGATGAACGGGCACTGGATCCCGCCGGAAATCCTGCAGCTCGACCCCTGGTGGATGAACCTGTTCTGGAACGTCGCCACGGTGCAGTTCGACCACCGGCTCGGCGCCTGGCTGCTCGCGCTCTTCGTGCCCTGGCTGTGGCTGCGCTGCCGCGCCGCGCCGGACGATGCGCAGTTCGCATCCAGCGTGCTGCTCTTCCTCGTCGCGCTGCAGATCGGCCTGGGCATCGCCACGCTGCTGCTGCGCGTGCCGGTGGAGCTCGGCGTCGCGCACCAGGGCACCGCGTCGCTGGTGCTGTGCGCTGCGGTGTGGACCATGCACGCGCTCAAGGGGCCGGTGCGGAACTGGACCGACTAGCCTCTGCGGCGCGCCGCCGCTCGGCGAGGTGCGCGCTGACGTCAAAGGCCAGCTTGAGCGCAATGACGACAAGCATCAGCACGCGCACGCCGCCGAACATGGTGACGAAGAACGCGGCGAGCAGCACCATCAGCAGCATCGGGCCGACACGCCGGTACGGCTCGAACATGAGGTCGCGCGCCTCCCGGCCGACGTACTCGCGCCGGCCGAGGAAGTTGGCGTGGAAGGACACGCCGTGGCTGACGAGGAAGGCGACGAGCGCCGGCGCGAGTCCCCAGGCAATCGCCGCGAAGTCCAGACGCGTGGAGCGGCCGGCGTCGATCCGGGCTGCCTCTTCCGCAATCATCAGCGTGACGCCGAGGAACCACAGCATGATGAAGCCGAAGTGCAGGATGAAGAATGGCCCCAGCAGCAGGATCGACTTCCGCACCACCACGCCGAGCTTGAGCAGCGTGTAGAAACCGATGACGGCGCTCTCTCCCCAGTACAGCAGCAGCACGTCGCCGATGTTCCAGCCGAAGAACAGCACGCCGACCATCGGCACCACGTTCGCCGCGAACAGCGCCAGCGTCGAGGGCGAGGTCAGCGTGACCGGATCGGGCACCGGCGCCGGTGCGCGCGGGGACGTGGCCTTGACGGTCGGCTGGGGATCCCCAGCCGCATCGCCGGCATGCGTTTCGCGGCGCTGCCTGCTGTCCATCTGCGCCTGGATGCGCAGCGCGAGCGCGATGTCCCGGTGCAGCGCGCCCTCCGGCGCGGCCAGCGGATAGCGCAGCTCGACGCCGCGGCGGTAGATCGCGACTTCGTCGACGTTCTGGCTGAACGCCGCAAGCGCATCCAGCGCGTCGCGATTCTCGAGCAGATCCAGCGCCACGCCCGCGTGCGCCGCCACCACGTAGCACCAGCGCCCGAGCACCGGGTGCTTAGCGCGGATCCTGGTCTCCTTCAACAGCGAGCCGCCCGGTGCCGGGCGGCGCACGTCGAAGCGGCCAAGCACGTAGTCCACCGCGGGCGCCATCTCGCCGACCACGACCTCGAGCACGCCGCCCGCGTCGCGCAGCGTGATCTGCGTGCCGTCGATCGTGCCTATCCACCAGTCAGGCTGTATCGACCCGGAAACAACCGGATTGTCGGAGCGCTCGAAGCTGAGCCCGTAGTGCGCCGCGATCGCCTCGGCGCGGAGGCGCGGCTTGCGCTTGAGGAAATCGGTCAGTCCCATCGCGCCTCCGCTACGAGCGGCCCTGCGGCCGCGGGGCCGGAATGGCCGCGCGCCGCCGTTCCTGCAGGTGCGCAGCCACGTCGAAGACAAGCTTGACGGCGATCACGACCAGCATCAACTCGCGCACGCCGCCGAACATGGTGACGAAGGACGCGGCAAGCAGAACCATGATCAGCATCGGGATCACGCGCCGATAGGGCTCGATCACCAGGTCGTAGGCGCCCCTGCCGACGTACTCCCGACGACCGAGGAAATTCACGCAGAACGACACGCCGTGGCTGACGGCGAATGCCGCCAGCGCCGGCGCAAGACCCCACGCGATTCCCGCGTAGTCCCGCGGCAGGTAGCGGCCTGCGTCGATCCGGACCGACTCGTCCGCGATCATCAGGCTGGCGACAAGGAAGCACAGCATCATGAAGCCGAAGGGCACGACGAAGTAAGGGCCCTGCAGCAGGATCCACCAGCGCGCCAGCACGCCGAGCTTCAGCAGCGTGTACAAGCCGATCACCACGCTTTCTCCCCAGTACAGCAGCAGCACGTCGCCGATGTTCCAGCCGAAGAACTGCACGCCGATCGCGGGCACCACGTTCGCCGCGAACAGCGCCAGCGTAGAGGGCGAAGTCAGCGTTACCGGAGCGGCGGGCGCGGGCACTACGCGCCGCCGTGGCGCCGCAGCAGCGCCTTCATGCGCTCGCTTTTCGCGAACACGCTCACCGCGTAGCCGCGCTCGGTCTTCGCGTTGGGGTCGGCGCCTGCGCGCAGCAGGAATTCGGCCGCTTCGAGCGCATCGTCCCGCGCGGCGAAGTTCAGCGGCGTGTTCATGTCGCCGTCCAGCGCATCGACCTCGGCGCCATGCTCGACCAGCGCCGCGAGGATCTCCGGATCCGGCAGGTGGCGCACCGCGTTGTGCAGGATGGAGCCGCCCCAGCCGCTGGCCTGCCGCGGGTCGGCGCCGGCGGCAAGCAACTGGCGCACGATCTGCGCGTGGCCGTGCTTCACCGCCAGCGCCAGCGGATGCAGCTTTGTCTCGCCCAGCGTTTCGTTGGCGCGCGCCGCTCGTTCTGCGAGCTGCGCCGCAACCGCGGCGCGGTCGCCCAGCATGATCGCGCCGTGAAAGTCCGTCGATTCGCCGGCGGCGAGCAGCCCGCGCGCGGTATCCGTCTGGCCCAGCACCGCCGCCGCATTCACCGCGGAAAGGCCGCGCCGGTCCGGCCTTGACAGGTCGGAGCCTGCGTCTCTGAACAGCGCGAGCACCTGGTCGAGGCCGCGCTCGGCTGCGAGCGACACCGCGTGGCGGCCGTAGGCGCCTATCGCCAGCGGATCCAGCCCCGCTGCCAGCAGCTCGCGGATGAACCCGAGCTGATCCTCGCCGACCTCGCCCGCACGCAGCCTGTCGACGAAATGATGCAGCGCGCTCGAGCCCTGCTTGTCGGTGAGCCGCGGATCGGCGCCGCGCGCCAGCAGCAGGCGCGCGCCCTCGATGCAGCCGGCGCGGCACGCAGACAGCAGCGGCGACTGGCCGAAGCTATCCGGCTGGTCGATGGGTTCTCCCCACTGCAGCAGCTCGGGCAGGAACGGCACCATCACCGGCTTCGCCGCCGCGATGTGCAGCACGCTGGCGCCACCCAGGCGCGCACGCCCGTAGACGTCCGCGCCGCGATCGAGCAGGAAGCGGAACGACACGGGCTTGCCCATGCGCGCCGCCCACAGCAATGCCGGATCGCCGTCACTGATTTCGCTGTCCAGCGGCACGCCCTTGTCGAGCATCCGGGTAGCGGTCGGGATGTCCTCGTTGTACAGCGCCGAGCCGTACACCTGCAGGTCCGACCACTCCTTCGAGTAGTAGTGTTCTCGCGCCGGCTCCGGCTGCGGCGCGGCAACCCCCTGTCGGCGTGGCGCCGGCACCGGCAGCGGCAGCGGCACGATCATGTCCGGCGCGGCCTCGCCCCTGGCGGGTCGCGCCTGCGCTGCGGTTTCAGATTCTCCTGCTGCGTCCGGCGTCGCCGCGTCCAGTGGCGCCGCCATTGCCGCAGTGCGCTCCACCGCCATCAGCGCGATCAGCGGCGCGAGCACGACGTACGCCACTGCCTTGGCGACGACGATGAAGTCTCCGGCGACCGACAGCAGCGCGATGGCGCCGGCAACCGCGACGAAAGGCGGCAGCGCGCCGCGCAGGAAGCCGTCCACGCCGGCTGTCATGCGCCAGGCATCCTTCAACCCGTACGGAATTGCCGCAGGCGCCGGCAGCACCGCAACCGCAAACGGATATGTCACCAGCGGCCACAGCCGCGCCAGCAGGTAGAGGATGCCGACGAGCGCGACGTAGAAGCCCGACTCGAGCGCCGGCGAATCGCGCGCCACGCGCAGCTCGACGTCGAAAATGCCGGCGGTCACCGGCACGGCGAGGAACACCAGCACGCCGGCGCCGAACCACAGCAGCGCGCTGCGCAGCACGAAGTCGACCAGGCGTGGAAAGCCGTACTCCCAGCCCGACTGCGCGGTGATGCCCAGCGCGCGCGCGGCGCCCCCGACGAGCAGCCAGCCGCTCAGCCCGATGCCCAGCGGCGCCGCCATCACCTGCACGCCCGCATCGAGCGCCTGCCACACCACTTCCATGAAGAAAGCGAGCAGCAGCACACCGGGGATGAGGCCCGGCCAGTGGTCGCGCGCGGTGCGCGCAATGCCGCCGAAGTACGCAAGGTCCACCGGGGCAAGCCGGGTTGCCGGCATCGCCGGTGCCGATTCCGCCTCGCGCGCCGCCAGCGGCGCGCGCCCGAACAGCAGGTAGATCGCCAGCGCGACGAAATAGCCCGCCATGCCCGCCAGCCACAGCGCATCGCCGAGTCGTTCGCGGGCCCCTTCGTCCGCGTCGATCGAGAAGTGGAAAGCAAGGCCGACGGCAAAGCTGCACGCCAGCGCGATCCCGTGCGCGCGGAACGCGCGCCTCATGTGCTCGTGCAGCAGCCGCGCATCGTCCACCGAACGGATCGCCCAGGCCCATTGCCACAGCGAGCGCCGCGTCAGTGCCAATAGCAGCAGCACGAAGGTGCGCGGCTCGAACAGCATGACGAAGAGGAAGCCGAGCAGCACGAAGATGGCATTGAAGAAGCCGATCGCCAGCGCGATGCCGGTGCCGCCGATGCCGAGCGCGCGCCGCCACCACGAACGTGCCGACGCGATGTCGATCGGCGCGAGCGCAAGCCTCAGCCACGCCAGGCCGAGCAGTTCGATGGCGATCAGCCCGTAGAGGTAGAGCCCAGGCGCCACGCCGGCAAGCGCATCCATCGCGCCGGTGTAGCAGGCATAGGCAAGCGCTGCCTCGGGAATCGCGGCGACGACGCGCCGGTACAGGTGCTGCGAGCGATCCGGAAGTACGTTTTCGAGATCGAGCATCGCCGCGGTCGCTCGCTTTCGCTACGGCGTCCTGTCGTCTCCGAGCAGGCCGCGCGCCTCGGGTTCTGGCATCGCCTCTACGTCCTTCAGCCTGCGATCCATCGCCCGCGTGCGCACTTCCGCCGCTTCGATGGAATTGGTCACCGACTGCAGTTGCTTCTTCGCCGCAGCCAGCACATCGCCGAACTTCGCGAACTCGGTCTTCACCGCGCCCAGCACCAGCCAGACTTCGCTCGAGCGCTTCTCGATCGCGAGCGTGCGGAATCCCATCTGCAGGCTGTTCAGCAGCGCCGAGAACGTCGTCGGCCCGGCGATCGAGACGCGGAAGTCGCGCTGCAACGCATCCGCCAGCCCGGGCCGGCGCAGCACCTCGGCGTACAGGCCCTCGGTAGGCAGGAACAGGATGGCGAAATCCGTGGTCGCCGGCGGATCGATGTACTTGTCGTGTATCGCGCGCGCCTCCAGCCTGATGCGCGCCTCCAGCGCCTTCGCCGCCTCCTCCACCGCCTGCGAGTCGGCGCGCTCGGCGGCGTTTACGAGGCGCTCGTAGTCCTCGACCGGGAACTTCGAATCCACCGGCAGCCAGACCTGCCCCTGCGCCTCGCGGCCCGGCAACCGGATCGCGAACTCGACGCGCTCGCGCGAACCCGGGCGCGTGGCCACGTTCTTCTCGTACTGCTCGCGGGTAAGCGTCTGCTCGAGCAGCGCCTCGAGCTGCACCTCGCCCCAGGTACCGCGCGACTTCACGTTGGTCAGCACGCGCTTCAGGTCGCCGACGCCGGCGGCAAGCGTCTGCATCTCGCCCAGTCCCTTGTACACCGCCTCGAGGCGGTCCGAAACCTGCTTGAAGGATTCGCCGAGGCGCTTCTCCAGCGTCGACTGCAGCTTCTCGTCCACCGTGTGCCGCATCTTCTCGAGCTGCTCGGTGTTCTCCCGGCGGATCGCGTCGAGCCGCGATTCGATCGCCGCGCGCACCTCGACCAGCTGGCGCGCGAAGCCGTCGATCTGGCTGTTCTGCACCGTGGCGACCGCGGTGAGCTGCGCGAGCATCGACTTTTCCGTGCGTTCGACGCCGGCGGAAAGCTCGGCGCGCAACTCGCGCGCCGAAGCCTGCGCCTCGGCGCGCGCTGCGCCCAGCTCCTCGCGCAGCACGCGCTCGCTGCGGCCCGCCTCGCCGCGGCTGCGCAGCAGCACGATGCCGACGACCAGCGCGGCGGCCGCGCAGGCGAAGGTCAGCCAGGGCAGCACTTCAGTCATGCGGCATTGTAGCCGCGCGCCACAGGAGGCAAGGTTTCACCGCGCTGCGATCCGGGCTAGACTCGCCCGATGATCGAACGCCGCATGCCCGCGTTCGCGAGCGACTGGGCCGTCTTCCTCGACATCGACGGCACGCTGCTCGAGTTCGCGCCGCATCCGCAGGACGTCCAGGTCGACGCGGGCTTGCGCGCGCTGCTCGAAGGCCTGCGCGCGGCAACCGGCGGCGCGCTGGCGCTGATCAGCGGCCGCTCGGTCGCGGACATAGACAGCCTGTTCGCTCCGCTGACTTTCGCCGCCGCCGGCCAGCACGGCACCGAGCGCCGCTCGGCCGACGGCAGCGTGCACCGCACCGCGCCGCCGCTGGAGCACCTGAGCCGCGCCGCGGCCGACATCGTGCGCCTGACCGCCGCGCACGAGGGCCTGGTGTTCGAGAACAAGGGCATGTCGATCGCGCTGCACTACCGGCTCGCACCCGCGCTGCGCGTGCTCGCCGAACGCGAGATGCGCGCCATCGCTGCCGGGCTTGGCGATGCGTTCGAGCTGCAGATCGGCAAGTTCGTCGTCGAGATCAAGCCCAGCGGCAAGAACAAGGGCAGCGCGATCGCCGAGTTCCTCGCCGAGCCGCCGTTCGCCGGCAGGCGGCCGGTGTTTATCGGCGACGACCTGACCGACGAGCCCGGCTTCGACGTCGTCAACCGCCTCGGCGGCCATTCGGTCAGGGTCGGGCCGGGCATCACGCGCGCGCGCTGGCACCTGTTCGACGCCGGCGCGGTACGGCGCTGGCTCGCCGACTACGTCGACTACCGCGCCGCGCGCGAGCGCGATCGCGAGCGCGAATCGGCGCGCTGGGCGGGGCCCGGGCGCTAGAGCTGCCGCAGGTTCAGCGCCGGTGCGCTGCCGTCCTTCAGCTCGCCCGGATACACCGTCAGGTGCGGGAACGGGATCTCGATGCCGCGCTCGTCGAAGGCCTTCTTCAGCCGCTTGAGGAACTCGCGGCGCACGCCCCACTGCTCGATGCCGACCACCTTCAGGCGGCAGCGCAGGATGACGGCGGAATCGGCCCAGTTCTCGACGCCGATGAGTTCCACGTCGGCGAGGATGCGCGGCGCCCAGGTGGGGTCGGCACGCATCTGCTCGCCGACCTCGCGCATCACGCCCAGCGCCTCGTCGCAGTCCTCACGGTAGGCGATGCCGACCTCGATCACCGCCTGCGCGAAGTCGCGCGTGCGGTTGATGACGATCTTGATCTCGCTGTTGGGGACGAAATGCACGTGGCCGGAAAAGTCGCGCAACCTCACGTAGCGCAGCGTCACTTCTTCGACCAGGCCGCCGCTGCCGGCGACATCGACCACGTCGCCCTGGCGGATCTGGTCTTCGAGCAGCAGGAAGAAGCCGGAAAAATAGTCCTTCACCAGGCTCTGCGCGCCGAAGCCGATGGCGATGCCGGCGACGCCGGCGGTGGCGAGCACCGGCGCGATCGAGATGCCCAGTTCGTTCATCACCAGCATCGCGGCGACGATCGAGATCACCACCGAGCCGATGTAGCGGAACGCGCGCGTCAGCGTGCCCACGCGCTTCACCGCCTCGTGGTCCGGCATGCGCGTTTCCATGTAGCCGCGGAAATGACGGATGCCGCGCGCGAGCACCGCGAGCGCCGCCCACGTCAGCGCGAGGATGATGGCCACGTTCGCCAGCGAACGTATCAAGGGCATCCATGCGGCGAGCGGGCCGGTGGACAGTTCCTGCAGCCATGCTGTCATCGGTTCACCTCCATTCGGGTTGCATCGCCGCGCGCGGCATTGCGGCACGGCTTCAAGGCTCGACCGCGCCCCGGCGCCCGAGTTCCCGCGATGTTGCGAACTGTCACGCGCCCTCGCGCAGCGTCAGCGCGGGCGCGGCGTTCAGCGCCTTGCGCGAGGATAGCCACGCATTGAGCGACAGCAGCGCGATGCCTGCGAGCGGCCCGGTGATGATGAGCATCATGCTCGGCACCATGTCGATCTCGAATATGCGGCGCGCGAGCAACTGCCCGATGATCGCGGTGCCGGCGGTGGCGAGGATGCCCGCGACCGCGCCCATGGCGAGGAACTCGGTGCGCTGGCTGCCGGTGACCTGCGCGCGCGACGCGCCGTGCACGCGCATCACCGCGGCCTCGCGGCGGCGCTCGTCCTCGGTGGCGACCAGCGCGGAGTACAGCACCAGCAGCCCCGCGCCGAGCGTGAAGAGGAACACGAACTGCACCGCGGTGACGACCTGGTCGACCACGCCCTGCATCTGGCGCATGGTCGCGCTGATGTCGACCACGGTGAGGTTGGGGAAGCGCTGCGTCAGCTCGTTCATCAGCGCCTCGCGACCCTCCTGCAGGCGGAACGCCGTGATGTAGCTCCTCGCCTGCCCCTGCATCAGCTCGGGCGTGCCGATGACGAAGAAGTTCACCTTCATCGAATCCCACTTCAGCCTGCGCATCGACGTGATCGTGGCGCTGAAGGAATCTCCGCCGACGGTGAAGCGCAGCTCGTCGCCCAGCTTCCAGCCCAGCGTCTTCGCGATGCCCTCCTCGACCGAAAGCTCGCGCGCATCGCCGCCGGACTCGAACCAGCGGCCCGCGGCGATCTGGTTGTGCCCCGGCAGGTCCCTGGCGTATGACAGGTTGAACTCGCGCTCGACCAGGCGCTTGGCGCGCTCCTCGTCGAAATCGCGCTCTGACACCGGCTTGCCGTTCACCGCGGCGAGGCGGCCGCGGATCATCGGGTAGAGATCGGGTACGTCGACCTTGCGCTCGGCGAAGAATTCCTTCAGCGGTTCGAGCTGGTCCGGTTGTATGCCGATGATGAAGCGGTTGGGCGCATCCGGCGGTGCCGCGCGCCGCCACGCGTCTACCAGGTCGTTGCGCGTGAACGCGAGCAGCAGCATCGCGGTGAGGCCGAGCGCGAGGCTCGCCACCTGCACCGCGTTGCCGCCCGCGTGCCGGCGCAGGTTCGCCAGGCCGTAGCGCACGGCGATGCTCCTGCCCCCAAGCAGCCGTGCGACGCCGGGCGAGGCCACCGCGCGCAGCGTCAGCCAGGCGATGGCGGCAAACGCGAGCACCGCGACGCTGAAGCCGCCGACCACGATCAGCCCGAGCTTCGGGTCGCCCGCCTGCCACACCAGCAGCGCGCCGAGCGTGACGAAGCCGAGCGCATACACCGCCAGTGTGCCGCCCCCGGGTGCGCCGGACTCGCGCCGTATCACCCGCACCGCGGGCACGTTCTTCAACTGCACCAGCGGCGGCAGCGCGAAGCCGAGCAGCAGCACCAGCCCGACGAGGAAGCCCTGCACCGCCGGCACCAGCGTCGGTGCCGGCAACTGCGCGCGCAGCACCTCGGCCAGCAGCGCGGCGATCGCCGACTGGGCGACGAAGCCGATCACGCAGCCGACGGCGCACGCGACCGCGCCCAGCAGCAGGAACTCGAAGCCGTACAGGCTCAGCAGCCGCGACTGCGTCGCGCCGAGGCAGCGCATCACCGCGCAACCGTCCAGGTGCCGCTCGACGTAGCGCCGCGTGCCGAGCGCGATGGCAACGCCGGCGAGGATCGCGGCGAGCAGCGCGGTGAGGCCGAGGAAGCGCTGCGCACGATCGATGGTGCCGCGCAGCTCCGGCCTGCCGCTGTCCAGCGTGTCCACGCGCTGGCCGCGGCCCATCTGCGCGGTGGCCCAGCGCTCGAAGGACTTCACCGCGGCAGGCTCGCCGGCCGCGTACAGGTTGTACCAGACGCGGCTGCCGGTCTGCACCAGCCCGGTAGAAGCCACGTCCGCCACATTCATCATCAGCCGCGGCGAGAAATTGAAGAAGTTCGCGCCGCGCTCGGGTTCCAGCGTCAGCACGGCGGCGACCGTGAACTCGCGGCGGCCGAGCTTGACCACCGCACCCACCGGCGCATCGAGCGCCGAGACCAGGCGTTCCTCCAGCCACACCGTGCCGGGCGCGGGGCCGGCCTGCGCCTGCGCGTCGGGCGCGTTCGGCGCCGGCGCGATGCGCAGCCTGCCGCGCAGCGGGTAGTTGCTGCTCACCGCCTTGACGCCGGCGAGCTGCCCTTTCATCGCCTCGCCCGCGCCGCTCTGCGCCATGCTGACGAAGGTGATCGCCTCGGCCTTCTGCAGGCCGCGCGCGGCAATCTCCTCGGCGATGCCGGGCTGCCAGGCGCGGTCCGACACCATCACCAGGTCGGCACCGAGCAACTGGTGCGCGTCGCGCACCAGCGCCTGCGTGACGCGATCGGCAAAGAAGCCGACGCTGGTGATGCTCGCCACCGCGATCACCAGCGCGATCGCGAGCACCTGCAGTTCGCCCGCGCGCCAGTCCCGCGCCAGCATGCGCAGCGACTGGCGCATCAAGGCGAGATCTCCCCGCCGACCAGGCGCACCGCCCGCGTGCAGCGCGCCGCGAGCGGCTCGTCGTGCGTCACCAGCACCAGCGTGGTGCCGAACTGCCGGTTCAGGTCGAACATCAGCCTGCTCACTTCGGCGCCGGAGGCGGCGTCGAGGCTGCCGGTGGGTTCGTCGGCCAGCAGGAGCCTGGGCCGCACCACAAAGGCGCGCGCGAGCGCGACGCGCTGCTGCTCGCCGCCGGACAGGTGCTTCGGATAGTGGCCGAGGCGCGCGCCAAGCCCGACCTGCGACAGCATCGCGCGCGCGACCGCCTCGGCGTCGCCGCGGCCCGCCAGTTCCAGCGGCAGCATGACGTTCTCCAGCGCGGTAAGCGACGCCAGCAACTGGAACGACTGGAACACGAAACCGACGCTGCGCCCGCGCAGCTCGGCGCGCGCGTCTTCGTCCAGCGCAAACAGGTCCTGCCCGTCGAGCTGCACCGAACCCGCGGTGGGAACGTCGAGGCCGGCGAGGATCGCGAGCAGCGTCGACTTGCCCGAGCCCGAGGCGCCGACGATCGCCACCGCCTCGCCGGTCCTGACGTCGAGCGAAATATCGCGCAGAATGACGAGGTCGCTGTCACCGCTCCTGACGGTCTTTCCTATGCCTTTTGCAAGCAGAACCGCCTGGGTTTCAATCGTTGCGTTTGCAGCGTCCATGTTCCTTTCGGGCGCGGCGCAGGCCGCGGCGAAGATCGTGGTGTACGGTGACAGCCTGTCGGCTGCCTACGGGATTGCCGAACAGCGCGGCTGGGTGGCGCTGCTCGGCGAGCGGCTTGCCCGCGAGCGACCCGATTATACCGTCGCCAACGCGAGCATCTCCGGCGAGACCACGAGCGGCGGCCTGACGCGCATCGCGAAGACGCTGCAGCAGCACCGGCCCGCGGTGCTGGTACTCGCGCTTGGCGCAAACGACGGCCTGCGCGGGCTGCCGATCGCGGCGATGAAGAAGAACCTCGGCGCGATGATCAAGGCGGCGCAGGGCGCGGGCGCGAAGGTGCTGCTGGTGGGCGTGCGCATTCCGCCCAACTACGGCCCCGATTACGCCGGCGCGTTCGACGCCGCGTTCGCGGAGCTGGCGAAGCAGCACCGCACCGCACTGGTGCCGTTCCTGCTCGAGGGCATGGCGGAAAAACCGGAACTCTTCCTGCCAGACCAGCTCCATCCTGCCGAGGCCGCCCAGCCGATCCTGCTGGAGAACGTCTGGAAGGCGCTCAGGCGGCTGCTGAAGTGAAGACCGTGCGCGCGCCGCGCAGCACCTCGGTCGCGATGGAAGCCGGCGTGCTCGCGCGCTTCGACAGCATCCTGGATGCGCGCACGCTGGAAGAGTTCGTCGAAGACCATATCCCCGGCGCGGTGTCCTGCCCGGTGCTGTACGGCGACGAGCGTGCCCGGGTCGGCACGATCTACAAGCAGCAGTCGCCGTTCGAGGCCAAGCGCGTCGGCGCCGCGCTGGTGGCGCGCAACATCGCCGCGCACATCGAGCGCTCGTTCGCGCAGCAGCCGCGAAGCTGGAAGCCGCTGGTGTACTGCTGGCGCGGCGGCAAGCGCTCGGGGGCGATGGCCCACATCCTGCGCGAGATCGGCTGGGACGCGATGACGCTGGAAGGCGGCTACAAGGCCTACCGCCGTTTCGTCGTGGCCGAGCTAGCGAGGCTGGCACCACTGCTGCACTACCGCGTCGTGCATGGCGCCACCGGCAGCGGCAAGAGCCGCCTGCTGCGCGCGCTCGATCGCGCAGGCGCGCAGGTGCTGGACCTGGAAGATCTTGCCGCGCATCGCGGCTCGGTGCTGGGCGGCCTGCCCGAGCGCCCGCAGCCGTCGCAGAAGTACTTCGAGAGCCTGCTGCTGCAGGCGCTGTCGCGCCTGGATCCGGGACGGCCGGTATTCGTGGAAGCCGAGAGCCGCAAGATCGGCCAGGTGCAGGTGCCCGAAGCACTGATCGGCGCGATGCGCGCCGCCGATTGCCTGCGGCTGGATGCCTCGCTGCCGGTGCGGGTCGCGCTGCTGATGGACGAATACCGGCACTTCTTCGACGACCGGCCGGCGCTGGACGCGCAGCTCGATTGCCTCGTCGCACTGCACGGCGGGGAACGCATAGCGGCGTGGAAGGCGCTGGCGCGCGATGCGCGCTGGCAGGAACTGGTCGGCCGCCTGCTCGAGGAGCACTACGACCCGGCCTACGCGCGCTCCAGCGGCCGCAACTTCGCCAGGCTGGCGGATGCGCCGGTCCTGCGCGTGGCATCGCCGGACGAGGCGGCTTTCGCGCAACTCGCAGCGGAACTCGCCGCATGAGTACTGGTGCCTCAGCGGCGAAGCTCGGTGCCCTGCTCCTCGCCGCATGCTGCGCTGTTGGCGGCGCGCGCGCCGCGGGCGTCGAGGACGCGCTGCGCGCAGGCGAGCTGGTTTGCGACTTCGCCGCCGGCCACAGGCACAGCCTGATCGCCGGCGCGCTGGGCGACACACCGCCGGTGGAGCGCATGCTGGTGTTCGACGCACTGGGCAGGCACGCCGCGCAAGTGGTGTCGACGCGCGCGCCGGGGCGCAGGCCGGTGCAGGTGCGTGCGACGCAAACCGCGGTGCACCTGATCGAGCGCGCGGGCCCGAGCGTGCTGGTCACCACGCTGACGCATTGCGAGAAATCGCAGTGGCGCGCGGGCGGCGACACCTGCGTGCGCTACGCGGCAAGCCACGCCTGGCATTTCGACCTGGACGTACTGCACCACCCCGACGAGGTGCATGCACGCCTGCCGAGCGGAGCGCTGCAAGGCAGTTGCGAACCCTGGCGCCTGGACTGACGCCTCGGCGACGTCATGCGCCGGCCAGCAGGTGCCGCACCAGTTCGGCCACCGGCCTGATGTCGGCGCCGAAAGGCACCGACTCCGAGCCGCGGAAGAACAGGCCGTGCTCGACGTCGCCCGCCAGCGCCGCGGCGAGGTGATGGTCGATGCAGAACTGGCCGGCCTGCGCGAGGCCGTCGCGCAGGCCGCAGTGCGCGAGGCAATCCCAGCCCAGCGTGCACTCGCGGCGCTTCCTCGCGCGGCGCCTGAGCGTTTCTTCCAGCGCGAGGTAGCGCCGCAGCCACGGCGTGCGCACCGCGCGCGCGGGCAGCCCGGCGACGCTCATGAAGACGACGATGTCCTCGGGCCGCGCGGTGGCGAGTACGCGCTTGAAGTTCGGGTGCGCGTCGCACTCCTCGGTCACCGCGAACGGCGTGCCGACCTGCACCGCGTCGGCACCGGCCTCCCGCGCGGCGCGCACGCGCGCAGGGGAATTGATGCCGCCGGCGGCGACCAGCGGGATGCGGTCCGCGTCCAGGCCAGCCGCATGCAGCGCGGCGCGGATCTCCGGCAGCACGCGGGCAAAATCGAAGCGCGCATCGGCCACCTCGTCCAGCCGCGTCGCCCCGAGGTGCCCGCCAGCGTAGCGCGGGTGCTCGACCACGACCGCATCCGGCGCGCGGCCGCGCTTCGCCCAGCGCCGCGCGATCAGCGACGCTGCGCGCGCTTCCGACACGATGGGTACCAGCGCGACCTCGGGCCAGTCGGCGGCGAGCTCGGGCAGGTCCAGCGCGAGGCCCGCGCCGGCGACGATCGCATCTGCGCCGCTGACGCAGGCCTGGCGCACGTACGGCGCGTACTGCGACACCGCGCGCATCACGTTCACCGCGATGGCGCCGCTGCCGCCTGCCGCGGCGCGCGCGTCGTGCAGCTCGCGGTCCAGCGCGACGAGGTTTGCGGCCTCGATCTGCGCGCGGTCGCGGCTGCGGCCGGTCGCGCGCATCAGGTCCGGGTGGTGACGCCTCAGGTCGACGCTGGACAGCGTGCCGACGCAGCCCGCGCGCGCCACCGCGCCCGCCAACCGGTGCGCAGAAACGCCGACCCCCATGCCTCCCTGCACCAGCGGCGATGATTCCGCCCTACCGAGTCGCAGCATCCGCAGAACTTGCCTGCGGCGCTTCTCCCGGTACTTGATCTGCAGCAAGGAATTCCGCGCCTGCCGGCCGCGCATGGTCCGCGCGCCACGCGGCCTCGGCATCGCGCGGCGTCCAGCGCATGGTCTGCGCAAGCGCGTCCAGCACCTCGAGCAATTCCGCGATGGATTGCGGGCGGTCTTCGCGGCGCTTCTCCAGGCAGGCGGCAACCAGCCGTACCAGCGCCTCCGGTATCGGCTGCGCGGCGACTTGCGTGAGCCGCGGCGGCACCTCGTTCAGCACCTTGCTGGTGAGCGCCAGTTCGTCTTCCGCTTCGAACATCCTGCGCCCGGACAGCACGAAGAAGGCGATTGCGCCCACCGCGTAGATGTCGGCGCGCGCGTCGACATCGGCCGGCGACCTCAGGCGCTCGGGCGCCATGTATAGCGGCGTGCCGAGGATGCGCAGCGTGCGCGTGATCGTCTGGCTGTGCGGCTGGGAAAAGTTCTTCACCAGGCCGAAGTCGAGGATCTTGGCGAAATCATATTCGCCGCCGTAGCGGCAGACCATGATGTTGGTGGCGCTGATGTCGCGATGCACCAGGCCCTTGCCGTGCGCCTCCGCCAGTCCGGCACAGACCTGGCGCAGCAGGTGCACCGCGCGTGCCACCGGCATCGCGCCGTGCCGCAGCACGAGTTCGCCGATGGTTTCCCCCTCCAGGTACTCCATCGCGTAGTACAGCGTGCCGTCGGGCGCGTAGCCGTAGTCGAATATCTCGACCATGTTCGGGTGCGACAACTGGCTGGCGAGCTGCGCCTCGCGCTTGAAGCGCGCCACCATCTCGTCGGTCGCGCGCGCGGGCTTGAGCAGCTTCACCGCGGTGGGGCGCTTCAGCAGGTCGTGCCTGGCAAGGTAGACGTTGGCAACGCCGCCCTCGCCGATGCGCTTCTCCAGCAGGTAGGGTCCCAGGCGCCTGCGCTCGCCGGACTGGCTGCGCAGCACGGCGGCGGAGAACCACGCATACAGCGCGGCGATCACCGCGACCACCAGCGCGCCGAAGACGACGCCGAACGCGGTCCGCAGCACCACCAGCGGCGCATAGGCCTCGTTCGCGCTGATTTCCACGGCGATCCCCATGTCGTGTGCAGGGAGCCAGCGCCAGGCGCCGATCACCTCCTCTCCGTAGTACCCCGGATACGGCTCGACCAGCACCGCATCCAGCGTGCCCGAAGCGATGCCGGCGCGCGCCGACGCGGCGAGCTGCGTCAGCGCATCGTCGGCCGCGCCCGGCGGCCGCAGCATGAGCGACAACGCGGTGCGCCCGCCCTGCGGAACAAGGCCGCGCTGCGCCAGCACCGGCGTGAAGCGGCTCTCGGACAGCATCAGGCCGCTGCGATCGAACGCGTAGACTTCGGTGGTGTCGCCGCCGCGCCCGGCGGCAAGGATGGTGGCGAGCTGCTCATGTGCGTAGTGGCCGACGCCGAGCGCCGCGATCACCTGCCCGGCGGCATCGAGTACCGGCGTCTCCACCCACACCAGCGGCTGCGCGAGCGGCAGCCGCGGCGGCGGCTGTTCTAGCCTGTCGGCCTCGCCAGAAGGCCGCATGAACAGCGTCCTGCCGTCGAACACCGCGCCGAGCGCCTGCTCGCGCATCACGCGGCCCACCCTGAGTCCGCAGTACTCCGGGAACTTCGACGCGACGATGCGACCAGAGCGGTCGATGACGTTGAAGGTTACGGCACCGCTGCCGGCAAGTGCCTCGTCCAGTTCGTCGACGAGCGGCCGCCGCGCAGGCGCCGAGCAGTAGTGCTCGAGCGCCGCCCCGGGCCGCGTCGCGAGCTCTGCGAGCGCGCGCACGCCTTCCTGCACCTGCCTGTCGCGCGCCAGCCGCTGCGTGCCGAGTTTCTGGTCCTCGATCCAGACCTCTATGGTTTTCGCCTGCACCTGGAGCATCGATCGCAGCGTCGCCGCGCGCAGTTCCCGCAGCGAGCGCTCGACTGCCTCGTCGGTCCACGTGCCGATGCCGACCAGTGCGGCGGCGCTCGCCAGCACCGCCAGCGCCAGCACGAGCCGGAGCCGGGCGCGCCGTGCCCGTGCCTCGCGCAGCGCGGCATCCTCGGGATGCAGCGCGAGCGTCGCCTGCGCTCCCTCGCCTGACATGCGCATACCCTACACCCAAACCCCGGATGCGCATCTGGTAGACTGGCCAGTCTACTTTTCGGCCGGCGCCCGGATCCACATGAGCCTGCTCCACCGCGAGCGCGTGCTGCGCGCCGCGACCAGATCATTCCTTGCGCACGGCTACGGCTCCAGCGTGGACGCGATCGCGCGCCGCGCCGGCGTCGCCAAGCAGACGGTGTACGAGTACTTTCCCAGCAAGGATGCGCTGTTCCAGGAAACCGCGCGCGCGCTCACGCAGCAGGTGCTGGTGGCGCTGGACGACGCGCCGCGAAGCCTGCGCGCCACGCTGGTGCGCTTCGCGCTCGCGTACCGGCGGCGCGTGCTGGGCGCGCAGGGAATCGCCATGTTCAGGGCGCTGGTGCCGGAGGTGCCGCGCTTTCGCCCGCTGGCGCGCTCGATGTATGCGGCAGGCGCGGGCGAGACCGTGCGCAGGCTCGCCGCATGCCTCGAGAAGGCGATGCAGGCAGGCGAACTGCGCCGCGACGATCCGCAGTTCGCCGCCGAGCTGTTCCTCGGCATGCTGGTGGGCCAGGAGCGCGTCAAGCGCCTGTTCGGCGTCGCCGCGCAGCGCGCGGGCGACCGCGTGCGCGCGCAACGCATCGTCGACTGTTTTCTACGGGCATACAAACCATGTTGATCAGGATCATCGCGGCGGCAACGTCGCTCGCGCTGCTGGCCGGCTGCGGCCAGGGCGATGCGCAGGACAAGGGCCCGGCCGGCAAGGGTCCGGCCGGCAAGGGCGCGGCGCCGGCCGCAGTCAATGTCACCACGGTGCAGGCGGCGTCGAAGGCCGTGCCGGTGGCGTTCGACGCGGTGGGCCGCACCGAGGGTTCGCGGGAAGTGCAGGTGCGCGCGCGCGTCGCCGGCATCATCGAGGCGCAGCTGTACCGTGAAGGCGACGCGGTGAAGGCCGGCGCGCCGCTGTTCCGCATCGAGCGCGCGCCCTTCGAGATCGAGCTCGCGCAGGCGCGCGCGGCGCTCGCGCAGGAAACGGCGCGGCTGGAACTCGCGCGCCAGGAGCTGGAGCGGCTGCAGGGACTCGCCGACCGGCGCGCGATCAGCCGCAGGGAAGCCGACCTCGCCGCGTCCACCGCGCGCCAGGGCGAGGCAGCGGTGCAGATGGCGCAGGCGCGGCTGCGTCAGGCGGAACTGAACCTTTCGTACACCACCGTGAACGCGCCGATCGGCGGCGTCACCGGCCGCGCGCTGCAGTCGGTGGGCACGCTGGTGCAGCCGAACAACGATTCGGCGTTGCTGACCACGCTTACCCGCGGCAATCCGATGTGGGTACGGTTCGCGCTGTCGGAGGCCGAGTACTCGCGCCTTCGCGCGGGCGAGGCCGGGGCGATCGAGGTGAAGGTGTCGCTTGCCGACGGCAGCGAGTACCCGGACGCAGGCAGGCTCAACTTTTCCGGTTCCACGGTGGATGACAGGACGGGCACCGTGCAGATGCGCGCCGAATTGCCCAATGCGCGTGGCAGCCTGCTCGCCGGCCAGTACGTGCGCGTACGCGTGATTGCCGGCACGCAGCAGGCGATCGTCGTGCCGCAGGCGGCGGTGCAGCAGAACGAGAGCGGCCGCTTCGTCTACGTCGCGGGCGCCGACGGCAAGGCCGCCGCACGGCCGATCCGCGCCGGCGCCTGGCTGGGCGGCGACTGGGTGGTGCTCGAGGGGCTGAAGGCTGGCGAAGCGGTGATCGTCGACAACATCGCGCGCGTGCGTCCGGGCGCCACGGTGCAGGCGCAGCCGAAGAAGGGCGGCTAGGTGTTCTCGCGCTTCTTCATCCACCGGCCGGTGTTCGCCGGCGTGGTGGCCATCGTCATCGTGCTCGCGGGCCTGGTGTCCTCGCAGGTGCTGCCGGTGGCGCAGTTTCCGGAGATCGCGCCGCCGATGGTGATCATCAACACCAGCTACCCGGGCGCGAGCGCCGAGACGGTGTCGCGCACCGTGGCCGCACCGATCGAGGAACAGCTCTCCGGCGTGGAGAACCTGTCCTACTTCAATTCCAGCTCCTCATCCAACGGCGCGCTGTCCATCCTCGCCACCTTCGAGCCCGGCACCAATGTCGACCAGGCGATCTTCAACGTCAACAACCGCGTGCAGCGCGCGCTGCCACGGCTGCCGGACGAGGTGCGCCGCAACGGCGTCATCGTGCAGAAGCGCACTTTCGACATCCTGGTAGTGGTCGCGCTTGTCTCGCCCGGCGAGGCGCGCGATACCCTGTACCTGTCCAACTACGCGTCGCTGAACATCGTCGACGAGCTGAAGCGCCTGCCCGGCGTCGCCGATGTCACCGTGTTCGGCGCGCGCGACTACTCGATGCGCGTGTGGATCAACCCGGAGAAGATGGCGCGCCTGGGGGTCACGCCCGGCGAGGTTGCCGCCGCGCTGCGCGCGCAGAACGCACAGTACGCAGCCGGGCGCATCGGTACCGAACCGGCGCCGCCGGGCCAGAACCTCACCTACGCGGTCACCGCGCGCGGGCGGCTGGTGGAACCCGAGGAGTTCGGCGAGATCGTCGTGCGCACCGCGCCGGGAGGCGGCATCCTGCGCCTGAAGGACATCGCAAGGATCGAGCTCGGCGCACTCAACTACGACACCGCCAACACGCTGAACGGCGCCCCGACCATCGGCATGGGCGTGTACATGCAGCCCGGGTCGAACGCGCTCGAAGTCGTCGGCCGGGTGCAGGAACGCATGCGCGAGCTGCGGCCCGCGTTCCCCGAAGGCGTCGACTACAGCATCCCGTTCGACACCACGCGCTTCGTCAGGGCCTCGATCACCGAGGTGAACAAGACCATGGCGGAAGCGGCGCTGCTGGTGCTCGCGGTGGTGTTCCTGTTCCTGCAGAGCTGGCGCGCGACCATCATCCCGATGATCGCCGTGCCGGTGTCGCTGATCGGCGCCTTCGCCGGCCTGTGGCTCGCCGGCTTTTCGATCAACACGCTTACGCTGTTCGCACTGGTGCTCGCGATCGGCATCGTCGTGGACGACGCGATCGTCGTGCTGGAGAACGTCGAGCGGCTGATGCGCGACGAGAAGATGCGCCCGTTCGAGGCCGCGCTGCAGGCCATGGACGAGGTCTCGGGCGCGGTGATCGCCATCGTGCTGGTGCTGTGCGCGGTGTTCGTGCCGGTGGCGTTCCTCGGCGGCATCGCCGGCGCGCTGTACCGGCAGTTCGCGGTGACACTGGCGATCGCGGTGGTGATCTCGGGCCTGATGGCGCTGACGCTCACGCCCGCGCTTTGCGCGCTGCTGATGAAGCCGGGCGACCACGAATCGCGCCTGTTCCGGCCGTTCAACGTCGGCTTCGACTGGTTCACGCGCCGCTTCCTCGACGGCGTCGGGCTGCTGCTCAGGCACCGCATCGCGGCGATGGCCGCATTCCTCGCCCTGGTCGGCGCCTGCGTCTGGATGTTCGCGAAGGTTCCCGGCAGCTTCGTCCCCGCCGAGGACCAGGGCTACCTCTATGGCCACGTGCAACTGCCCGATGGCGCGACGCTGGAGCGCACGCGGCGCCTGACCGGCGCCGTGAGCGGGATCGCGCAGCAGCACCCGGGCGTGCAGGACGTGTTCGTCATCAACGGCTTCGACTTCCTCGGCGGCGGCAACAAGTCGAACGCCGCCACCATGTTCCTGCCGCTGAAGGAGTGGCACCTGCGGCCCGACGCGCCGGCGCCCGGGATCGCGCGTGCGCTGATCGGCAAGGCCTCGCAGCAGCGCGACGGCGTCGCGCTGGTGTTCAACCCGGCGCCGATACGGGGCCTCGGTACCGCCGGCGGCTTCGAAGTGAACCTGCAGGGGCGCGCGAGCGCCGACCCGGTGAAGCTCTACCGGACGCTGCAGGCCTTCCAGGACGCGCTGCGCGCGCACCCGCAGCTCACCGGCATCACGTCCTTCTTCCGCCCCACCTCGCCGCAGTTGCAGGTCGAGGTGGATCGCGAGAAGGCGCTGTCGCTCGGCGTGCCGGTGCAGGACGTGTTCGACGCGCTGCAGAGCACGATGGGCGTGCTGTACGTGAACGACTTCAACAAGTTCGGCCGCACCTTCCGCGTGCAGATGCAGGCAGACGCGCCCTTCCGCCTGCGCGCCGAGGACCTCGGCGCGGTGTTCGTGCGCTCGAACACGTCGGGCCAGATGATCCCGCTGAAGGCCCTGATCAGCACGCGGAACATCGTCGGCCCGGACCAGATCGACCGCTTCAACGGCTTCGTCGCCGCCAAGATCCTCGGCAGCGGGCGCCCCGGCGTGTCTTCCGGCGAGGCCATCAAGGCGGTCGAGCAGGTGGCGCGCGAGGCGCTGCCGGAGGGCTACGACATCGCCTGGGCGGGACAGGCTTTCCAGGAGAAGCGCACCGGCAGGCAGTCCGCGCTCGCCTTCGCGCTTGCCATCGTCATGGTGTTCCTGATCCTCGCGGCGCTGTACGAGCGCTGGCTGCTGCCCTTCGCGGTGGTGCTGTCGGTGCCCTTCGCGGTGTTCGGCGCACTCGGCTTCGTCGGCCTGCGCGGGCTGGAGAACGACATCTACTTCCAGATCGGCCTGATCGTGCTGATCGGCCTGTCGGGAAAGAACGCGATCCTGATCATCGAGTTCGCGCAGCAGGGCTTCCTCGAGGGCAAGACCGCGGTCGAGGCGGCGCTGCATGCGGCGCGGCTGAGGTTCCGGCCGATCATCATGACCTCGCTTGCCTTCGTGCTCGGCGTGCTGCCGCTGATGCTGGCGAGCGGCGCCGGCGCCGGCGCCCGGCGCTCGATGGGCACCGGCGTGGTAGGCGGCATGCTCGCCGCGACGTTCATCGCGACGCTGTTCGTGCCGCTGTTCTTCGTCTTCGTCGCCCGCCGGCGCAAGGACCGGCGCGCGCCGGACGCGCCGACGCCATGAAGCGGCTGCTCGTCACCGTCCTGCTCGCCGGCTGCACCACGGTCGGCCCGGACTACCAGCGTCCCGCGGTGCCGCTGCCGCAGGCCTACCCGGGCGCCGCCGCCGGCGCGGCCGCGCCGCCGGCGGCCGAATGGTGGCGCAGCTTCGGCGACGCGGCGCTCGACCGTCTCGTCGCCGCCACGCGAGCGGCGAACAGCGACCTGCGCCTCGCGGCGGCGCGGGTGCAGGAGGCGGAAGGCCTCGCACGAGAAGCGGGCGCGGCCATCCATCCCGAGGTCTTCGCCGGTGCCGGCGCGACGCGCAATCGCGTCAGCCGCCGCACCGAGCCGCGCGCGGGCGCGCCGCTGGAGCGCGAGCAGTACCAGTTGCTCGCATCGACCAGCTTCGAGATCGACTTCTGGGGACGCTACGCACGCACCGCCGAGGCGGCGCGCGCCAACCTCCTTGCCGCGCGGCATGCGCAGGCGCTGGTGGAACTCACGCTCACCGGCGCCACCGTGCAGGCCTACTTCGCGCTGCGCGCGCTGGACGCGCAGCTCGCGGTGCTGGCAAGCACGATACGGCTGCGCGAGGATTCCCTCGGCATCGCGCGCACGCGCCTGCAGGCCGGGCTTGCGAGCGAGCTGGACGTGCGCCAGGCGCAGGCCGCGCTCGCGGATGCCCGGGTGCAGCGGCGCGACACGGTACGCGCGCGCGCCCTCGCCGAGCGCCAGCTCGCGACGCTTACCGGGCAGCTCGAACTGCGACTGCCGGCGCAGGACAGGGATCTGCTCGCGCTGCCGGTGCCGCCGGCGCCCCCGCCCGGCCTGCCCTCGGCGCTGCTCGAACGGCGCCCGGACATCGTCGCCGCCGAGCAGCAGATGATCGCCGCAAACGCGCTGATCGGCGCGGCGCGGGCGGCGCTGTTCCCGTCGATCTCGCTTACCGGCGCGCTCGGCACGCAAAGCGCCGCGCTGGCGAACCTGTTGTCCGGCGGCGCCGGCATCTGGTCGCTGGGCGTCGGGCTAGCGCTGCCGATCTTCGACGGCGGCAGGCGCGAGGCACGCGTCGCGCAGGCCGAGGCGCGGCGCGAGCAGGCGCTCGCCACCTACCAGCGCGCGATCGAGAACGGCTTTCGCGAGGTGTCGGACGCGCTGGTCAGCCTTGCCGAGACCGGCGCCGCCGAGGACGACATCCGCGCCCGCCTCGAAGCCGCGCGCGGCGCGCTCGAGCTGTCGACGCTGCGCTACGAATCCGGCTACTCGCCCTACCTCGAAGTGCTGGATGCGCAGCGCACCGCAAACGACGCCGAGCTCGCGCTGGTGCGCAACCGCCTCGCGCGCCTGGCCTTCAGCGTGGACCTGATGAAGGCGCTGGGCGGCGGCTGGCGCGCGCCCGGCTAGCCGGCGCCGCCCGCCCGGGGCTGCAACAGGCCGCGCACGTATTCGCCGATCGCACGCTCGGTGCCGCGCTGGCGCAGGAATGCGGACACCTGCTCGCGGGCATCCGCGAATGGCAGCACCCGCCCCGGTATGCGCCTGGCGACCAGCACGATGTGAAAGCCGAAGCGCGTGCTGACCAGCTCGGGCAGTACGCCGAGCAGTTCCACGTCGAGTACCGCCTTTTCGAACTCCGGCACGGCGTCGCCGCGTCCCAGCTGGCCGAGCGACCCGCCCTGCGCCGCCGACGGGCAGTTGGAGTACTCGCGCGCGAGCTCGGCGAAGCGCGCCGGCTCGCGCACCGCCATCGCGTGCACCTCCGCGGCCTTCGCGCGCAGCGCTTCCGGCGGCACCCGCGGCGTGATCGCAAACAGGATATGGCTGGCCTCGACCAGCTCTCCGGCGCTGAAGCGGCGCGGATTCGCCTCGTACCAGCGCCTGCAGTCCTCGTCGCTGGGCTCGTGTCCGGGCACCTCGAGCTCCAGCACGCGCTCGATGACCTCGTCCTCTGCCTCGCGGCTGGCGAAGCTCACGCCAGCAGCCGCGCTGCCCTCGAGCAGCCCCAGTTCGCCCGCGCGCGCGAGCAGCAGCCCGCGCACCGCATCCAGCTCCGGCCTGGCGTGTTCGTTCGCGCTCACGCCGCGTCCTCGCCCTCGGCGACGAACTCGCCGCGCGCCACGTCGAGGATCTCCACCCGGCCGCTGCCGACGTGGTAGTGCCAGCCGTGCAGGAACAGCTCGCCGCGCTCGACGCGGCGCGCCACCATCGGGAACGTCAGCAGGTGCTCGAGCTGCAGCACCACCGAGCGCTGCTCGACGCGGCGCAGCGCCTCTTCGCTTTCGGTGACCGGCAGCACCGCTTCGCGGGCGAGGTCCAGCCACTTGTTCATGTGCCGCGCCTCCTCGGGCGGCGACTGGTACAGCGCGCGTATCGCGCCGCAGTGGCTGTGGCCGCAGACGACGATGTCGCGCACGCGCAGCGCCAGCACCGCGAACTCGATCGCCGCCGACGTGCCGTGGTAGCCGTACGCGTCCTCGTACGGCGGCACCAGGTTGCCGACGTTCCTGACGGTGAACACCTCGCCGGGCTTGGCGTCCATCAGCAGGTCGGGCAGCACGCGCGCGTCCGAACAGCCGATGAACAGCGTGCCCGGCTGCTGGCCGCGCTCGGCAAGCAGCCGGTACCTTTCCTTGTAGCGCGGAAAGTGTTCCTGGCGAAAGACCTTCAGCCTGTCGGCAAGCTCGCGCGGCATCAGTCCTCGCGCATCTAGCGGGTCCTGACGATCTGGTAGGCGCGGGTCAGGTAGCCGACGACCGCGAAGCCGCTCCAGACGTGGACCAGGCGCGAGAACGGGAACAGCAGGAACAGCGTCATGCCGAAGGCGAGGTGCAGCTTGTAGATCCAGTCGACGCCGCGGATGAAGTCGGCGGAGCCGGCGCGGAAGGTGACGATGTGCTGCGCCCATTGCCCGAGCAGCACCATCACGCCGCCGTCGCGGTGCCCGAGCGACCAGAAGATCGACGCCAGCCCCAGCAGCAGCGTGACCAGGATCCACAGCAGGATGAAGATGTCCATGCGCGTCGACGTGGCGCGGATGCGCGGCTCGGCCAGGCGCCGGTGCACCAGCAGCACCAGGCCGACGAGGCACATGGTGCCGAACACGCCGCCTGCGACTATCGCCACCATCTGTTTCGCCTCCGTCGAGAGCCCCATCGCGTGGTACACGGCTTTCGGCGTCAGCAGGCCGAACAGGTGCCCGAAAAAGAGGGCGAGTATACCGATGTGGAACAGGTTCGATCCCAGCCGCAACTGCCCGGTTCGCAGCATCTGGCTGGAATCGCTCTTCCACGTGTACTGCTCGCGGTCGAAGCGGATCAGCGACCCGGCGAGGAACACCGCGATGCACAGGTACGGATAGATGCCGAACATGAACTGGTGCAGGAAGTCCCTCATGGCCGTGCTCCCTTCGGATAGAACTTGACCGGTTGCGCGCCGCCCGCGGGCGGCGCCGCGCCCATGAACGTGACGGGTTCGTCCATCCACGCCTTGTCGATCGCCGCGGGCGAGTTCTCCTCGCCTGGCGTGCGGCGCTTTGCCAGCGGCCGCGCCAGTCCCGCTTCTCCGGCCGCCGCCAGCAGCGCGGCGAACACCGCCGAGTAGCGGCTGCCGCGGTCGGCGAGGCGGTCGCCGATGCCGCGCAGGATGTCGGCGGTTTCGCCGAGCAGCCCGGCTGCTTCCTCGCGCGGCAGCAGCGACGCGAACTCGAGGAACACCGGCAGGTAATCGGGCAGCTCGTTGCCCGCTGCCTCCATGCCGCGGCTGGCGTAGGTTTGCGCCAGGTCCACCATCGCCTGGCCGCGGTCGCGCGACTCGCCGTGCACGTGCTCGAACAGGTGCAGCGACAGCGCGCGCGAGCGGTCGAACAGCTCGACGTAGCGCTCCTGCAGTTCATGCAGGGGGCTGGAGGCGAGCTCGTCGAGCAGCGCGAGCACGCCCTTGTCCTTCGCGAACAGCGGCCTGAGTTCCGGAACCGCCGCCACGAGCTCGGCTTCCGGATAGGCGAGCAGCGCCGCCAGCGCCCTGAGGTTCGCGCCGGTCATGCCGCCGCCTTGATCGGAATGGTGCGCTTCTTCTTGCCGCCGAACAGGCTCGCTTCGCTCGAGCCATCGGAGCAGCCGTTGCCGAAGCTGAAGCCGCAGGAGCCGCGCAGGTCGTAGGCGTCCTCGGCGTACTCGCGGTGCGTGGTCGGGATGACGAAGCGGTCCTCGTAGTTGGCGATCGCCATGGTGCGGTACATGTCCTCGACCTGCTCGCGCGTGATGCCGACCTGCTTCAGCACCGCGTCGTTCTCGCGCCCCTCGACGTGGCGCGCGCGCATGTAGGCACGCATCGCCAGCATGCGCTCCAGCGCCAGTTTCACCGGCACCTCGTCGCCCGCGGTCAGCAGGTTGGCGAGGTACTTCAGCGGGATCCGCAGTTGCGACACGTCGGGGATCTCGCCGAAGGTGCCGAGCTGCCCGCTGTTGGCGGCGGCGCTGATCGGCGACAGCGGCGGGATGTACCACACCATCGGCAGCGTGCGGAACTCCGGGTGCAGCGGAAAGGCCACCTTCCAGTCCATCGCCATGCGGTACACGGGCGAGGCCCGCGCCGCATCCAGCCACGCCTCGGGAACGCCGTCGGCGCGCGCCTGCTCGATCACCTTCGGGTCGGTCGGGTCGAGGAACAGCTTCAGTTGCGCTTCGTACAGGTCCTTGGGGTCGGCGACGCTGGCCGCCGCCTCGATGCCGTCGGCGTCGTACAGCAGCACGCCGAGGTAGCGGATGCGGCCGACGCAGGTCTCCGAGCACACCGTGGGCTGGCCGACCTCGATGCGCGGGTAGCAGAAGATGCACTTCTCCGCCTTCCCGGTGGACCAGTTGTAGTAGATCTTCTTGTACGGGCAGCCGGACACGCACATGCGCCAGCCGCGGCACTTGTCCTGGTCCACCAGCACGATGCCGTCCTCTTCCCGCTTGTAGATCGAGCCCGACGGGCAGCTCGCCACGCAGGTCGGGTTGAGGCAGTGCTCGCACAGGCGCGGCAGGTACATCATGAAGGTGTTCTCGAACTGGCCGTAGATCTCCTTCTCGACGTCGGCGAAGTTCGCGTCCTTCGAGCGCTTGGCGAACTCGCCGCCGAGGATCTCCTCCCAGTTCGGGCCCCACTCGATCTTCTGCATGCGCTCGCCGGTGATCAGGGACCGCGGCCGCGCCACCGGCGCCGCCTTCGACAGCGGCGCATGGTGCAGGTGCTCGTAGTCGAACGTGAACGGCTCGTAGTAGTCGTCGATCTCGGGCAGGTTGGGGTTGGCGAAGATCTTCATCAGCAGCGCCAGCTTGCCGCCCTGCTTCGGGTGGATGCGGCCGTTCGCGCCGCGGGTCCAGCCGCCGTTCCAGCGTTCCTGGTTCTCCCAGTCCTTCGGGTAGCCGATGCCGGGCTTGGTCTCGACGTTGTTGAACCAGGCGTACTCCATGCCCGGGCGGTTGGTCCAGACGTTCTTGCAGGTCACCGAACAGGTGTGGCAGCCGATGCACTTGTCCAGGTTCAGCACCATGCCGATCTGCGCGCGTACTTTCATGCTGCCTCCCGGGATACGTCAGCCGCTTCGCCGTCCATCCAGTCCACCTTCGCCATCTTGCGCACGATGACGAACTCGTCGCGATTCGTGCCGATGGTGCCGTAGTAGTTGAAGCCGTAGGAGAGTTGCGCGTAGCCGCCGATCATGTGCGTCGGCTTCGGGCAGGTGCGCGTCACCGAGTTGTGGATGCCGCCACGCGTCAGCATGATCTCGGATCCGGGCGTGTTCACGATCTTCTCCTGCGCGTGGTACATCAGCACCATGCCCTCGGGCACGCGCTGGCTCACCACCGCGCGCGCGGTGAGCGCGCCGTTCAGGTTGTAGGCCTCGATCCAGTCGTTGTCGACGATGCCCGCCTTCTTCGCGTCGGTTTCCGACAGCCACACGATCGGCCCGCCGCGCGACAGCGTCAGCATCAGCAGGTTGTCGGTGTAGGTGGAGTGGATTCCCCACTTCTGGTGCGGCGTGATGAAGTTGAGCGCGATCTCGGGGTTGCCGTTAGAGCGCTTGCCGAGCATCGGCGACACGGTCTTGGTGTCCACCGGCGGCCGGTACGACACCAGCGCCTCGCCGAAGTCGCGCATCCACGGATGGTCCTGGTAGAGCTGCTGCCGGCCGGTGAGCGTGCGCCACGGGATGTACTCGTGCACGTTGGTGTACCCGGCGTTGTACGACACGTGCTCGGATTCCAGCCCCGACCAGGTCGGCGACGAGATGATCTTGCGCGGCTGCGCCTGTACGTCGCGGAAGCGGATCTTGTCGTCCTCGCGCGGTCTCGCCAGGTGCGTGTGGTCGCGCCCGGTGATCGCCGACAGCGCCTGCCAGGCCTTCACCGCCACCTCGCCGTTGGTCTCCGGCGCAAGCGCGAGGATCACCTCGCAAGCGTCGATGTCGGTCTCTATCCTGGGCAGCCCCTCGGGTGTGGTCTGGTTGAGCTTGCCGAGGAACTCGACCTCGTGCTCGGTGTTCCACGCAATCCCCTTGCCGCCGTTGCCGACCTTGGTCATCAGCGGACCGAGCGAGGTGAAGCGGGCGTAGGTGTTCGGGTAGTCGCGCTCGACCACGGTGACCGCCGGCATGGTCTTGCCCGGGACCGGCTCGCATTCGCCCTTCTTCCAGTCCTTCGGCTCGAACGGCTGGCCGAGTTCCCCCGGGGTGTCGTGCATCAGCGGCGTCAGCACCAGGTCCTTCTCGACGCCCAGATGGTGGCGAGCGATCTCTGAGAACTTCTTCGCGATGCCCTTGTAGATCTCCCAGTCGCTCTTCGACTGCCACACCGGGTCCACCGCCTGCGACAGCGGGTGGATGAACGGATGCATGTCCGAGGTGTTGAGGTCGTTCTTCTCGTACCAGGTGGCGGTGGGCAGCACGACGTCGGAATACAGGCAGGTGGTACTCATGCGGAAATCCAGCGTCACCAGCAGGTCGAGCTTGCCCTGCGGGGAGTGCTCGTGCCAGGCCACTTCCTCCGGGTGCCGGCCGTCCTCGGCACCCTGCACGCCATTGGTGGTGCCGAGCAGGTGCTTGAGGAAGTACTCGTGCCCTTTCCCCGAGCTGCCGAGCAGGTTCGAGCGCCACACGAACAGGTTGCGCGGCCAGTTGTCCGGATGGTCGGGATCCTCGCAGCTCATCTTCAGGCCGCCGCTCTTCAGCTCGCGCGCAACGTAGTCCTTGGGTTCCATCTTCGCCTCATTGGCGCGCTTGACGATCTCCAGCGGATTGGACTGCAGCTGCGGCGCTGACGGGAGCCAGCCCATGCGCTCGGAACGCACGTTGAAGTCGATCAGGCTGCCGCTGTAGCGGCGTGCGTCCGCGAGCGGCGACAGGATCTCGCCCACCGAGAGCTTTTCGTAGCGCCACTGGTTGGTGTGCGCGTAGAAGAAACTGGTGGAGTTCATCTGCCGAGGCGGCCGGCTCCAGTCCAGCGCGAACGCGAGCGGCGTCCAGCCGGTCTGCGGCCGGAGCTTTTCCTGCCCCACGTAGTGCGCCCAGCCGCCGCCGGACTGGCCGACGCAGCCGCACATCACCAGCAGGTTGATGATGGCACGGTAGTTCATGTCCGAGTGGTACCAGTGGTTCATCGCCGCGCCGATGATCACCATCGACTTGCCCTTGGTGCGGTCGGCGTTGTCGGCGAACTGCTGCGCCACGCTGATGACGTCCGCGCGCGGCACGCCGGTGATCTTCTCCTGCCACGCCGGCGTATAAGGCACGTCCTCGTCGTAGGACTTCGCCACGCCGACGCCGTACTGCGCCATCAGCAGGTCGTAGACGCTCGCCACCAGCTGCCCGCCGACGTTCTTAACCGGCACGCTGCGCAGCAGCACGTCCTGCTGCACGTTCGAGGCGAAGTGCTCGTGCGCGACGCCGCCGAAGTACGGGAATGCAACCTGCGCGGTCTGGTCCTTGATGCCTTCGAGCGACAGCCGCGGGCGCAGCGCGGTCTGCGCCAGGTTCCACTTGCCCTTGTCCGCGCGCGCATCCGGCCCCCAGCGGAAGCCGATCGAGCCATGCGGCACGGCGAGCTCGCCGCTCGCCTCGTCGTAGCAGACCGTCTTCCATTCCGGGTTGTTTGCCTCGCCCATCGCATCGGGCAGGTCGGAGGCGCGCAGGAAGCGGTCGGGCACCAGCTTGTCGCCCTGCTTCACCAGCCGCACCAGCATCGGCATGTCCGAGTACTGCCGGCAGTACTCGCGGAAATACTCGCTCTTGTCCTTCGCGTGGTATTCGCTGAGGATGACGTGGCCCATCGCCATCGCCAGCGCCGCGTCGGTGCCCTGCTTCGGGTGCAGCCACAGGTCGCCGAACTTGGAGCCTTCGGCGTAGTCCGGGAATACCGACACGATCTTCGCGCCGCGGTAGCGCGCCTCGGTCATGAAATGCGCGTCCGGCGTGCGCGTCTGCGGCACGTTCGAGCCCCACATCATGATGAAGGTCGAGTTGTACCAGTCGGCGGACTCGGGCACGTCGGTCTGCTCGCCCCAGGTCTGCGGGCTGGAGGGCGGCAGGTCGCAGTACCAGTCGTAGAAACTCATGCACACGCCGCCGATCAGCGACAGGTACCGGCTGCCGGCAGCGTAGGACACCATCGACATCGCCGGGATCGGGGAAAAGCCGATGACCCGGTCAGGCCCGTATTTCTTCACCGTGTAGACGTTCGCCGCGGCGACGATCTCGTTTGCCTCGTCCCAGGACGCGCGCAGGAACCCGCCCAGGCCGCGCGTCTTCTTGTAGCTTGCCGCCGTCTCCGCGTTCTCGACGATCGCGGTCCACGCCTCCAGCGGCGCGTTCGACTTCCTCAGCTCGCGCCAGCGCAGCAGCAGCGGGCTCCTCACCATCGGATACTTGATGCGGTTGCCGCTGTACAGGTACCAGGAATACGACGCGCCGCGCGAGCAGCCGCGCGGTTCGTGGTTCGGCATGTCCGGACGCGTGCGCGGGTAGTCGGTCTGCTGCGTCTCCCAGGTGACGATGCCGCCCTTGACGTAGATCTTCCACGAGCACGAGCCGGTGCAGTTCGTGCCGTGCGTGGAGCGCACGATCTTGTCGTGGCTCCAGCGCTGCCGGTAGGCCTGCTCCCAGGTCCGGTCCTCGGCGCGCGTTTCGCCGTGGTCTCCGGAGAACTTCTCGCTCGCGGCGGTGAGGAACTTCAGTCGATCGAGGAAATGGCTCATGCGCGCGCCCTCTCAATGTCATGCAGCAGCCCCTTCGGGCGGGTATAGATCCACCAGGTGATCGCGATGCAGGTCAAGTAAAACACGAAGAACCCCCACAGCGCGAGCTTCGGACTTCCGGTGAGCGCGATCGAGGTGCCATAGCTCTTCGGGATGAAGAACGCACCATAGGCCGCGATCGCCGAGGTGAAGCCGATGATGGCCGCGGACTCCTTGTCGGCCTGGCGCCGGCGCTCCTCCGTCGTCATCTGCGGCATCAGGTGCTCCAGTTCCTTGCCCATGATCACCGGAATCATCTGGAAGGTCGAGGCGTTGCCGACGCCGGTGGCGAAAAACAGCAACAGAAACATGGCGAAGAAGCCGGCGAAGTTCTTCGCCTCCAGGAAGTGCAGCACGCCGTAGACCCCCGCCGCCATGACGATGAACACCCAGAAGGTTACCCGGCCGCCGCCCCAGCGATCCGATACCCAGCCGGTCAGCGAGCGCGACAGCGCACCGACCAGGGGCCCGAGGAAGGCGTACTTGAGCGCGTCCACGTCAGGGAACTGGGTCTTCGACAGCAGCGGGAATCCGGCCGAGTAACCGATGAAGGAGCCGAAGGTCCCGGTGTACAGCCAGCACATGATCCAGTTGTGGCGGCGGCGGAAAATCACCGCCTGCTCCGCGAACGAGGCCTTGGCCGCGGCAATGTCGTTCATGCCGAACCAGGCGGCGAACGCCGAGGCGACGATGAACGGCACCCAGATGTATCCCGCGTTCTGCAACCACATCGGCGTTTCGCCTCCCGGGCCCTTGACCATCACCGGATTGCCGCCCAGCCAGCCGAACACGCCCGCGGTGATCGCCAGGGGCACGGCAAACTGCACCACGCTCACCCCGAGGTTGCCAAGACCGGCATTCAGCGCCAGTGCGTTGCCCTTCTCCGCCTTGGGAAAGAAGAACGAGATGTTCGCCATCGATGAGGCAAAGTTGCCGCCGCCGAAGCCGCACAGCAGCGCAAGCACCAGGAACACCCAGTACGGCGTGCCGGGCTGCTGCACCGCCATGCCGATGCCTACCGCTGGCACGATGAGCGACCAGGTCGCGAGCGTGGTCCACAGGCGGCCGCCGAAGATCGGCACCATGAACGAATAGAAGATTCGCAGCGTGGCACCCGACAGGCCCGGCAGCGCGGCCAGCCAGAACAGCTGGTCGGTGGTGTAGTTGAAGCCGATCGAGGGCAATTTGGCCACCACCACCGACCACACCATCCAGACCGCGAATGACAACAGCAGCGCCGGAATGGAGATCATCAGATTGCGGCGGGCGATCGCGCGGCCCTTGGAGTCCCAGAACTCCCTGTCCTCGGGTCGCCAGTCCTCCAGGCGATGCGCACCGAGCACGCCCACGTGCTTCGGCTCGTGCAGTTCCTGCATCTCCGGCAGCTCTGGCAGGGTCGTCAGGTCCTTGCCCACTGCCTCGCGTTCCATGGCGCGGATCGCAACGTGCATCCAGACCAGCGACACCGCGGCGATCAGGAACAGCAGCATGAAGCAGCTGGTCCAGATTCCGGTGAGGTCGTTCAGGGCGCCGAAGGCGATCGGCAGGATGAAGCCACCCAGGCCTCCGACCAGGCCCACGACGCCGCCCACCGAGCCAACATGCCCGGGGTAGTAGACCGGGATGTGCTTGTAGACCGCCGCCTTGCCCAGGCTCATGAAGAAGCCGAGGATGAACACCAGCACGGTGAAGGTCACCAGGCCGGTTTCCATCGTGAAGGTGATCGGGCCCTGGATGCCTTTGACCATGTACTGCGTCGGCGGGTAGGACAGCACGAAGGCGACCAGGGTCGAGACGCCGAAGGTCCAGTACATGATGGTGCGGGCGCCGAACTTGTCCGAGAGGTGGCCGCCGTAGGCGCGGAAGATCGAGGCCGGGATGGAATAGGCGGCGCCGATCATGCCGGCGGTCTTGATGTCCAGGCTGTACACGCCCATCAGGTAGCGCGGCAGCCACAGCGCCAGCGCGACGAAGGCGCCGAAGACGAAGAAGTAGTACAGCGAAAACCGCCATACCTGAATGTTCTTCAGCGGCTCGATCATGGCCGAGAGCGGCTCGGGCTTCGCGCCCTGGCGGCGGCGCTCGGCGGTGACCGGGTCCTCGCGGGTGCCGAACCAGAACACCACCGCCATGAGGAAGATCGCGGCAGCCCAGATCTCGGCGACCGCCTTCCAGCCGAAGGCGACCATGACGAAGGGCGCGATGAACTTGGTGACCGCCGCGCCGACGTTGCCGGCGCCGAATATGCCCAGCGCCACGCCCTGCTTTTCCGCCGGGTACCAGCGCGACACGTAAGCAATGCCCACCGCGAAGGAGCCGCCGGCGATGCCGACGCCGAGAGCGGCGATGAGGAAAGTGGTGTAGTCGTAGGCGAAGGTGAGCAGCCAGGTGGCGATTGCCGCACTCACCATGACGATGGTGTAGACCAGTCGCCCGCCGTACTGGTCGGTCCAGACCCCGAGCATCAGGCGGATCAGCGACCCGGTGAGGATCGGGGTGCCTACCAGCAGGCCGAATTGGGTCTCGTTGAGGCCGAGGTCCTGCTTTATCTGGATGCCGATGATGGAGAAAATCGTCCACACCGCAAAGCAGATGGTGAAAGCGACGGTCGAGAACCACAGCGCCCTGCTCTGGTCACCGGGGTGTACTGGATTCGTCATGTGCATGCGTCCGCTCCTTGTCCGGGGCCATGCTAAGGCGAGATTGGTACATCAGCTTGACCTGCGTCAAGAGCGCGGCGGGCCCGCCGCGACCAGCGATGCGTACTGCCCCCGCCGCGCTTATGCGGCGTCGTAAAAAGTAGTGAACTTGGCCGTGGTCGCCTGCGCGTCCGGGTCGGTGCGCACGTTGACCAGCGCGGGGATGCCGTCCTGCGTGGCGCGTTGCGCAGCTTCCAGCGCGGGCCGGATCTGGTCCGGCGATTCCACGTAGGCCGCGTGGCAGCCGAGCGCGGCCGCCATGTCGTGGTAACGCGTGAGGCCGAGGTCGCGGCCCGGCTTCTGCTTCGACGGGTCCGAGGTCCAGCCGCCGTTCAGGCTCACCACGGTGATCACAGGGATGCGATGCCGCACCGCGGTGTCAAATTCCATGAAGTTCATCCCCAGCGAGCCGTCGCCATGCAGGCACAGCACCTGCTTGTCGGGGCACGCCACCTTCGCGCCCAGCGCATACGGCAGGCCTACGCCCATGGTGCCGAAGGTGCCGGAATTGATGCGATGCCCCGGCACGAAGCTCGGGATCGACTGCCTGCCGTAGTTCAGGATCTCCTGTCCATCGACGGCGAGCACCGCGTCGCGGTCAAGGAAATCGCGGATCTCGCGGCACAGGCGCAGCGGGTGTATCGGTACGCGGGAGGAGCCGAGCAGCGCCTCCTGCGCCTGCGAGCGGCGCGCGTGCGCATCGGCGAGCCTGCGCCGCCACGCCTCGAAGCGGGCCGGCTGCACCCGCCCCGCGCACGCGGCAAGCAGTTGCTCCAGCGCGCAGCGCGCATCCGCGACCAGCCCGACGGCGAGGCGCGGCGTCGCCGCCACTTCCGCGGGATCGACGTCTATGCGAACGAGCTTCGCCTCGGCGTGGAACCGCGGCGCCTTCAGGTGGCCGAGCACGTAGTTGGCGCGCGTGCCGAGCACGATCACCACGTCGGCGTCGCGGAACGCCTGCGTGCGCGCATTCAGGTAGCAGTACTGATGGTCCTCGGGCACCACGCCCCTGCCCTGCGGCGTGGTGTAGAACGGGATGCCGGTGGCGTCGACGAAGCGGCGCATCGCGTCCGCGGCCTGCGACCACAGCACGCCGCTGCCCGAGACCAGCACCGGCCGCTCGGCGGACGCAAGCAGCCGCGCGACATCTTCCACCGCTTGCGGATCGCCGCCTGCGCGCGCCAGCCCCTGCACGCCGGTCTGCGCCGGCCACGGCACGGTAGATGCGTCCAGCGCGCGGTACAGCAGGTCGCCGGGGAAGTCGAGGTACACCGGTCCGGGCCTGCCGGACATGGCGATGGTGAATGCCTTGTCGATCAACTCGGGGATGCGCCGCGCCTCGTGCACGCGATCGGCCCACTTCACCAGCGGCCGCATCGCCGCCACCTGGTCGAATTCCTGGAACGCGCCGGTGCCGAATTCGGACAACGAGCTGGCGCCGCCGAGCGCCACCACCGGCGTGCAGTCGACGAGCGACGTCGCCAGCCCGGTGCCGGTGTTCAGCGTGCCCGGACCCGATGCAGCGATGCACACCCCGGGCCGGACCTTCAGGCGCGCATACGCGTGCGCCATCATTGCCGCCGCCTGCTCGTGGCGCACATCGATGGCGCGAATGCCCTCGGCAATGCAGGCGCTCTCGGCCGCCAGCATCGGGCCGCCCATGAGGTAGAACATGGTGTCCACGCCCTGCTGCTTCAGCGCCTTGCCGAGCAGCGTCGATCCGTTCTCTGCCATCTATGCCTCCTTCGCTTGCGGCGACTGGCGCAGCACGCCCTTCGCCTCCAGTGCCTGGATCTCTTCCAGCGATAGCGACGTGTGCTCGAGCAGCACGTCGCGGCTGTCCCTGCCGATCGCGCCCCCGGTGCGCGCGATCCGCCCCGGCGTCGCCGTGAGCTTGGGAACCACGCCCGGCAGCACCAGCGTGCCGAGTTCGTCGTCCGGAACCGCGGGCAGCATGCCGCGGGCGCGGAAGTGCGGGTCCTTGAAAATGTCCTCGACCGAATAGATGCGCGAGGCGACCACCTCGGCTTCGAGCAGCAGCTTCTCGGCCTCGTCGAGATCATGCCGGCCCACCCACGCGCCGATGATGCGATCCAGCTCGTCCCCGTTCGTAGTGCGCGCTACGCCGTCGGCGAAGCGCGCGTCGTCGGCCAGCTGCGGCTGTCCCATCGCGCCGCACAGGCGCCGGAACACCGAATCATTGCCGGCGGTGATGTGGATGTGGCCACCGTCACGAGTGGCGTAGAGGTTGTTCGGCACATGGCCGGGCAGCTTCGAGCCGGCGCGCTTGGCGATCTTGCTGGTCTTGTCGTAGGTGGGCACTTCCGATCGCAGGAAACTGAACGCGGCCTCGTACAGCGTCGCGTCCACGCACTGACCCTCGCCGGTGCGGTTGCGGTGATCGAGCGCCACCAGCGTGCCGAGCGCCGCATACAGGCCGGCGATGTAGTCAGTCAGCGGCAGCGCGACCCGCGCCGGCGGCCGGTCCTCGTCGCCGATCAGGTAGCGCAACCCGCTGATCGCCTCGCCGATGACGCCGTAGCCGGGGCGCGGCGAGTAGGGCCCGTCCTGGCCGTACCCGCTCAGGCGCACCATGACGAGCGAGGGCTTTATCGCGCGCAGCGCTTCGTACGCGAGGCCCCAGCGCTCCAGCATGCCGGGGCGGAAGTTCTCGATGACGACGTCGCAGCGCGCGACCAGCTCGCGCACGATTCTCTGCCCTTCGGGCGTGCGCAGGTCGACGGCAATCAGCCGCTTGTTGCGCATCATGCTGGCGGCGAACAGCGACTTGCCCTCCACCCGCTCGCCGATCGCGCGCACCGGGTCGCCCTCGATCTGCTCGAGCTTGATCACCTCGGCGCCGAAGTCGGCGAGGAAGCTGCCGCAGAACGGTCCCGCCACCAGCGATCCGAGTTCCAGCACGCGATAGGGCGCCAGCGCGCCGGGACGATTCGCTGCTTCACGCGCCATGTGCGTCGCGCCTCCGTGATCGATGCATGTCACGGCGACTTTACTGCATTGCGCGCGCGCACCCTTGCGAAACTAGCCGCCGGTTCGCAGCGGACGAACTCCCGTTACAGGCAGATGAAGCCGATCCATTGCGAGTCCGGCAGCGTCGCCGCGCGCGCGAGGCCGAAGACGCCGGAACCGAGCACGAATACACCGATCGCCGCGCGCCAGCGCGGGCGGGCGAAGAACGCGCGCAGCCGCGCCGCGCCCACGCCCGCGGCCAGCAACCAGGGCAGCGTGCCGAGGCCGAAGGCGGCCATCGCGAGCGCGCCGGACACGGCGCCACCGGCGAGCATCGCCGTGGCGAGCGCGCCGTAGACGAAGCCGCAGGGCAGCCAGCCCCACAGCATGCCGGTGGCATACGCGCGCGGCAGCGTGTCGCCGCGCATCAGCCGGCCCGCATGCGGCGCGATGCGGCGCCACAGCGGTGCGCCGATTGCCTCGACTCGCGCAAGCAAGGCGCCCGCGCCCGCCAGTTGCAGGCCGACCAGCACCAGCACCAGGTTCGCCAGCACGTACAGCACCAGTTGCGGCAGCGCCAGCCTCGCGGCGAACAGCGCGCCCAGCGCCCCGGCCGCGGCGCCGGCCGCCGCGTAGCTGGAAATGCGCCCTGCATTGAAGGCCAGCTGGCGCGGCCATGCCGCGCGCCGCGCATCGCGCAAGGGCTCGACACGCTGCGTGCCGAACGCGGTGACGATGCCACCGCACATGCCGAGGCAGTGCACGCCGGTGGCCAGCCCCACCAGGGCGAGCGACGCATAGAGCGCCAGCGGCAGATCCATGCGCCTAGATTACCTTGGAGTAGCCGACGCGCTCGCGGCGCTCGCGCAGGTAGCGGTCGAACACCATGCACACCGCGCGCACGAGGAGCCGCCCGCGCGGCGTGACGACGATCCATTCCGGCGTCAGTTCCACCAGGCCTTCGTCCGCCAGGACGCGAAGCTCGGCAAGTTCCGGCGCGAAATAGGCGCGGAAGTCGATCAGGTACGCGAGTTCTATCGATTCGATCGACAGGCGGAAATGGCACACCAGCGCCTGGATCACCGCGCGGCGCAGCAGGTCGTCCGGCGACAGTTCGATGCCGCGGCTCACCGGCAGCCGGCCGGCATCCAGCACCGCGTAGTAGTCGTCCAGCCGCTTGTGGTTCTGCGAGTACGTCGGGCCGATGCGGCCGATCGCCGACACGCCCAGGCCGATGATGTCGCTTTCGGGGCAGGTCGAGTAGCCCTGGAAGTTGCGCTGCAGGCGGCCCTGGCGCTGTGCCACGGCAAGGTCGTCCTCCGGCCTGGCGAAATGGTCCATGCCGATATGCACGTAGCCGGCGCGCGTCAGCCGGCCGATCGCCAGTGTGAGGATCTGCAGCTTGGTCTCCGCCGATGGCAGGTCTGCTGCGGCAATGCGGCGCTGCGGCTTGAAGAGGGCCGGCAGGTGCGCGTAGCCATAGACTGCGACGCGGTCCGGCGACAGCGCGATCACCTTGTCGAGCGTCCGGTCGAAGCTGTCCAGCGTCTGCTTCGGCAGGCCGTAGATGAGGTCGACGCTTACCGAGCGAAAGCCGCTCGCGCGCGCCTCCTCGATGGCGCGGCGCGTCTCCTCCTCGCTCTGGATGCGATGCACCGCGCGCTGCACATCGGCGTCGAAATCCTGCACGCCCACCGACAGGCGGTTGAAGCCGAGCCCTGCGAGGAATTCGAGCGTGCCCGGCTTCGTGCTGCGCGGATCGATCTCGATCGAGGATTCGCAATCGGGTTCGCGCGTGAACGCCGCGTCCAGCGCGGCGGTCAGTTCGCGCATTTCCTCGCGCGAAAGGAACGTCGGCGTGCCGCCGCCCCAGTGCATCTGGCAGATTGACTGGCGCTCCCCCAGCAGCGGCGCCAGCAATGCCAGTTCCTTCGCCAAGTACTTGATATACTTGCCAGATCTTCCGTGGTCGCGGGTCACCACCTTGTTGCAGCCGCAGTAGTAGCAGACGGTGTCGCAGAACGGCAGATGCAGATACAGGGAGAGCGGCTGCTTGATGCCGCCGATGTTGCGCATGCCCAGCCAGTGCCGCAGGTCGGCTTCGCCGAAGGCTTCGACGAAGCGGTCGGCGGTCGGGTACGAGGTGTAGCGCGGCCCGCTGACGTCGTACTTGCGGATCAGGACCGGATCGATGACGAGTTCGGACACGGAGTAGCCCATCGCCCGCCGACTATGCGCCCGCAAGGAAATCCGCCTTTGACCCAAATCAAGCGACCGGCATGGCTGCGGCCATGGATGCTCGCGTCCGGCATCGGCCTGATCGCCGCACTTGGCGTGCTGAACTTTGCAGCCGCACTCTACGGCAGCACACTGCCTTGGCTCGCCGCGACCGACATCGTCGTCGACATCGCGGTGCTCGGCGCCGGCCTGTACCTGGTGCTGTGCCTCGCGCTGCGCGCCGAGGCGCAAAGCGCCAAGCTGGATGCCAGCCAGGCGCGGCTCGCGGCGATCGTCGGCTCGGCGATGGACGCCATCATCACCGTCGACGACGAACAGAAGATCGTCCTCTTCAACCGCGCCGCCGAGCAGGTCTTCCGTTGCCGGCGGGAAGATGCACTGGGCGCGACGCTGGATCGCTTCATCCCGGCGCGCTTTCGCGCCGCGCACGGCGAGCATCTGGCGAAGTTCGGGCGCGTCGGCGCCACGGCGCGCCGCATGGGCGACAACACCACGCTATGGGCCCTGCGCGCCGACGGCGAGGAGTTCCCGATCGAAGCGTCGATATCGCACGCCACCGAAGGCGAGCGGCACTACTTCACCGTGATCCTGCGCGACATCACGCCGCGCAAGCGCAACGAGGATGCGCTCGCGCGCCAGCAGGCCGAGCTGCGCGAGCTGTCGGCGCAGGTGCAGGAGGCGCGCGAGGAGGAGAAGACCCGCATCGCGCGCGAACTGCACGACGAACTGGGCCAGTTGCTGACGGCGATGAAAATGGACATGGCATGGCTGCGCGCGCGCCTGCCGCAGGCCGACGCGCAGCTCACGGCGAAGGCCGGCGAGATCGGCGCACTGCTCGATCGCACGGTCACCTCGACCCGCCGGATCGCCGCCGACCTGCGGCCGCTGATGCTGGACGACCTCGGGCTCGCTGACGCCGCAGGCTGGCTGGCGGAGGAATCCTCGCGCCACAGCGGCGTCAAGGTGGAACTGCAACTGCAGGCGGACGAGGGCGCCGAGGGCCTCGACCGCGGCGTCGCCACCGCGGTCTACCGCGCGCTGCAGGAATCGCTCACCAACGTCGCCAAGCATGCCGGCGCGAAGAATGCATGGGTGGTGATGGGGATCGCACCGCCCGCGGTGTATTTCGAGATCGAGGACGATGGCCGCGGCATCTCGCCCGGAGACCTGGCCAAGTCGCGCTCGCTCGGCCTGAAGGGCATGCGTGAGCGCGTGCAGTACCTCGGCGGCTCGCTCGAAGTGACACGCGCGCCGCGCGGCGGCACCCGCGTGCGCGTCAGCGTGCCCTTCCGTACCGCCGCGGAGGCCGCGCCGTGATCCGCATCCTCATCGCCGACGACCACAAGATCGTGCGCGACGGCCTGAAGCAGATCCTCGCCGCGAGCGCCGACATCACGGTCGCCGGCGAAGCAGCGAACGGCAACGAGGCGCTGGCGCTGGTGAAGGCAAACGACTATGACGTTGCGATGCTCGACATGTCGATGCCGGGCCTCGCGGGCATAGACCTGGTGCGGCGGCTGAAGATCGAGCGCCCGGCGCTCCGGATCCTGGTGCTGTCGATGCATGGCGAGCCGCAGTACGCGGCGCGCGCGCTGAAGGCCGGCGCGTCGGGCTACCTGACCAAGGACAGCGCTTCCGAGCAGCTGGTCGGCGCGATCCGCAAGATCGCCGCGGGGGGCGTGCACATCAGCGAGGCCGCGGCCGCAAGCCTCGCTGCTGGCGCCGCCGACGCGCCCGCACACGCGCGGCTGTCGGACCGGGAATACGAGGTGCTGCGCCTGCTGGCCGCCGGCCGTACCCCCACCGAAATCGCCGCCGCGCTGCACCTGTCGGTGAAGACGGTGAGCACGCACAAGTCGCACGTGCAGGAGAAGCTCGGCGTCGGCAGCACCGCGGAACTGGTGCGCTACGCGCTCGCCCACGGCCTGCTGCAGGAATAGGAATATTCCGAAAGTATGTACTTAGCTAAATAGGCCTGAGTGTTGCAGCCCAATGATCAGTACTAGGGTGACCAAGATAACCAATTGCAAATGGATGGCGTTGAGGGATTTTTGAATCTCTCTCATCTGAGTCATCAAAACTTCACCTTGTTCGTCGGTCATGGTTTCCCCTCCTTCGGTTTCGGCCAGCCCTTCTTAGGGCGCTGCTTTGCTAAGGCTTTACCTACTAGAGATGACCAGTCGCCCCTGAGCTTAAGGCGCTGCTCCTTTGGACCTGTTTTTGCTGCCTCTTTTGTCTTTTTTATCATCGGCTTAATAGACTATCCACAGGGCGCCTATTTTCTTCTGGTAGTGTGCCAGCAGTTTGTGGAGAACACGGCAAGGATGGGTAGAGCATCCCTGCCGCTCCTCAAACACCACGCATAGCGGGCGTGGCGAAATTGGCATACGCGGTAGCTTTGGAAGCTACTGGACACAAACCCTCGGGAAGTTGGCCCCACCAACCCCCCTTGGCGTCCGTGCAGGTTCGAATCCTGTCGCCCGCACTCCATCTATTTTGCCCCAACTTGCTGCGCGTATGTAAGCCGCCTTCCTTGCGCGGCCTTGATAGCTGTTACGACGCGCTGACCGTCCGTAAGTTCCTTGTTGTTGTAGCGGTACTGGAACTCCGAAAGGTAGCGGTGAAGATGCTTGCGGCTGACGGAGTGGTAAATCCCGTTGAGGCCGCGCTTGAGGATCCCAAAGAAGCCTTCAATGCCGTTTGTGGTCACATCCCCGCGAACGTACTCATAGAGGCCGTGGTTAACCGTCTCGTGCTTCCAGCCCGCATTGCGAAGCCCGCGATACCCGGCCCACTCGTCGGTCATGATCCTGGCTGACTTGTCCACGTTTTCGGCTATCACTGACTTAAGAGTGTTGCCGGTTACGTCCGTAATCACCTTTGGGCGAATCCTGCCGCCACGCTCAAGCATTCCGACAATCGGGGTCTTGGGCTGTTTGGTTGCCTTGTTGGTGAGGCGGCTGCCGTGAAACCGGCGCGGCTTGCCGCCGATGAAAGCCTCGTCCACTTCCACGATTCCGTTAAGTGGTTCAATGTCCGTTTCATCCATCGCATGGCGAACGCGGTGAAGCATGAAAAGACAAGTCTTGTAGGAGAGGCCGGTTTGCCTATGGATTTCCAAGGCGCTGACCCCTTTCTTTGACGTAGCTGCACGCCAGAACACGAAGCACCAGTGACGCAGCGGTGCGCGGCTGTCCTCGAACACCGTGCCGATCCTGACGGTGAACTGCTCTTTGCAGCCTTGGCAGCGCCAGCGGAAATTGGCCTGACGCTCGCCAGTCTTGCTGTCCTTCATCTGATAGACAGCGTGATCCCCGCAGCGTGGGCAGTAGGGCTTGTCGCCCCAACGCTGCTTTTCCATGAACTCCACCGCAAGCCGCTCGTTCGCGCAGGCGGCTGGCAATTCGGTAATGACCGGATCGCCCTTGGTGGACTCGTTCTGCACTTTGCGTTTGGCCGTGTTCATGGGGCAATATTTTACTTGAGTAAATGCTTTCGTCAAGGAAAATGTTAAGCTTCCTGCTAAAGGAGGAGGCCATGCGACTGCTCATAGTTGTGTTGTTATTGTGCAATGCGTCAATGGCTTCGGCACAAGGGGAGAAGGTTCAGCATCAGCGAGAGGGAGACCAAGCAAAGCCCCATCAAAAGGAGCGCGGCAGCAAGTCCGAACCGCTTTTCGTCACAATAAACCCCACCGTAAAAAGCAGAGACGAGGCCGCCCACGAACAGTCCGAGGCAAATCAGAAGGCGGACCATGACAGAAGGGCGCTCAAAGCGTTCGAGGAACAAGCCGCAGCCGCGAGAGAACAAGTCGCGCTTGCCGACTATCAACTCTGGGCTACTTGGATCGCCGCATTGGCTAGCGCCATTGCGGTTCTCTTTACGGGTTGGGCCGCTAGGGCTGCCTCTAGAAGTGCCGATGCCGCCAAAGAAAGCGCGGAAGGCACCATGTCTAGCGTTCGGGCCATTGAGGGTACTTCCGCTTTGGAACTGCGCGCTTACTTGGGTCTTCGGGAGCATGTGATTCAAAAACTGAACACCAACAGCTACCAGATCCAACTTCACCTGAGAAATACAGGGCACACCCCAGCGCGAAAGGTTAGAGCGGGTTTCGATTGGAGCATCGGCGGCAGCGATGGCCCGCCCGAGGGATTCCCCGCTCCCGCACTCCACGGAAGCTACCCCCTCGGGCCAGGAATGGAGCGTCCGTTGCGACGTGTTATGCGCAACTTCACGGAAGCGCAAGCGGACATGGCGGGAAATACCCCACCAACCGGAGATATTTTCGTGTGGGGCCGTATCGAATACGAGGATATTTATGACACGCCGCAGCACCTTAGCTTCCGCTTCGTTACTAGAGAAACGACCACTGAGGTAGTCAAGAATGAGGAAGGGAGATTTGCCATCGTTCGGACAGGCTGGGCACTGCAAGCCACCGAAGAAGGCAACGAGGCCAGCTAGCAGCAGGATGGGGAAGCCCCGTCTTAGCGAGGGCACTTAGTAGCGCCTTTCGCTAACTACATACTTTCGGAATATTCCGAGGCGCGGAATCGGCATCCGCCGATAGGCCGCGGCGGCCGGCGGCGCCACACTGCGTCCATGCAGTGCGCCACCGCCACCCCGCCCGTCGCAGCCCCGGTACGCGTTTTCTTCGTCGAGGATTCTCCTCTGGTGCGCGAGCGCCTGGAAGGCCTGGTGACGCTCGCCGGCGCGCGCGCCGTGGGACACGCCAGCGGCGCGCAGCAGGCGATCCGCGCCATCCTCGCCGCGCACCCCGACCTGGTCATCGTCGATTTCATGCTCGACGAGGGCAGCGGTTTCGAGGTGCTGCAGGCGATACACGACGCCGCACCCGACATCGAGCTGTGCATGCTCTCCAACTCCTCGTCCGAGCCTTACCGGCGCATCGCGCGGCGGCTGGGCGCAGGCAGTTTCTTCGACAAGAGCACCGAGTTCGAGCGCATCGGCGAAGTGATCGCCGCGCGCGCCGCAGCCAGACACTGAAGGAGTACGTCATGTACGCCGTTACCGCGATCAGGCAGGAAGCCGCCCCGAGGAAGTTCGAGGTTACCTGCTCCAGCTGCAACCTGCGCGAACTGTGCCTGCCGGCGTCGATGGGCGCCGAGGACATGGCGCGAATGGAAAACGTGGTCTACGCGCGCCGCCGCATGAAGCGCGGCGACGTGCTGTTCAATGCCGGCGCGGCGTTCAACGCCGTGTACTCGATCCGCAGCGGCTTCTTCAAGACCATCCTCATCGACGGCGAAGGGCGCGAGCAGGTCACCGGCTTCTTCATGGGCGGCGAGCTGCTCGGCATGGACGGCATCGGCACCGGGACCTACAACGGCACGGCGATCGCGCTGGAGGACAGCGAAGTCTGCGTGCTGCCCTATGCGCTGATCGAGCAGATGGCGCGCGAGATACCCGCGCTGCAGCGCAACCTGCACGCAGTGCTGGCGCGCGAGATCGTGCGCGACCACGGCGTGATGATGCTGCTGGGGTCGATGCGGGCCGAGCAGCGCCTGGCCACCTTCCTCATCAACCTCTCGAAGCGCTTCGTGCGCCGCGGCTATTCGCAGTCCGACTTCCACCTGCGCATGACGCGCGAGGAAATCGGCAGCTACCTGGGGCTGAAGCTGGAGACGGTGAGCCGGCTGTTCTCGGCGTTCCAGAAGGACGGCCTGATCGAAGTGCAGCAGAAGCACGTGCGCATCGCCGACATCTCCCGGCTCGAGCGCGTGCTGGAACTGAGCCACTAGCGCTCCCCGCCCGCGCGCAAGCTGCGGGTAAGATCCTGCATGCTTGCGCTCCCTGAGAACCTGCTGCTCGGGTTCCTCGTCGCCCTGGGCAGCGGGCTGCTGATCGGCGTCGAGCGGGAACGGCGCAAGGGCGCCGGCCCCGATCGCGCGCTCGCCGGCGTGCGCACTTTCACGCTTGCCGCGCTGGCGGGCGCGATCGCGCAGGCACTGGAGCAACCGCTGCTGGTCGCCGCGGGCGCGGTGATGATCCTTGCGTTGAGCGCCATCGCCTACCTGCGCAGCCGTGAGAGCGACCCCGGGGTCACCACCGAGCTCGCCTTCTTCGTCACCTACCTGCTCGGCGTCGTCGCCATCCCGCAGCCCGGTGTCGCCGCCGCCGGCGCGGTGGTGGTTGCCGGTCTGCTCGCCGCGCGCAGCCGGCTGCACCGTTTTTCCACGCAGGTGCTGACCGAGCGGGAGATGCGCGACGCGCTGCTGTTCGCGGGCGCGGTGCTGATCATGCTGCCGCTGACGCCCGACGAAGCGATCGCCTGGCTGGGCGGCACCAACCCGCACGTGGTGTGGACCTACGCGGTGGTCATCATGGCGATGCAGGGTGCCGGCTACATCGCGCAGCGCTGGCTGGGCACCCAGCGCGGCATGGCGCTGTCGGGCCTGGCGTCGGGCTTCGTCTCCAGCACCGCGACCATCATTGCGCTCGGCGCGCGCGTGCGCAAGGAACCTGCGCTGCTGGAGGCGAGCGTCGCCGGCTCGTTGTTCGCCACCATGGCGACCTTCATCCTGTTCGCGGTGATCACCGCGAGCATCCATGCGCCCGCGCTCGCGGTGCTTGCGGCGCCGCTCGCCGCCGGCCTCGTCGCCACCGTCTTGTGCGCCGCCTGGTTCTACCGCAGCAGCGCCGGCGCGAAGCCGCCGGAGAATCGCCCGGGCCGCGCCTTCAACCTCTGGCACGCCAGCGGATTCGCGGTGGGCGTGGCGGCGCTGAGCACCGCGGTGGGTCTGGCGAACCAGTTTGCCGGCAATGCGGCGGCGCAGGTGGGCGCCGCGGTGGCCGGAATACTCGATGCGCATTCCGCCGGCGCTTCGCTGCTCGCGCTTGCCGCCGACGGCCGGCTCCCGGCGGATGTGCTGGCATTCTCCTGCCTGCTGGCGATCTCCACCAATGCCGTGAGCAAGACGGTCGGCGCATTCGCCACCGGCGGCGTGCGCTTTGGCTGGCGGGTCGCGGTCGGCCTGGCCGCCGGCATCGCCGCCGCGTGGGCGGTGGAACTGCTGCTTCAGTGAGACATCAGCACCGGGACGGTCATCGTCTCCAGCACCGTGCGCGTCGCCCCACCGAGCATCAGCTCGCGCATGCGCGAATGGCCGTAACCGCCCATGACGATCAGGTCCGATCCCAGGTCGGCTGCGCGCGACAGGATCTGGTTGCCCACATCCATGCCGGCGCCGGAGAGCTGCGCCGCAGAGGCCTTGACGCCGTGGCGGGCCAGGTAAAGCGAAATGTCCGCGCCCGGCACGTCGCCGTGCGCGAGGCTTTTCTCCGGATCGAACACCACGACCTCCACATGTGCCGCGCGCGCCAGCAGCGGCAGCGCGTCCGACACCGCGCGCGCCGCTTCGCGGCCCGCGTCCCAGGCGACCAGCACGCGCTGGCCGACACGCTCGAAGCGCCCGGCATAGGGCACGAACAGCACCGGCCCGCCGGTGGACAGCAGGAGTTCTTCGTGAAAACCCGCCGCAATGCCCGCCGGCATCGCATCCGCCGGCTCCGGTTGCCCGGCGATCAGCAGGTCCGCGTAGCGTGCGCTGAGGCACGCCGCGCCCACCGCGTCCTGGCGCGACACGCGCCACTCGACGGTGCTGACGCCGTGCCGCGCCGCCGCCTTGCGGAATTCGGCTTCCGCCTCCGCGGCCTGCTCGGCCTGCCGCAGCCGCAGTTGCTCGAGCACCGTACTGCCGGCCTCGGCGAGCGCGTAGGACGGGATCCGCGGCGTGCTGAGCGCGAACAGGCCCACCAGGTGCGCGTCGTGCGTCCGCGCCATGTCGAGCGCGATGTCCAGGCGTTGCGCACGGCGCGCGCTGCGGTCCATGTGTACGACGATGGTCTTGTAGTTCATGCGGCTTTCTCCCTGTTCAGCGCCTGGCGCGCACGAGCAATACCGGTACCGGGGACGAGCGCACGACATCCTCGGCATCGCTGCCCATCACCGCGCGCGTGAGCCCGCGCCGGCCATGCGTCCCGATGACGATCAGGTCGGCGCGCTGCCTGCGCGCCTCGCGCACCACCATGTCGGCGACCGGCACGGTAACCGATTCGCGCAGCACCGCCAGCGCCTTGACGCCGCCCTTGCGCGCGAGCGCCTCGGCACGCGCCAGCACCTTGCGACCGCTTGCGCGCATGGCCTCGAACAGCTTCTCCGAGAACACCATCGCCTCCGCCGCCTGGGTGACGAACTGCTCCTCGACCACGTGCAGCAGGACCAGGCGCGCCTTCTGGTTCCTCGCCAGGCGCAGCGCCTCCTGCAGGCCGCGGTTCGCGCTGGCGCTGCCGTCGACCGGAACAAGTATGCGTTTGTACATCGAAGTCCCCTCCCGGCCGCGGCCGCTGTCAGATTGGCTGATTACTCTACCGCGATGCGCCGCGTGCTCGCGGCGGCCTTCTTCGGCAGCGTCAGGTCCAGCACGCCGTCCTTGTACTTCGCCACGGTCGCCTTGTCGTCGATATCGACCGGCAGGCTGAAGCTGCGCTCGACGCGGCCGTAGTAGCGCTCGCTGCGCAGCACCTTCTCGCCCTTCTTCTCCTCGGACTCGCGCTTGACCTCGGCGCGGATCGACACCACGTTGCCGTCGACCTCGACCTGGATGTCTTCCTTCTTCACGCCGGGGATCTCCGCGTGCACCGTGTAGGCCTTGTCGCCCTCGGTCACGTCTACCTTTATCTTCATGTCCTGCGCCTCGGGCATGGACAGCGGCTTCACCCAGAAGCCCTTCATCAGGTCGCCGAATATGTCCTCGACCGACCCGGAACGCACGATGTTCGCCATATCGCCTCCTTGCGGATCCGTGGTTATGACGAGTGAATTGTTGCGCACGCCCGCCGCAGGCGGTTGATCTGCGTCAAGCAGGCGGTCGATCAGATCCCGGTGGCCTCGGCCATCAGCGCGCGCCAGCGCCGGTAGCGCTGGCGCAGGCCCGCATCCGGCCGCGGCGGGAAGATTTCCTCGCGCGCACCGGAGTTCCAGCCCGCGGGCCGTCCTGCGGCGAGGTAGGCGATGCCGCGCGCGCTCGCCTCGGGGTCGTCGCGCCGGTGCGCCGGCAGGCCGCTCAGGGAAGCGAGCCGCGCGCACAGTCCATCGAAGCGCGACAGTCCGCCGCTGACGCGGATCCGCCGCGGCGCCGGCACATGGCCGGCCATGTAGTCGATGTTCGCCTGCAGCAGGAACGCCATGCTCTCCACCAGCGCCACCGCCTTCTGCCAGGTTTCACTCTCGCCCCCATCATCGACGAAGCGCGAGGCGAACTCCGCCTGCCAGAACGGACCGCCGAGGCCGGCGATGCCGTTCAGGAACAGCGGCACCCCAGCGGCCGGACGCTCGAGCCAATGCGACAGTTGCGCCACCAGGTCGCCTTCGACCGGGAACTGGTTGGCGAACCACTCCAGTGCGGTGCCGGCGCCGTTGACGTTGCCCTCCACCATGTACAGCATGGTGTCGCCGTCTTGCAGGATGATGCCGGTGAGCTGGCGCGTCACGCCTTGCGGATAGCGTTCCAGCGCGCGCTGCACGAACGCGCTGGTGCCGATGTTGATGTACGCCGAATCGCCTTCCGGCCAGCCGAAGGCGAACATCGCCGCGGACTGGTCGCCGTTCACCGCGGTCAGCGGCACGCTCGCGCCGCCGGCCTGCAGCGTGCCCCAGGCGCCGCAGGTGGGAAAGCTCGCCGGCAGGAATCCGCCCGGCAGGCCGAACAGCGCCAGCAGCTCCGGATCCCAGTCCCGCGTGTGCACGTTCCACAGTTGCGTGCGCGCCGCACACTGCGGATCCGCGTACAGCGGCCGCTCCTTCAGCAGGCGGAAGGCGACGAAGCTCGCCATCGGCCCCCACGCCAGCGTCCCCGCGTCCCGCGCCGCGCGCACCGCGGGCAGGTGGTCCAGCGCCCAGCGCAGCTTCGACGCGCCATAGTGCGGCGACAGGAACAGGCCGGTGCGCCGGTGCACGTCCTCGCCATGCGGCGCGAGCTGGTCTATCCACGCGTGCGCGCGACGGTCCTGCCAGCTGAAGATAGGCGACAGCGGCGTGCCGTCGCGCCGGTTCCAGCACACCGCGCTGGCGCGCTGGCACGCCAGGCCGGCGGCGGCGAGGTCCGCGCGGCGTGCACCGAGCGCGCGCGTCGCCGCGTCCACCGCCGCGAACACCGAGGCGACGACCTCGTCCGCATCCTGCTCCGCCCAGTCGGCCTGGGGGCGGGCGAGGCCGATGCCCTGCTCCGCCGAGGCGAGGATCTGCCCGCGCGCATCCAGCACCAGCGCCCTGCTCGCGTGCGTGCCCTGGTCTATCGCCAGCACCAGGCGCCCGGAATCCGCCGCCATCGTCGTCATTTCGTCCCCACGCGCATCGACCCGCCCGGTTTGATCCCGGTCAAGCGCAGGCCGGGCTTCCAAGGCATGATTTGACCATGGCAAACATCGGCATCATCGGCGGTGGCGCGTTCGGCACCGCCATGGCATGCGTCGTGCGCAGGTCCGGACACGACGTCCTCCTGTGGGCGCGCGAGCCGGAAGTGGTCGACTCTATCAACAGCGCGGGGGTTAACAGGCAGTTCCTCGCCGGCGCGCAGCTCGTTCCAGGCATCGTCGCCACCGGCGACCTCGCCGCGGCAACCGCGCACGCCGAAGTGCTGGTGCTCGCGCCGCCGGCACAGCGCATGCGCGAGGTCACCACCGCGCTGCGGCCGCACCTGAAACCCGGCTTGCCGGTGGTGAGCTGCTCCAAGGGCATCGAGCGCGGCACGCTGGCGCTGATGCCCGAGGTTCTGGCCGAAACACTGCCACAGGCGCGCATCGCGATCCTCTCCGGGCCATCCTTCGCGCGCGAACTGGCCGAGGACCTGCCCTGCGGTGTCGCGCTGGCCGCGGCCGACCTGTCGCTGGCGCGGGCACTCGCCACCACCATCGCCAACCCGCATTTCTGCGTGCACCCGATCGACGACCTGATCGGCGCCGCGATCGGCGGCGTGATGAAGAACGTCATCGCCATCGCCAGCGGCGTCGCCGCCGGCAGGAAGCTGGGCGAGAACGCGCGTGCCACCGTCATCACGCTCGGACTGACCGAGGCGGTGCGCCTCGGCCTGGCGAAAGGCGCGAGCCGCGAGACTTTCGACGGCCTCGCCGGCATCGGCGACATGATGCTGACCGCCAACAGCCTGCATTCGCGCAACACCTCGTTCGGGGTCGCCCTCGGCGAGGGTAAATCCGCCGCCGAGGTACTGGCCGGCCGCACCGTGGTCACCGAGGGCGCGGCCTCGGCCGAAGGCATCGTCGCGCTCGCGCGCAAGCTCGGCGTCGACATGCCGATCTCGCAGGCGGTAGACCAGGTGCTGAACCACCACGCCGACCTCGACGAAATGATCGCGCGCGTGATGGCGCATCGATAGGCCCGGCGCGCCCGCGTCAGCCGCCCGGCTGCGCCAGCCGCAGCGCGATCTCTTCCAGGCCCTGGCGCAACGCATTCCCGTCCTGCGTGTCGATGCGCACCGCCATGCGCTGCTCGTCTTCCCCCAGCGGCTCGCGGTCCGCGAGCTGGCGCTCCAGCACCGCGATGCCGGCGTCGGATGCATCCTGCGCCGCGGCTTCGCGCGCCGCGATGCGGCGGCGCAGATCCGCTTCCGGCGCCTCGCACGCGGCGATCGCGCAGGGCAGGCGCAGCCGCTGCGCCACGCCCCGCAGCGCGTCTCGCTGCGCGCGCTGAAGGAACGCCGCGTCCACCACTGCCGGCCAGCCTGATTCGAGGATCCCGGCGGCAAGCACCGCCAGCCGCTCGTAGGTGCGCTCGGTCGAACGGTCATCGTAGATGCCCGCGCCCGGCGGCGCGGCCGCGCGCGCCTGCGCCGCCAGGCCCGCGAGGCGTTTGCGCTCGACGTCCGAACGCAGGCGCACCGCACCCAGGTGCTCGAGCAGCGCCTGCGACGCCACCGTCTTGCCAGCGCCCGACACGCCATGCATCAGCACCAGGCCGTGCGGCTCGACGCGGGCGAGCGCGTCGGCCAGCGCGATATAGCCGGAGGCCGCGTCGAGCGCGCCCGACAGCCGCGCCACCTTGGCGCGCACCATGGCGCGGTACACGGCGTAAAAGCGCAGCAGCCGGACGCCCGCGTAGTCGCCGCTTTCCTGCAGCCAGGCGTTCAGCAGGCGCCATGCCAGCGCGTGCAGCCGGTGCGCGAGCAGGTCCATGAAGAGGAACGCGATCTCGCTGACGACGTCGATCCAGCGCAAGCCCGGGTCGAACTCGATGCAGTCGAAGGGCATCGCGCCGCCGTCGACGAAGGCGATGTTGCCAAGGTGCAGGTCGCCGTGGCATTCGCGCACGAAGCCGCCGGCGCGCCGCGCATCGAACGCTGGCGCCAGCTCGGCGCACGCGCGCCGCGTCCAGTCGCGCAGGAACGCCAGCCGCGCGGCATCTGCGCCGCCCGGCGACGGCGCGAGCGCGGCGATGTCGTCGAAGTTGGCGAGCGCCTGCGCGGCGATGTCCCGCGGCTCGCCCCAGGCATCGCCCGACCCGGCGCGCGGCGTCTCGGCATGGAACGCCGCCACCGCCGCCGCGATCGCGTCGATGCCGGCGGCGTCTAGCGCACCGCGCCTGGCCGCGTCCTCGGCCAGCGCGCCTGGCGGGAACCTGCGCATGCGTACCGCGTACTCCACCGGCTGGCCCGCGGCAGCAATCCGAACGCCGGCGTCACCCTGCGTGATGCCCACCACGTCGAGGTAGTAGCTGGCTGCGGTGCGGCGGTTCAGGCGCAGTTCCTCCTCGCAGTAGCGCCTGCGCGCCTCGAGCGTCGAGAAATCGAGGAAGGCGAATCGCACCGGCTTCTTGATCTTGTAGGCGTAGTCGCCCGCCAGCAGCACCCAGGAGATGTGCGTCTCGATGAGCTGCACGCCGGCGACCGGATGGGGGTAGCAGGCCGGGTCCTGCAATGCGGCAACGAGCGGTTCCACGGCACGATGCTCCGCGGCGAGCCGGCTGCCGGCTTGATCTGCGTCAAAGGGCCACGGCTGCATTGGGAAAAAATGACGGCATGAGTGCAAAGCGTATCCTGTTCGGCGACCAGGTCCGCGCGAAGATCCTGCGCGGCATCGGCATCCTGGCGGATGCAGTGCGCGTGACGCTGGGACCGAAGGCGCGCACCGTGGTGCTGGAGCGCAGCTTCGGTGCGCCGCAGATCATCAATTCCGGCGTCGTCGTGGCGAAGGAAGTCGAGCTCGAGGATCCGTTCGAGAACATGGGCGCGCAGATGGCGCGCGAGGTGGCCTCGAAGACCTCCGAAATCGCCGGCGACGGCACCACCACGGCGACGCTGCTCGCCGCCGGCATCGTCGCCGAGGGCATGAAGTACGTCGCCGCCGGCATGAACCCGATGGACCTGAAGCGCGGCATCGACCTCGCTGTCGCCGCGATCGTCGAGGAGTTGAAGCGCACCGCGCGGCCCTGCTCGACGCGCACCGAGATCGCCCAGGTGGCGACGATCTCGGCCAACAACGACGCCGCGATCGGCGACATGGTCGCCGAGGCAATGCAACGCGTGGGCAAGGAAGGCGTCATCACCGTCGAGGACGGCAAGGGACTGAAGAGCGAGCTCGAAGTCGTCGAGGGCACGCAGTTCGACCGCGGCTACCTTTCGCCGTACTTCATCAACGACGCGGAAAAGCAGCGCGTGGTGCTCGAGGACGTGCAGGTGCTGCTGTGCGACAGCAAGATATCGGCGATCCGCGACATGCTGCCGCTGCTGGAGGGCATCGCCAAGCTCGGCAAGCCGCTGCTGGTCATCGCCGAGGAGGTCGAGGGCGAGGCGCTCGCCACGCTGGTGGTCAACTCGCTGCGCAGCGTGATCAGGGCCTGCGCCGTCAAGGCGCCCGGGTTCGGCGACCGCAGGAAGGCGATGCTGGAGGACCTCGCGGTGCTCACCGGCGCCAGGGTGATCTCGGTGGAAGCAGGCAGGTCGCTGGAGAAGGCGTCGCTCGAGGACCTCGGGCGCGCCAGGCGCGTCGAGATCGACAAGGACGACACCACGCTGATCGGCGGCGGCGGCGATCCCGCGGCCATCGACGCGCGCGTCGCCGCGATCCGGCGGCAGATCGACGACGCCGGCAGCGACTACGACCGCGAGAAACTGCAGGAACGCGCCGCCAAGCTCGCAGGCGGGGTGGCGTTGATCAAGGTCGGCGCCGCGACCGAAACCGAGATGAAGGAGCGCAAGGCGCGCACCGAGGACGCGCTGCACGCGACGCGCGCCGCGGTCGAGGAAGGCGTGCTGCCGGGCGGCGGCCTCGGGCTGCTGCGCGCCCGCGCGCGCCTGCAGAAGGGCCTGCACGGCGGCAACGCCGACCAGGATGCCGGCATCCGCATCGTGCTGCGCGCGCTCGAGGACCCGCTGCGCCAGCTCGCGCGCAACGCTGGCGACGAACCCTCGGTGGTCGTCAATCGCGTGGTCGAGGCAAAGGGAGACTTCGGCTACAACGCCGCCACCGGCGAGTACGGCGACCTGGTGGAGATGGGGGTCCTTGACCCGTGCAAGGTGACGCGCGCCGGCCTGCAGAACGCCGCGTCGATCGCCGGCCTTGCGCTCACCACAGACGTCATGATTGCGCGCCTGCCGGAGCGCGCCGCAGCGCAGCCGCCGGAATCGCCGTACTAGTGGCGCGCTGACGCCGCGCGCGGCCGCGGCACTGCAGGGCGCGTCGGCAGCACCAGAACCGACGCGGCACTGCGTTGCAGCAGGTCCGGCAAGCCGCGCTGCGACAGCAACGACGCTTCGGCGCGCAGCACGACGACGCCCGGCGCAGCCGCCTGCAGCGCGGCGGCCAGTTCATCGACGTCCGCCGCGCGCACCAGTTCCAGCCTGGGTGCCGCGCTGGTGCCGGCGAGCCGCGCGCAGGCTGCCTCCGCCCATCGCGTCACCGGCGAATCGCCGTCGCCCAGCAGCAGCAGGCGCAGATCCGCGCCCACCGCCTCGGCGGCCGCGGCGAGCAGCTCCGTGGCGGCGTAGCCACGCGTGACGCGAAACGACCAGCGCACCGGCACGCGCGCGGCGATGCCGGCGAGCGCGCGCTCGGCCTCGGCCGCCAGCGCGCGCATCTCGCGCTGCAGCGCGGCCGCATCGGGCCTGCGCCGCTGCGCGGACGCGTGCCCGATCTCCAGCGCGAAAGGCAATTCGGCGAAGCGCAGCAGGTCCGCATCCTCGACGAACAGGCCGAGCAGCTCGGCATCGACGCGCTGCGCCAGTTGTGCGGTTGCCTCGAGTTCGCGTGCCGACATGCCGGCCTCGAGCCCGAGCACGATGCGCCGCGCGTTCATCGCCGCCGCCCCGTGCGCGCATCGCGCCTGCGCTCGCGTCCTGGCGCGGCGCCGCGCGCCTGTGCCGCGAAATCGGTGAGGCGCTGTTCGACCCGGCCGTTCAGCGATCCGGGCGGGAATGCGCCCAGCGCATCGCGCTCGCCCGCGGGCATGCCGCTCAGCAGCGCCGCAGCTTCGTCGATCGAGCCGACCGGATAGATCGCGAAGCGGCCTTCCGCCACCGCCTGCACCACGTCCGCGCGCAGCATCAGGTGCTGCACGTTGGCGGCCGGGATGATCACGCCCTGCCCCGCCGCCAGCCCGCGCGCGCGGCAGACATCGAAGAAGCCCTCGATCTTCTCGTTGACGCCGCCGATCGCCTGCACGTCGCCATGCTGGTTCACCGAGCCGGTGATGGCGAGCGACTGGCGCAGCGGTGCCTCGGCGAGCGCCGATAGCAGCGCGCACAGTTCCGCCGAGGACGCGCTGTCTCCCTCGACGCCGCCGTAGCTCTGCTCGAATACCAGGCTGGCCGACAGCGCGAGCGGCAGCTTCGCCGCGTAGCGGGAGGCGAGGAAGCCTGAGAGGATCAGCACGCCCTTGGAATGGATCGGCCCGCCGAGCTCGGCTTCGCGCTCGATGTCCATCACCCTGCCGCTGCCCAGGCGCACGCGCGCCGTGATGCGGTGCGGGATGCCGAAGGCGCGGCCGCCGAGCTCGGTGACGGCGAGGCCGTTCACCTGCCCGACGCGCTCGCCGCGCGTGTCGATCAGCAGCGTGCCCTTGAAGATCGCCTCGTGCATGCGGTCGCGCACGCGACCGGCGCGCTCGTCCTGCGCGTCGATGGCGCGCTGCACGTCCGCGGCGCCGGTGACCGTCCTGCCGCCGGCGGCGGCCCAGTGGTCCGATTCGCGCAGCAGGTCGGCAAGCCGCGCCAGGTTCGCCGACAGCTTTTCCGCCGCACCGGCGGTGCGCGCCGCGTGCTCGATCACGCGCGCCACCGCGCCGGCATCGAGCGCGCGCAGCTTCTCGCGCCGCGCGATCGTCGCCACCAGGCGCGCGTAGAGCCGGTCGGCCTCGACGCTGCGCTCGAAGTCATCCTCGAAGTCGGCCGCCACCTTGAACAGTTCCGCGAACTCCGGGTCGTAGGCGTGCAGCAGGTAATAGATCATGCGCGGCCCCACCAGCACCACCTTGAGCGCGAGCGGGATCGGCTCGGGCAGCAGCGACACGGTACTCACCAGGCTGAGCGCGCGCCCCAGCGACTCGGTGCGGATCTCGCGCGAGCGCAGCGCGCGCTTGAGCGCCTCCCAGGCGAAGGGCTGCGACAGCACCTTCACCGCGTCCAGCACCAGGTAGCCGCCGTTGGCGCGATGCAGCGCGCCCGCCTTGATGAGCGAAAAGTCCGTTACCAGCGTGCCCATCTGCGCGATGTGCTCGATGCGCCCGAGCAGGTTGTCGTGCGTGGGGTTTTCCTCGGTGACGATGGGCACGGCCTGCGCGTCGGCGTTCTCCACCAGCACGTTGACGACATAGCGGCGCAGCGGCGCATCGCCGCCCTCGGGCATCGGCAACGGCATGCCAAACAGCGTCGGGCGCTCGCCGTCCTTCGACTGGCGGAAGTATTCCGCGTGTTCGAGCACGTCCTCGCGCACCTCGCCCAGGTACGCGCTCACCGCCGGCAGGTCGCGCCAAGCGGACTCGAGCTCCTCGATCAGGCCGTTCACCGCCGCGCTGGCGACCTGGCGGTTCAGCTCGCGCAACTGGCGCTGCGCCTCGCGGCGCCACTTCGGCATCTCGTGGATAACCGCCTCGAGCTCCTCCTGCAGCTCGGCGATGCGATGCTGCAGGCGTTCCTGCTCGGCCTGCGGCAGCTTGCGGAACGCATCCGGCTCCATCACGGCGTCTTCGTGCAGCGGCGCAAAGCCGAAGCCGGAAGGCGTGCGCAAGAGCGCGATGCCGTCCTTGCGCGCATGATCGCCCACCGCGCCGAGCGCTTCTTCCTGGCGCTGCTCGAACACGCGCTCGATTTCCTTCTGGCGCGTGCGGTACTCGTCGGTCTCGAACGCCGACGGAATCGCCGCGCCCAGGTCCTCGACCAGTCGCGCCATGCCGTCGCGCAGCTTCGCCGCGCGGCCGGCGGGAAGCCGCAGCGCGCGCGGCTGGTGCGGCTGCGCGAAATTGAACACGTAGCACCAGTCGGACAGCGCATCCGCGCGCGGCGGCTCGCGGCGCTCGAGGATGCGGCGGATCATGCTGCGGCGGCCGAAGCCCTCCGGCCCCATGACGAACAGGTTGTAGCCCTCGTGCACCATGTCCACCGCAAAGCGGATCGCGCCCTCGGCGCGCGCCTGGCCCGGCGGGTCGGCGAGGTCGGTGAGCTCGTCGGTGGTGCCGAATCCCAGCCGCTCGGGGTCGCAGCGGCGGCACAGCTGCGCCGCCGCGAGCGGCGCGGGCGAGGCGGCCTGCATGTCAGCTCCTGCCCGCCAGGCGGCGCTCAGGCAGGTGAAGCTCGTCGCGGTGGCGCTGTTCGCAGCGCGGGTGCTGCAGGATGAAATTGCGCAGCACCAGCTTCAGCGCGAGCTGCCGCTCGAGGTTGCCGGATGCCGCGGCGTTCGCGATGTCGTCGCGGATCATCGCGCGGATGCATTGTTCGCCCTCGGGCGTGCTGGCGAGGTAATTGCCGTACTCGGCGGCGGCGAGCTCCGGTATGTGCTCGTGCTCGGCAATCGCGCGCACCTCGTCCTCGCTCAGGCCGCACAGGGCGATGCAGTCCTCGAATGTCAGCATGGCATGATCCTGCCTCCGCTGCGGCACGCGCGTTTGACGCCGGTCAAACCCGCGCCTTCTCGCGCCGTGCCGATCCAGCATACCCTACGCCATGGATGCCAACGCCCGCCCGGCCCGATCGGTACAGCGCTGATGGCCGCGTACCCCGCGGAACTCGAAAAGCGGCTGCGGCTGCGCGACGGCCGCATGGTGCACATCCGCCCGGTGCGCCGCGACGACGACCTCGCCGAGCGGGACTTCATCCAGCACCTGTCGGGCGAGACGCGCTACCTGCGGTTCCAGAAGTGGGTGCATGCGCCCTCGGACCGGCTGATCCATTTCCTCACCGACGTCGACCATGACAAGCACCTGGCGCTGCTCGGCACGCACGCGCGCGACGGCGGCGAGGAAGTGGTCGGCGAGGCGCGCTACGTCGCCGCGCCGGACGGGCGCAGTTGCGAGCTCGGCATCGTCATCGCGGACGCCTGGCAGAAGTCCGGGCTGGCGGGTGTGCTGATGGACGCGCTGATGCAGGCGGCGCGCGCGCGCGGCCTGCGGCGCATGGAAGGCCTGGTGCTCGCCACCAACCGGCCGATGCTGCGCTTCGTGCGAGCACTCGGATTTCGCGTCGAGCCGGTGCCTGAAGACCGCACGCTGGTGCGGATCGTGAAAGAACTCTAGCCGGCGGGCTTTCCCGCTTTCTTCGCGGCGATGTAGCCGACCACCGCATCCAGCGTGGTCAGCCTGGCGTAGTCGGCCTCGGGGATGTCGATGCCGAAGCGCTCGTGGAATGCGACGATCACGTTCAGCCAGTCCATCGAGTCGAGGTCGATCTGGTCGCGCAGCAAACGCGCCGGGTCGATCTCGCCCTCCTCGACCTCGGGCGCGATCGACCTGATCACCGCGATCACCCCTGCCCGCACTTCCGCTTCGTTCATCGCATTCCTCTCGTCATAGTGTCTCGGGCGATTGCAGCAGGCGCTTCACCTCGGCGAGGAACTGCGCGCCGCGCATGCCGTTGCTGACGCGGTGGTCGGCGGCGAGCGTCGCGGTCACCGTGCGCATCACGCTCAGCTTGCCGTCCTCGCCCCACGCGCGCTCGGCCGCCCTGCCGAAGCCGACCAGCGCTACCTGCGGCGGATGGATCACGCCGAACACCGCCTCCACGCCCTCGTCGCCCAGGTTCGTCACCGTGATGGTGGCGCTGGACAGCTCGCTTGCTCGCAGGCTCCCGGTGCGCGTGCGCTTCACCAGGTCGGCGAGCTCGCGCATCAGCTCGGTCACGCTCTTCGCCTGCGCATCGAGCAGCGCCGGCGCGACCAGCCCGCCGCTGCGCAGCGAAATCGCCACGCCGAGGTGAACCGCCGCGCCAGGCTGGAAACGCCCGTCGACGTAGTAGCCGTTCATGTCCGGGTGGCGCACGCAGGCGCTCGCCACCGCCTTCAGGTACAGCGCAGCCATCAGCACGCGCTCGGTGACCGGACGCGCGGCGTTCTCGCGCGCCAGCCAGTCCGCTGCCACGCCCAGCGGCACCGTGTCGCTCAGGTAGTAATGCGGGATCTCGCGCTTGGAGCGGCTCATCGCCGCGGCGATGGTGCGCTGCATCTCCGCCTGCCGGTCCTGCAGCGCAGCGCTCTTCGCCGGGGCGGCAGGTTTCGCTGCCGCGCGCGCGGCGGCGTTCTCGATGTCCTGCAGCGTGATCGCCCCTCCCGGCCCGGTACCGGTTACGCCTTCCAGCGCGACATCCAATTCGGCCGCGCGCTTGCGCGCCGAGGGCGACGCGCGCGGGCGCAATGTGGGCGCAGCGCCCGGCGCCGCTGCCGTGGCAGGCGCCGCGGTCGGCGCGGGCGCGCCGGTCGGCACCGCGGGAGTGGCGGCGGCTACCGCGGCTGGCGGTGCGGCACCGGGCTGCTCGCCCGGCGCAAGCAGGCGCGCCAGCACCGCGCCCACCGGGTAGGTCTCGCCCGGCTGCGCAAGGAGTTCATGCACCGTGCCCGACTCCCAGATCTCGACTTCGACCGCCGCCTTGGAGGTATCGATGACCGCGACCACGTCGCCGCGCTTCACGCTCTGCCCCGGCGCGACCTTCCATTCCAGGAGCTTGCCCTCCTCCATGTCGGCGCCGAGCGAAGGCAGGTGGAACTCGATCATTTGAACAGCCCCCGCGCAGCCTCGACGATGCGCGGCACCTGCGGCAACGCTGCCTCCTCCAGGTGCTTTGCGTAGGGTATCGGCACTTCCACGCTGCACACGCGCGCCACCGGCGCGTCGAGGTCGTAGAAGGCGCCTTCCATGATGCGCGCCATCACTTCCGCAGCCAGGCTGCCGGTGTGCCAGCATTCGTCGATGACCACCGCGCGCCGCGTCTTGCGCACCGACGCAAGCAGCGTCGCATCGTCCAGCGGACGCAGCACGCGCAGGTCCAGCACTTCGGCGTCGATGCCCTCGGCGGCCAGCGCCTGCGCCGCCTCGAGCACCTTGGGCAGGCAGGCGCCGTAGGTGATGAGGCTCACCTGCGTGCCGGCACGGCGCACCTTCGCGCTGCGGATATCGACATCCACCTTGTCGGGGCACTCGTCCTCGATCGCGAACAGCGCCGGGTACTCGAACACCACCACCGGGTCCGGATCGGCGAGCGCCTGCCACAGCATGCCGCGCGCATCCTCCACCGTCGCGGCAGCTACCACGCGTATCCCCGGTATGTGCGCGTACCAGGCCTCGAAGCTGTGCGAGTGCTGCGCCGCGAGCTGGCGGCCTGCGCCGCTGGAGGTGCGGATCACCAGCGGCACCGAGAACTGCCCGCCCGACATGTGGCGGTACAGCGCCGCGGTGTTGACGATCTGGTCCAGCGCCAGCAGGCTGAAATTCACCGTCATGATCTCGACGATGGGCAGTTGCCCGCCCAGCGCCGCGCCTATGCCGGCGCCGGTGAAGCCGAGTTCGGACAGCGGCGTGTCGCGCACGCGCTCGGGACCGAACTCGTCCAGCATGCCCTTGCTCACCGCGTAGGTGCCGCCGTAGCGGCCGACGTCCTCGCCCATCAGGAATGCGCGCGGCTCGCGCACCAGCGCCTCGCGCAATCCCGCGCGCAGCGCCTCACGGTAGTTCATCCGGCTCATGTCACGGCCGGGGTGTAGAGGTCGCGGGCGAGGTCCGCGACCGGTTCCCAGGTGCCCGCCTCGGCGTAGGCGACCGCATCAGCGACTTCCTGGTCGGCGGCGCGCTCGAGCTCGAGGAACTGTTCCTCTGTGAGCATGCCCTGCGCCTTCAGCCGTGCCGTGTAGTTGTGTATCGGCCCGCGCTCCTTCCAGCGCTCTACCTCGGCCTTGTCGCGGTACAACTCGGGGTCGAACATCGAATGCGCGCGGAAGCGGTAGGTGCGGAACTCGATGAAGCACGGCCCCTTGCCCGCCGCGCAGTGTGCGCGCCCGCGCTGCGCCGCCTCGTGCGTGGCGACCACGTCCATGCCGTCGGCGGCGAAGGCGTGCACGCCGCAGGCCTCGGCCTTGCGGCACAGGTCGGTCTGCGGCTGCGAGCGCGACAGCGCGGTACCCATCGCGTAGAGGTTGTTCTCGCAGCAAAACAGCACCGGCAATTCCCACAATGCGGCGAGGTTCAGCGCCTCGTGGAACGCGCCCTCGGCGACTGCACCCTCGCCAAAGAAGCAGGCGGTGACCCGCGGTTCGCCGCGCATCTTCGCCGCCAGCGCAAGGCCGGTCGCCACCGGCAGCCCGCCGCCGACGATGGCGTTGCCGCCGAAGAAGCGCACGCTGGCATCGAACAGGTGCATCGAGCCGCCGCGGCCGCGCGAGCAGCCTTCCTGCTTGCCGTACATCTCGGCCATGATCGAGCGCATGCTGGTGCCGCGCAGCAGTGCGTGGCCGTGCTCGCGGTAGGTGGCGACGACGTTGTCCGCGGCGTCGAGCGCGCGCATCGCGCCGGTGGCCACCGCTTCCTCGCCCACGTACAGGTGCAGGAAGCCGCGGATGCGGCCGGCGCCATAGCGCTCGGCGCAGGTTTCCTCCATGCGCCGGATGCGCACCATGTCGGCGACGATCTGCAGCGCGAACTCGCGCGGCCAGGGCACCGGGCCTGCGGCCTCAGGCGGCGGCGCTGCGCTCATGCCGGCCCCTCGAGCGTGGACAGGTCGCCCTCGGGCAGCCCGAGTTCGCGCGCCTTCAGCAGCCGGCGCATGATCTTGCCGCTGCGCGTGCGCGGCAGCGACGGCGCGAACGCGATCTCCTTGGGCGCGACCGCGGCGCCGAGGCGCTTGCGCGCATGGCCGATCAGCTCCAGGCGCAGCGCCTCGCCGGGCTCGAACCCGGCCTTCAGCGACACGAATGCCTTCACCACCTCGCCCACCACCGGGTCCGGCTTGCCGATCACGCCGGCCTCCGCCACCGCCGGATGCTCCATCAGGATGCTCTCGACCTCGAACGGCCCGATCAGGTGCCCGGCGGACTTGATGACGTCGTCGGCGCGGCCGACGAACCAGAAGTAGCCGTCGCGGTCGCGCCGCGCGAGGTCGCCGCTCAGGTACCAGCCGTCCGCGAAGCACTTGCGGTAGCGCTCTTCCTGGCCCAGGTAGGCACGGAACATCGACGGCCAGCCGGCGCGCAGCGCAAGCTCGCCCTCGGTGTCGGGTTCATCCACCAGCGTGATGCCTTCGTCGCCGCGCTTGACGATGCGCGCCTCGATCCCCGGCAGCGGCTTGCCCATCGAGCCGGGCTTGATGTCCATCGCCGCGGTATTGGCGATCATGATGCCGCCGGTCTCGGTCTGCCACCAGTTGTCGTGGATCGGCATGTCGAGCACGTCCTTGCCCCACCACACCGCCTCGGGATTCAGCGGCTCGCCGACGCTGGCGATGAAGCGCAGGCGCGGAAAGCTGTACTTGCGCGCGATGTCCGCGCCCGCCTTCATCAGCATGCGGATCGCGGTCGGCGCCGTGTACCAGACGGTCACGCCCTGCTCCTGCAGGTTGCGGTACCAGCGCTCGGCGTCGAACTCGGCCTCGTCGACGATGCTGGTGACCCCGTGCACCAGCGGCGTGACGATGCCGTACGAGGTGCCGGTGATCCAGCCCGGGTCCGCGGTGCACCAGAAGATGTCGTCCGGGTGCAGGTCGAGCGCGTGCCTGCCGGTGGCGTAGTGCGCAACCACCGCGCCGTGCACATGCACCGCGCCCTTGGGCATGCCGGTGGTGCCGCTGGTGAAGTGCAGGAATGACGTGTCCTCGGGACCCGTGTTGACGATGTCGAAGCTGTCCGACGCGGCGTCGAGCATGGCGCGCGCTTCCGCGGAATCCACGCGAAGCACGTGCGCCAGCGTCGGCATCTCGGCCTCGACCTTCTTCACGCGCCGCTCGTACAGCGACTGCGTGGTGACCAGCACCTTGCCGTGGCCGAGGTTGACGCGCGTTTTCAGCGGCTCGGGCCCGAACGCGGAAAACATCGGCGATACCGCCGCGCCGCACTTCAGCCCGCCGAGCACCGCAGCGTACAGGTCCGGCGTGCGCGCGCACAGAACGAACACCGCATCGCCGCGCGCCACGCCCAGCGAGCGCAGCACGTTCGCGTAGCGGTTGGAGGCCTGCGCGAGCTCGGCGTAGGTGATGTCGCGCACGCCGCCCGCTGCCGCCAGCCAGCGCAGCGCAACGTGGTTCGCGCGCGCACCGCGCGCATGGCGGTCCACCGCCTCGTGCGCGATGTTCAGGCCGCCGCCGGGCAGACCGTCGAGTGCGCGCCGCGCCGCCTCCCAGGGCGAGTCGGTCCCACTCGCGGCCGCGCCGCCGCCGGAACTCGCCGCCTTCCTGATGACTGCCGGACGCTCCATGCAACGCACTCCCTGATGTTGGCTGTACCTGAGCGCATGCTGGCGCGGAAGGAAATAACGCGGCTTGATCTGGCTCAAACCCGGCGTCAGGCGCAGGCATCGGCGTAGCTGCGCTCGAACGCCTGCAGTGCGGACTCGGGCAGATGATCGATGCCGGCCGCATCGCCGCGCCCGCCGCCGCCGAACTGCCGGCACAGCTCGTCGGCGCCCCGCGCAGCGCCCGCGGCGGCGCGCACGCTGACCAGATAGCCGCCGGCGCTGCGCGGTACCAGCAACGCGATCCAGCGCGCCGGCTCCGCTTGCGCAAGCTGGTTTGCGTAAGTGCCGCCCACGCGTCGCGCCCATGCCGCATCAGGCAGCAGGTACAACGCGGCGGCACCCCTGGTCCAGCGCGGCGGCACCGATGCGGCCAGCGCGAGGTCCGCCCTGCGTGCCGCCTCCAGCCGCGCACAGGCGGGTTCGGCATCGATGAATTCGAGCGGATCGACGTGCGGTGCGAGGCTGCGGTACAGCGCCTCCGGCGGCATCACCAGGTCGGCGACGCTCTCGCCATAGGCGTTGTAGTTGATGCTGCGCCCCAGTTCCGCGAGCCGCTCGACGCTCTGCTCGTTCAGCGCGAGCGTGGCGGCGAGCGCACGTGCCGCGTGCTCGAGGCCGTCGCCGAAGGCAGCGACCACGGCCCAGGCGCGGAAGGGCCCGCCCAGGTACCGGTCGACCAGCATGCTGGTGCAGACACCGCGCGCGGTGTCTATGTCCGCCTGCAGCCCGGGGTGCGCTGGCACCTCGCCCGCGTAATGGTGGTCGAACCAGCGCACCTTCACGCCGCGCTCGAGCAGCCCGAGCAGCGCCGCGCGGTTGCGGTCAAGCGACACGTCGAGCACGGTCACCAGGTCGCCCGCCGCGGCCGGCACGCGGCCAAGCAGCGCGATGTCGCGCTTCACGCCGGTGACGAGCGCCGCATCGGCAGGCTCGGCGAGCCGCAGCTGGTGCAGCGCACAGATGCCGTCGGCGTCGCCGTTGAAGACGTCGTAGCGGCGCATCTGCGCTGCCCGGCCCGGTGCGCGGTGTCAGCCGCCGCCCGGCGCTGCGCGCCCGCGCAGGTAGATCACCCAGTACACCAGCGCGACCAGCACGCTGCCGCCGATGATGTTTCCGGCGATCACCGGTGCGAGGTTGGCGAACATCGCGCCGGTGGTCACCGCGTCCGCCCCTGCCGGCAGCGCGGCGCCGCCCGCCTTCAGCATCATCGCCAACGGGAAGAAGTACATGTTGGCGATCGAGTGCTCGAAGCCGGCGGCGACGAATGCAGAGATCGGGAACACGATGGCGATGAACTTGTCCATCACGCTGCGTCCGGCGAGCGCCATCCACACCGCCATGCAGACGAGAATGTTGCACAGCACGCCGAGGAAGAACGCGCGCCAGGCGGGCAGCGCGGCTTTCGCCGCCGCGATCTCCAGGTAGGTGGTGCCGACGCCGCCGCCGTTCATCTGCCAGTGCCCGGACAGGTACACCAGCGCGGCGAGGCCGGCGGCACCGACGAAGTTCGCCACGCAGACGATCACCCAGTTGCGCAGCACCTCGCCGAAGCTGATGCGGCCCTCGGCCCAGGCCATGGCGAGCAGGTTGTTGCCGGTGAAGAGTTCCGCGCCCGCGACCACCACCAGCAGCAGGCCGATCGAAAAACACACGCCGCCAAGCACGCGCTTGGCGGCGAAACCGAGCGACGCATCGCTCGCCACAAGCGTGAAGTACAGCGCCCCCAGGCCAATGAAGGCCCCGGCCAGCACGCCCAGCATCGCGGTCTGCAGGAACGGCAGCCGCGCCTTCGCCACGCCCACCGCCTCCACCCGCCGCGCAATCTCGGCAGGCGCGAACGCATCCGACCCGTACAGTTCAGCCATCGTCTAGATCTCCACGGTTTCGCCAAAAGAAGGAACGCTTGCCTGCCAGCGCAGCCGGCGCCGGATCTCGTCGCGCAGCGCATGCGCCGAATGCGGCTCGCCATGCACCACCCAGGTCTGCTTCGGCGCGCGCCTGAACGCAGACATCCAGCCCATCAGCGCCGCCTGGTCGGCGTGCGCGGACAGGCCGCCGATGGTAAACACCTTCGCGCGCACCGGGTACTGCTGGCCGAACAGCCGCACCGTCTTCGCGCCATCGACGATGCGCCGGCCCAGCGTGCCGGCGGCCTGGAAGCCGACGAAAACGATCGCACACTCCGGACGCGAGATGTTGTAGCGCAGGTGGTGCCTGACCCGTCCGCCCTCGCACATGCCGCTGGCCGAGATGATCACCGCGCCCGAGCGCACCGCGTTGATGCGCATCGAGTCCTCGAGCCGTTCGGTGAATCGCACCCGCTCCAGTCCCGGCAGGCGCGCGTACCGGGTCGTGATGCGCGTCGCGGCCACCGCCATCGGCGAATCGAGGTACACGCGCATCTCGGGCAGCCGGCCGGCGCGCCGCAGTTCGGCGATCAGCCACAGGATCTCCTGCGTGCGGCCGACCGCGAACGAGGGGATGACGACGTTGCCCTTGCGGCTGCGCAGCGCATCCGTCAGTGCGAACGCGAATTCGTCCACCGTCTGCGCCAGGTTCTTGTGCAGCCGGTCGCCGTAGGTGGATTCGACCAGCAGCGCATCCGCATCGGCGATGCGCGCAGGATCGTCGACGATCGGCCGCCCTGGCTGGCCGAGGTCGCCGGAAAACACCAGCTTTCGCCCGCCCGCGTGGATCTCGACGATCGCCGAGCCGAGGATGTGGCCGGCATCGCGGTAGGTGCAGCGCACCGCGGCATGCGGATGCAGCTCCGCGCCGTACTCGACCTTGCGCACCAGCTTCAGGCTGGCCTGCGCCTGCGCTACGGTGTACAGCGGCACCCCGCGCTCGCGCTCGGCGTCGCGCTCCTGCAGGTGCGCGCTGTCCGGCAGCATCACCGCCAGCAGCTCCGCACTTGCCGGCGTGGTATAGATCGGGCCGCGAAAGCCCTGCGCGGCCAGTCGCGGCAGCAGGCCCGAGTGGTCGATGTGCGCATGCGACAGCAGCACGAAGGCGATGTCGCGCGGGTCGAAGCGGAACTTGTGATTCTTGCGCTCGGCGCCGGCACCGCCCTGGAACATCCCGCATTCGATGAGGAACTTCACCTCCCCTGTGTCGACCAGGTAGCAGGACCCCGTAACCTCTCCCGCCGCGCCCAGGAAAGTCAGCCGCATGCGGAATGCTATTTCGCCAGCCGGTAGTGCGTGCGGTTGAGGTACTCGGCGATGTCGTTCAGGTCGTCGATCGCGAAGCGCTGGCTGGTGAGTGCGCCCCGGCGCGCGACCTCGGCCTGAAGCCCCGCGTAGCTGCGAATAAGCGAGCGCGACGGGTCGCGCTTGTGAATGCGCTCGTAATGGCACTCGAGGCAGTGGTTCTCGTAGAGCTTCCTGCCGCGCTCGGCGTCCTGCGCTGCAGCGCCAGGGAGCCACGCCAGGCAAGCCGCCGCGGCCATCATTGCGGCGATGCTGCGGACAATCGGGAAAACCGGCACCGCATCTCCTGTGGGGTTGAGCGCTTGCGCCTGCATAGCCTAGGGTACACACTCCCGCGCGGATTGATCCATGTCAAGCGCGCCGGCGAACCCGGTGCCATGGTGGACAAATCCGGGCACGGCGTTTTTATACTACCGGGCCAGAGTACAGGAGGCAGCTGATGACGTTCACGTCTCAACGGTCGCTCCCGTCACCCAAGCCGCAGGCGGAACGCGCCAGCGCATTCGACCGCTGGCTGCTGCGCACGATGATGGCTGCGCTGCCGCGCGCCGGCTACGAAACCGTGCTGTGGGACGGCTCGTCGGCCGGCGCGAGCGGCTCGGACATGCGCGTGCACATCGCCGACCGCTCCGCGCTGCGCCAGCTGGTGCGCAATCCGGAACTGCACTTCGGCGACCTCTACGGCCAGGGCCGCATCGAAGTCGAGGGCAACCTGGTGTCGTTCCTCGAGCGCACCTATGCCGCACTCGAAGCGGGACGCCGCGCGCAGTCCTCGCCGTGGTGGCAACTGTGGCGGCCGCCGGCGCCGCGCGGGCGCTCGCTCACCGATGCGCGCGACAACATCCAGCACCACTACGACCTCGGCAACGACTTCTACGAGTTGTGGCTGGACCGCGACGCGATGCAGTACACCTGCGCCTACTTCCCCGAACCCGGCATGACGCTGGAAGCGGCACAGCGCGCGAAAATGGACCACGTCTGCCGCAAGCTGCAGTTGAAGCCCGGGCAGCGCGTCATCGAGGCCGGCTGCGGCTGGGGCGGCTTCGCGCTGCACATGGCGCGCGAGTACGGCGTCAGCGTGCGCGCCTGGAACATCTCGCGCGAGCAGATCGCCTACGCCAGCGAACGCGCCCGCGCCTCGGGACTGGGCGACCGCGTCAGCTTCATCGAGGACGACTACCGCAACATCCAGGGCGAGTGCGACGCCTTCGTGTCGGTGGGCATGCTCGAGCACGTCGGCCCGGAGAACTACCGCGCGCTCGGCGCCACCATCGAGCGCTGCCTCGCGCCCGAGGGCATCGGCCTGATCCACACCATCGGGCGCAACCGGCCGATGCCGATGATCGGCTGGATCGAGCGGCGCATCTTCCCCGGCGCACACCCGCCGGCGCTGTCGGAGATGATGGCGATCTTCGAGCCGTTCGACTTCAGCGTGCTCGACGTCGAGAACCTGCGCCTGCACTATGCGCAGACGCTCGGGCACTGGCTGGCGCGCTACCTCGCCGCGCTCGATTCCATTCGCACCTCGCGCGGCGACGAGTTCGCGCGCATCTGGCACCTGTACCTCGCGGGCTCGATCGCGGCCTTCACCACCGGCATGATGCAGCTGTTCCAGGTCACGTTCGCCCGCGCGCGCAACAACGCGCTGCCGCCGACGCGCAGGCACCTGTACGACTGAGCCGCGCAGGATGCAGAGCCGCGACGCGGTGATCGTGGGCGGCGGGCCGGCAGGCTCGACGCTGGCGCGCGAACTGGTGCGCGCGGGGCTGTCGGTCGCGGTGTACGACAAGCGCCGCTTCCCGCGCGACAAGATCTGCGCCGGCTGGATCACGCCCGCGGTGATCGAATCGCTGGCGCTGGACGTGGAGGACTATCGCGCCTCGCGCGTGCTGCAGCCGATCCACCGCTTCCGCATCGCGCGGCTGGGCGCGGCGCCGGTGGAGAACGACCACGGCGCGCAGCCGGTCAGCTACGGCATCCGGCGCTGCGAGTTCGACCACTACCTGCTCGAGCGCAGCGGCGCCGAGCTGCGCACCGGCAGCGCGGTGGCGAGCCTGCGCCGCGACGGCGACGACTGGATCGTGAACGAGGACACGCGCACGCCCCTGCTCATCGGCGCGGGCGGGCATTTCTGCCCGGTGGCGCGCGCGCTGGGCGCGGACCTGGGGCGCGCCGAGCGCGTGGTCGGCGCGCAGGAGTTCGAGGTGCAGCTCGACGCCGCGCAGGCGGCGCGCTGCACGGTGCGAGGCGACACGCCGCAGCTCTACTTCTGCGCCGACCTCACCGGCTACGCCTGGGTGTTCCGCAAGGGCGACTGGCTGAACGTCGGCATCGGCCGCGAGAACCCGCAGCGGCTGGCCGAGCACGCCGCGGACTTCTGCGCCATGCTGGTGCGCGAAGGGGTGCTGGAGGCAGACGTCGCGCGCGCACGCCCGCGCGGCCACGCCTACCTGCTGTACCCGCGCGCGTCCCGGCCGCTCGCCGCCGCTGGCGCGCTGCTGGTGGGCGACGCAGCGGGACTTGCCTACCCGGAGAGCGGCGAAGGCATCCGCCCGGCAATCGAATCCGCGCTGCTCGCCGCAAGGACGATCACGTCATGCGCGGGCAACTATGCGGGCGAGGCCCTCGCGCCGTACGCACGTGCGGTCGAGGCGCGCTACGGCGCGCGCCGCGCGGCTTTCGCTGCGGACGCGGACGCACCCGGCGCGCTGAAGCAAGCTGCCGCGGCGCTGCTGCTGCGCACGCGCTGGTTCACCCGCGAAGTGGTGACGCGGCGCTGGTTCCTGCACGAGCACGTGGCGCCGCTGGCGGCGGCGCAAGCGCTGTAGCCGTTTTTCAGCGGTTTATCTCGTCCGCGCCGCGCTGCAGGAAGCAGGTAAGCGCGCTGGAGGATGCGGCGAACGCCCAGCAGAGGAAGAAGCCGATCGAATACACCGCGGTGCGGCTCAGCGTGGTCGGCTCGCCGAAGATGTACAGCTCCTGCGGGTCGAACAGCGTGAAGAAGATCACCTCGCCGATGCCGCCGACGATGAACGAAGGCCACAGGATCCAGATCAGGCGCTTCATGGCACATCCCTCGCGATGCGCCACTCTCGCCGCGGGTCCTCGATGACCGCTTTCCACCGCCCGGGCGGCAACGCCGGCACCGCGGCCTCGTAGGCGCCGCCGCCCACCGGGGCGAGCCGCAGGCGCATGTCGTGGCCGGCGCGGGTGCCGTGCGCGAGGTGCGCGACCAGCGCCTCGGGCGCCGCGCCCGCGAGCGTGACGCGCAGCCGGCCGGCGGACAAGTCGATGCGCGCAGAGATGCCGAGGTCCAGCGCGCGCTGGCCGCGGCTCAGTTCCTGGTTGATCGCCAGCCCCTGGCGGTAATAGTCATCGGCCACCAGGCCGTCTGCCGAGGCGAACGCGATCCACGTGGTGACGATGCCCGCGACCACCACCGCCGCGGGACCCGACATCAGGATCCACGGCCACGGCTCCCGGTACCACGGCTGCGAGTTCTGCGTTTCCATGTCATCACCTCACGACGAAGACGGTCTTCTCGCGCACGCTGAGGGGGTCCTCGCCGGGCGAGCTGACCACGAATTCCACCGCATGCGTGCCCGCGGGCACAGCGCCCATGTCGATGCGCAGCCGCACCGGTACCATGCGCGAAGCGGCGCCCGCCAGTTCCACCTCGGCGGCGCCGGCGACGTGCAGCGACGGCAGGCCTTCGGCGCGGATCTGGAAGCGCCGCGCGCCCTCCTGCGTGTTCATCACCTGCAGCCGGTAGACGTTCTCCACCCAGCGTCCTTCCACTTCGCGCGCGATCGCCGCGCGGTCGCGGATCACGTCGACCTTCAGCGGCACGCGCAGCCAGATGCTGGCCGCCGCGGCGATGATGATGCCGCCGAGGATCGCGCTGTAGACGAGCACGCGCGGGCGGAACGCGCGCGCAAACATCTGCCGCCGGGTCAGCTTCTGCTCCACCGCGTGCGTGGTCGAGTAGCGGATCAGCCCCTGCGGATAGCCCATCCTGTCCATCACCTGGTTGCAGCCGTCGATGCACGCGGCGCAGCCGATGCATTCGTACTGCAGGCCCTTCCGGATGTCGATGCCGGTGGGACACACCTGCACGCAGATGCCGCAGTCCACGCAGTCGCCCAGGCCCTCGCGCGACGCCGAGCGCGAGCGGCCGCCGCGCGGCTCGCCTCTGCCCTTGTCATATGTGATGATCAGCGTGTCCTTGTCGAACATCGCGCTCTGGAAGCGCGCATACGGGCACATGTACTTGCACACCTGCTCGCGCATCCAGCCGGCGTTGCCGTAGGTGGCGAAGCCGTAGAACAGCAGCCAGAAGGTCTCCCAGGGCCCCAGGGATAGCGACAGCACGCTGGCGCCCAGTTCCCGGATCGGCGTGAAGTAGCCGACGAAGGTGAAGCCGGTCCACAGCCCGATCGCCGCCCAGATACCGTGCTTCGCCGCCTTCAGCGCGAACTTGCGCGCGCTCATCGGCGCGGCGTCGAGCTTCATGCGCTTCGTGCGGTCGCCCTCGATCTTGCGTTCCACCCACAGGAAGATCTCGGTATAGACGGTCTGCGGGCAGGCATAGCCGCACCACAGCCGCCCGGCCACCGCGGTAAAGAGGAACAGCGACAGCGCCGAGATCACCAGCAGCGCGGTGAGGTAGATGATGTCCTGCGGCCAGAACACCAGGCCGAAGATGTAGAACTTGCGGTGCGCGATGTCGAACAGCACCGCCTGCCTGCCGTTCCATTCCAGCCACGCCGTGCCGTAGAAGACGAGCTGCGTCCCCCATACCAGCAGCCAGCGCCAGGCGGCGAACCAACCATGCACCGCGCGCGGGTATATGCGCGCGTCGCTGGCGTAGAGGACCTGCTCGATGACCTTCGGTGGCTGCTCTGTCGTGTTCACCTTGACGGGCCGGACAGCGACATCACGTAAGCCGTGAGCAGGTGGATCTTGGCCGGCGTCAGGATGTCCTTGTGCGCCGGCATCTGGTTGTTGCGGCCCCTGGTGATGGTTTCGATGATCGTCGGCTCCCCGGCGCCGTACAGCCAGACCTTGTCGGTGAGGTTCGGCGCACCCAGCGCCGGGTTGCCCTTGCCCTCGGCGCCGTGGCAGGCGACGCAGTTGGTGGCGAAGCTCGCCTTGCCGCGCGCGGCGCGGATCGAGTCGTGCGCCAGGCCCGACAGCGACATGACGTAGTGCGCGGTGTCCTTCGCCCCCTGTTCGCCCAGCGCCGGACCGAACGGCGGCATGATGCCGTTGCGCCCGTTCTCGATCGTGGCCTTGATGGCTTCCGGCGTGCCGCCCCACAGCCAGTCGCTGTCGGCGAGGCTGGGAAAGCCGCGCGAGCCGCCGCCGTCGGACGCATGGCATTGCGCGCAGTGATTCAGGAACAGGCGCTGGCCCACCGCCAGCGCCTGCGGGTCGGCGGCGAGCTTCTTCACGTCCTGCGCCGCGAAGCGCTCGAACAGCGGCCCGTACAGCGCGTCGGCACGCTTGTTCTCGTCGTCGAGCTGTCCGAGTTGGGTCCAACCCAGCGTGCCGCGCCAGCTGCCGAGGCCCGGATACAGCACCACGTAGCCGATCGCGAACACGATGGTGAGGTAAAAGAGCCATGCCCACCAGCGCGGCAGCGGGTTGTTGTATTCGCCGAGGTCCTCGTCCCAGACGTGCCCGGTGGTCTCGGTGGTCCCGCCCGCATGCTCGGCCGCGACCCGTTTGACGCTCTGCATCTTCAGGAATATGGCGCAGCCGATGATGGACGCGATGGTCGCGACGCCGATGTACCAGTCCCAGAAACCGCTCGTGAAAATGCTCATTCCGGTTCTCCGTCCTCGAAGGGCAGCATGGCGTCGCGCTCGAAGCGCGCCTTGCGCGAAGGCCCGTAGGCCCAGAACACGATGCCGAGGAACGCCGTGAAGGCGGCCACGGTGACGATGACCCGCAACAGGTTGATGTCCATGGCTTCCCCTATTTCGCCTTCAGCGCGGTGCCGAGCACCTGCAGGTACGCGATCACCGCGTCCATCTCGGTCTTGCCCTTGAGTTCCCCGGGCGCCGCCGCGATTTCGGCGTCGGTGTACGGCGCGCCGAGCGTGCGCAGCACGCGCATCTTGGCCTGGATGTCGCGCGCATTCGCCTGGTCGCGCGCCAGCCACGGGTAGGCCGGCATGTTCGACTCCGGCACCAGCGAGCGCGGGTCCATCAGGTGCAGTCGATGCCATTCGTCCGAATAGCGCCCGCCGACGCGGTGCAGGTCCGGGCCGGTGCGCTTCGAGCCCCACTGGAACGGGCGGTCGTAGACGAACTCCCCCGCCACCGAGTAGTGGCCGTAACGCTCCACCTCGGCGCGGAACGGCCGCACCATCTGCGAGTGGCAGTTGTAGCAGCCTTCGCGCACGTACACGTCGCGGCCGGTAAGCTGCAGCGCGGTGTAGGGCTTCAGGCCCGCCACCGGTTCGGTGACGGTCTTCTGGAAATACAGCGGCACGATCTCGACCAGGCCGCCGACCGCCACCACCAGGATCACGAGGACGATCATCAGCGCCTGGTTGCGCTCGATCATGTCATGGCTGAGCATTATTTTTCTCCGTCTGTTTTCGATCGCACGCGCGCGATCTCAGGCGTGCGCGGCCACGGGTGCCGGGATCGGCGCCTCCGCGGCACGGCCGGCGTTGATGGTCTTCACCATGTTCCAGGTCATCAGCAGCATGCCCGACAGGTACAAGAGCCCGCCCAGCAGGCGGATGACATAGAACGGGTACGTTGCCTTGACGCTCTCGACGAAGGTGTAGGTGAGCGTGCCGTCCTCGCCCACCGCGCGCCACATCAGCCCCTGCATGACGCCGGCGATCCACATCGCGGCGATGTACAGCACGATGCCGATGGTGGAGATCCAGAAGTGCAGGTTGATCGCGGGCACGCTGAACATCTCGCTGCGGCCATAGAGCCGCGGCAGCAGGTAGTAGATCGAGCCCATCGACACCAGGCCGACCCAGCCGAGCGCCCCGCTGTGCACGTGGCCCACGGTCCAGTCGGTGTAGTGCGACAGCGCGTTCACCGTCTTGATCGACATCATCGGCCCCTCGAAGGTCGACATGCCGTAGAACGACAGCGAGACGATGAGGAACTTGAGGATCGGGTCGGTGCGCAGCTTGTGCCACGCCCCCGACAGCGTCATGATGCCGTTGATCATGCCGCCCCACGAGGGCGCGAGCAGGATCAGCGAGAACACCATGCCGAGCGACTGCGTCCAGTCGGGCAGCGCGGTGTAGTGCAGGTGGTGCGGCCCCGCCCACATGTAGGTGAAGATCAGCGCCCAGAAGTGCACCACCGACAGGCGGTACGAGTATACCGGCCGCCCGGCCTGCTTCGGGATGAAGTAGTACATCATGCCGAGGAACCCGGCGGTGAGGAAGAAGCCCACCGCGTTGTGCCCGTACCACCACTGCACCATGGCGTCCTGCGCGCCGGCGTAGGCCGAGTAGGACTTCCAGAAGGTCACCGGCATCGCCGCGCTGTTGACGATGTGCAGGATCGCCACCGTGATGATGAAGGCGCCGAAGAACCAGTTGGCGACGTAGATGTGCTCGACCTTGCGCTTCGCCAGCGTGCCGAAGAACACGATGGCGTAGGACACCCACACCAGCGCGATCAGGATGTCGATCGGCCACTCGAGCTCGGCGTATTCCTTCGAACTGGTGATCCCCAGCGGCAGCGTGATCGCGGCGAGCACGATCACCGCCTGCCAGCCCCAGAACGTGAACGCGGCCAGCCCGTCCGAGAACAGCCGCGCATGCGCGGTGCGCTGCACGACGTAGTACGAGGTGGCGAACAGCGCGCAGCCGCCGAAGGCGAAGATCACCGCATTGGTGTGCAGCGGCCGCAGCCTGCCGTACGACAGCCACGACTGGCCGAAGTTGAGGTCCGGCCAGATCAGTTGCGCCGCGATGATGACGCCGACCAGCATGCCGACGACGCCCCAGATTACGGTCATCACCGCAAACTGGCGGACCACCTTGTAGTTGTATGCCGTTTCGGCAGCCATATGCCTTCCCCGTGCGCGGTACGTGCCGCACCGCAATGCTAGGCAAGCGCCGGGCGGCGGATTTGACCTGCATCAAATCCGGAACAAAGGCCTGATCCCGGTTCGCAACGCGCTCGGCATGCCCGCCCAACGTAGAATGCGAACCTCAAACTCAAGGAAACCGACATGGCCGCTGCATTCCCGGAGAAGTACCTCGACCTGTTCCAGAAGAAGGCCTTCTGCGCCTTCACCACGCTGATGCCAGACGGCAGTCCGCAGACCACGCCGGTGTGGGTCGACTACCACGACGGCGAGCTCTGGGTGAATTCGGCGGTGGGACGCCGCAAGGACAAGAACGTGCGGCGCGACCCGCGCGTCGCAGTCACCGTCATCGACCCGGACAATCCCTACCGCTACGTCGAGGTGCGCGGGCGCGTGCGGGAGATCACGCAGGAAGGCGCCGACGCGCACATCGACGCGATGGCGAAGAAATACCTCGGCCAGGACAAATACCCGAACCGCAGCGCGACCGAGCAGCGCGTGCTGTACAAGATCGCGATCGAAAAAGCCCTGACGATGGGCTAGCTACGCGGCTCGGGGCCCTGCCCCTGCCTCTTCGACCTGGGCGGCGTGTCATCGTCCATCAGCACGTCGACGCCGGGCTTGTCCAGGTCCTCGAATTGGCCGCCGTGCAGCGCGCGCCAGAACAGCACGCCGATCAGGAATACGAGCGCGACGGAGAGGGGAACGAGGATGGCGAGGCTTTCCATGTGCTTCCGGATGTCGTGCGCTCGAACACCCGCAGCGCATTGACGACGACGATGACCGAACTGGCCGCCATGCCGATGGCGGCCTCCCAGGGCCCGATGATGCCCCACATCGCCAGCGGCAGCACGACGAGGTTGTAGCCCAGCGCCCAGAGGAAGTTCTGCCGGATGATCGCCATGGTGCGACGCGCGATGGCAAGCGCGGCGGCGAGTTCGCCGACGCGCGCGCCGAGCAGCACGAGATCCGCGGTCAACTGCGCCACGTCCGAGCCGCCCGCCACCGCGACCGACGCATCGGCACCAGCCAGCACCGGCGCGTCGTTCAGGCCGTCGCCCACCATCACCACGGTACGGCCCTCGCGCTGCAGCGCCGCCACCAGCGCGAGCTTGTCTGCCGGCGTGCATTCGGCGCGCCAGTCTTCGATGCCCAGTTCCGCGGCAAGCGCGCGCACCGCTTGCGTGCGGTCGCCGCTGGCGAGATGGATGCGCAGCCCCGCGCCGCGTAGCGTGGCGAGCAGCGACTGCGCCTCGGTACGCGTCGCGTCTTCCAGCCTGAACGAGGCGAGCCAGCCGGGCTCGCCCGCCAGGTGCACCGAAGCGTCGGTCGGCGGCACGGCGCTGCCTGCGAGTTCGGCGCAGAACGAAGCGCTGCCGATGCGCATGCGCTCGCCCGCGACGCGCGCCTCGACACCACGGCCGGGCACCTGCAACAGGTCCGATACCGCGGGCAGCGGCTGCGCCGGCGCCTGCAGGAACGCGCGCGCCGCCGGGTGGCGGCTGCCCGCTTCCAGCGCCTGCGCGATGGCAAGGCACTCGGCTACGCTGCGCTGCGCGTGCGTGGTGGTCGCGGCGAGCGAGAGCTGGCCTTGCGTGAGCGTGCCGGTCTTGTCGAAGACCACGTCGGTCGCGCGCGCCAGCGCCTCGATGGCGCGGCCGCGGGTCTGCACGATGCCGCGCGCCAGCAGCCGCGAGCTTGCCGCGGTCAGCGCGATCGGTGCCGCCAGCGCCAGCGCGCACGGACAGGTCGCCACCAGCACCGCGACCGCGATCCATGCCGCGCGCCCGGGTTCCAGTTGCAGCCAGACTATGAACGCAAGCGCGGCGGCGCCCAGCACCACCGCGGTCAGGGTGCCGGCGATGCGGTCGGCAGCGGAAACCAGTTGCGGGCGCGTAGCCGCGGCGCGTTCGACCAGGCGGCCGATGGCGGCGGCGCCGGTGTCGGCGCCGGCGTGCGTGACGCGCATCACCAGCGGCTGCTCCAGGTTCACCGCGCCTGCGGCCAGCGCCGAGCCCGCGGACTTGGCCACCGCGCGTGCTTCACCGGTGAGCAGCGACTCGTCGACGCCCGATGCGCCGTGCACCACCACGCCGTCGGCAGGCACGCGCTCGCCCGCGGGCACCAGCACGTGCTCGCCGGCGGCGAGTTCGTGCGCGCCAACGCGCTCGACGCTTGCCGCATCCGCCGGGTCGCGCAGGCGCAGCGCCACCTCGGGCATCCAGCGCAGCACGCGATCGAGCTCGCGCCCGGCGCGGCCGCGCGCGGCAAGCTCGGCCCAGCGCGCGGCGAGCAGCAGGAACACCAGCATGGCGATCGAATCGAAGTACACCTCGCCCGCGCCGCTGACGGTCGCCCAGGCACTGGCGGCGAAGCCGCCGACGATGCCGAGCGAAATCGGCGTGTCCAGGCCGACGCGGCGAAGGCGCAGCTCGCGCCAAGCGGATGCGAAGAACGGCTGGCAGGAGATCAGCAGCACCGGCAGCGTCAGGATCAGGCTCGCCCAGCGCATCAGGCTTTCTGCGTCGGCGGACATGGTCTCGCCGCCGTCGATGTATGCGGGAAACGCGTACATCATCACCTGCATGGCGCCGAACCCGGCGACGAACAGGCGCCACAACGCGCGCCTGCGTTCGCCGCGCTCGACCGCGTCCTGGCGTGCCGGATCCCAGGGCCAGGCTTCGTAGCCGATGGCGCGGATCGCCTCGATGATCGCGCCCAGACGGGTTTCTCGTGCATCCCAGGCCACCACCGCGCGGCGCGTGCCGGCGTTTACGTCCGCGCGCAGGATGCCCGGCTGCCGGCGCAGCCAGGATTCGGTCAGCCACACGCAGGCGGTGCAGTGCAGCCGGTCAAGGATCAGCGTGGCTTCGCGCTCGTGCTCGCCACGCGGCAGCACGAACTGGCGTTGCGCGGCCGGGTCATCGTAGGTGGAGGCAGGCGGCAGGCCGGCGGGAAGCGGGCCGGGCTCTGCGCCCGGCTGCGGCAACTCGCGCGTTTCGTAATAGCGCTCGAAACCGCCGGCGACGATCGCCTGCGCCACCGCGGCGCAGCCGCTGCAGCAGAATTCGCGCGCCGCGCCCAGCACCACGGCGCGCTCGGCCGAGGGCGGCAATACGGGCAGCCCGCAGTGAAAACAGGCGGGCCGGGAGACGGGATTCATCGGCGGATGCTAGCCGCATTCGCCGATGCAGGCTTGACCGGGATCAAACCGGGCCGCGTCGCGGCCCGGGTCCGGCGTGGATCGGTACTACTGCTTCTGCGGCTCGGCGGCGGCCGGCGCTTCTTCGGCAGCCGGGGCGGCGTGCATGGCCGCCATGCGCGCGTGCATCGCCGCCATGTGCTGGTGGTTGCCGCCCATGCGGCCCATGCGCTCGTGATTGCCGTGGCCATGACCCCGGCCCGCTTCGCCTTGTGCGTGGCTGCCGTGCTGGTGCCGCTCGCCTTCGGCGTGGCGGCCGTGCTCGTGCTTCTCGCCTTGCGCGTGACGGCCATGGCCCTCGCCCTGCATCGACGACTGGCGCTCAACGCAGCCTTCGCCTTTCGAACCCTTGGCGACGGCGACGCCGCCCAGGACCAGTGCCGAACCGGCGAACAGCGCGACTGCAGCGGTGCGAATGACTTTCATGTGTAACTCCTCGATGATTGAATGTGGACTGGATGTTGTTTGCTTGTATTCCAGACATTAGTTCTCGGCGGGGGTGCGAAGTTCAGCGCGAATGTGTTACAGAATGCTTCCGATGCCGGCCCATTACCTGAGTCCGCTCCTCGCCCCGCGCAGCGTTGCGCTCATCGGCGCATCCGAGCGTCCGGGTTCGCTCGGGCGCATTGTGTTCGAGAACCTGCTGCAGGGCGGCTTGCAGGGCAAGGTGTATGCGGTAAACCCGAAGCACGCCAAGGTACTCGGCGAGAAGTGCCATGCGGGCATCGCGCGGCTGCCGGAAGTGCCGGAGCTGGTGGTGGTGGTGACGCCCGCCGCCACCGTGCCGCGCATCATCGCGCAGGCGGGCGCCGCCGGCACGCGCGCCGCGGTGGTGCTGACCAGCGGCTTCGGCGAAGCCGGAGAAACCGGCAGGGCGCTGCTGGCCGACACGCTCGCGCAGGCGAAGAAGCACGGCCTGCGGCTGCTGGGACCGAACTGCCTCGGCCTGATGCGTCCCTCGATCGGGCTGAACGCCACCTTCGCGCGCTCGCCGGCGCGCGCCGGCCGCCTCGCGCTGGTGTCGCAGTCGGGCGCGATCTGCACCGCCATCATCGACTGGGCGAAGGGCGCGGGCCTGGGCTTCAGCAGCATCGTCTCGCTGGGTGCCGCCGCCGACGTGGACTTCGGCGAACTGCTGGACTTCCTCGCCGCCGACGCCGAAACCGACGCGGTGCTGATGTACATTGAAGGCATACGCGATGCGCGCCGCTTCATGTCGGCACTGCGCGCCGCGGCGCGCACCAAGCCGCTGATCGTGCTGAAGGTGGGCCGCTACGCCGCCGGCACGCGCGCGGTGTCCAGCCACACCGCGGCGCTGGTCGGCAACGACGAGGTGTTCGACGCGGCTTTCGTGCGCGGCGGCGCGGTGCGCGTGAAGACCTACACGCAGCTGTTCGCCGCGGCGCGCGTACTGGCGGCGCCACGTCGCTCGCGCGGCGACCGGCTGGCGATCCTGACCAACGGCGGCGGCCCGGGGGTGATGGCGGCGGACAGCGCGGCGCAGAACAGCGTGCCGCTGGCGGAACTGTCCGCAGAGACGATCGCGCAGCTCGACCGCGTGCTGCCCGCGCAGTGGTCGCGCGCGAACCCGGTGGACATCCTCGGCGACGCACCCGCGGCGCGCTACGCCGAGGCGCTCGCGCTGGTGCTGAAGGATCCCGGCGTCGACACCGCGCTGGTGATGTACTGCCCGGTGGCGGTGACCGCGCCCGAATCCGCGGCCCAGGCGGTCGCCGATGTCGCTCGCGCGCAGGAAAAGCCGGTGCTCGCCGCGTGGCTGGGGGACCTGCGCGCGAACGACAGCCGCGACATCCTCGAAGCCGCGCAGGTGGCGGATTTTTACACGCCGGAGAACGCGGTAGAGGCGCTGTCCTTCATCGCGGCGCACCGGCGCAACCAGGCGCAACTGCTGGAAGTGCCGCCCGCGCTCGCCGTCGACGGCGCTGCGCCGGCGCCGCCGGACATGGCCGCGGCGCTGGCGATACGGCGCCGCGCGCAGGCCGAAGGCCGCACGCAACTTGCCGAAGACGAAACCAAGGCGCTGCTCGCCGCGTTCGGCGTTGCGGTGCCGGGCTCGCTCCTCGCCGCCACGCGCGACGCCGCGGTGCAGGCGGCGGAGCGCACCGGATTCCCGGTGGCGATGAAGATCCGCTCGCCGGACATCAGCCACAAGTCGGACGTGGGCGGGGTGCGCCTCAACCTGCAGAACGCGCAGATGGTCGCCAGCGCCTTCGACGACATGCTCGCGCACACGCGCGCGCTGCGGCCGCAGGCGAAGATCGACGGCGTGGTGATCCAGCCGATGCTGCGCTACGCGCACGCGCGCGAGGTGCTGGTGGGCGTCACCACCGATCCGGTGTTCGGCCCGGTGATCTCGTTCGGCGCCGGCGGCGTGTCGGTCGAGGCGGTGCGCGACACCGCGGTGGCGCTGCCGCCGCTGAACGCGATGCTGGCGAACGAACTGATGCAGCGCACGCGGGTGCACCGCCTGCTGCGCGGCTACCGCGACGTGCCCGCGGCCGACCTAGCCGCGCTGGCCGGGCTGCTGGTCGCGGTGTCGCGCATGGTCTGCGCGCTGCCCTGGCTGCGCGAGATGGACCTGAACCCGGTGCTCGCGCACCCTCAGGGCGTGATCGCAGCGGATGCGCGCGCGACGATAGACCTCGCCGGACCCGAGCGCGTGGCGCGTTACGCGCACATGGCGATCCATCCCTACCCTGCCGAGCTGGAGGAAACGATCGCACTGCGCGACGGCATGCAGGTGCAGCTGCGCCCGATGCGTCCCGAGGACGCCGCGCGCGAGCAGCGCTTCGTCGCCGGGCTGTCGGAGCGCTCGCGCTACCTGCGCTTCCTGCATTACCTGCCTCGGCTTTCCCCGGCGATGCTGGAACGCTTCACGCAACTGGACTACGACCGCGAGCTCGCGCTGGTGGCGGTGCACCCGGCGAGCGGGGAATTCCTCGGCGTCGGCCGCTACGCGCCGAACGCGGACGGCGCGACGGCGGAGTTCGCCCTCGCGGTCGCCGACGACTGGCAGGCGAAGGGGATCGGCGGCGCGCTGCTCTCGCGCCTTTGCACCAGTGCCCGCGACGCGGGCTACCGCTCGCTGACCGGCTACGTGCTGGCGGAGAACCGCGGCATGCTCGACCTGGCTGCGCACCTGGGCTTCGTTGCGCAGGGCCACGACGGCGACGCTGCGGTGGTGGTGCGCCAGCTCAATTGATCGCGGCAATCGCCGGAATTGCGATTTTCCATTTGCGCTATCGGGCGCGCAGCCATAGGCTTTCAGCATGAGCACGCGCGAAGGCAGTCTCGAAGCCCCCACCCGCCACCCGCTGGACTGGAAGAATCCCGAGTTCTTCGACCAGGACAAGCTCGACAAGGAACTCGAGCGCGTCTTCGACATCTGCCACGGCTGCCGGCGCTGCGTGAACCTGTGCACCTCGTTCCCGACGCTGTTCGACCTGGTGGACAACTCGAGCACGCTGGAAGTCGACGGCGTCGCCAAGGCCGACTACTGGAAGGTGGTCGACCAGTGTTATCTCTGCGACATGTGCTACATGACCAAGTGCCCCTACGTGCCGCCGCACCAGTGGAACGTGGATTTCCCGCACCTGATGCTGCGCGCCAAGGCGGTCAAGTTCCGCAAGCAGGGCGCGCCTTTCCGCGACAAGCTGCTGTCCTCGACCGATGCGATGGGCAAGCTCGCCGCGATTCCGGTGGTCGCGCAGACGGTGAACGCGGTGAACAAGATCGGCCCCGCGCGCGCGCTGATGCAGGGCGTGCTCGGCGTGCACAAGGACAGACAGCTTCCCGACTACGCGTCCAGCAGGTTCCGCCCGAATGCGGCCACCGCGAAGGCATCTGCGGTGAAGGACGGCAAGAACACCCCGGGCAAGGTGGCGATCTTCTCCACCTGCTACGTGAACTACAACGAGCCCGGCATCGGCCACGACCTGCTGGCGATCCTGGAGCACAACGAGATCCCCTACGTGCTGGTCGAGAAGGAAGCCTGCTGCGGCATGCCGAAGCTGGAGCTCGGCGACCTCGACACGGTGGTGAAGCTGAAGGACGTGAACATCCCGCCACTGGCAAAGCTGGCGAAGGACGGTTACGCGATCCTGACGCCGATCCCGTCGTGCACGCTGATGTTCAAGCAGGAACTGCCGCTGATGTTCCCGGACGAGCCCGACGTGCAGGCGGTCAAGGAGGCGATGTTCGACCCCTTCGAGTACCTGGTCCTCAGGAACCGCGACGGCCTGCTGAAAACCGATTTCCGGTCAACCCTCGGCAAGGTTTCGTACCATATCCCCTGCCATTCGCGCGTGCAGAACGTCGGCCAGAAGACGCGCGAGATGCTGCAGCTCATCCCCGGCACCAAGGTGAACACCGTGGAGCGCTGCGCCGGGCATGACGGCACCTGGGGCGTGAAGGCCGAGTACTTCGACAACTCGATGAAGATCGGCCGCCCGGTGTTCAAGGCGATGGCCGGCGCGCAGAACGACCCGCCGGACTACATTAGTTCCGATTGCCCGATCGCCGGGCGCCACATCCGCCAGGGCATGGGCGATGAAAGCCCTGCGGCGAAGAAGCACCACCCGATAGAGCTGGTGCGCAAGGCCTACGGCATCTAGCCTCGGCTGTGCCGTGAGGCCCGGCATCTGATGGCCCTCGACTTCGAAGAACTCGATTACCGCGACACACCGCTCGGCGCGCTCAGCCTGCGCCGCCGGCGCGACCCAGCGCTGGGCGTCGACGTATTCGAAGTGAAGCTGGGCGAGGAATACCTGATGTCCAGCCTCTTCACCGAGGGCGAGGTCGCGCTTGCCAGGCTGGGGCTGGACGGGCTCGCGGGGCCGCTGGACGTGCTGGTCGGCGGCCTGGGGCTGGGCTACACCGCGCGCGCGGTGCTGGAGCATGCATCGGTGCGCTCGCTGCTGGTGGTGGAGGCACTGCCCGAGGTCATCGAATGGCATCGCCGCGGGCTGGTGCCGCTGGGGCGTGCGCTCACAGACGATCCGCGCTGCGAGCTCCTGCACGGCGACTTTTTCGCGCTTGCCGGGTCCGCCGCGATCGACCCGCGCGCGCCAGGCAGGCGCTTCGACGCGATCCTGGTCGACATAGACCATTCGCCGCGCTTCGTGCTGCATGCGCGCCACGACGCCTTCTACACCGACGCGGGCCTCGGCCGGCTGCGCACCCACCTCGCGCCGGGTGGCGTGTTCGCGCTGTGGTCGAATGACCCGCCGGACGACGAGTTCACTGCACTGCTCAACGCGGTGTTTGCACGCGCCGCAGCGCACGTGGTCGGGTTCCGGCATCCGATCGAGGACAGGGAGGACAGCAACACGATCTACGTGGCGCACGCGTGACGGCCCGCGCCCGCGTGCACGGCCTTGCCTGTGCGCTTGCGGCGCTGCTCCTGACCGCCTGTGCCGGCGCACCACCGCCTGGCGGCCTGCAGTTCGGCCTGATCGGCGACACGCCCTACGGGGAAACGGAGGCGTTCCACCTCGATGGCGTCATCGACGAGATGAACGCTGCGCCGCTCGCGTTCATCGTCCACGTCGGCGACATTACCTCGGGCCGAGGTCCGTGCAGCGACGCGTGGTTCGAGGCGAGGAAGGCGCAGTTCTCCAGGTGGCGCGCGCCGTGGCTGCTCTTGCCGGGAGACAACGACTGGACCGACTGCCACCGCAGTGGCTTCGAACCGCTGGAGCGGCTGGAGCGATGGCGCAGACTCTTTTGCGTCGACCCGGTCGGCCTCGCTGTCGAACGCCAGGGGGGCGACTACTGCGAGCATGCGCGCTGGGAGGTAGATGGCGTGATGTTCGTCGCGCTCAATGTGCCGGGCAGCAACAACAACCTCGGCCGCACGCCGCAGATGGACGCCGAGCACGCGGCGCGCATGCGCGCGGTGTTCGCCTGGCTGGATGACAGCGCGGCGCGGGCCCGCCAGGGGCTCGTCGTCCTGATGCAGGCAAACCCGGATTTCGAGCGCGAGACACGGCGCCGGGCAGGCGTCGCAGACGGTTACGCCGCGCTGCGGGCCAGGCTCGCGGGACTCGGGAAGCCACTGGTACTGGTGCACGGCGACACCCACTTCCGGCGGCAGGACGAACCGCTGCCCGGATTGCGCCGCATCGAGGTCCCCGGCTCGCCGCAACTGGGCTGGGTTCGCGGTACGCTGCTGGACGGCAGCTTCTGGTTCGACTGAGGCATGCCTGCGCCGGAATCAGGGATAAACTGGATTTTTCCACGTCGCCCCGATCCCGGCCCGGGGTCGCCATGCGCCCACCCCCAACACCACCGCCCGCGCGGGGCATGCAGTTCCCGCTGCTGAACTACACGATCGTGCTGTTTTGCATCCTGCTCGTCGCAGGCACATGGGGAATGACGATCCGGCAGGTCCGCATCGACCGCGAGAACGCGATCGCCAGCACCATGCGGCAGAACTCCAACCTCGCGCTCGCCTTCGAGGAACAGACCGTGAGGACGCTTAAGGGCGTCGACCAGATCGCGCTCATCGTGCGGCGCGCCTGGGCAGTGCGTGGCAGGGAACTCGACCTCGCGCGCCTGATCACCGACCTGCAGGTGGACACAGGCATCATCCGCATCCTCAGCATCGTCGATGAGCGCGGCGACATCGTCCTCAGCAGCAGGAACATCGGCGCGGTGAACTATGCCGATCGCGAACACTTCAGGCACCACAAGCTCACCGACAGGGACACGCTGTACGTGAGCGTGCCGGTGCTGGGCCGCGTGTCCGGCACGTGGCAGATCCCGATGACGCGCCGCATCGCGAAGGCCGACGGCAGCTTCGGCGGCACGGTGACGCTGTCCATCGACCCGAACCACTTTACCGAGTTCTACCGCAAGGCCGAGCTCGGACCGCTGTCGATCTTCTCGCTGGTGGGCACCGACGGCATCACGCGCGCACGCCGCGTCGGCCCGAAAGGCAGCTTCGGCGAGGACATCCGGCACACGATGCTGATGCAGGAGCAGAAGAAGCGGCCGTCGGGCAGCTACGTGGGCCCCGGCGGGCTAGACGGCGTGACGCGCATCTTCAGCTACCGGACGCTCCCAGACTATGCGCTGATCGCCACCGTCGGCACGGCGGAATCCGAGGCGCTGGCCCCGTTCCGCCAGCGCGAGCGCGCATATCTTGCCGCCGCCGCGCTGGCGAGCGTGTTCATACTCGCGTTCGCGGCGGTGCTGTTGGCGGGCCTGTCGCGCCAGCGCAAGGCGGTTGACGCGCTTGCCGACAGCGAGGCGCGCTTTCGCGCCACCTTCGATCAGGCCACCATCGGCATCTCGCGTAACGGGCTGGATGGCCGCTACCTGCAGGCGAACGACACGCTGTGCCGCATGCTCGGCTACAGCGAGCAGGAACTGCTGTCGTGCCAGGAGGCCGACATCGTCCATCCCGAGGACCTGCATCGCTGGCGCGAGGACCGAAGCGACCGGCTGGCATCCGAACCAGGGCATCAGCAACAACCTGGCGTGGAATGCCGCTACATGCGCAAGGATGGCAAGACCATCTGGGTCCTGGTGTCGATCAGCCCGGTACGCGATGCCGCGGGGACGCCGCTTTACTTTTCCAGCGTGGTGCAGGACATCACCGAGCGGAAACTGCTGCAGGACCGCATCAGCCGCATGGCGCATTACGACGACCTGACGCAGTTGCCGAACCGCGCGCTGCTGTACGACCGCCTGAAGCAGGCACTGGCGCAGGCGCCGCGGGGCGGATGGAAGGTCGGCGTGCTGTTCGTCGACCTGGATCGCTTCAAGCACGTCAACGACACGCTCGGCCACGCGTACGGCGACAGGCTGTTGAAGGAGGTGTCCGCGCGCCTGCAGTCGTGCATGCGTGCAGGCGACACCGTCGGGCGCATCGGCGGCGACGAGTTCGCGGTGATCCTGTCAGGACTGGCGGACGCCGGCCCCTGCGGGCTGGTCGCGGAAAAGGTGGTCAGGGAGCTGGAAAAGCCCTTCACGCTGGACGATCACGTCGTGCATGTCACCGCCAGCGTCGGCATCGCCATTCATCCGGCAGACGGCAACGACGTGGACACGCTGGTGATGCACGCCGACAGCGCGATGTTCCACGCCAAGGAGCATGGCAAGAACGGCTTCGAGTTTTACACCAGGCAGATGGACGGCGAGGGCGCGCGGCGCGCGTGACGTATCACACCGCGTGCGCGGCAATGTAACGCTTTACCTCTTCTGAGTCCGGTTCGATCACCGTGACCCGCTGTGGCAGCTCTTCGATTCCCCTGCAGCTCGCGGGGCGATCGGGCTCGCTGCCGAGCGCCTCGCGTATGGTGTCGGCGAACTTCACCGGCAGCGCGGTCTCCAGGCACACCAGCGGCACGTCCGCTTCGCGGTGCGCGAGCCCGACCTTGACGCCATCCGCGGTGTGCGGATCGATGGTGACGCCGTAGCGCGCATGCACGTCACGGATGGTGGCGATGCGATCGGCGTGGCTGCTCGAGCCTGACGCGAAGCCGGATGCAGTGGGCGGCAGTTCGAACTCGCCCTCGGCGGCGAGCCGCTGCCACAGCGCCTTGACGCGAGCGCCGTCGCGGCCGACGCGATCGAACACGTAGCGCTCGAAGTTCGATGCCTTGGAGATGTCCATCGACGGGCTGGAAGTCGCATGCACCTTGCCGCGCACGCGGTAGGTGCCGGTGCGGAAGAACTCGTCCAGCACGTCATTCTCGTTGGTGGCGAGGATCAGCCGCCGCACCGGCAGCCCCATCGCGCGCGCGACGTGCCCCGCGTGGATGTTGCCGAAGTTCCCCGAGGGCACGCAGAACAAGACCTCCTCGGCATCCGATTGCGTGGCGCGGAAGTAGCCCCAGAAGTAGTACACCACCTGCGCTGCGATGCGCGCCCAGTTGATCGAGTTCACCGCGCCGATGCGGTGGCGCGCCTTGAACGCGGCATCGGCGTTCACCGCCTTCACCACGTCCTGGCAGTCGTCGAAGTTTCCCTTCACCGCGAGGTTGTGGATGTTGGCGTCCTGCAGCGAGTACATCTGCGCGCGCTGGAACGCGCTCATGCGGCCGTGCGGCGACAGCATGAACACATTGATGCCCTTCCTGCCGCGCATCGCGTGCTCGGCGGCCGAGCCGGTGTCGCCCGAAGTGGCACCGACGATGTTCAGCGTCTCGCCGCGCCGTTCGAGCTCGTACTCGAACAGCCGCCCGAGGAGCTGCATCGCCATGTCCTTGAAGGCAAGCGTCGGCCCGTTGGACAGGCCGAGCAGGTGCAGGCCGGGCTCCAGCGTCTTCAGCGGCGCGATGTCCGCGCTGCCGAACGCCTCCCGGGTGTACGCGGCGTGCACCAGCCGGCGCAGGTCCGCCGCGGGAACATCGTCCGCGAAGAGGCGCAGCACCTCGAAGGCGAGATCCGGGTAGCCGAGTCCGCGCCACGCAGCGAGGTCGGCGCGCGGGTAGGCCTCGGGAACGTACAGCCCGCCGTCGGCGGCGAGGCCTTCGAGCAGGATGTCGCAGAAGCGCTGCGGGGTTCCGCCGCCGCGCGTGGATACGTAGCGCATCAAAGCAGTTCTTCGAGCCGGATGCGCGTGACCTTGCCGACGACACTTGCCAGCCGCTCGATGCGCTTCAGCGCGCTGTTCACGTCCTTTTCGACTGCGCGATGCGTCAGCAGCACGATATCGACGCGCTTCTCGCCTTCGCCGGGTTCCTTCTGCACCATCGCGCCGATGGAGATGCGCGAGTCCGCCAGGATGCGCGTGATGTCGGCGAGCACGCCCGGCTTGTCCACCACGCGCATGCGCAGGTAGTACGAGGTCTCCACCTCGCCCATCGGCAGGATGCGCTCGCTGGAAAGCCGGTCGGGCTGGAAGGCGAGGTGCGGCACGCGGTGCTCGGGGTCGGCGGTGATGAGCCGCGTGACGTCGACGAGATCGGCCACCACCGCGCTCGCGGTGGGCAGGCTGCCGGCGCCCGCGCCGTAGTACATGGTCGGCCCCACCGCATCGCCCTTGATCAGCACCGCATTCATGACGCCTTCGACGTTCGCGATCAGGCGGCGCGCCGGCACCAGTGTCGGGTGCACCCGCAGCTCGATGCCCTTCGCCGCGCGGCGCGTGATTCCCAGCAGCTTGATGCGGTAGCCGAGCTGCTCGGCGTAGGTGATGTCCTCCCGCGTGAGCTTTGCCACGCCCTCGGTGTACGCCTTGCCGAACTGCATCGGGATGCCGAACGCGAGCGCCGACAGGATCGTCAGCTTGTGCGCGGCGTCGATGCCCTCGATGTCGAAGGTCGGGTCGGCCTCGGCGTAGCCCTTGGCCTGCGCATCCTGCAGCACGTCGGCGAAGGCGAGGCCCTTGTCGCGCATCTCGGACAGGATGAAGTTGGATGTGCCGTTGATGATGCCGGCGATCCATTCGATGCGGTTGGCCGCGAGTCCTTCGCGCAGCGCCTTGATGATCGGTATGCCGCCCGCGACCGCGGCCTCGAACGCCACCATGACGCCCTCTTTCTGCGCGGCGGCGAAGATCTCGTTGCCGTGCGTGGCGAGCAGCGCCTTGTTGGCGGTGACGACGTGCTTGCCGTGGGCGATCGCGTCCAGCACCAGCTCGCGGGCGAGCGTGTAGCCGCCGATCAGCTCGATGACGATGTCGATGTCCTTCGCGCGCGTGACCTCGCGCGCGTCGTCGGTAACCACGGCGCGGCCCTTGACGACGCCCCTGGCGTAGCCGGTGCGCTTGTCGGCGACCATCGTGATGCGGATCGCGCGCCCGGCGCGCCGCTCGATCTCGCCGGCGTTGCGCTTTAGCACGTCCCAGGTACCGCCGCCGACGGTGCCGATGCCGAGCAGGCCGACGTTGATCGGTTTCATCGCGGCGCGCCCTCCATGGAGCCGCGCATCATGCCGCGCCTTTCAGCAGGCCGTCCTTGCGCAGCATGTCGCGGATGCCGCGCAGCGCCTGCCGCAGCCGGTGCTCGTTCTCGATCAGCGCGATGCGCACGTAGTCGTCGCCGTAGTCGCCGAAGCCGATTCCCGGCGAGACCGCGATCTTCGCGTCCGCGAGCAGCTTCTTGGCGAATTCGAGCGACTTCATCGCCGAATACGCCTCGGGGATCTTCGCCCAGATGTACATCGAGGCCCTGGGATTCTCGACCATCCAGCCGCATTCGTGCAGGCCGCGCACCATGACGTCGCGCCGGCGCTGGTAGGTCTGGCGGATCTCCTCCACGCAGTCCTGCGGGCCGTCGAGCGCGATGATGGACGCAACCTGGATCGGCGCGAAGGTGCCGTAGTCGTGGTAGCTCTTGATGCGCGCGAGCGCGTGCACCAGGTCCTTGTTGCCGACCATGAAGCCGACGCGCCAGCCGGCCATGTTGTAGCTCTTGGACATGGTGAAGAATTCCACCGCGACATCGCGCGCTCCCGGCACCTGCATGATCGAAGGCGCCTTCCAGCCGTCGAAGGTGATGTCGGCGTAGGCAAGGTCGTGCACGACCAGGATGTCGTGCTGCTTCGCGATCGCGATCACGCGCTCGAAGAATTCGAGCTCCACGCATTGCGCCGTCGGGTTCGACGGGAAGCCGAGGATCAGCATCTTCGGCTTCGGGATCAGCTCGCCGATCGCGCGTTCGAGCTCGGCGAAGAAGTCCACGCCCGGCGTCATGCGCACCGAGCGGATGTCGGCGCCGGCGATGATGGCGCCGTAGATGTGGATCGGATAGGACGGGTTCGGCACCAGCACCGTGTCGCCGCGCTCGAGCGTCGCGAGCATCAGGTGCGCCAGCCCCTCCTTCGAGCCGATGGTGACGATGGCCTCGCTGTCGGGATCGAACTCGACCGCGTAGCGGCGCCGGTACCAGTCGCAGATCGCGCGGCGCAGCCGCGGAATGCCCTTGGACACCGAGTAGCCGTGCGTGTCGCCGCGCTCCGCGGCCTCGACCAGTTTGTCTACGATGTGCTTCGGCGTCGGCCCGTCGGGGTTCCCCATCGACAGGTCGATGATGTCCTCGCCGCGCCGCCGCGCCGCCATCTTGAGCTCCGCGGTGATGTTGAAAACATACGGAGGAAGTCGCTTGATCCTTGAAAATTCACGCATAATTCCATTTTATCAGTGAAACTCCACGCCTCCAGCGCCGGCTCCCTGAACACCTTCACCGCGTATGGCGACGACTACGTCGCGGTGAACGGCGAGCGGCATGCGTCCAACCTGCTGGTGCTGCCGGAGCATGTGCTCGCGTGGGATGCGCGCTCGTTCGACGCGCTGGCGGCGGAGGACTTCGCCGCGCTTGCGCGCATGGACCTGGAGATCGTGCTGCTCGGCACCGGGCACCGACTGCGCTTTCCACATCCGCGCATCACGCGCCTGCTCACCGAAGCGCGCATCGGCGTGGAAGTCATGGACCTGAAGGCCGCGTGCCGCACCTACAACGTGCTGGTCGCCGAGCACCGCAAAGTGGCGGCCGCGCTGTTGTTCACATAGCAGTGCCGCGGCCGGCGACGAGCTGAAAATGGCTTACGGATCAGGCGCCTGCACCGGACTTGCAGATACGGTGGAAAACATGTTCAATGAAGTACTTGCGTTGCATTGCTGAGAAGGTTTTTAAAAAAACCCTGGCATGCCCGGTAAAGCAGCTCCGGATTTCACCCTCCCGGCCACCGGGAACAGGACCTTCACGCTCTCGGCTGCCCGCGGCAGCAAACTGGTCCTCTACTTCTACCCGAAGGACAACACGCCGGGCTGCACCGACGAGAGCCTGCAGTTCAACGCGCTGTCGAAAGCGTTCGCGAAGGCGGGCTGCGAGGTGTTCGGCATCTCGCGCGATTCGATCCGGTCCCACGAGAACTTCAAGGCGAAGCACGGGCTCGCCTTCGACCTGCTGTCGGACGCCGACGAAACGGCCTGCAGCTTCTACGATGTCATGAAACTGAAGAACATGTATGGCAAGAAGGTCCGCGGCATCGAGCGCAGCACATTCGTGATCGATGCGAACGGCAGGATTGCGCGCGAATGGCGCGCAGTGAAGGTTCCCGGTCACGCACAGGAGGTACTCGACTTTGTTAAGACCCTCTGATTCACCGGCAGACAGCCAGCCCGCAGCAGACCTCATCGAAGACACCCTCCCTCCCGCCGCCATGGCGAAGAAATCCCGATCGCAGCACAGGAAGCGCACCGCCAAGCTGTTCGTGCTCGACACCAACGTGCTGATGCACGATCCGACGAGCCTGTTCCGCTTCGAGGAGCACGACATCTACCTGCCGATCGGGACGCTGGAGGAACTCGACAACCACAAGAAGGGGCTGTCGGATGTGGCGCGAAACGCGCGCCAGGCAAGCCGCTTCCTGGACGAGATCGTGTCCAATCCGGTTGCCGACATCAAGTCCGGGCTGCCCATCGTGTCGAAGACCGCCGGCACCGGCCGGCTGGGCCGCCTGTACCTGCAGACCGAGGCGATCAACGGCGAACTGCCGGCCACGCTCGCCGCGGGCAAGACCGACAACCAGATCCTCGCCGTGGTGCGCCATCTGCACCTGCAGCGCGTGAAGCCGGAGCGCGAGGTGATCCTGGTGTCGAAGGACATCAACATGCGGATCAAGGCCCGCGCGCTCGGCCTCGCCGCGGAGGACTACTTCAACGACAAGGTGCTCGAGGACACGGACCTGCTGTACTCGGGCGTGCGCAGGCTGGGTGCGGACTTCTGGGACGCGCACGGCCGCGACGTCGAATCGTGGAAGAAGGACGGCAGCACCTACTACCGGGTGCGCGGGCCGCTGGTGCCGAAGCTGCACCTGAACGAGTTCGTCTACGAGGAGTCGGGCGAGCGGCCGCTGCTGGCGGTGGTGAAGGAACGCAACGGCCGCGTCGCCGTACTCGAGACGGTGCGCGATTTCACCCATGCGCGCAACGCCGTCTGGGGCGTCACCGCGCGCAACCGCGAGCAGAACTTCGCCCTCAATCTGCTGATGAACCCGGCGGTCGACTTCGTCACGCTGCTGGGACAGGCGGGTACCGGCAAGACGCTGCTCGCGCTCGCGTCGGGACTCACGCAGGTGCTGGACCTGAAGCGATACAACGAGATCATCATGACGCGCGTCACGGTGCCGATCGGCGAGGACATCGGCTTCCTCCCCGGCACCGAGGAGGAAAAGATGCAGCCCTGGATGGGCGCGCTCGAGGACAACCTCGACGTGCTGAACGCGTCCGACGAATCGGGGGGCGAATGGGGCCGCGCGGCGACGCGGGACCTCGTGCGCTCGCGCATCAAGATCAAGTCGCTGAACTTCATGCGCGGCCGCACGTTCCTCAACAAGTGGCTGATCATCGACGAGGCGCAGAACCTCACACCCAAGCAGATGAAAACGCTGGTGACGCGCGCCGGCCCCGGCACCAAGGTGGTGTGCCTGGGCAACATCGCGCAGATCGACACGCCCTACCTCACCGAAGGCAGTTCCGGCCTGACCTACGTGGTGGATCGCTTCAAGGACTGGTCGCATTCCGGCCACATCACGCTTGCGCGCGGGGAGCGCTCGCGGCTCGCGGACCACGCGGCGGAGGTACTTTGAACTCTGCTACGCTTCGCGCCTTCGCCCAGACCAAGGACCCCTAGAATGTCGCTACTCCGCTTCTCCGCGGCGCTTGCCGCATCGCTGCTGCTCGCGGGCAGCCCGCACGCACAGGATGGCAAGAAGGGCTACCAGCCCCAGGTCGGCCAGGCCGGCAAGGACGTCATCTGGGTGCCGACGCCGGACGAGGTGGTCGACCGCATGCTGCGCATGGCGCAGGTCACGCCGCAGGACTATGTCGTCGACCTTGGCGCCGGCAACGGCAAGATCGCGATCGCCGCGGCGAAGAACTTCGGCGCCAGGTCGCGCGGGATCGAATACAACCCCGACATGGCGAAGCATGCGCAGGAGAACGTCGTCAAGGCGGGCGTCGCCGCACGCGCGAAGGTGGTGCAGGGAGACATCTTCCAGTCCGACTTCAGCTCGGCGACGGTGGTCACGATGTACCTGCTGCCGGGGCTGAACCTGAAGCTGCGGCCGCAACTGCTCAGCATGAAGCCCGGCACGCGCGTGGTGTCGCATTCGTTCACGATGGACGACTGGGAAGCGGACGAGATCTCCAGCTACGACGGCAGGCGCGCCTACTTCTGGGTAGTGCCCGCGAACGTGATGGGCGGCTGGTCGCTCGAAGGCACCGGCGTCAAGACTGCCATGTCGATCGAGCAGAAGTTCCAGAAGATCGAAGGCTTCGTCGACCTTCCGGGTGCGGTGCAGGCGGGACTGCGCGACGCGCGCCTGTCGGGCTTTCGCATCGGCTTCGCCTACGTCGACAACGCCAGCGTGCGCCGCGACTTCACCGGCACCGTGACCGGCAACCGCATGGAAGGCTCGTTCCGCGCCGACAACGGCACCGAGGGCCGCTGGATCGCAGTGAAGAAGTAGGGGCGGCCCGCCGCCCGGTCAGTAGTTCCCGGGCGCGGCGAAGTTCTCGAAGCGCGTGTGCTGGCCGATGAAGGTCAGGTCGACCTTGCCGATGGGGCCGTTCCTCTGCTTGCCGATGATCACCTCGGCGCGGCCCTTGGCTTCCAGCTTCTCGGGATGGTAGACCTCGTCGCGGTAGATGAAGAGGATCACGTCGGCGTCCTGCTCGATCGCGCCTGACTCGCGCAGGTCGGACATCATCGGGCGCCGGTCCTGGCGCGACTCGACCGCGCGCGACAGCTGCGACAGCGCGACCACCGGCACGTCCAGCTCCTTCGCCATCGCCTTCAGCGAGCGCGAGATCTCGGAGATCTCGGTGGCGCGGTTCTCGTTGGCCTTCGGGTTGCCCGCGCTCATCAGCTGCAGGTAATCGACCACGATCAGCCCGAGCTTGCCGCACTGGCGGCGCAGCCGCCGCGCGCGCGAGCGCACCTCACCGGGGGTAAGCGCTGCGGTTTCATCGATGTGCACCGGCGCGTCGTTCAGCTTGCCGATCGCGGCCGTGAGCCGGCTCCACTCCTCGTCGTTCAGGCGCCCGGTACGCATCTTGTGCTGGTCCACGCGCGCGATCGAACCGAGGATCCGCGACGCGAGCTGCGAGCCGCTCATCTCCATGCTGAATACCGCGACCGGCAGGCCGTTGTCGACCGCGACGTGCTCGGCAATGTTCAGCGCGAACGCGGTCTTGCCCATCGATGGCCTGCCGGCGACGATGATGAGGTCCTGCGGCTGCAGTCCCGCGGTCATGCGGTCGAGGTCCTGGAAGCCGGTGGGCACGCCGGTGATGTCCGAGGCATTGTCGCGGTGATACAGGTAGTCGATGCGCTCGAGCACGCGCGCGAGCACCGGGCTGATTTCCTGGAAACCGCGGCTGATCCGCCCGCCGGTCTCGCCGACTTCCAGGATGCTGATCTCGGCCTGCTCGAGCAACTGCGTCACCTCGCGGCCACCCGGGTTCAGCGCGCCGTCCGCGATCTCGGTGGCGACCTGCGCGAGCCGGCGCTGCACCGAGCGCTCGCGCACCAGCTCCGCATAGCGACGGATGTTCACCGCGCTGGGCGTGTTTTGCGCGAGCGATGCGAGATACACGCCGCCGCCTGTCCTGTCCTTGTCCTCGCTTGCGTCGATCGATTCGGACACCGTGACGACGTCGGCCGGCTTGCCCGCCTCGATCAGCCGCGCGACGTGGCGGAAGATGCGGCGGTGGTCGTCGCGATAGAAGTCGTCCGCGGTGACGAGGTCGGCGACCTTGTCGAACGCCTGGTTGTCCAGCAGCAGGCCGCCGATCAGCGACTGCTCTGCCTCCACCGAGTGCGGCGGCACCCGCAGCGCAAGCACCTGGGGGTCGGCGGGGAAAGGCGCGGCGGGGGTCGCCTGCTGGGAACGTGCCATGGGTTCCGCGATGCTACAAACAAAAAGGCGCTGTCGCCAGCGCCTTCTTCAACTGCGGCAGGCGTGCCTGCAAATCAGCTTTCGCCGAGCACAGAAACGGTGACGGTAACCGCGACGTCCGTGTGCAGCGCAATCTGGATCGGATAGTCGCCCACCTGCTTCAGCGGGCCGGCCGGCATGCGCACCTGCGAACGATCGACTTCGTGCCCCTGCAGCTTCAGCGCGTCGACGATGTCGTAGTTCGTCACCGACCCGAACAGGCGCCCGTCTACGCCGGCCTTCTGCGTGATCTGCAGCATCAGGCCATCCAGCCTGGCCGCATGCTCCTGCGCCTGTGTCAGCTGCTCGGCCTGCGCCTTTTCCAGTTCGGCGCGCCGGGCTTCGAACTCCTTCAGGTTGGATTCCGTGGCGCGCTTCGCCTTCCCCTTCGGAATCAGGAAGTTGCGCGCAAAACCATCCTTCACCTTGACGACCTCGCCGAGATTGCCGAGGTTCGCCACCTTTTCCATCAATATGACTTGCATCGCTGTCCCCTCAGTGCAGGTCGGTGTAGGGCAGCAGCGCGAGGAAGCGCGCGCGCTTGATCGCGGTGGTCAGCTGCCGCTGGTACCCGGCCGATGTGCCGGTGATGCGCGCCGGGATGACCTTGCCGTTCTCATTGATGAAATCCTTCAGCAGGTCCACCGCCTTGTAGTCGATCCACTCGATCTTCTCGGCCGTGAAGCGGCAGAACTTGCGGCGCCGGAACAGCGATCGCTGCCCCCGGTCCTTCTTGTCCTTGCCTTTGCCCTTGCCCTTGAACTTGCTCTTTCCGAATGCCATGTCAGACCCCTTCAACGAATTCGATTCGCGTCACGTGCAGGACGATCTTTCTCGAGCGCCTGCTCTTTGCCGCCAGAAATCCTTCCACCTTCAGCCCCGTGCCCAGCGCCGCACCGGCCACCACGCGGGCATCACTCTCGAAGGCGATCGCGTCGACTTCCAGTTCCACGGTCCTCGGTTTGCCGGCTTCGATCCTTTCGGACGCGTGCTTCAAGCCGAACTCGAGTACCGTGACGCCCGCCGGGGTGTGCCGCAGCGCCTCGATGCGGGCGAGCGACCCCGAGAGTTCTACCCGGTTGCCGCTCAGGCGGCCGGCGCCGCGGCCGGCGCAGCTTCCGGCGCCGCTTCCGCCGGACGGCTTTCCGACCCGCGCTCCATCAGCGACCGCGACTTCTCCTCCTTCATCATCGGCGAGGGCTCGGTCACGGCCTTGGTCATCTTCACGATCAGGTGGCGCAGCACGGCGTCGTTGAAGCGGAACGAATGATCCAGCTCGTTCAGCGTTTCCTGGTCGCACTCGATGTTCATGAGCACGTAGTGCGCCTTGTGCACCTTCTGCAGCGGGTAGGTGAGTTGCCGGCGGCCCCAGTCCTCGAGACGATGGACGGTGCCGTTGCGGGCGCCGATGACGCCCTTGTAGCGCTCGACCATCGCGGGCACCTGCTCGCTCTGGTCTGGATGGACGATGAAAACGATCTCGTAATGACGCATCAGTGAAGCCCCTTATGGTTGAAGCCACCCGCCATGCGTAAGGAGGTGTGGCAAGGAAAGCCGTGAATTATACCGATAATCAGCGACTTGCCGCAAGCCTCCGACGCGCGGATTCGTACAGCGCCACGCCGGCGGCAACCGAGACGTTCAGGCTCTGTACCTCTCCGCGCATCGGGATGCGCACCAGCTGGTCGCAGCGCTCGCGCGTCAGCCGGCGCATGCCCTCGCCTTCGGCGCCCAGCACCCAGGCGAGCGCGCCGCTGAGCTTCGCCGAGTAGAGATCGGTCTCGCCGCGCTCGTCCGCGCCGACCACCCAGATATCGCGTTCCTTCAGCTCGGTCAGGGTACGCGCGAGGTTGGTCACCATGATGTACGGGGTCAATTCCGCGGCCCCGCTGGCCACCTTGGACACCACCGCGCTGATGCCCGCCGCATGGTCCTTCGGCGCCACCACCGCATGCACGCCGGCGGCATTGGCCACGCGCAGGCAGGCGCCCAGGTTGTGCGGGTCGGTGACGCCGTCCAGCACCAGCAGCAGCGGCGGCTCCTTGATCGAATCGAGCAGGTCGTCCAGGCTGTGCACCTGCGCGCCGCGCGAAGGCATTACGCGCGCGAGCACCCCTTGGTGGCGGCCGCCCCGCGCGAAGCCGTCCAGGCGGCTTGCCGGCACCCTGAGCACGCGCACCTTCGCGCCCTCTGCCGCGGCGACGAGGTCCTTCGCGCGGCCGTCCTTGCGCGCTTCGTCGACGAATACCTCGAGCACCAGCGAAGGATCGCTGCGCAGGCAGGCGAGCACGGCGTGAAAGCCGACGACGACGCGCGGTTCACTCATCCGCGGGCACGAGGTCGATCTTGCGCGATTCCATATCCACGCGCACCAGCTTCACGCGCAGCCGGTCGGCGAGCCGGTACTGCTTGCCGGTGCGCTCGCCCAGCAGCGCGTGGCGCGCGGCCTCGTAGCGGAAATAGTCGCGGCCGAGCGCCGAGATGTGCACCAGGCCGTCGACGAAGAAATCGTCCAGCGTGACGAAGACGCCGAACGGCGCGACGCCGGTGATGCGCCCGGAGAAGGTGCCACCCACCTGGTCGCGCATGTAGTCGCACTTCAGCCAGTTTTCGACGTCACGGCTGGCCTCGTCGGCGCGGCGCTCGGTCTCCGAGCAGTGCCGTCCCATGTCGTCCCAGTCGATGCCCTCGTACTGCCTGCCGACGAGCGCGGCCCGGATCGCGCGGTGCACCAGCAGGTCCGGGTAGCGCCGGATCGGTGAGGTGAAGTGCACATAGGCGTCGAACGCGAGGCCGAAGTGCCCGGCATTGTCCGGGCTGTAGACCGCCTGCTTCATCGAGCGCAGCATCACCGTCTGCAGCAGCGGTGCATCGGGCCGCGCCTGGATCTGCGACATCAGCCGCGCATAGTCGCCCGGCTTCGGGATCTTGCCGCCGGGAAGCTGCAGGCCGAGTTCGGCGAGGAACTCGCGCAGCAGCGTGACCTTCTCCTCGGCCGGCACGTCGTGCACGCGGTACAGCACCGGGTGTGCGCGCTCGGACAGGAAGTTGCCGGCGCAGACGTTCGCCGCCAGCATGCATTCCTCGATCAGCCTGTGGGCGTCGTTGCGCACCGTGGCCTCGATCTTCTCGATGCGCCCGCGGGCGTCGAAATGGATCTGCGTCTCGGTCGATTCGAAGTCGATCGCGCCGCGCTGCTGGCGCGCCGCATACAGCGCCTTGAACACCTCGTGCAGCACGCCCAGGTGCGCGGGAGGCCTGCCCGTTTCCAGCTGCGCCCACACCTGCGTGTAGGTCAGCCGCGCGCTGGAGCGTATCGCCGCGGGGTAGAACTCGTAGCGTGCGAGCTGCCCCCTGGGCCCGATCGACATCTCGCACACCATCGCCAGCCGGTCCACCTGCGGATTCAGCGAACAAAGGCCATTGGAGATCTTCTCCGGCAGCATCGGGATCACGCGCCGGGGGAAGTACACCGAAGTGCCGCGCTCGCGTGCGGCGGTATCGAGCGCGTCGCCGTGCCGCACATAGTGGCTCACGTCGGCGATCGCCACCCACAGGCGCCAGCCGCGGCCTTCGCGCACCGCGTGCACCGCATCGTCGAAGTCCTTCGCCGTCTCGCCGTCGATGGTGACGAACGGCAGATCGCGCAGGTCGCGGCGGCCCTTCAGGTCCTCCGCGCGCACGGTGTCGGGCAGCGCCTTCGCCATCGCCAGCGACTGTCGGCTGAACTCGTACGGGAGGTCGAATTTGCGCAGCGCGATCTCGATCTCGATACCCGCATCGTCATGGTTGCCGAGCACTTCGACGACGCGGCCGACCGGCTGCGCGTGCGGCGAGGGCTGCGCCACCAGTTCCACCGACACCACCTGGCCGGACTTTGCCCGCCCGGACTCGGCCGGCGGCAGCAGGATCTCCTGCGCGATGCGCTTGTCCTCCGGAATGAGAAACATCACGCCATGCTTTGCGTGCACCCGGCCGACAATGCGGCGGTTCGCCCCCGCGATCACCTCGACGATCTCGCCGCGCGGCCTGCCACGGGCGTCCTGCCCGGTGACGCGCACCGTTGCGCGGTCGCCATGCATGGCCTTGCGCATCTCGACGAAAGGCAGGTAGATGTCCGGGCCGCCATCGTCGGGCTCGAGGAAACCGAAGCCGTCGGGGTGGCCTTCGATCTTCCCCGCGATCAGGGCGATCTTCTTCGCCACCAGCAGCGCTCCGGCCCGGTTGCGCACCACCTCGCCCGAGCGCACCAGTTCCGCCAGCGCGGCGGCGTAGGCACGCCGGTCCTGGCGGTCCAGCTGCATGCGCGAGGCCAGCTCGTCCGCGTCCAGCGGCGCCCCTTCGCGGGTCAGCGCCTCGACGATGTCACCCCGCCACAAATGGCGTTCTTCGAGCGTTTCGCGTTTCTTTTTTGACACTGGATGCCCCGGACACTAGAATTCGCCTCCCCTGCCGAGGTGGCGGAATTGGTAGACGCACTAGGTTCAGGTCCTAGCGGTGGCAACACTGTGGGGGTTCGAGTCCCTTCCTCGGCACCAGCAACACCGGTTGCGCAAGATGCGATTGTAAACGGCCATGACACAGACACTGGAGAAATTCGCCGCAAGCTGCAGCTCGATACTGCGGGCTGACCCAGGTCCGGAAGGCCGCCGGAAAGTGTGCGCCCTGCTCGAGGGCGCGCTGCAGGACGAGCAGTTTGTCGCCAGCACGATCACCGACGCGACCCCGGAACGGCAGGTCGTTTACGAGGATCCGCAGCTCGGCTTCTGCATCCTCGCGCACCGCTACGAGGGCGAGAAGCAGAACGTGCCGCCGCACGACCATGGCCCGTCCTGGGCCATTTACGGCCAGGCGCGCGGCGAAACCATGATGACCGACTTCGAACTGGTCGAGGCGGCGACCGAAGCCACGCCGGGCAAGGCGCGGCCTACGCGCAGCTACAGCATCACGCCCGGCCAGGCGCACCTGTACAACGAGGGCGAGTTGCACGCCCCGACGCGCAAGGGCGCCACGCGCCTGATCCGCATCGAGGGCACGAACATGGATCGCATCAAGCGCCTGAAGTACCAGGCAGTCTGATGCCGCGGGTGCTCATATACGGCTTCGGGCCGTATATGGGCTTCGCCGACAACGTCACCGAGAGGACCATCCGCATCCTGCCGCGCAGCCTGCGCGCGCATCGGAGGGTCTTCGACGTCAGGTTCGACCGCGGCATGTTCGAGCGCGCACTCGAACGCATCCGGCCTGCGGTGGTCATCGGCATGGGACAGCATCCACGGGCACGGAAACTGCGCATCGAGCGCGCCGCGAGATCGGGGCGGCGCGTACGGGCGGTCTCGCTCTGGCTTCCGCGCACTGCCGACACCACCGTGACCTACGATGCCGGCCGCTACGTGTGCAATTTTTCGATGTGGGTGGCGCAGGGCTGGTGCGCGAAGAACGATGCGCGCTTCGCTTTCCTGCACGTGCCGCGGCGCTGGCCGCCGCGAAAACTGGCGGCGTACCTGGCGAAGTGCGTCAGCGCAGTTCGAACGGGTGGCGCTTCACGATCGTCTCGTCGCGGTCCGGCCCGGTCGAGATGATGTCGATGGGGACGCCGCACAGGCCCTCGATCCGCGCCAGGTAGTTGCGCGCCCCCCTGGGCAGCCCGTCCTCGCGCTTCACGCCCACCGTGCTTTCCATCCAGCCGGGCATTTCCTCGTACACCGGCACGCAGCGCGCAAGCTCTTCCGCTCCCACCGGCAGGATGTCGCTGACCGTGCCTTCGACGTCGTAGCCGACGCAGATCTTCACCGACTCCACGCCATCCATGACGTCGAGCTTGGTGATGCACAGGCCCGACACGCCGTTCAGCTGTATCGAGCGCTTCAGCGCGGCGGCATCGAACCAGCCGGTGCGGCGCGGGCGGCCGGTGGTGGCGCCGAACTCCTGGCCGCGCTGGCGCAGCCGCTCACCGACGCCGTCCGACAGTTCGGTCGGGAACGGTCCCTCGCCGACCCGCGTGCTGTATGCCTTGGTGATGCCGAGCACGTAGTGGAGATGCATCGGGCCGATGCCGGCGCCAGCCGCAGCCGCACCCGCCACGCAGTTCGAGGACGTCACGAACGGGTAGGTGCCATGGTCTATGTCGAGCAGCGCGCCCTGCGCACCCTCGAACAGCAGGTTCTTTCCCGCCTTGTTGGCGTGATAGAGCGCGCGCGGCACGTCCGCGACCAGTGGAAGCAGGCGCGGCGCCAGCGCCAGCGCACCGTCCAGCGTCTCCTGGAAATCCACCCCTGGCGCACCGTAGTACTTCTCCAGCACGAAGTTGTGGAAATCGAGCAGCTCGCGCAGCTTCTCCGCGAAGCGCACCGGCTTGAACAGGTCCTGCAGGCGCAGCGCGCGCCTCGCCGCCTTGTCCTCGTAGGCGGGCCCGATGCCGCGGCCAGTGGTGCCGATCTTCTTCTCGCCGCGTGCTGCCTCGCGCGCCCGGTCGAGCGCGCTGTGATACGGCAGGATCAGCGGGCAGGCCTCGGAAATGATCAGCCGCGCCTCTACGTTGCGCACACCGCCCTGCGCCAGCTCGTCCATCTCGGCGATCAGCGCATCTGGCGCGAGCACCACGCCGTTGCCGACGTAACAGTCGACGTCATCGCGCAGGATGCCCGACGGGATCAGGTGCAGCACCGTCTTCTTGCCGCCGATGACCAGCGTGTGGCCGGCGTTGTGCCCGCCCTGGAAGCGCACCACGCCCTGCGCGTGGTCGGTAAGCCAGTCGACGATCTTGCCCTTGCCCTCGTCACCCCACTGCGTCCCGATCACCACCACGTTTCGTGCGCTCATTTCTTCCTTCCTCTCACGGGCGCGATCCCGGCGGCCCCGGCGAGTTCGCGCAGCTCGATCGAAAAGCCGGTCGCAGGGCGCGAGCGGCCGAATGCCTTGCCCACCTCGTCGTAGCGTCCACCGCGCGCGATCGGGCCGGGAACGCCGTTGCAGTAGGCATCGAAGACGACGCCGCTGTGATAGTGGTAGCCGCGCAGCTCCGCGAGGTCGAAGCTCGCGGGCATGTCGCATGCATCCGCGAGCGCCTCGAGCGTGTCCAGCGCGCGCCTGATCGCCGCGATCTTCGGCAGGCGCTTGCGCGCGAGCGACAGCACCTCGGGACCGCCGTAGAGTTCCGGCAGCAGCAGCAACGCTTCGCGCGCGGATTTCGCCAGCGGCTTCGTCAGCACGCGAAGCTCGGTCGCATCCTTGCGCTGCAGCGCCTCGAACAGGCTCGCTTCCAGCTCCGGCGCCAGCTTCGCCATGCGCACGATGGCACGGAACACCGCGACATGCCCTATGTCCACCCGCGCGCCGCTGACGCGGGCTACGCGCAGCGCCTTGCACAGCAGCCGCTGGATCTCGAGGTCACTGTCGACGCCGGCATGGCCGAAGATCTCGGCGCCGATCTGCATCGGCTCGCGCGTCGCCGCGGGGCCCGCAGGCCGCGTGTGCAGCACGCTGCCGCAGTAGCACAGCCGCGTCACGCCCTTGCGGTTGAGCAGGTGCGCATCTATCCGTGCCACCTGCGGCGTGATGTCGGCGCGTACGCCCATCATGCGCCCGGAGAGCTGGTCGACCAGCTTGAACGTGCGCAGGTCCAGGTCGCGCCCGGTGCCGGTGAGCAGCGAGTCCAGGTACTCCAGCATCGGCGGGATCACGAGTTCGTACCCGTGCGCGGCGAACAGGTCGAGGATCGCGCGGCGCAGCGCCTCGATCCTCGCCGCCTCGGCGGGGAGGATGTCCTCGATGTTCTCTGGCAGCACCCAGCGCATCAGGCAAACGCCCGCACCGCGGCGAGCAGCAGCAGACCGACGATCATGGAAGTCAGGCCGAAGAAGCGGATCTGGCCGTCAGAGAACTGCGTGATGCGGCGGAAGGTTTCCCGCCACGATCCCGGCGCGAGGAAGGGAAACAGCCCCTCGATGATCAGCATGAGGGCGAACGCGAGTAGGAACGTGGTGCCCATGCGGCATCATTTCTTCGCGCCCGCCCTGCCCGATGCGTCCTTGAGGAAGCGGAAGAATTCCGAGCTCGGCTCGAGCAGCAGTACGTCGTTGCGGCTGCGGAAGGACGCGCGGTACGCCTCCATCGAGCGGTAGAACGAGTAGAACTCGGCATCCCGGGAGAACGCCGCGGCGTAGGTATTCGCGGCCTTGGCGTCACCTTCGCCTCGCACGCGCTGCGCGTCGCGGTAGGCCTCGGCGAGGATCACCTCGCGCTGGCGGTCGGCATCCGCGCGGATGCGCTCGGCTTCGGCAGAACCCGTGGATCGCAACTCGTTGGCGACGCGCTTCCTCTCGGCCTCCATGCGCCGGTAGACCGATTCGCTCACTTCCTGCGGCAGGTCGACGCGCTTCAGGCGCACGTCGACGATCTCCACGCCGATGCGGCGCAGGTCCTGGTCGGCCTTCTCGCGCACGCTATCCATGATCTTGTCGCGTTCACCGGAGACGACGTCGTGCACCGTGCGCGAGCCGAATTCCGCCTGCAGGCCGCCCGAGATGGTCTGCCGCAGGCGCGTGGTCGACAGCCGCTCGTCGCCCTGTACCGATACGTAGTACTGCCTGACGTCGAACACGCGCCACTTGACGAACGAATCGACCAGCACCGGCTTCTTTTCCGCAGTAATGAAGCGCAGGGGTTCGGCATCGTCGTAGGTGAGGATCCGCATGTCGAAGTGGCGCACGTTCTGGATCATCGGCCACTTGAAGTGCAGCCCGGGCTTGGTGACGACCTCCTTGACCTCGCCGAGCTGGAACACGATCGCGTTCTGGCGCTCGTCCACCGTGAAGAGCGCACTGCTGGCAACGAACGCGAGCGCGACGAATGCCGCGATTACCGGCCCGAGGACCTTGTTCATGGCCGCTCCCCTCGTTCACGCCCGCGCAGCGTTTCGCGCGAGCGCGGACCGGGATCCGTCACCGGATCCGCCGGCGCGGGACGCCCCGCAAGCCCCGGGTCCTGCGCCGGAACCGCCCCGGCCGCCTGCATCAGCTTGTCCAGCGGCAGGTAGAGCAGGTTCCCGCCGCCCTTGTAGTCCAGCATCACCTTGGACGTGGAGGACAGCACCTGCTGCATGGTCTCGATGTACAGGCGCTCGCGCGTCACGCCAGGCGCCTTCGCGTACTCGGTCAGCACTTGGTTGAAGCGCGCGGCATCGCCCTCGGCGGCAGCGATCACCCGCTGCCGATAGCCTTCGGCTTCTTCCATCAGGCGGGACGCCGTGCCTCGCGCCTTGGGGATGACATCATTTGCGTAGGCTTGGCCCTCGTTCTTCTGCCGCTCGCGGTCCTGCCCCGCCTTGACCGCGTCGTCGAACGCAGCCTGCACCTGCTCGGGCGGCTGCGCGCTCTGGATGGTCACGCGGCTCACCTCGATGCCGGTCTGGTAGCGATCGAGGATCTCCTGCATCAGCTGCTGCACGCGGATCTGGATCGCCTCGCGCGACTCGTACAGGATCTCGTCCATCTTGCTGCGCCCGATGACCTGTCGCATCGCGGTTTCCGCGGCGTGCTGGGCGGTATCGTCGGGAGCCTTGTTGTTGAACAGGTACTCCTGCGCATTGCGCACGGTGAACTGCACCGCGAACTGCAGGTCGACGATGTTCTCGTCGTCGGTAAGCATCAGCGATTCCTTGAGGACCTTGGTCCTGACGTTGTTGCGGTAGCCGATCTCGAAGGTGCGCACCTGCGACAGGTTCACCGCCTCGTTCGACTGGATCGGCCAGGGCATGCGCCAGCGCAGGCCGGGGCCGGTTTCCTCGGAGAACTTGCCGAAGGTCAGCACGACGCCGCGCTGGCCCTCGACGACGATGTAGAAGCCGCTGGCGAGCCACAGCGCCACAAGCAGCGCAACGATGACGCCGGCGCCGCCGCCCAGCGCCCTGGCCGACGGCGGCTCTGGCGGACGACCGCCATCGCTCCCGCCTCCTCGCCTGCCGAACAGGTCGGTCAGCTTGCGGTTGAAGTTGCGCCAGAGTTCGTCAAGGTCCGGCGGGCCCTGGTTTCCACCGGAACCGCGATTTCCACCCTGACGCCCCCAGTTCGGGTCATTCAGCGACATTGTCTGGTCTTAATGTGAGATTGGTTCCGAAACGGCGGGCGATCTCGCGGCCTTACGCGCCACCGCGAATTCGGCGATCGCGCCGCGCAATCCTGCAAGGCCCGCACCCGTGCGCGCGCTCACGCGAACACGCCAAATCCTACCATACTGGTCGCGCTCTACCCCCGGCTCGAGGCCATCGACGAGATCGATCTTGTTCCAGACCACGAGTTGCGGAATGCGGTCCGCGCCGATCTCCGCCAGCACCTTGTCCACCTCGTGCGCCTGCTCGTCGCGCACCGGCGAGGCCGCGTCCACGACGTGCAGCAACAGGTCGGCGTGCACGGTTTCCTCGAGCGTGGCGCGGAACGCCGCGACCAGCCCGTGCGGCAGGTCGCGTATGAACCCGACCGTGTCCGACAGCGTCAGGTTGCCCGCATCCGGCAGCCAGACTCGCCGCGTGGTCGTATCCAGCGTGGCGAAGAGCCTGTCCGCGGCATAGCCCGTGGCGTGCGCAAGCGCATTGAAGAGTGTCGATTTTCCGGCGTTGGTATAGCCGACCAGCGAAACCGAGAGCACGTCGCGGCGCACCCTCGCGCGGCGCTGGATGCCGCGCCTGTCGCGCAGCTGCTTCAGCTTCGCCTTCAGCATGCGCACGCGCTCGCCGATCATGCGGCGGTCGAGTTCGATCTGCTTCTCGCCGGGACCGCCGGTCTTGCCGAGCCCGCCGCGCTGGCGCTCCAGGTGGCTCCAGCCGCGCACCAGACGGGTGGACAGGTGCTCCAGCCGCGCGAGCTCGACCTGCAGCTTGCCCTCGCTGGTCTGCGCGCGATCGGCGAATATTTCCAGGATCAGTTCGGCGCGGTCCATCACGCGGCATTCGAGCCGCTTCTCCAGGTTGCGCTGCTGCGCCGGCGACAGCGCGTGGTTGAACACCACGTACTCGGCGTTCAGCGCGCGCGCCGCGGCATCGATCTCCTCCACCTTGCCGCTGCCGGCGAAGAGCGCGGCATCCGGACGCTTGCGGCTTCCGGCGATGACCTGGTGACGGGTCACGCCAGCGCTCTGCACCAGGCGCACGACTTCTTCCACGCCGTCCTCGTAGGCCGGATCGTCGAAATCGAGGCAGACGATCACCGCCGCACGGGGATCGCGCGGCGCAACAGCGGGGTCGTTCAATCGCGTGGCTTCGTCACTCCGCCGCGGCGTCCGCGCCCAGCGTGATGGGACGGGACGGGACCACGGTAGAGATGGCGTGCTTGTAGACCATCTGCGTGACCGAATTTCGCAGCAACACGACGTACTGGTCGAACGATTCGATCTGGCCCTGCAACTTGATGCCGTTCACCAGGTAGATGGAAACGGGGACATGCTCCTTGCGCAGGGTGTTCAGGAACGGGTCTTGTAACAGCTGGCCCTTGGTCGACATGTTGTTCCTCGCAAGCGAGTGGTTTGGAACGCTACTCTAATTGATTTTCAAGGGGTTTTCTACACTACGGCGCCACCTCGCCGCACTGGGCGCGATGGCGCAGCGCGTGGTCCATCAGCACGCATGCAAGCATGGCTTCGGCGATCGGCGTGGCGCGGATACCGACGCAGGGGTCGTGCCGCCCTTTCGTCTCCACCGTGGCGGGCTGGCCGTGCACGTCCACGGTGCGCCGGGGGATGCGGATGCTCGACGTCGGCTTCAGCGCGATCGACACGCTGACGTCCTGCCCGGTGGAAATGCCGCCAAGCACGCCGCCGTTGTTGTTGGAAAGGAACCCTTGCGGCGTCATCTCGTCGCCATGCTCGCTGCCCTTCTGCGCCACAGCCGCGAAACCCGCACCGATCTCTACGCCCTTGACCGCGTTGATGGACATCATCGCGGCGCCGATGTCCGCGTCCAGCCTGCCATAGACCGGCTCGCCCCAGCCGGCAGGCACGCCATGCGCGACCACGTTCACCCTCGCGCCGCAGGAATCGCCGCTGTCGCGCAGCCCATCCATGAACGCCTCGAGTTCGGCGACGATGCCGGAGTTCGGCGCGAAGAACGGGTTCGCGGCGACGTCGTCCCAAGAGCGAAACGGAATCGCGATCGGGCCGAGCTGCGCGAGATGTCCGCGAATGACGATGCCATGATGCTCGTGCAGCCACTTCTTCGCGATCGCGCCCGCCGCCACGCGCACCAGGGTCTCGCGGGCCGACGCGCGCCCGCCGCCGCGCGGGTCGCGCAGGCCGTACTTCTTCCAGTAGGTGTAGTCGGCGTGGCCCGGACGGAATTTCTCCGCGATTCCCGAGTAGTCCTTCGAGCGCTGGTCCTCGTTCCGGACGAGGAAGCCGATCGCGGTGCCGGTGGTCCGGCCCTCGTACACGCCCGACAGGATCTCCACGCTGTCGGTCTCGCGCCGCTGCGTGACGTGGCGCGACGTACCGGGTTTCCTGCGATCCAGCTCCCGTTGCAGGTCGTCCGCCGACAGTGCCATCCCCGGCGGGCAGCCATCCACCACGCCGCCGTACGCAGGGCCGTGCGACTCGCCGAAAGACGTGACGCAGAACAGCGTGCCGAAGGTGTTTCCACTCATCGCAAAGAGATTAGCATAGGGGTGTGCGTACCCTCTGTTGCATCCTGGTAGCGGCGATGATCGCGGGCTGCGCGGGGATGGAGCCGCGCGCCGAACTCACGAAAGAGCAGGTCGTAGAACTGGCGAAGGCCGGCGCGGACGCGAACTGGATCATCGAGCGGCTGCGCGAAACCGACACCGTGCTGTGGCTTTCTGCCGCCGACATCATCGCCATGCACCGCGACGGCGTGCCGCAGCAGGTGCTCGACTGGCTGCAGGCGGAGCAGATCGCCGAGATCCGCCGCCGCGACGCAATGTTCGGCAGCCCCTACTACCACTGCCCCTGGCCACCCGACCTGCTGTTCAGCCCGCTGCACCGCAGGCTGCTCGGTCCCTGCCCCTAGCAACACCGCGCATCATCCCCGCGAGAAGAACGGCCGCGTCTCGAACACCCGGGCGGGCAGCGCGCTGACCCCGGCGCGCAGGTGTCGCTTCAGCACGAAATCGAACAGCAGCGGATTGTGCGCGCGGATCTCCTTCAGCACCGGCGCGGCTACCGCGCGCACCAGCCCGAGCGACACCAGGTAGTCCACCGAGTAGATCGGCATCACGCCGGGCAGCGGATAGTCCGAGCCGTTCAGCAGCCTGTCATGCCAGTCGGCGCGCTCGATCACGCGCGCAAGCGCCGTACCTGCCCGATTGACCTGCGTGATTGCCGATATGTCGCCGTGTACCAGCCTTGCGTAGCGCGGGTCGTCCATCAGCCGCGCGAACAGCTCGAAGCTGTCCACCAGCGGGCCGTCCGGTCCCTGGTCGAGGTCGCGGTCCATGCCCATCGAAGCGCAGTGCGCGACGACGACGCGAACGCCTGCGTCCAGCGCACGCCGCAGGCGCAGCGGGTTGCCATAGTCCTGCGCGTCCGCGCCGTGCACCGCTCGCTCTAGCCCCGCATGCACGATCAGCGGCACATCCAGCCGCGCCAGCGCGGCATAGAAGCGATCGCATGCCGCGGACGCGGGGTCCATGCCCATCGCGGCGGGCAGCCATTTCACCGCGCGCGCGCCATCGTCGCGTGCCACCTCCAGCGCCTGCACGCAGTCGGCCCGGTACGGGTGAATCGATGCCACCCACTCGAAGTAGCGCGGGTGCGCGCGCGCAGTGTCGCGCGCGTAGGCATCCGGCACCCAGAATGCGGTGCGGGCAAGGTCCGGCCGGCCCTCGGCGTCGTGGGCGCGGTCGAACGCGAACAGCATCAGCTTCGCCCCGCGCATGCCATCGAGCAGGTTGTGCATGCGCTCGATGTACGCCCTGTCGACGCCGTCCTTCGCGTCGTGCGCGCAGCCGGCATTGAGGAAGAACAGGCGCCGCGCGTACTGCGCGGGATTGAGCAGGCTCTCCATCGCCGGATTGACGTAGATGCCGCTGCCCGAATCGCCGGTGCCTACCAGGTGCGCGTGCGCGTCCCACATCCTCGCCGGGTCGATGCCTTCCCAGGCCGCGTGCACCAGGTCGTGATCCGCAAGGCGCGACGGCAGGCGCGCAAGACAGGGATTCCACAGCCCTTCGTCCGGCCATAGCCGCCAGGCGGCAACGCCGCCTGCGGCCGCTATCAGTGCTCCGGCGCCGGCGAGGAATTTCCGGCGACCGGTCAGGCGGGCCAGTTTTTTATGTATCCCTTGAGCATCTTGTTCTCGAAGTCCTGCTCTTCGAGCACCGCCTTGGCGACGTCGCGGAAGGAGATCACGCCGATCAGCTTGCCGCCCTCGACCACCGGCAGGTAGCGGGCGCCGGTGTCCAGCATGGTGCGGCGCAGGTCGTTCACCTCCATGTCAGGCGTCGCCGTCACCGGATCGCGCATCATGGTTTCGGCTACCCTCGCGTCGCCCAGCGCGCCGCCGCGGGATGCCATCGCGCGCAGGATTTCGTGGAAGGTAAGCAGGCCCACCATCTGGCCCTGGTCCAGCACCACCAGCGAGCCGAGATTCTCGTCGGCCATGGTCTTGGCTGCGTCGGCCGCCAATCCTGAAGGCTCGATGCTGAGCAGGCGATTGCCCTTGACGCGCAGGATCTCCTTGACTTGCATGAACCCTCCCGTGGGTAGCTTTGCAGCGCAATACTAGACCAATAGCCGCCCGGTGCAAGAGCCCGGGGGGCGCCCTGAATGATCCGCAGCGTTCGCGATTCAATAGAATGCGGGGCCATGAAAGCCGCCGCATTGCTGCAACAGGACTTCGGCACGGTCTCCGAGCTCGTGCGGGCGCAAGCCGCGGAGCAGCCGCACGCGAGCGCCCTGGTCCAGGACGCCCGCGTACTCGACTACGCGCAGCTCGACTCGATGATGGACCGCGTCGCCGCCGCGCTTCAGCGGCAGTACCTGGAGCCCGGCGAGGTGGTGTCGATCTGCGCAACGACGTCGATCGAGTACGCGATCGTCTACCTGGGCGCGCTGCGCGCCGGCATGATGGTGGCGCCGCTGGCGCCTTCGTCCACGCCGGAACAGCTCGCGGCCATGGTCGCGGACTGCCGGGCGACGCTGATATTCGTCGACCAGGGAACCGCCGGCAGCCTGCCGCCCGAACCGCGGCGCATCGCGCTTGACGATGCTTCCTTCGAGGCCTGGCTCGCGCCCGCGGGCAGCAAGCCCGAGCCGGTGGAGGTCGGGCCCGAATGGGGATTCAACATCATCTATTCCTCGGGCACCACCGGCATGCCCAAGGGCATCGTGCAGCCGCATCGCATGCGCTGGCAGCAGGTGCAACGCGGCACGGCGCTCGCGTGCGGGCCCGGATCGGTGACGCTGCTGTCGACGCCGCTGTACTCGAACACCACGCTGGTCACGTTCTTCATGTCCCTTGCGCGCGGCGCATGCGTCGTGCTGATGGCAAGGTTCGATGCGAAGAAGTACCTGGAACTCGCGCAGCAGCATCGCGCCACGCACACCATGCTGGTGCCGGTACAGTACCAGCGCATCATGGCGCTGCCCGAGTTCGGCGACTATGACCTGTCCTCTTTCCGCATGAAGCTCTCGACCAGCGCACCCTTCCCCGCGGCGCTCAAGGCCGACGTGCTCGCGCGCTGGCCAGGCGGGCTCACCGAGTTCTACGGCATGACCGAAGGCGGCGGCACCTGCGTGCTTGCCGCGCACGAGCATCCGGACAAGCTGCACACCGTCGGCAGGCCCGCGCCCGGGCATGACATCCGGCTCATCGACGAGCAGGGCCGCGAAGTCCCGGCCGGGGGAACCGGCGAGGTCGTCGGCCGCTCGCTGACCATGATGCGCGGCTACTTCAACCGGCCGCAGCAGACCGCCGAAGCCGAATGGTTCGACGCCGAGGGCAGGCGCTACATCCGCACCGGGGACATCGGCCGCTTCGACGAGGACGGTTTTCTCACGCTGCTCGACCGCAGCAAGGACGTCATCATCTCCGGCGGCTTCAACGTCTTCCCGTCCGACCTCGAAGCGGTGCTGCGGGGGCACGACGCGGTGGAGGACGCGGCAGTGGTGGGCGTGCCCTCCGAGCGCTGGGGCGAAACGCCGGTCGCGTTCGTCGTCGCGGCGTCCCGGCTTGACGAAGCGCAGATCCTCGAATGGGCGAACGCGCGGCTCGGCAAGATGCAGCGCCTGGCTGCCGTGCGCATCGTCGAGCGCCTGCCGCGCAGCGAGATCGGCAAGGTACTCAAGCGCGCGCTGCGCGAGCAATGGCGCGAAAATCCGCCGGCGCCGCCGCGATAGCACCGGCACGGCATGGCAGAATGAACGCGTGAGCAAGGATACGATCAGCATACGCCTCGCCGACGGGCGCGATGCGAAGACCATCGCCGTGATGTCCCGCGACCTCATCGAACCCGGGCTGGGCTGGCGCTACGATGCACCCCGCATCCTCGGCAGGATCCGCCACCGCGACACGGTCACGCTGGTCGCCAGCGAGGGCGGGCGCACCGCCGGCTTTGCCATCATGGAGTTCGGCGAAGAACGCGCGCACCTGGTGCTGCTCGCGGTACTGCCCACGCACCGTCGCCAGGGCATCGGCCGGCGCCTGCTCGACTGGATGGTCGAGTCGGCACTCGTGGCGGGCGTCGGCAGCATCCACCTGGAGCTGCGCGCATCGAACGAAGCCGCGCGCGCCTTCTACAAGGCGATGGGCTTCACGGAAACGCTTACGGTACCGGGCTACTACCGCGGCCCCGGCGGCGCAAAGGAATCGGCGATGCGCATGTTGCGCATGCTGCGCAGCACCGACACGCCGACCTGGAACTGGCAGCCGCCCGCGTTCCGCGGGAACCCCTAGCCTCGCCCTAATCGATACGGTAGTGCGCGTCGGTAGGCGTGCACGCGGCGCCGTTGATCGGCACCATGTCCTGCGGGCAGGCCGAAAACGCGACGATCGCATCCATCTCGGCCCTGAACGAGATCGCATCGCCGGGCCTGGTCACCGGCGGATCGAACGACACCGCGTTGTCGCGCGACACCGGGATGTTCATGAACAGGTTGAACGGCGAGGGCGTCAACACGCGCTTGAGGCCGATCGCATCGAGCGCGCGGCCGAGGTTGTCGGTGCAGTTGTCGTGGTACTCCGTGCAGCCCAGCAACTGGTAGCGGTAGACGTCGCAGGCGGCGATCAGCGTGTCGTGCACGCCCGGCGATGAATCGTCGACGATGGTCAGGATGGGCCGGCGGCGGTTGGTCACCATGGTATCGCCCACCTTCGGGATGATGCGCAGGATCGCCGCGCGCGAGTGCTCCATCGACATGCATTCGCCAAGGTCTGCGGCGTTGAAGGCCCAGAAGTCCACCACCTGCGAGCCATGGGTATTGACGACCTTCAGCACCTGGCCCTTCTTCATGCGCTGCGCAACTCCCCTGCGCGCCGGGATGGTGTGCATTTCGCTCATCGTGGATGCTTCCTTTCGGCCTTGTATTATGCTCCGGCGCTCATGCAGAAGAACCAGAAGCCACGGCTGCATTTCGAAGACGGCATCGTCAGGCCCGAAGTGTTTCGCATCACGCCGGAACGCCTTGCCGCGGCACGGCGCCGCAACGCCGCTGCGGCGAAGCTGGTGCGCGTGAGCCGTGGCGTGGACCTCGCGGAAATCGACCACTGGCTGCC
>JBFWRS010000002.1:0-140605 GCA_050248795.1 Burkholderiales bacterium | reverse complement strand
CCAGAAGTGCGAGAAGCGCTTCACGACCTACGAGCGCGTCGACCTGAAGATGCCGCGCCTGGTGAAGAAGGACGGCAGCCGCACCGACTTCGACCGCGAGAAGCTGCTCGGCAGCATGAAGCTCGCGTTGAGGAAGCGCCCGGCGAAGACCGAGGAGGTCGACGCCGCGGTGGAGCGGATCGAGGAACGCCTGCGTGCTGCGGGCGAGCGCGAGGTGAAGACCTCGCGCGTGGGCGACCTGGTGATGCGCGAACTCGCGCGGCTGGACAAGATCGCCTACATCCGCTTCGCCTCGGTGTACCGCAGCTTCGATTCGCCGGAGGATTTCCGCGAGGCGCTGCAGGAGGTCGCCAAGCCCTCGCCCAGGCGCAGGAAGAAGTGACCGCGTTCTCGGCGTTCGACCGGGCGATGATGCGGCGCGCGCTGGATCTGGCCGCGAAGGGCCTCTACACGACGACGCCGAATCCGCGCGTCGGCTGCGTGCTGACGCAGGGCGAGGAGGTCGTTGGCGAAGGCTGGCACGAGTCCGCCGGATCGCCGCACGCGGAAGTCGAGGCGTTGGCCGCAGCAGGGGCGCGGGCGAAAGGCGCCACCGCCTACGTGTCGCTTGAGCCCTGCGCCCACCATGGACGCACGCCGCCCTGTGCCGACGCGCTGGTTGCCGCCGGCGTCGCGCGCGTGGTGGCGGCGATGCGCGATCCCGATCCGCAGGCAGCGGGCGGCGGCGGCAGGATTGCCGCCGCGGGCATCGTCTTCGAGCACGGCCTGCTCGAAGACGAGGCGCGCGAACTGAACATCGGCTTCGTCTCGCGCGTGACGCGGGGCCGGCCCTGGGTACGCATGAAGATCGCGGCGACGCTGGACGGGCGCACCGCGCTCGCCAACGGCGTCTCGCAGTGGATTACCGGCCCGGAAGCGAGGCGCGACGGCCACCTCTGGCGTGCGCGCGCCTGCGCCGTGCTGACCGGCGGAGGCACCGTGGCGGCGGACGACCCGCGCCTGACGGTGCGCGACGTGGCAACGCCGCGCCAGCCGCTGCGCGTAATCGTCGACAGCAGGCTGGAGACGCCGGCCAACGCGAAAGTCCTCGAGGGCGGCAACGCGCTGATTTTCTGCGCGACCGCAGGCACGGGGCCGGCCGGCATCGAGACGGTGTGCCTGCCGAACGCGCAGGGCAAGGTGGACCTGGCGAAGATGCTCGAGGAACTGGCGCGCCGCGGCATCAACGAGTTGCATGTGGAGGGCGGGTTCAGGCTCAACGGGTCGCTGCTGCGCGAGGGCTGCGTGGACGAACTGCTCGTCTACCTGAATCCGAGCCTGCTCGGCGATTCGGCGCAGGGCATGGCAAACCTCGGGCAGGTGACGCAGCTGGATGCGCGCGTGCGGCTCAAGTTTTGCTCGGTCGATCGCGTCGGCGAGGACCTGCGCATCGTGGCGCGCATCGCGGGGAAGGACTGATGTTCACCGGCATCGTGCTTGCCGTCGGCCGCATCGTGCGCGTCAAGCCCTTCGAGGTGGATGCGGGCCAGCTCGCGCTGGGCGACGTCGCGCTGGGCGATTCGGTCTGCGTGCAGGGCGCCTGCCTCACGGTGACGCGCAAACGCGGCCGCAGCCTGTATTTCGACGTGTCGCGGGAGACGCTCGACTGCACCGCGGGACTCGACCGCCCGGGGGCGGTGAACCTGGAGAAGTCTCTCGGCCTGGGCGACAAGCTCGGCGGCCACCTCGTCACCGGCCATGTGGACGCGGTGGGCACCGTCACCGCGGTGAAGGGCAGCGTCTACGCGTTTCGCGCGCCGAAGGCCCTGTCGCGCTACATCGCCCGCAAGGGATCGATCACCGTGGACGGCGTGAGCCTGACGGTAAACCGGGTGCGCGGCAGCGTGTTCGAGGTGAACCTGATCCCGCATACGCTGGCGGTGACGACGCTCGGGCGCCTGCGGCCGGGCGCGCAGGTGAACCTCGAGGTGGACCTGATCGCGCGGTATGTAGAACGCATGATCGCACCGGCGAAGGGGCGCTGAGGCTTGGACACCGAACTCGATGCACTGGTAATCGGCGCGGGTTTCGCCGGGCTGTACCAGTTGCACTGCCTGCGCGACCAGCTCGGCCTTTCCACCCGGGTGCTGGAGGCGGGCAGCGACCTCGGCGGCACCTGGTACTGGAACCGCTACCCCGGTGCGCGCTGCGACTCCGAGAGCCATGCCTATCGCTACTTCTTCTCGAAGGAGCTGAACGAGGAGTGGGCGTGCTCGGAGCGCTACCCGGGCCCGCCGGAGATCCGCAGGTACCTGGATCGCGTTGCCGCGAAGTTCGACCTGCGTCGCGACATGCGCTTTGACTGCCGCGTGGTCGCGGCGCGCCATGACGAGGCGCGCAACCGCTGGATCGTCGATACCGCGTCGGGTGATCGCTACGCGGCGACGTACCTGGTTGCCGCGGTCGGCTGCCTGTCGGCCGCGAACGTACCCGACATTCCCGGCTTAGCCGACTTCCGGGGCCGCTGGTACCACACCGGGCAGTGGCCGCACGCGGACGTGGACTTCCGCGGCAAGCGCGTGGGGCAGGTCGGCACCGGCTCAACCGGCATCCAGGCCGCGCCGGTGATCGCGCAGACCGCGGCCCACCTGACGGTATTCCAGCGCACCGCGAACTACAGCGTGCCGGCGCGCAACGGGCCGCTGACGCCGGAGTTCGTTCGCTGGGTGCGCGAGAACCACGCGGAAATCGGTGCCATCGCCCGCTCGACGCCGAACGGGCACGCCTTTCGCATCGTCGACCGCAAGGTCGCGGACGTCACGCCCGAAGAGCGGCAGGCGATCTACGAGGCGGCCTGGGAAACCGGCGGGCTGCAGTTCCGCGCCACCTTCCGCGACCTGCTGGTCGACCAGGCGGCGAACGACACCGCGGCCGAGTTCCTCAAGGGCCGCATCCGCGCCATCGTCCGCGACCCGGACGCCGCGCGCATCCTTTCGGACATCGACCATCCCTACGCGGCCAAGCGCCCGCCCATAGATACCGGGTACTTCGAGACCTTCAACCGCGACAACGTCGCGCTGGTGGACCTGCGCGCCGAGCCGATCGAGCGCATCACGGCGGAGGGCATACGAACCCGCCGCAAGGACTACCCGCTGGACGTGATCGTGTTCGCCACCGGCTTCGACGCCATGACCGGCCCGCTGCTGGCGATCGACTTCCGCGGGCGCGGCGGCCGCGCGCTGCGCGAGGCCTGGCGTGCCGGGCCACAGACCTACCTCGGGCTGCAGGTGCCCGGGTTTCCGAACCTTTTCACGATCACCGGCCCGGGCAGCCCTTCGGTGCTGACCAACATGCCGGTCGCCATCGAGCAGCATGTCGAGTGGATCACCGGCTGCATCGCCTATATGCGGACGAACGGCGTCGATGCCATCGAACCTGCCGAGGAAGCGACGCGCGACTGGGGCCGGCTGGTGAACGAGGCGGCGAACGCCACGCTGCTGGCGAAGGCACCGCACTCCTGGTACTACGGCGCCAACGTGCCAGGCAAGCCCCGCGTGTTCATGCCCTACGCGGGCGGCCTCGCGCGCTACCGCCGGATCTGCGACGAGGTGGCGGCGAAGGGCTACGCGGGATTTCGCCTGCACCGCGGCGCAGGCGCGGTGCTCAGTAGCTGAAGAAGCCGCGCTTGGTCTTGCGCCCGAGGTAGCCTGCCTCGACCATGTCGACGAGCAGCGGCGCCGGGCGGTACTTCGAGTCCCTGAAGCCCTCGTACAGCACCTGCATCACCGCGAGTTCCACGTCCAGGCCTATGAGGTCGCACAATGCGAGCGGTCCGATCGGATGGTTGGCGCCGAGCTTCATCGCCTCGTCGATCTGCGCCGCGGTCGCGAGGCCCTCGGACAGCGCGAATATCGCCTCGTTGATCATCGGGCAGAGCATGCGGTTGACGACGAAGCCCGGCGCGTTTCGCACCTGCACCGGCGACTTGCCGATGCGCTTGGTCAGCGCCTCGATCGCGGCGTAGGTCGCGTCCGAGGTCTGCAGTCCGCGAATCAGCTCGACCAGCGCCATCACCGGCACCGGATTGAAGAAGTGCATGCCGATCACGCGGTCGGGGCGCTTCGTCGCAGCGGCGAGGCGCGTGATCGAGATCGACGAGGTGTTCGTCGCCAGCACCGCGTCCTCGAGCATCACCTCGTCCAGCGCGCGGAAGATCTTCAGCTTCAGGTCCACGTTCTCGGTCGCTGCCTCGATGACCAGGCCGCAGCCGGACACGGCGGAGGAGTCGGTGGCGGTGCGGATGCGCCCCATGGCTGCGGCCTTGTCGGCGTCGCTCATCTTCTCCTTGCGCACCAGCCGCTCGAGGCTGCCGGAAATCGTGCTGGTCGCGCGCTCGAGCTGCGCCGCCGCGACGTCGGTCAGCGTAACCTCGATCCCTGCGACGGCGAGCGCCTGCGCGATGCCGTTGCCCATGGTGCCGGCGCCGACGACGCCGACGCGGGTGAGTTGGGAAATGCTCATGCGGCGAGCATAACGTAGAATCCCCCGCGCCTTGAACCCCGTACCGATCTACGATCCCGCGCTGCCGGTATGCGCGCGGCGCGAGGACATCCGCGAAGCGGTGGCGAAGCACCCGGTGGTGATCGTCTGCGGTGAAACCGGATCGGGCAAGACGACGCAACTGCCCAAGATCCTGCTCGAGATGGGCCGCGGCAGCGCCGGCATGATCGGGCACACGCAGCCCCGCCGCATCGCTGCGCGCACCGTTGCGGCGCGCATCGCCGAGGAGCTGAAGGTCGAGCTCGGCGGCCTGGTCGGCTACAAGGTGCGCTTCAACGACCGCGTGGGCGCGCACACGAAGATCAAGCTGATGACCGACGGCATCCTGCTCGCGGAAACGCAGGGCGATCGCGAGTTGCGTGCCTACGACACCCTGATCCTCGACGAGGCGCACGAGCGCAGCCTGAACATCGACTTCCTGCTCGGATACCTGAGGCGGCTGATGCCGCGGCGCCCGGACCTGAAGCTGGTCATCACGTCCGCGACGATAGACGCCGACCGCTTCTCGCGGCATTTCGGCGATGCGCCGGTGCTCGAAGTGTCGGGAAGGCTCTACCCGGTGGAGCAGCGCTACCGCCCGGTAGGCGGCGATGCGGAGGACACCACGCGCGACGAGGAGGAGGAGGCGCTCGCCGACGCGGTGGAGGAACTCAGCCGCGAAGGTACGGGCGACGTGCTCGTCTTCCTGCCCGGCGAGCGCGAGATCCGCGACGCGGCCGACACGCTGAGGAAGCGCCTGAAGCCGGGCATCGAACTGCTGCCGCTCTTTTCGCGGCTGTCGGCCGCGGAACAGGACCGCATCTTCCGGCCGGGCGCGGCGCGGCGCATCGTGCTCGCCACCAACGTCGCCGAGACCTCGCTCACCGTGCCGCGCATCCGCTACGTCGTCGACACCGGCGTGGCGAAGGTGAAGCGCTACAGCTATCGCACCAAGGTCGAGCAGCTTCGCGTCGAGAGCGTGTCGCAGGCGGCGGCGATGCAGCGCGCCGGGCGCTGCGGCCGCGTTGCCGACGGCATCTGCATACGCCTGTATTCGGAGGATGACTTCAAGGCGCGGCCGCGCTTCACCGATCCGGAGGTGTTGCGCAGCTCGCTCGCCGGCGTGATCCTGCGTGCGTTGTCGCTGGACCTGGGGCGCGTCGAGGAGTTTCCCTTCGTCGATCCGCCCAGCCCGAAGGCGATCGCCGACGGCTACGACCTGCTCGCCGAACTGGGTGCGGTGGACGAGGCGCGCGCGCTTACGCCGCTCGGGCGAGAACTTGCGCGGCTGCCGCTCGATCCGCGCGTCGGCCGCATGCTGCTCGGTGCGCGTGCCGAGGGCTGCCTCGCGCAGATGCTGGTGATCGCGGCGGCGCTGTCGGTGCAGGATCCGCGCGAGCGACCGCTGGACAGGCAGGCCGCCGCGGACGAGCGGCATGCGAAGTTCGCCGACGGGAATTCGGACTTCCTCGGCTTCCTCCGGCTCTGGAAGGTGCAGGAGATGCCGGGCCTGCGCAAGTTCTGCCGCGACAACTTCCTGTCCGTGGCGCGCCTGCGTGAATGGAAGGACGTGCACCGGCAGTTGCAGGAGGCAGTGCAGGAACTCGGCTGGAAGCCCTCGAGCGTCGATCCGGCGAAGCCCGAGGGCGCGCGCGCGATCCATCGCGCGCTTCTTGCGGGCCTGCTCGGCAACGTCGGCATGAAAAAGGACGAGGATTCGGCCTATGCCGGCGCGCGCGGCGTGAGTTTCCGTGTGCATCCGGGCTCGTGGACGAAAAAGCCCGGACGCTGGATCGTCGCTGCGGAACTCGTCGAGACCACCCGGCTCTACGCGCGCACGGTCGCCGGCATCGACCCCAAATGGCTGGAGGAGCTGGGCGCGCACCTGATGAAGCGCAGCCGCGACAACCCGCACTGGGAAAAGTCGCGCGCGCAGGTGGTGGCATTGGAGCGCGGCACGCTGTACGGCCTGCCGGTATACGTGAACCGGCGGGTGAACTACGGACCGCACGACCCGGAAGCCGCGCGCGATATCTTCATACGTTCCGCCCTGGTGGAAGGCGAGTTCGAGACGCGGGCGCCGTTCTTCGCGCACAACCAGCGGCTGCTGCACGACATCGAAAGGCTCGAGCACAAGTCGCGACGGCCGGACATCCTCGTCGACGACGACCTGGTGCATGCGTTCTACGACGCCAGGTTGCCCGCGGGCATCCACAACGGCGCCGATTTCGAGAAGTGGCGCAGGGAAGCCGAGCGTGACGAGCCGAAGCTGCTGTACCTCTCCCGCGATGACCTGATGCGGCACGAGGCGGCCGGCATCACCACGGAGAATTTCCCGCCGCGCATGCGCTTTGGCCCGAGCGACTTCGGACTCGAGTATCACCATGAGCCGGGCTCGCCGCGGGACGGCGTGACGATGACGGTGCCGGTGGCGCTGCTGAACCAGGTGCCGGCAGCGCGCACCGAATGGCTGGTCCCCGGCCTGCTGAAGGAGAAGGTGCAGGCCTACGCGAAGTCCCTGCCGCAGCGGCTGCGCCACAAGCTGGGGCCGCTGGCGGAGTTCGCGGCGCGCTTCGCCGCTCAGGTCGAGCCCTCCGACATGCCGCTGGCACAGGCGCTGTCGCGCCACGTTCGCAGCGAACTCGGCCTCGAGCTGCCGGTGGATGCGTTCAGGCCGGATTCGGCGCCGCCGCACCTGCACATGAACTTCCGCGTCGTCGACGAGCACGGCCGCCAGCTTGGCATGGGGCGCAACCTGGGCGAGCTGAAGCGGGCGCTCGGCGCCGCGACCGAAGCAATCCTGCGCGAGGAGGCGCCGCTCGCTGATGCCGAGCGCCAGGTGGTATGGAACTTCGGCGACCTGGACGAGATGATGGAGCTGCGCCGTGGCGGGCAGACCCTGGTGGGCTATCCGGCGCTGGTGGATGCGGGCGACGGCGTGACGCTGCAGGTCTTCGATGCACCCGAACGCGCGCGTGAACTGCACCGCGCCGGGGTGCGCAGGTTGCTTGCGATCGCGTTCAGGGAACGCGTGCGCGACCTGGAGAGATCGCTGGCGAAGGACATTGCGCTCGCGCCGCTGAAGGAGGACATCGTCGCCGCGGCGATAGACCGTACTTTCCTTGCCGACTCGGTGCCGCTGGCGCAGGCGGATTTCGCGCGCCGCGTGGACGAGGGACGCAGCCGCTTCGGCCTGATCGCGCAGGAGATCGTGCGTCTGGCGACGACGATCATCGCCGAGCACGCCCAGGTGCAGAAGCGCATCGCGGCGCTTTCGAAGGCGTTCCCGCAGCAGGCGGGCGACGTGAAAGAGCAGGTGGCGCGGCTGCTCGAGCGCGGCTACCTTGCGCGCCTGCCGTGGCAGAGGCTGCAGCACCTGCCGCGCTACCTGAAGGCGGCCTCGGCGCGGCTGGACAAGCTGCGCGCGGATCCGGCGCGCGACTCGCGCCTCGCTGCCGAGCTAGCACCGCTGCAGGCGGCCTGGCTGCGCGCGGGTTCCGTCCGCGGCTCGGCCGAGATGGAACAGTTCCGCTGGCTGCTCGAGGAACTGCGGGTGTCGCTGTTCGCACAGGAGCTGAGGACGCCGGTGCCGGTGTCCGCGAAGCGCCTGGCGAAGCTGTGGCAGGCGATAAAACGCTAAACTGGATATATGAACCGCGGCATCGGAAGTGCAATCCTGCAGGCGTTTGCGAGCATGCTCAATCCGCGCGTGCTGTGGCTGATGGTGTGGCCGGTGCTGGTTGCGCTCGTGATCTGGGGCGTCGCGGCGTTCTTCCTGTGGATGCGCACCGCGGTCTGGCTCGCCGGCCTGCTCAAGCAGTGGATCGAGACGGCGGCGTTCTTCGTCAGCTTCGATTTCGGCAGCACCGCGCTGGTGGCGTCCCACGTGGTGCTGTTCCTGTTCTTCGTGCCGCTGGTCTACATGACGGCGCTCATCATCCTCGGTACCTTCGGCATGGATGAACTCGTCAGCATCGTCGCAACGCGAAAGTTCCCGCAGCTGGCAAAACGCGAGGGCGGGAGTTTCGCCGGCAGCCTGCTGAACAGCGCCGTCGCGGTGGGCGGCATGGCGGGCATGTTCGCGCTGTCCGCGCCGCTGTGGATTTTCCCGCCGCTGTGGCCGGTGATACCCGTGGCCATCATGGGCTGGGTGAACCAGCGCGTGCTGCGCTACGACGCGCTTGCGCGGCATGCGCAGCAGCCGGAGATGAGCGCGATCTTCGCGCAACGCAAGGGCGCGCTCTACGTGCTGGGCGTGGTGCTGGCGCTGCTCGCCTACGTCCCGGTGTTCGGATTCTTCGCGCCGGTGTTCTTCGGCCTCGCGTTCATCCACTTCCTGCTCGCGGAACTGCAGGCGTTGCGCGCCGCGCCGATCGAAGGCAGCGCCGTGCGGGTCGAGTGATGGCGTTCGGCGCGCTGATCATCGGCGACGAACTGCTCGTCGGCAAGCGGCAGGACAAGCACCTCGGCTTCATCATCGGTGCGCTTGCCCGGCGCGGGCTGCGGCTCGCCTGGGCGCAGTACCAGGGTGATGATCCGGAAAGGCTGACTGCGGCGCTCGCGCGTACCTTTGCCTCGGGAGACGTGGTGTTCAGCTTCGGCGGCATCGGCGCCACTCCTGATGATCACACGCGGCAATGCGCCGGCCGCGCGCTGGGATTGCCGCTCGCGCTGCATCCCGACGCCGAGCGCGAGATCCGCGGCCGCTTCCAGGGCACGGAACTGACCGCCAGCCGGCTGCGGATGGGTGAGTTTCCCGTCGGCTCCGGAATCATCCCGAATCCGGTGAACCGCATCGCCGGGTTCTCGATCAGGGAGCATTGGTTCGTGCCGGGGTTTCCGCAGATGGCGTGGCCGATGGTGGAGTGGGTGCTGGACACGCACTACCGGGCCCTGTTCGACCGCGACCGCTGGGAAGAAGCGTCGCTGCACGTATACGAGGCCGGGGAGAGCCAGTTGATCCCGGTGATGGAAGCGGTGGGCGCGCGCTTCGCCGGCATCAAGGTGTTCAGCCTGCCGTCGATGGCAGCGGGCGGCGCACGCCGGCACGTTGAACTGGGCGTACGCGGCGTGCCTGTAGAGGTCGGCCCCGCGATGGACGCGATTCGCGAGCAGTTGCGGGCGCTCGGATTTCCCTTCGAAGTTGCCGCAGAAGCGAAAAGCCCCGCCTAGGCGGGGCTTTTCGTTCACTTCTTCTTCCTTGCCTTCGACTTCTTCCGTACGGGCCGAGGAGTTCCGGCCTTCGTCCGCTTGCGCGGGCTCAGGCGGCTTTCTTGGCCTTGGCGAAGTTTTTTGCCGATTCCGACGCGGCAGCCACGTTGGCTTCCGCGATCTCGGTGGCCTGCTTAGCAACCTTGCTCAGGTTGTCGTAGGCGGAATTGGCGGCGGCGATCATCTGCTTCACCGCGGTCACCGCGACGTCCGAACCGGCAGGCGCGTTTTTGGCGGCCTTGTCGAGCATGGCGACCAGGTTCTCGTTCCACTCGCCGGCGCGGGCTTCCGCGACCTTCGACAGGTCGGCGTTGGTCTGCGCGGTCACCTCGTAGACGCTCTTCGAGTAGGCGATGACCTTCTCGATCGCGGGCTGGGCGAACGCGGACTGCAGGCTGACGAACTCCTGTACGTCCTTCGCACCCATCAGCGCGCGGGTGTTGGCGATGCTGTCCTCGAACGCCGACTTGACGGCGGACGCCTGCAGGTTTGCAAGCTTTTCGAAGGCGGCGAACTGCGTCGCCGCGATCGACAGCATGGCGTCCATCTGGGTCTTGCCGGCTGCCTGGATCTGCTCAGGGGTTACGTACATGTGTGGCTCCTGGTGGTTATTTGCACAAAGTCATTGAGGTCGTCTTGGCGACGCCTGTTTGTGCGCCGCAGCAATATCAATGTAAGGGCGTACCTGTTGAAAGTCAAGGTGTTTGTGCAATGCAATATAACATGTTGATGTGTCGCAACAAATCCAGGCGATGACCGCCGTAGCGCAACTGCCGCGCCAGCCCCAACGCTGGGCCTGGGCATTCCCTCCGCTGTTCGTATTCCTCTGGAGTACCGGGTACATAGGAGCGAAGTTAGGGCTTCCTTACGCGGAGCCGGCCACATTCCTTGCGCTGCGCTTCCTGTTCGTGATCGCCCTGTTGCTGCCGCTATGCTGGATCGGGCGTGCCGCCTGGCCGGCGAGTGCGACCGAGGCGGGGCATGTGGCGATCGCCGGCGTGCTGATGCAGGCGGGCTACCTGGGCGGCATCTTCTACTCGATCCAGTTCGGCATGCCGCTGGGAGTTTCGGCGCTGATCGCCGGGCTGCAGCCGATCCTCACGGCGCTGATCGGCGCCCGCATGCTGGGCGAGCGCACCAACCTGCGCCAGTGGCTGGGCCTGATGCTCGGCGTGCTCGGGGTCGCGCTGGTGGTGCGCGAGAAGTTCGTCTTCGAGGGCGTCGGCGTTGCGGCGGTGCTGTTCTCGGTGCTGGGGCTGCTCAGCCTGACGCTGGGCACGCTGTGGCAGAAGCGGTACTGCGCGCACGTCGACATGCGCACCGGGGCTGCGATCCAGTTCGCTGCCGCGCTGGCGGTGATTGCGCCGATCGCGTTCGTGTTCGAATCGATGCAGGTGCGCTGGAGCGGTGAGTTCATCTTCGCGCTGGCGTACCTGGTATTCGTGCTGTCGCTGGGCGCGATGTTCCTGCTCTTCTGGCTTATCCGGCATGGCGCGGCCACCAAGGTGGTGAGCCTGCTCTATCTGGTGCCGCCGTGCACCGCGCTGGTCGCGTGGCTGCTGTTTGGCGAGGTCTATACGGTATTCTCGGCCGCGGGCATGGCGCTGGCAGTGCTGGCGGTGTGGCTGGTAACCCAGGGGGACAGGAGAACGGCATGACGGACGTGGCGCAGTACCAGGCGTGGGTGGGCCGGACGGAAGAGGCCGGGGACATCGTCACGCCGCACGCGGTGCGCGGCATGCGCGCACTGCTCGATCTCGAGGCGGTGGCGAGCGAAGGTGAGGAACTGCCACCGGCGTGGCACTGGCTGTTCACCAACCCGTCGGCGCCGCAGTCGAAGCTCGGGCCGGACGGGCATCCGGTGCGCGGCGGTTTCCTGCCGCCGATCGCGCTGCCGCGCCGCATGTGGGCGGGGTCCAGTGTCGAATTCCATGCGCCGATCCGCGTCGGCGACCGGCTCTCGCGCGTTTCGACGCTCGAGAGCGTCACGGCGAAAACCGGATCCACCGGGCAGCTGGTGTTCGTCATCGTCCGGCACGAGATTGCGTCCAGTTCGGGCGGGCGCACGGTGGACGTGCAGCGCATCGTCTATCGCGAGGCGCAGGCGGGCGGCAATGTCGCGCCCGCGAGGACCGATCCGTTGCCGCCGCCCGGGGAGTTCTCGCGCACCGTGCAGCCTGACGAAGTGATGCTGTTCCGCTTTTCGGCGCTTACCTTCAACGGCCATCGTATCCACTACGACCATCCGTACACGACGCAGGTAGAGGGCTATCCCGGGCTGGTGGTGCACGGGCCGCTGATCGCGCTGGTGATGCTCGACTGCCTGCACAGGCACAAGCCCGCGGCGCGGGTGCTTGGGTTCGAATTCACCCCCAAGCGGCCGACGACGATGCCGCTGCCGATGACAGCGCATGGCCGGCAGGAAGGCAAGGTCTGCCGCCTGTGGACCGAGTCAGGGGGCGCAGTCGCCAGCGTGGCGACTGCGACTCTGGCCTAGTGCGCCCGCCGCCGCGAGCCCGCTACAGCACGCGGCGCAGCACGTGCCGCCGGTTCTTCGTGTAGGGCCGCACCTGCGTCGGCCAGCGGCCTTCCTCGACGGCCTTCGCCCAGCCCTCGCCGGTCAGCACCGCGGGGCTCTCGATTTCGTACACTGCCATGTAGCTTGGCTCGCCCTCGGCGACGATGGTCTTCTTCTCGCCGCCGATGAACATTGCGAGCGGCTCCATTTTCAGGCGCGTCACCGCAAGTACCCCGGGTACCTTGAGCAACAGGGGCACGTGCTCGGTGTCGTAGACTTCATTGAACAGCGCTTCCTTGTCGGCGTCGACGTCCATGCTCACGGTAAGGATGTAGCGGGTCTTGATCGGCATCAGGGCACCTGTAGGGTTCGCGCGCGCGGGATGCGCTCGGCGCTCCAGTTGATTTTCGCCCAATCGAGGAGCTCGCGCCCGGCGAGTTCGCGCGGCGCGGCCTGACCGAGGAATTCGAGCGCGCGTCGCAGGTCATCGGTTCCGGCCGGTGGTGCCCCGGTCTTCTTGGACAGTTTCTCGCCGGCGGCCGTGACCGCGACCGGCACGTGCAGGTAGCGCGGCTGCGGGTATCCCAGCAGCCGCTGCAGGTGGATCTGCCGTGCGGTGGAGTCGAGCAGGTCGGCACCACGCACCACGTCGGTGACTGCCTGCCCGGCATCGTCGACCACCACGGCGAGCTGGTAGGCAAACAGGCCGTCCGCGCGCAGCAGCACGAAATCACCGACCTCATGCGCGACGGATTGCGCGCACTCGCCCTGCACGCGGTCGACGAAGCGGATCACCTCGTCGTCGGTGCGGACACGCACCGCGCGCGGGGTCTTTCCCGGAGCGATGCCGTCGCGGCAGGTCCCCGGATAGATGCGCGCGCCGTCGGTGGCGAGGGCGGAATCGTCCATCTCCCTGCGCGTGCAGCCGCACCAGTAGGTGTGGCCGGCAAGGCGTTCGAGCGCGGCGCGATAGGCGCTGGTGCGCGCCGTCTGCCGCATCACCTCGCCGTCCCAGTGCAGTCCCAGCGCCTCGAGCTGCCGCAGGATCGCGTCGGCGGCGCCCGGCAGTTCGCGCGGCCGGTCGAGGTCCTCCATGCGCACCAGCCACCTGCCGCCCGCCGCGCGGGCATCGAGCCAGCCCGCGAGCGCGGCGACCAGGGAACCGAAGTGCAGCGGTCCGGTCGGAGAAGGAGCGAACCTGCCCGTGTACGGCATAATCGCCTATCGCAGAGAAAGGAATCGAATCTTGGCCACCGTCGAGCTTACCAAGGACAACTTCGAGCAGACCGTCACCGAGAACCCGATCGTCATCGTCGACTTCTGGGCGCCCTGGTGCGGTCCATGCCGCGGCTTTGCGCCGATCTACGAGAAAGCATCCGACGCGCATCCGGACGTGGTGTTCGCCAAAGTGAATACCGACGAGCAGCAGGAACTCGGCGGCGCGTTCAGCATCCGCTCGATCCCGACGCTGATGGTGTTCCGCGAGAAGGTCATCCTGTTCCAGCAGGCCGGTGCGCTGCCCGCATCAGCGCTGGAGCAGGTTCTGGAGCAGGCGAAGGCAGTCGACATGGCCAAGGTGCACGCCGAGATCGCGCAGGAGCAGGGCAAGCAGGCGCAGTGAGGATGGCCGCATGAACGAGATTCGCAGAAGCGCCGAGCGCGGCCTGGCCGATCATGGCTGGCTGAAGTCGTTCCACAGCTTTTCCTTTGCCGACTATCACGACCCGCGCCACATGGGGTTCAGCGTGCTGCGCGTCATCAACGAGGACCGCATCCAGCCCGGCACGGGCTTCGGCACGCACGGACACCGCGACATGGAGATCGTCAGCTACGTCCTCGACGGCGCGCTTGCTCACAAGGATTCGATGGGCAACGGCTCGGCGATCGTCCCGGGCGACGTGCAGCGCATGAGCGCGGGCACCGGCGTCAGGCACAGCGAGTTCAACCACGCGCCGGACGGCGTCACGCATTTCCTGCAGATCTGGATCGCGCCCGCCGAGCGCGGTATCCCGCCTTCGTACGAGCAGAAGCATTTCACCGCCGGGGACAAGCGCGGCCGCCTGCGGCTGATCGCATCCGGCGACGCGCGCGAGGGCTCCGTGAAGCTGCACCAGGACGCGTCCATTTATTCCGCGCTGATTGACGGCGAAGAGCGCGCCGAGCAGGCGATCGCGCCCGGCCGGCGGGCGTACGTGCACGTAGCGCGCGGCAAGGTGACGGCAAACGGCCATGCGCTCGAGGCGGGTGATGCGCTGAAGACGGATGCGTCCCGGATCGTGCTCGAGAAGGGCGTGAGCGCGGAAGTGCTGCTGTTCGACCTGCCCTGAGATGCAGCCGCCGCGGCGCGTGACCACGGAGCGCGACGCGGGGGCGTCGACATCGACCCATTACCAGTTCTGGCTCTGCGTCGTTCCCGGGCGGTAGACTGGCCTCATGTCGGTCGTCGTCCTCATTTCCGGCCGCGGCAGCAACATGCAGGCGCTCGTCGAGGCGGACCTGCCGGTATCTGCGGTCATCAGCAACCGGGCGGATGCAGGCGGGCTCGCGATCGCCGCGCGTCATGGCATCGACAGTGCCGTGGTCGAGCATCGGCGCTACCCAAGCCGCGAGGCGTTCGAGCAGGCGCTCGCGGTGGAGATAGACCGTCATGCGCCGAGGCTTGTTGCGCTCGCAGGGTTCATGCGCATTCTCACCCCGGGCTTCGTGCAGCGCTACGCGGGCCGGCTGCTGAACGTGCATCCGTCCCTGCTGCCGGCGTTTCCCGGCCTCGACACGCATGCGCGTGCGCTCGAGGCCGGCGTGAAGCTGCATGGTTGCACGGTGCATTTCGTCACCGCAGAGCTCGACCACGGTCCGATCGTGGCGCAGGCCGCGGTGCCGGTGCTCGCGAACGATACCGCAGACAGCCTTGCCGCCCGCGTGCTGCGCGAAGAGCACCGCATCTACCCTCAGGCGGTGCGCTGGTTCCTCGAGGGCCGCCTGGCGGTGCGCGGCAACCGCGTCGACGTATCGGGCGCGTGACCCGCGCGTGTCCATCGCCGATCTCGTATTCCGCGAAAGCCGAACCGGCTGGGCGGGCAGTTTCGATCGACGGCTGCGCGGGCGCGTGGCGCTCGCGCTCGCCGCGTCCCTCGCGCTGCACCTGCTCGCGCCGATGGGATTCGATTGGGGCGAGATCCTCCACGCAGATCCTCCAGACTCCCGGCCACTGCGGGCGCGCATCGCGCCGCTGAAGCCGCTCGCGGCTGCGCCGGTGCCGGCAACCGCGGCCGAGCCCAGCGCGCAGCCCAAGCCCGAACCCAAGCCCAAGCCCAGGCCCAAGCCGGTACCCCGACTACCGCGCGCAGCCGAGGTGGCGAAGAGCAAGCCACCGCCGGCGCCGGAACCCGAGCCCCCCAGGCCTGAGCCGGTAGCGGTGGAAGCCGCCAAGCCAGAGCCGCCTGAGCCAGAGGCCGCGCCTGCACCTGAACCGCCGCCGGCAGCGGACCCCGCGCCGGCGGAGCCGGTGCAGGTGCAGGCTCCAATCGATTTCCCGCAGGCCATAGACCTCGAGTTCAACCTGTCCACCGGGCCTGAAGGTGCGCCGATCGGCCGCGTGGTCCACAGTTTCGAGCGGGACGGCGCGCGCTACCTGATACGCTCCACCACCGAGGCAACTGGCTTGGGTGCATTGTTCGCCCGCGGCAAGCTGGTCCAGGAGAGCGTGGGCGTGATCACTGCGGAGGGCCTTCGCCCGGAGCGCTTTTCGGTGCAGCGCGGGAGGGCTTCACGCAACGAGTCCGCCGTGTTCGACTGGGAGAAGTCCAAGGCGACGCTTACCTCCGGCGGCGGCACGCGCGAACTGGACCTGGAGCCGGGGTCCCAGGATCTGCTCTCGTTCCTGCATCAGCTCTCGTTCATCGTCGGCGATCCCGCGCCGCCGGTGGTCTGGGTGACCACGGCGCGCAGGTTCGAAGCCGTGCGCATCGAAGTGGTGGGCACCGAGGTGGTGGAAACCGAGCTCGGCCCGATAAGCGCGGTGCACTTTCGCAACGAGTCGGACGACGAGCGCCTGCGCTTCGACGTGTGGCTGGCGCAGCAATACGGCAACCTGCCGGTGAAGATACGGCTGCGCGACCGGCGCGGCGACGCGGCCGAGCAGGTGCTCGCGAACATGAAAGTGAGATGAGATGAAGGCATTGGTTGGACAGGCATCGGACCTGCTGGGACACGTGCTCGAGCGGTCGGGGGCCGCGGACCGCAGCATCTCCGCGTACTTCCATGCACACCGCAACCTCGGGCAGCGTGACCGCGCGTTCATCGCCGAGGCGGTCTACGCCGCGCTGCGCCGCAAACGCTCGCTCGCTGTGGCAGCGGGGTCTGACGCGCCGCGCGCGCTGGTGCTGGCCGCGCTGGTACGGGTGCTCGGGTATTCGGGCAGGGCGCTGGACGAGGCACTCGGCGAGCACGATCGCGGCATCATCGCGCGCGTGCGTGCAACACCGCTAGAGAGCATGCCCGAGGCGGTCCAGGCTGACCTGCCGGACTGGTTCTGGAACCTCATCGCCAGCCGCCACGGCGCGACGGAAGCGATGCGCATCGCGCGCAGCCTGCTCGAGCCGGCGCCGCTGGACCTGCGGGTGAACCTCGCACGCATCACGCGGGACGAGGCGCATGCCCAGCTCGCGTCGAGTGGCATCGAGGCAGGCCCGGGTGCCTACTCGCCCGCGAGCCTGCGCCTGAAGGGCAAGCCGGCGATCAACCAGCATCCCCTGTTCAAGGCCGGGCTGGTAGAGGTACAGGACGAGGGTAGCCAGTTGCTCGCCTACCTCGTCGCACCTAGGCGCGGCGAGATGGTGGCGGACTTCTGTGCCGGTGCGGGAGGCAAGACGCTCGCGATGGCGATGCTGATGCGCTCCAGCGGGCGGCTCTACGCCATGGACGTGTCGGCGAAGCGGCTGGCTTCGCTGACGCCGCGCCTGCGCCGCGCCGCGGTGTCGAACGTGCACCCGGTGGTGCTGGACAGCGAGAACGACGAGCGCGTCAAGCGCCTCGCGGGCAAACTCGATCGCGTGCTGGTCGATGCGCCATGCAGCGGGTTCGGTACGTTGAGGAGGAACCCGGACCTGAAATGGCGCCATGGGCCGGAAGCGGTCGAGCAACTCCGCGTCAAGCAGGCGCGCATCCTCGAATCCGCCGCACGTCTGGTGAAGCCTGGCGGTCGACTGGTGTACGCCACCTGCAGCCTGCTGGAGGAGGAGAACGAGTCGATCGCCGACCGCTTCGCCGAGGCACATGGAGAGTTCAGGCCCCTGCACTGCGGTGAACTGCTTGCCGAGCAGCGCATCCCGCTGGAGTCGGCCGGGCGGCTGCGGCTCTGGCCGCACATCCACCGCACCGACGGCTTCTTCGCCGCCGCGTTCGAGCGCGCAGCGTCAGGGCACGAGAAGCCCCCGCGCCGGGCATCGAAGCGAGGCTCGGATGTAACGGGTTGATTGTGTTGCAACATTATGATTTCTTGATATTTCCTGAGAAAATCACCTTGCATGCAGGGGGTATTCGCGTAAAATCCAGCGAAGCATATCTGCGACCCCTGCATGTGCCGGGGTTTTCCGTACAACAAAGCACTAAAAGGCCAATCTGATGCTCTTTTCCGGGTTCTTCGATCTGCCATGGTGGGGTTATGTGCTGGTCGCGCTTGGCTTCACGCACGTGACGATCGCCGCCGTGACCCTGTATCTGCATCGCTGCCAGACGCACCGCGCGATGGACCTGCATCCGCTGCCGAGCTACTTTTTCCGCATCTGGCTGTGGATGACCACCGGCATGATGACCAAGGAGTGGGTGGCTATCCACCGCAAGCATCACGCCAAGGTGGAGACCCCCGAGGATCCGCACAGCCCGCAGGTTCACGGCATCAACAAGGTGCTGTGGTCCGGCGTACTGCTGTACGTGAAGGAGTCCCACCACCCCGAGACCATGGAGCGCTACGGGCACGGCACGCCGGACGACTGGCTGGAGCGGAACGTGTTCACGCGGTTCACCTTGTCGGGTATGACGCTGATGGGCGTCATCAACGTGCTGCTGTTCGGCATCGTTCCCGGGCTGCTGATCCTCGTTACCCAGATCGCCTGGATTCCGTTCTGGGCGGCGGGCGTGATCAACGGCGTGGGGCACTATTTCGGCTACCGGAACTGGGACGTTCCCGCTCCGGATGCCAGCCGCAACATCGTCCCCTGGGGCATCATCATCGGCGGCGAGGAACTGCACAACAACCACCATGCCTTCCCGTCGTCGGCGAAGTTTTCAGCGAAGTGGTACGAGTTCGACATCGGCTGGGTCTACATACGCATTCTCGAGGTGCTCGGACTGGCCACGGTGAAGAAGGTCCTGCCGGTTCCGCGGTTCACGGATCCCAAGCCGACGGCTGACCTGCAGACGCTGCAGGCCGTAATCGCCAACCGTTACGACGTGCTGAAGCGCTATACAGCTTCGTTGAAGAGCACCTATGCGCAGGAGCTGGAGCGCCTTGGTCACCGGTCGCGCGAGGCGGCAATCCTGAAGAAGCGCAAGCGCGCCGTCCTGCGTGCCCAGCAGATCTCGGAGCCGGAGCTCGCAGAAGCGCTGAAAAGTTCCAAGGCGCTCAGCACCGCGGTGGCGATGCGTGCCGAGCTTGTCGCGCTCTGGGAACGCTCCAGCGCAACGTCCGCGGAGCTGGTCCACCGCCTTGAAGACTGGTGCCGTCGCGCCGAGGCCAGCGGCGTGCCCCCGCTTGCGGATTTTTCCCGCCGGCTGCGCAGCTACGCCTGACCTCGCGCACGGCGCAGGAAACAAAAAAGCCCGCTTCCGCGGGCTTTTTTCTTCGGCCAGGCCGGCTACTTCAGCTTGGTTTCCTTGTACATCACGTGCTTGCGCGCCTTCGGATCGTACTTCTTGATCTCCATCTTGTCGGGCGTCGTACGCTTGTTCTTCGTCGTGGTGTAGAAGTGGCCGGTTCCGGCAGACGATTCGAGCTTTATTTTCTCGCGCATATTGGTCTCCTCAGGCCGCTTTGGCGGCTTTGATTTCCGCGAGCACGGCTTCCAGCCCCAGCTTGTCGATGCGCCGCAGACCGGCGGTGCTTACGCGCAGCCGCACCCAGCGTTTCTGGCTCTCGAGCCAGAAACGGCGATAGTGAAGGTTGGGGTTGAACACGCGCTTGGTCTTGTTGTTGGCGTGTGAGACAAGGTGGCCCTTGATCGGCTTCTTGCCGGTGACTTCGCAGACGCGGGACATGGCTACTCCGGAGGCGGGAAATTCGCGAAAGGGGCGAATTCTACGCGAAAAATCAGGCACTTTGCAAGCCGGTCAGCGCCTGCGCGCGGCCTACAGCAGGCCTCGCTCCGCGAACGACAGGCAGTGATTGCCGGCGACGATGAAGTGGTCCAGCACCTTGACGTCCACCAGCGCAAGGGCGTCCTTGAGGCTGCGCGTGAGCAGTTCGTCGGCCTGGCTGGGCTGGGCAACCCCGGATGGATGGTTGTGCGCGAAGATCACCGCGGCGGCGTTCGCCGCCAGCGCTGCCTTCACCACCTCGCGCGGATACACGCTGGTCTGGCCAAGCGTGCCGCGGAACAGTTCCTCGGCGCGGATGACACGATGTTGCGCGTCGAGGAATATCACCACGAAGACCTCGTGTTCGCGCGCGCCCAGGGACACGCGCAGGTAGTCGCGCACCGAGCCCGGTGAGGTCAACGCGCTGCCTGCGCGCAGGTCCTCGCCCAGGCAGCGGCGGGCGACCTCGAGCACTGCGGCAAGCTGCGCATGCTTGGCCGGGCCGAGCCCCTTGACGCGCCTGCTGTTCCCGGCGCGCACCAGGCCCGAGAGCCCGCCCGAGACGGCGAGCAGTTCACGACCGAGGTCGACCGCACTCTTTCCACGCACGCCGGTGCGCAGGAACACTGCCAGCAGTTCTGCATCGGACAGGGCCGTGGCGCCCTGCGCCAGCAGCCTTTCGCGCGGTCGTTCCGACAAGGGCCAATCGCTAATTGCCATATACTCCCCCACCCGATGAACGCCTGAGGCCGGGGATCCGATGACACTGAAAGGCAAGCGCATCCTGCTCGGCATGACCGGCGGCGTCGCCGCGTTCAAGTCTTGCGAGCTGGCGCGGCGCCTGGTGAAGGCGGGTGCGGACGTGCGCGTGGCGATGACGCAGGCAGCGACGCGCTTCGTCACCCCGGTGACCATGCAGGCGCTGAGCGGCCAGGCGGTCTGGACCGACATGTGGGACCCGCGCGTGCCCGACAACATGGGGCACATCGAACTCTCCCGCGACCGTGAACTGGTCGTCATCGCGCCGGCGAGCGCCGATTTCATGGCAAAGGTCGCGCATGGCCTTGCCGACGACCTGCTGTCCGCGATCACGCTGGCGCGGCGCTGCCCGCTGATGCTCGCCCCCGCGATGAACGTGGAGATGTGGCAGAACGCGGCGACGCAACGCAACCTGCGCACCTTGCGTGCCGACGGCGTGCTGATCGCCGGCCCGGTACCCGGCGACCAGGCATGCGGCGAAACCGGCATGGGACGCATGCTGGAAGCCGCCGACCTCTTCGAGGAAATCGATGCAAGCTTCCAGCCGAAGCCGCTCGCCGGCAGGCGCGTGCTGGTGACTGCCGGGCCGACCGAGGAGCCGATCGATCCGGTGCGCGTGATCACCAACCTCAGCTCCGGCAAGATGGGCTACGCAGTCGCGCGCGCCGCGCGCGACGCCGGGGCCGAGGTGACGCTGATAAGCGGGCCGGTGGCGCTGACTGCGCCGCCGGGCGTCTCCCGCATCGACGTGAGGAGCGCGGCGCACATGTTCGACGCGGTGAAGGCGCATGCTGCCGGCGCGGACATCTTTTTCGCCGTGGCCGCCGTGGCGGACTATCGCGTCAAGGCGCCATCGAAGCAGAAGATCAAGAAGGGTGCAGCATCTGCCCTGAACCTGCGGCTAGAGGAGAACCCCGACATACTCGCGCACGTGGCGCGGATGAAGGACGGGCCTTTCTGTGTCGGATTCGCGGCCGAGAGCGAGCGACTGGACAGGAATGCCAGGGCCAAGCGCGCAAAGAAGGGCATACCGCTGCTTGCCGCGAACCTGGCGCAGAAGGCGCTGGGCGCCGACGACAACGCCATCACCCTGTACGACGAGCGCGGCGCCCATCCACTGGGCCGCGGACCCAAGCTCGAGCAGGCAAGGAAGCTCGTCGAGCACGCGGCGGGCATGCTCGCGAAGAGGAAGCGCTAGCCTTGCGGACCCTGGATGTGAAGATCCTCGACGCGAGGATCCGCGAATGCGTGCCGCAGTACGGCACCCCGGGAGCGGCGGGGCTGGACCTGCGCGCATGCGTGGATGCGCCGCTGGTGCTGCAGCCGGGTGACAGCCAACTGGTGCCTTCCGGCATCGCCATCCACATCGGCGATCCGGGGCTGGCGGCGATCGTGCTGCCGCGGTCCGGACTGGGCGCCAGGCACGGCATCGTGCTCGGCAATCTCGTCGGCCTGATCGACTCCGACTACCAGGGGCAGGTACTCGTATCGCTGTGGAACAGGTCGAAGGCGGCATTCACCATCCAGCCGCTGGAGCGCATCGCCCAGCTGGTGGTGGTGCCGGTGGTGCAGGTGAGCCTTAACGTGGTGGAGGAGTTCGAAGCCTCCAGCCGCGGGGCTGGAGGCTTCGGCTCCACCGGCAAGGCCTGATCAGCCCAGCGAGTCCGACCAGATGGACTTCGCCCAGTTCCACGCGAAGGTGGCTTCAGCAGGACTGCGTGCGGCCGAGACGCCGCCGGCGCCCTTAACCGGGACGAGCGTGTTCTTGCCCGAGTCCCAGGTGTGTACCGAGGACACCCTGATCGCCTCCTTCTCGGCGACGAAGCTGTAGCAGGTATTGATGATCTTCGGTGCCGGCCCGGGCGCGCGGCCGTTGAGCATCTCGACGATCGCGGCGGCGGCGATTTTCGCGTGGTTGTTCGCCATGCTTCCCGACTTCGGCATTCCCGGCGCCGACAGGGTGGAATCTCCCAGCACATGCACTCCCGCGACCTTCTTCGATTCCATGGTGCGCCAGTCGACATCGCACCAGCGGTTGTTGTGCGTGATGAGTCCCGCCTGCACCGCGATGTCGCCGGCGCGCTGCGGCGGCACCACGTTCAGCACGTCCCCTTTGACGTCTTCCACTTCCAGCTTGACCATGCCGGGCGCTACGCCGATGGCCTTGGCATTGCCGCGGAACTCGAGGATGCCCTTGTAGAGATCGGCCCAGGCGCGCTTGAACAACGGGCCCTTGGAGCTCACGTCCGGATTGGCGTCCAGCACCAGCACCTTTGAGCGCGGCTTCGCCTGCTTGAAGTAGGCGGCGACCATGCTTGCCCGCTCGTACGGCCCTGGCGGGCAGCGATAGGGGGCAAGCGGGACCGACAGTACGTAGACGCCGCCGTTGCGCATCTGCTCGAGCTGCCGCCGCAGCGCGATCGTCTGCGGGCCCGCCTTCCACGCGTGCAGCACGCGGTTCGCCGCCATCGCCGCGCCATAACCCTCGATCTCGCCCATGTTGAAGTCGATGCCGGGCGAGACGATCAGGCGATCATAGGAAAGATCGCCACCGCGGGCCAGCCGCACCACCTTCTTCGACGCATCGACTGCCGTCACGCTGTCGTTGACGACCTGAACGCCGTGCCTGCGCAGCCCATCGTAGCCGGTGCTGATGTCCTGCATGCTGGCGTAACCGCCGAGCACCAGGTTCGAGATCGGGCAGGAAACGAACCCGGATTCGCGATCGACCATGATGACCTCGATCGCCGGGTCCCACATGCGGATGTACTTCGCCGCGGTGGCGCCGCCGAAGCCGCCGCCGACGACGACCACACGCGCCTTGCCGGCCGTCGAGCATCCCGCCAGGGAAAGCGCCGCAGCAGCGCCGGTGAGCTTGAGGAAATCCCTTCTGTTGAATGGCAACATGGCGCCCCCTATTTCTTCTGCGCGGCAAACCACGCCGCCAGCTGGTCGATTTCCTGGTCCGAGTACCCCTTCGCGATCTGGTGCATCACGGTCGCGGGGCGCTTGCCGGCGCGGAAATCGCGCATCTGCCGGACGATGTGCTCGCGCTGCAGGCCGGCGAGCGGCACGACGTCCTTGGTCACGGAATGGCCGCCGGTGCCGTGGCAGATCGAGCAGGCCGCAGCGTTCGCGCGTGCCTGCGCGCCCTGTGCATTTGCCGCGAACGGCATCATGGCAGCCGCAGCCGCCAGCAGTGCGAGTCTCAGTCTCATCGGTCCTCCCTCCATTGAATGTTTACCGCGACCGGCGATCAGGCAACCGGCTCCACCGGGGCGGCCTGCGTGGGCGCAGCCGGCTCGGATTCCTCAAAGTGCAGCGTTACCTTGTCGGCGTCGTCGACATCGATGGTCACCTTGCCGCCGTGGATCAGCTTGCCGAACAGGAGCTCGTCTGCAAGCGCGCGCCGGATCGTGTCCTGGATCAGGCGGGCCATCGGGCGGGCACCCATCAGCGGGTCGAATCCCTTCTTCGCCAGGAACTCCTTCAGCCTGGTGGTGAAGGCCGGCTCGACTTTCTTCTCGTGCAACTGCTCCTCCAGCTGCATCAGGAACTTGTCGACCACGCGCAGGATGATGTCCTGGTCCAGCGCGCCGAACGAGATCGTCGCGTCCAGCCGGTTGCGGAACTCCGGCGTGAACATGCGCTTGATCGACTCCATCTCGTCGCCCATCTGCCGCGCGGATGTGAAGCCCATCGCGTTCCGGGTGAGCGATTCTGCCCCGGCATTGGTCGTCATCACGATGACGATGTTGCGGAAGTCCGCCTTGCGGCCGTTGTTGTCGGTGAGCGTGCCGTGATCCATCACCTGCAGCAGGATGTTGAAGATGTCCGGGTGCGCCTTCTCGATCTCGTCCAGCAGCAGCACCGCATACGGCTTCTTGGAGATCGCTTCGGTGAGCAGGCCTCCCTGGTCGAATCCCACATAGCCCGGAGGCGCGCCGATCAGGCGCGACACCGCATGCCGCTCCATGTACTCCGACATGTCGAAACGGATCAGCTCGATGCCCATGCAGTATGCGAGCTGGCGCGCGACCTCGGTCTTGCCGACGCCGGTCGGCCCGCTGAACAGGAACGAGCCGATGGGCTTCTGCGGGTTGCCCAGGCCAGAGCGCGCCATCTTGATTGCCGCGGCGAGCGCCTCGATCGCCTTGTCCTGCCCGAACACGGTGGCCTTGAGGTCGCGGTCCAGGTTGGCGAGGGCGCTGCGGTCGTCGGTCGAGACGCTCTTCGGCGGAATGCGGGCGATCTTCGCGATGATTTCCTCGATCTCGCCCTTGCCGATCACCTTCTTCTGCCTGGCCTTCGGCGCAATGCGCTGCGCCGCTCCCGCTTCGTCGATGACGTCGATCGCCTTGTCGGGGAGCTGGCGGTCGTTTATGTAACGCGCCGACAGTTCCGCGGCGGTGGAAAGCGCCGCGGCGGTGTATTTGACGCTGTGGTGCGCCTCGAAGCGGGTCTTCAGGCCTTTGAGGATCTCGACGGTCTCGCCGATCGACGGCTCGGTGACGTCGATCTTCTGGAATCGCCGCGACAGCGCATGGTCCTTCTCGAAGACGCCGCGGTACTCGGTGTAGGTCGTCGCGCCTATGCACTTGAGCGAGCCGTTGGAAAGCACGGGCTTCAGCAGGTTGGAGGCGTCGAGCGTGCCGCCGGATGCCGCGCCGGCGCCGATGACGGTATGGATCTCGTCGATGAACAGGATCGCGTTCGGGTTGTCGACGAGCTGCTTGAGCACTGCCTTCAGCCGCTGCTCGAAGTCGCCGCGGTACTTGGTCCCCGCAAGGAGCGCTCCCATGTCCAGCGCGTAGACCACGCATTTCGACAGCAGGTCGGGCACGTTGTTCTCGATGATGCGCCGCGCGAGGCCCTCGGCGATCGCGGTCTTGCCGACGCCGGCTTCGCCCACCAGCAGGGGGTTGTTCTTGCGCCGGCGGCACAGCGTCTGCACCACGCGCTCGAGCTCCCTGTCGCGGCCGATCAGCGGATCGATCTTGCCCGCGAGCGCCTGCGCGTTCAGGTTCTGCGTGTAGTTGTCGAGCGGGCTGTTGGCCTGTTCCTCGCGGGAATCCTCGGTATTCTCAGGCTCCGGCTTGCCCGAGGGCTGCGGCGCCTTGGTGATGCCGTGCGAGATGAAGTTGACCACGTCCAGGCGCGTGATTCCCTGCTGCTGCAGGAAGTACACGGCATGCGAATCCTTCTCGCCGAAGATCGCCACCAGCACGTTGGCGCCGGTGACCTCCTTCTTGCCCGACGACTGCACGTGCAGGATGGCGCGCTGGATCACCCGCTGGAAGCCGAGCGTCGGCTGGGTGTCGACTTCACGGTCTGCGGCAATCTTGGGGGTCTGCTCCGACACATGCTGTCCGAGCGCCTTGCGCAATTCGTCCGGGCTCGCGCCACAGGCACGCAGCACTTCGGCGGCGGTCGGGTTGTCCAGCAGCGCGAGCAGCAGGTGCTCGACGGTGATGAACTCGTGGCGCTTCTGGCGCGCTTCCACGAAGGCCATGTGCAGGCTGACTTCAAGTTCCTGGGCGATCATCCTACGTTTCCTCCATCACGCATTGCAGAGGGTGCTGGTGCTTGCGGGCGAAGGATGCAACCTGCTGGACCTTCGTTGACGCAATATCGCGAGGATACACGCCGCAGACGCCGATGCCTTCACGATGTACCTTCAGCATCACCTGGGTGGCGCGCTCCCGGCCCATCGCGAAGAACTTCTGCAGCACCAGCACGACGAATTCCATCGGCGTGTAGTCGTCGTTCAGGAGCATGACCTTGAACATGGCCGGAGGCTTGAGCTTGGCTTTCCGCGCCTCGAGTACCGCATCGTCCTTGTGCTGCATCGGCATGCTGCGCTGGTCCCGTTCCCCGCTATGTGACGGCCCGAACTATCCTAATCAATGTGTTGGGCGAGCGCAACGCGCCACATCGCCGGACGGCGGGCGAAATTCCCGCCCGGGAAGGCCACTTGACGCACAAGGTGAAGCGGCGTAAAAGCCGCGTGTGTTTGGATTCAGGCTGTCTGTTTCGCCATGGACCGAATCGAAGGGCGGCGGGGTCGTGAGTTTCAAGCATGGCCCGGGGGGGAGTACCCGGAGTTCTCAACCAACCGAGGGATGGCAATGGCGATAGGCACCGTGAAGTGGTTCAACGACGCGAAAGGCTACGGTTTCATCACGCCGGACGACGGCAGCGAAGACCTTTTCGCGCATTTCTCCGCGATCCAGATGTCGGGATTCAAGACGCTGAAGGAAGGCCAGAAGGTTTCCTTCGATGTCGTCCAGGGCCCGAAGGGCAAGCAGGCGTCGAACATCAACAAGGCCTGAGAAGCTCCCCTAAGCACATGAAAAAGCCGCCCACGGGCGGCTTTTTTTCGCCTGCGGCACTCCCCGGGCGGGCTACATGCGCTCGATCATCGCCTGGCCGAACCCCGAGCACGACACCTGCTTCGCGCCGGTCATCAGGCGCGCGAAGTCGTACGTGACCACTTTGTCGAGGATCGCCTTCTCCATCGACGCGATGATGACGTCGGCCGCCTCGGTCCATCCCATGTGCCGCAGCATCATCTCGGCGGAGAGGATTTCCGAGCCCGGGTTGACATAGTCCTTGCCGGCATACTTCGGCGCCGTGCCGTGGGTCGCCTCGAACATCGCCACGGAGTCGCTCATGTTGGCGCCCGGCGCGATGCCGATGCCGCCCACCTGTGCGGCGAGCGCGTCCGAGATGTAGTCGCCGTTCAGGTTCAGCGTGGCAATGACGTCATACTCTGCCGGGCGCAGCAGGATCTGCTGCAGGAACGCGTCGGTGATGACGTCCTTGACGACGATCTCGCGGCCGGTTTTCGGGTTCTTGAAGCTGCACCACGGGCCGCCGTCGATCAGCGTGGCGCCGAATTCCTTCTGCGCCAGCGCATAGCCCCAGTCGCGGAAGCCGCCCTCGGTGAACTTCTGGATGTTCCCCTTGTGCACCAGCGTCACCGATTTCCGGTCGTTGTCCACGGCGTACTGGAAGGCCTTGCGGATCAGGCGCTCGCTGCCCTCGGACGAAACCGGCTTGATGCCGATCGCCGACGTGCCCGGGAAGCGGATCTTCGTGACCTTCATCTCCTTCGTCAGGTAGTCGATCAGCTTCTTCGCCTCAGGCGTCCCGGATGCCCATTCGATGCCGGCGTAGATGTCTTCGGAGTTCTCGCGGAAGATCACCATGTCGGTCTTCTCCGGCTCCTTCAGCGGCGAGGGCACGCCCTTGAAGTAGTGGATCGGCCGCAGGCAGACGTACAGGTCAAGCTCCTGCCGCAGCGCAACGTTGATCGAACGTATGCCGCCGCCGACCGGCGTGGTCAGCGGGCCCTTGATCGAAACGACGTACTCCTTGGATGCGTCCAGGGTTTCCTGCGGCAGCCAGACGTTCTCGCCGTAGACCTTGCACGACTTCTCGCCGGCGAACATCTCCATCCACACGATCCTGCGCTTGGCGCCGTAGGCTTTTTGCACTGCCGCATCGACCACCTTGAGCATCACTGGCGTGATGTCCACTCCGGTGCCATCGCCCTCGATGTACGGAATCACCGGTTGGTCGGGCACGGATAGCGAGAAGTCCTTGTTAACGCTGATCTTTTCGCCGCTGGACGGGACCTTGATGTGCTTGTACGCCATGAATGCTCCTGATCGATGCGCTGGATGGGGAAGGGCGCGCATTATAAGGCGGCTGCAGCAGGGACTGACGAATCCAGCCAGAACAACGACTTGCCATTGCCGGTCAACCGTCTGCGCCGGTACCGCGTTTAGCGGGCGGGTAGCTGTGCGGCCATGCCGCGCCGCCCCATCGTTGCACGACAACTACTACTAGGAGAAGACAATGAAGTTGCTGTCCCTGATCGTCGCCGCGGTATTCGCGGCTGCCAGCGTCAATGCCATCGCCGCGGACAAGAAAAGCGCGAAGAAGCCCACGGCGGCAGAGTGCAAGAAGAACCCGAAGATGGAAGGTTGCCCGAAGAAGTAGTCAACTTCTGGGCGAAAATGAAAGGGTGAGGCTTCGGCATCGCCCTTTTTGCTTTTTGGAGCCACTGGTGACCCGACTTGTCATCGTCCTCATCACCGCGCTGCTGGTCGCCTTGCCGGTGCGCGCGCAGCAGCCGCCGTTGCCGACGGTGCAGCTCTCGGCCGGCATGCATCTCATCCGTGCCGAGGTGGCGGACAACTTCCGTACGCGCATGCAGGGGCTGATGCTGCGCAAGTCCATGGACACCAACGCCGGCATGCTGTTCGTCTTCGACGAATCGTCCGAGCACTGCATGTGGATGAAGAACACGCTCATTCCGCTTGCGGTGGCGTTCATCGACGAATCCGGCACCATCGTCAATATCCTCGAGATGCAGCCGCATGACCTGACGTCGCGCTGTGCGGCCGGGCCGGCGCGCTATGCGCTGGAGATGAACGCGGGCTGGTTCGCCAAGCGCGGCATCAAGCCTGGCGCACGGCTGCGCGGGCTGGAGAAGCTTCCCCTGTCCCGCTAGCGCGGGAACCGGCGCGGATTCGGCCTGTCGAATGGGAGCCCCCATGTTCCGCGTGCTGCCGATCCTCGTCGCCTGCTGGACCGCCGTCGCCGCCGTTGCCGCGCCGGTGCAGACCGACTACGTCGAGGCCGAGCTGGTGCTGCGCGAATCCGCGCTGGTGCCAGGAGAGAAGGCGCTCGCAGGGCTGCGCATGAAGATCGCGCCGCACTGGCATACCTACTGGTTCAATCCGGGCGATTCCGGCGCGCCGACGAGCATCGAATGGAAACTGCCGCCCGGCATCGAGGCCGGTCCCATCCAGTGGCCCGAACCGAAGCGCATCCCGGTGCCGCCGCTGATGAACTACGGCTACGAGGGCGAAGTGCTGCTGCCGGTCGAGCTACGGGTGGCACCCGGTTTTGCCGCCGCAGAACCGGTGAGGATCGCCGCGCGCGCCGACTGGCTGGTGTGCAGCGACGTCTGCCTGCCGCGCGGCGCCGACCTTGAACTGACGCTGCCGGTGCAGGCGGGACCGGTTGCGGCAGACCCCAGGTGGCGTGCGCTGTTCGAGCGGTCGCTGAAGGGCCTGGCGGCGCAGGCGGTCGCTGGCGCATCGGCGAGCACGCGCGATGGCGTCATCGAGCTGATGCTGCCCGGCCTGCGGCCGGCGTCCACTGCGGGCGTCTACGTGTTTCCTGCCGTCGAAGGCCTGGTCGAACACAGCGCTCCGCAACGCGTACGGCAGCTTGCGGACGGCCTGCTGGTAACGCTCGCGGTGTCGCGCCAGCTCTCGGCCGGCGAGCCGCGCATCGCCGGCATTGTCAGCGGCCTGGGCGAGCGTCCGCTCGCGTTCGAGGCGCAGATGACCGGCACGCTGGCGCCCGGCACCGGCACCGCCCCGGCTGCGCCCGTGCAAACGCTGACGCCGTGGCTGGGATTCGTGTTCGCCGTCTTTGGCGGCCTGCTGTTGAACCTGATGCCTTGCGTATTTCCGGTACTGTCGCTGAAGATCCTGGGATTCGCGAAGTCCGGCGACTCTGCGGCCACGCGCTTGCAGGGTGTTGCGTTCGCCATCGGCGTCATCGGCAGTTTCGTCGCACTGGCCGGGCTGCTGATCGCGCTGCGCACCGCAGGCGAGGCGGTGGGCTGGGGATTCCAGTTGCAGTCGCCGCTGGTGGTCACGCTGCTTGCGTTGTTGTTCTTCCTGCTCGCGCTGAACCTGTCCGGAGTATTCGAGTTCGGCAGCGTCGTGCCGGCCCACCTGGCGGGCAAGAGCCTGAAGCACCCGCTGGCGGATTCGTTCTTCTCGGGCGTGCTGGCCGCGCTGGTCGCCTCCCCCTGCACCGCGCCGTTCATGGGTGCGGCGCTGGGTTACGCGCTGACACAGGACGTCGCTACCGCGCTGCTGGTGTTTGCCGCCATGGGTGCGGGCATGGCCCTGCCCTATGTCGTGCTCGCGTTCAACCCGGTACTGCTGCGGCGTCTGCCGCGGCCGGGGCCGTGGCTTGCCTCCTTCAAGCAGGCGATGGCCTTCCCGCTCTACGCGACGGTGGTGTGGCTTGCATGGGTCCTCCTGGTGCAGGTCGGTGCCGACGGCATCGTTCGGCTGGGCGCGGGGCTGGTGACGCTTGCGTTCGCGGCATGGCTGCTCGGCCGCGCGCAGCGGGGCACCGTGCGCGCGGCCGCGGTGGCGGCGATGCTGGCCGCGGCCTGGCTCGCGGCGCCGGCCGGTACTGCGCAGCCGGCGCAGGCGGCCGAAGGCTGGAAGCCGTTCTCCGCGAGCGCGATCGCCGAGCTGAACGCGTCCGGGCAGGCAGTGTTCGTCGACTTCACCGCCGCGTGGTGCGTGACCTGCCAGGTGAACAAGAAAGTCGTGCTCGAGAGCGCGCCGGTCCGCGCCGCGTTTGCGTCGAAGGACCTGGTGCTGATGCGCGCCGACTGGACGCGCCGCGACCCCGACATAACCGCCGCGCTCGCCGGGTTCGGCCGCAGCGGTGTGCCGGTCTATGTGCTTCATGTCCCGGGCAGGTCGCCGCAATTGCTGCCCGAGATCCTCAGCGAGCGCATCATGCTGGACGCGCTCGCGCCCATCCCGCGAAAGGAGTCCTGAATGCTGCGCACCCTGGTCCTCGTATCCGCGTTCGTTTCCACCCATGCGCTTGCCGCCGCCCCCGGCCAGATGGCGCCGGAGTTCACGCTGCCCGGCACCGACGGCAAGCCGGTGAAGCTTTCCGATCACAGGGGCAAGTGGGTGGTGCTCGAGTGGGTCAATCCCGGCTGCCCCTACGTGCAGAAGCACTACGACAGCAACAACATGCAGGGCCTGCAGAAGCAGTACGGCGCGAAGGATGTGGTATGGCTTTCGGTCAATTCGACCAAGCCCTCGCATCCGGATTACCTTCAGCCCCGCGAACTGGGCGACTGGATGAAACAGAAAGGCGGCGCTCCCCGCGCGGTGCTGATGGACGAGCAGGGAAAGGCAGGCCGCTCGTATGACGCGCGCACCACGCCGCACATGTATGTCATCGATCCTGCCGGCAAGCTGGTGTACGCCGGCGCCATCGACGACAAGCGCTCCACCAATCCTGCGGACGTGAAGACGGCGCGGAATTACGTGCGCGCGGCGCTCGACGAGGCGATGGCCGGAAAGCCGGTGACGACCGCGAGGACGACGGCCTACGGCTGCACGGTCAAGTACTGAAGTACCGCGCGCTACCGGCACCCGCGCGCTGCCCGACCTATAATCGCGGCATCCAGGCGAGCTACAGCTGACCGGCGTCCCGGACGCGGCATCCGGGCGCTGCTGGTCGCGGTCGACGATGGAGGTACATGACCGGCTTTGACAACCTTGCATGGTTCGCGCTCGTGGTGCTGCTGGCGAATCTCGCCGGAGAGCTCTTTTCGCGCGTGCTGCGGCTGCCGCGCCTGCTCGGCTGGATTGCAGCCGGCGTGGTGCTGGGCCCCGCGGTAGCCGGCGTCCTCGACGAGGCGCGGCTGCCGCAGTTGCGCGGCATCGTCGAGATCGCGGTGGCGCTGGTGCTGTTCGAGCTGGGGCAGCGCGTGGATCTGGGCTGGCTGCGCCGCAACCCCTGGCTGCTCGCGACCAGCGTGCTCGAGAGCGCGTTGACATTCGCCGCGATCTACGGCGTGCTGTGGCTGCTGGACGCGCCGCCGCTGGTGGCTGCGACCGCCGCCGCGATCGGCATGGCCACCGCGCCGGCGGTCGTGCTGACGCTGTCGAACGACCTGCGGGCCCACGGCCAGGTGACCGAGCGCGCGCTGCTGCTGACCGCGCTCAACTGCGCCTACGCCTTCGTCGTCGCCGGCGTGCTGCTGAACCGCATGCTGCACCAGCACTCGGCGGAATGGCAGGACATGATCTGGCGGCCGCTCTACACGATCTTCGGCTCTCTCGGCTTCGCCGGTGCCGCGACACTGGCGACGCTCGGCCTGTTGCGCCTGCTCGGGCGCAGCAGCGATGCACAACTCATCTGCGTGATTGCGGTCGTCGTGCTGTCGGTGTCCCTGGCGCACGAGTTCGGCCTGTATGTCGTCCTGGTCGTGCTGGCCTACGGCGTCATGTGCCGGGCGTTCGACTCGAGGCGGCTGTTCGTGTCACTGCGCTTCGGACGGATCGGCGACATCGCGATCATGTCCCTGTTTGCTCTGACCGCCGCGAGCCTGGACTTTGCCCTGCTGCCGGCGGGCGCGCTCGCGGGCGCCGCGCTGGTCGCCGCCCGCTATGCCGGAAAATGGGTCGCGGTGATGCTGTTCGCACGCATGTCCGGCCTTGCGCTGCGCAAGGCGTCGCTGCTCAGCCTCGCGCTGATGCCGATGTCGGCGGTCGTGCTGCTGCTGGTTCGAGACGCGGCGGAGCTGGTACCACAACTGGGGCAGCAGCTCGCCACCGTGATCGTTTCCGCAGTGGTGATGCTAGAGCTGCTCGGGCCGCTGGTGGCGCACTTCGCGCTGGTGCGCTCCGGCGAAGCTGCCGAGAGCGGAAAGGCCTGACATGGATCCCCTGGGTTTCGCCAGATCGGCCGCGCTCACCCTCGGCACCGAGCTCGAGCTGCAACTGATACGCAGGCGCGACTGCGACCTGGCGATCTCGGCCAGCGACCTGCTTGCGCTGCTGGCAAAGGCGCCGCACCCCGGCGACATCAAGCCCGAGATCACCGAGAGCATGATCGAGATCAGCACCGCGGTGCACGAGCGGCACGCGCCGCTGCTTGCGGAGCTGCAGGGCACGCGCGATGCGCTGGTCCAGGCGGCCGACCGGCTGAACGTCGTCGTTGCGGGCGGGGGCGCACACCCGTTCCAGCACTGGTCCGAGCGCCAGATCGTCGACCGGCCGCGCTTCCACCAGATTTCGCAGCTCTATGGCTACCTTGCCAAGCAGTTCACCGTGTTCGGCCAGCACATACACGTCGGTTGCGCCAATGGCGACGACGCGCTGTACCTGCTGCACTCGTTGGCGCGCTACATCCCGCATTTCATCGCGCTGTCTGCAGCATCGCCCTACTACCAGGGCGTCGATACCGCCTTCGATTCGTCGCGCCTGAACGCGGTGTTCGCGTTTCCGCTGTCCGGCCGCGCGCCTTTCCTGCTGAAGTGGTCCAGCTTCGAGGACTACTTCGCCAAGATGCGCGCCGCGGGCGTCGTCGAGAATATGAAGGACTTCTACTGGGACGTCCGGCCCAAGCCCGAGTACGGCACCATCGAGATCCGCGTCTGCGACACGCCGCTGGAAGTCGAACGGGCCGCCGCGCTTGCGGCTTACGCGCAGGTGCTGTGCCGCTGGCTGCTGGTCGAGCGGCCGCACCCGCTGACCGAGGATGTCTATCTCGCGTACACGTACAACCGCTTCCAGGCCTGCCGCTTCGGCATCGACGGCGAGACGCTGGACGCGGTGGCGGCAACGCGCCGCGGCATCGGCGAGGACATACTCACCACGCTTGCCGCGGTCGAGGTGCATGCGCGCGAATTGCAGGCCGAAGAGCCGCTCGCGCTGATCGCCGCGATCGCGCGCGACGGCAACGACGCGCGCTGGATGCGCAAGGCATATGCAGGCAACGGTTCGCTGCCGGACCTGGTCTGGCGCCAGGCGGAGCGTTTCCGCGGCGGCGGATGAGCGACGACGCACCACTTCGCATCGGGCTCTCGGCGCGGCTGCTGCACGATCCCCCGGCGGAACTGGGCTTCCGGGGCAAGACCCTGCAGTACCTCGAGCAGTCGGTGGCCCACTGGATCATGTCTCACGGCGCGCTCGCGCTGATGGTGCCGACCACGGAAACCGGTGCGACGCTGTCGCGTGCCGCGGTGAGCATGCGCCACTACGTCCAGGCGCTGGACGGGCTGGTGTTTCAGGGCGGCGCTGACGTCAGCCCGAAGAGCTACGGCGAGGAGGCCCTGCGCCCGGAGTGGAGCGGCGATCGCGCGCGCGACCAGTACGAGATCGAACTGTTCTGGGAGTGCGTGATCCAGCGCAAGCCGGTGCTCGGCATCTGCCGCGGCATCCAGCTGATCAATGTCGCGCTCGGCGGCTCGCTGTGGCAGGACATCGCGCAGCAGATCCCGGGCACGCAGCCGCACGTGGACTGGAAGGCGTACGACGCCCATACCCACGATGTCGCGTTCGTGCCGGGCTCGGGGCTCGGGCGCCTTTACGCAATGTCCACGGGCGGGCTGGTCACTTCGATACACCATCAGGCGCTCAACCGGCTGGGGCGAGGGCTCGTGGTCGAGGCGACCTCGGTGCCGGACGGCGTGGTGGAGGCGGTGCGCTGGAACGGTTCGAGCTACGTGGTCGGCGTGCAATGGCACCCCGAGTTCCACGACAACGGCGGCCGCGACCTGCTCGACTGCTCGCCGATCCTGGCCGAGTTCCTCGACAGCGCGCGCGCGACGCGGTCGAAATCGGCTTGATCAGGCAGCCGCCGAAAAGCAAAACGGGGCCGAAGCCCCGTTCGTGACCGGCGGGGCCGAAGCCCCGTTCCGGATTGCCCTGTGCGGCGGCCTGCGCTACAGGCCGGCGTTCTGCTGCGCCACCATGCAATAGAGCATCGGGATGGACAGCATGGTGTTGGCGCGCGAGGTCAGCATGGCCATGCGCGCGGCCTTGGCCTTCGCGTCGGCCTCGACCTGCACCATGCCCAGCGCCTTCTTCTGGTTGGGCCAGATGATGAACCAGACATTGAACGCCATGATCAGGCCGAGCCACATGCCCAGGCCGATGGCATGGAAGGGCTTGGCCAGGCTCAGCGCGGCGCCGAGGTAGCCGTTCATGCCGGCGAGCAGCAGGCCGGTGACGATCGTGGCGAGCGCAGCCCAGCGGAACCAGAACAGCGCCTCCGGGGCGATTACCTTGCCGATCGCGGGCTTCTGTTCGTCCGGGATCTTCGGCATCGACGGGATCTGCACGAAGTTGAAGTACCACAGCAGGCCGATCCACATGACGCCGGAAATGACGTGCAGCCAGCGCATGATGAATGCCCAGTAGGTGTGCTCGCCCAGGGCGCCGAATTTGCCGGCGATGCCCATGAGGATGATAACGAGAACTACACCGGCCGCTATGGTGCGGCCGAGGGACTGGAAGATCGAAGCCATGGTCGGGTTCCTCAAGAAGACAGCGGCGCCGAGTCTAGCATAGGGAGTTTGTGCAAGCCCCGGAGCGGACAGGCGTTTCACCCGCTTGGCCTTTATCATAAGCAGGATATTGTGGCCTACTTATGGGTCGATCAGGACGTTTCGTTGGCGGTGTCGGCGCGAAGCGCGAACAATCGCCCGGCGATGCGTACCGGCGCCGAGACCACCATCAGGACCAGCACCTGCTACATGTGCGCCTGCCGCTGCGGCATACGCGTGCACCTGCGCGACGGGCAGGTGCGCTACATCGAAGGCAATCCCGAGCATCCGCTCAACCAGGGCGTGCTGTGTGCCAAGGGGTCGTCGGGAATCATGAAGCAGTACTCGCCGGCGCGCCTGACGCGCCCCTTGCTGCGCCGCGCGGGCAGCGAGCGCGGCGCCGGTATCTACGACCCGATTTCCTGGGACGAGGCGTTCGCGATCCTGGAAAAGAGGCTTGCCGGCATCCGCGCCACCGACCCCAAGCGCTTTGCGCTGTTCACCGGGCGCGACCAGATGCAGGCGCTCACCGGGCTGTTCGCGCGCCAGTTCGGCACGCCGAACTACGCCGCGCACGGCGGTTTCTGCTCGGTGAACATGGCAGCGGGGATGATCTACACCATCGGCGGCTCGTTCTGGGAGTTCGGCGGGCCCGACCTCGATCGCGCGCGCGTGTTCGTGATGATCGGCACCGCGGAGGACCATCACTCGAACCCGCTGAAGATCGCGATCTCGAAGTTCAAGCGGCGCGGCGGACGCTTCATCTCGGTGAATCCGGTGCGCACCGGCTATTCCGCGATTGCCGACGAATGGGTGCCGATCCGGCCCGGCACCGACGGTGCGCTGCTGCTGGCGATCATCCATGAACTGATCGCGCGCGGCCTTTACGACCGCGACTTCCTCGCGCGCTACTCGAACGCCGGCCACCTGGTGAACCTGGACGCCGGATCGGCGCTGCACGGCCTGCTCGCCACCGACGGCACCGAGCCCTCGCCGGAGGAGGGCATGGCGCACAACCAGCTGTGGTGGGACCGGCACGGCGACTGCGCCGTGCCCACGCACACCGAAGGCGCCGACCCGGCGCTGTTCGGCAGCTTCACGCTCGAGGACGGTACGCCGGTGAAGCCCGCGTTCCAGCTGCTTGCGGACCGCGCCGCGCGCTACACGCCCGAGTGGGCGGAAGGCGTATGCGGCGTGCCGGCGGCGACCATTCGCCGGCTGGCGCATGAACTTGGCGTCGTCGCGCGCGACCAGAAGATCGAGCTGCCGATCGCGTGGACCGATTCCTGGGGCCGCGAGCACGAATCGGTTACCGGCAATCCGGTTGCCTTCCATGCGATGCGTGGCCTTGCCGCGCATTCCAACGGCTTCCAGACCATCCGCGCGCTCGCCATCCTGATGAGCCTGCTCGGCACCATCGACCGGCCGGGCGGTTTCCGCCACAAGGCGCCGTTTCCGCGTGCGATCCCGCCCGCGGCGAAGACGCCGCGCGGCCCCGAGGCGATCCAGCCCGGCAAGCCGCTCGCGGGCCTGGCAATGGGCTGGCCGGGTTCGCCGGACGACCTTTTCGTCGATGCGGCGGGCGAGCCGGTGCGCATAGACAAGGCGTTCTCGTGGGAGTACCCGCTGTCGGTGCACGGCATGATGCACAACGTCATCGTCAATGCGTGGCGCGGCGACCCGTACCCGCTCGACACGCTGATGATCTTCATGGCGAACATGGCGTGGAATTCCAGCATGGGCACCATGGAGGCGCGGCGCATGCTCACCGACCGCGCAGATGACGGCGAGTACCGCATTCCCTTTCTCGTGGTGTGCGACGCGTTCCAGTCGGAAACCGCCGGCTTCGCCGACCTGGTGCTGCCGGACACGACGTACCTCGAGCGCCATGACGTCATGTCGCTGCTGGATCGGCCGATCTCAGAATTCGATGGCCCGGTGGACGCCGTGCGCGTGCCGGTGGTGCCGCCGACCGGCGAGTGCAAGCCGTTCCAGGAAGTGCTGATCGAACTGGCGTCGCGGCTCGGGCTGCCGGCGTTCGTGCGCCCGGACGGCAGCCGCAAGTACCGCGACTACCCGGATTTCATCGTCAACTTCGAGACCGAACCCGGCTCCGGCATCGGCTTCCTCTCCGGCTGGCGCGGCACCGGCGGCGAGAAGACCATGCGCGGCGAGCCGAATCCGCGGCAGTGGGAGATGTACGCGGCAAACAACTGCGTGCACCACCTGCGCATGGCACCGTCCTACCAGTACATGCGCAACTGGAACCGCGGCTACGCCGAATGGGCGCAGCGCGCGCGCCTGCGGCGCTTCGGCGACCCGATCGTGATCCAGCTGTACTCCGAGGTCCTGCAGAAATTCCGCCTCGCCGGCGAAGGCAGGTGGCCCGGGCGCAAGCCGCCGCAGCGCCATGCGGCGAGGCTTGCCGAGCATTGCGACCCGCTGCCGTTCTATAGCCCGCCGCTCGAGATGCAGGCCACCGACGCCGAGCGCTTTCCGCTGGCCGCGGTCACGCAGCGGCCGATGGCCATGTACCACTCCTGGGACTCGCAGAACGCCTGGCTGCGGCAGATACACGCGCACAACTACCTGTTCGTCAACTCGGCGCTCGCGCGCGCCAGGGGCATCGAGGATGGCGGCTGGATCTGGGTCGAGTCGCCGTGGGGCAGGGTGCGCTGCATGTGCCGCCATTCCGAGGCGGTCGAGCCCGGCACCGTATGGACCTGGAACGCGATCGGCAAGGCGCCCGGCGCCTGGGGCCTCACGCCCGACGCCAACGAGGCGAAGCGCGGCTTCCTGCTGAACCACCTGATAAGCGACGAGCTGCCGGGGCGCGATGGCGCGCGCATCTCCAATTCCGACCCGGTCACCGGACAGGCCGGCTGGTACGACGTGCGCGTGCGCATCTACCCGGCAGCGGCGGACGAGCCGCAGGAGGTCGCGCCGATGGCACAGGCGGTGGGCGCGCTTGCGGGTACGCGCGCGAGCCCGCTCCGCTGGCAGGCCTATGCCGCAGGCAAGGGGGCACGCAGGTGACGCAGCTCGCGCTGGTGATCGACCTCAACGTCTGCGTCGGCTGCCACGCCTGTGTGACGAGCTGCAAGCAGTGGAACACCTCCGGGCCGGCCGGGCCGCTGGTGGACGAGAATCCGTACGAGAAGGATCCCACCGGGACGTTCTTCAACCGCGTGCAGACCTGGGAAGTGGGCGAGTACCCGGCCACCGACACGCTGCACTTTCCGAAGTCCTGCCTGCATTGCGAGGATCCGCCCTGCGTGCCGGTGTGCCCCACCGGCGCCTCGTACAAGCGCGCCGAGGACGGCATCGTGCTGGTCGATTACGACAAGTGCATCGGCTGCAAGTACTGCGCCTGGGCCTGCCCCTATGGCGCGCGCGAGCTCGACGAGCGCGAGAAGGTGATGACCAAGTGCACGCTGTGCGTAGACCGCGTCACCGACGCATCGCTGCCCGAGGCGGAGAGAAAGCCTGCCTGCGTGATGGCGTGCCCGACCAGCGCGCGCCTGTTCGGCGACATCCACGATCCGGCATCGGCGGTCTCGCAGGCGATACGCGATGCGGGCGGCTATGCGCTGATGCCCGAGTGGGGGACGCAGCCTGCCAATCATTACCTGCCGCGCAGGAAGACCACGATCCAGCTGCACGCGGACGAGCTGGAGCGGGTCGACAACCCGCTGAAGGTCGATGGCAGGCTGCCCAAGCCGCGGCTGGACGAGCCGTCGCTGGACGACGTGACGAGCTGGTAGGGCGAACCCGATGCGTCCGGCCGCCTCGGTACTGCTGCTCACCACGCTCATCGGCGCCGGACAGGGCCTGTTCCTCGCGCTTGCCGTGCTCGCCGAGCTTGCCGCACCGGCGGACGCGGGGCTGCGCACGCTGCTGGTCGCCGGCAGCGCGGCATCGCTCGCGCTCCTCGTGCTCGGCCTGGCCGCGTCCTTCTTTCACCTTGGCCGCCCCGAGCGGGCCTGGCGCGCGGCGGCGATGTGGCGCACCTCGTGGCTGTCGCGTGAAGTCATCGCGCTGCCGTTGTTCATGGGCCTGGTCGCCGCCTGGGGCGCATCGCATTGGCTGGACGCGCCGGCCGCCTGGTCCAGGGGCCTCGCGGCGCTGGGCGCGCTCGCCTGCATCGCGTTGTTCGTCTGCACGGCGATGATCTACGCCTGCCTGCGCTTCCTGCAGGAATGGCACAGCCCACTGACGGTGGCGAACTTCATGCTGCTCGGCATCGCCTCGGGGCTCACGCTTGCGACGGCGCTCGCGCACGCACTCGCGCCGGCGTTCGCGGGCGACCTGGCGCGGGCGGCGATCGCGGCTACGCTGTTCGCCGCGCTGTCGCGCCTGGCGTCGCTGGCGCGCAATGCGCGCCTGAGGCCGAAGTCCACCCCGCAGACCGCGATCGGCGTGAAGCACCCGCGCATCGAGCAGAAGTCGCTCGGCGCGATGGGCGGCACGTTCAACACGCGCGAGTTCTTCCATGGCGCCAGCCGCGGCAAGTTGCGCGCCATCAAATGGGGCTTCCTCCTCGGCGCCTTCGCGCTGCCGCTGCCGCTGCTGGCGGCGGGCTGGGCTGCCGCCGCTTTCGTCGTGCAGATGCTGGGCCTGTACGCCGAGCGCTGGTACTTCTTCGCGCAGGCGAACCACCCGCAGAACATCTACTACCGCCAGATCTCGTGATCCGGCCGGTGCCTCAGGACAAGGTAATACCCCCGAAGTCCCTCAGGCCTTCGCCGCCACGCCCTCGATCTCGATCAGCCAGTCGGGGTCGGCGAGCGAGGCGACGCGAAGCAAGGTCGAGCCGGTCCAGGTGTCGCCCATCATCTCGACCCGCATCTTGCGGATCGCGCCGATGTGCTCATGGCGCACGCAGTACTGGTTGATGCGAAGCAGGTCCTCCGGGCCCATGCCCGCCGAGCGCAGCACCTTGAACACGTTTTCCCAGGCGTGCCGGCACTGCTCATCGATGGTCTTGGGCAGCGTGCCGTCCGGTGCCACGCCGATCTGGCCGGAAATGTAGAGGAGGCGGGCACCGGCCGGTGCCTCCATGCCGTGATGGTATTCGCTGAACGGCGCGGCGATGGTCTTGGGGGTGTGGTGCTTGAGCATGGATTCCTCGCTTTCCTTGGGTTTGAAACGCCCGATCAGCCGGCCGCTGCTGCGCCGGCGCGCGCGCATTCGTCGTCCTCGTCCGCCGATCCGCCGCCGCAGCCGACCGCCCCGATCACGTGCCCGCCGACGACGATCGGCACCGCACCTGTGGAGGGCAGCGCCTGGCTGCGCGAAATCGCGGGCAGGGCGGCCCAGAACGCCGGGTGGCTTTTCTGCAGCTCGACCATCTCGCGCGTCGAGCGCCGGAATGCTGCCGCGGCAACTGCCTTCGCGCGCGAGGTTTCGGTGGTCAGGAAACCCGTCCCGTCTCCCTTCAGCGTCACTACCAGGTTCCCGGCCTCGTCCACCACGGACACCGTCATCGCCACGCCCAGCTTGGCGGCCTGGGCCAGCGCTGCCCGCGCTGCGCGCTCGGCGATCTCCAGCTTCATTTCTATCACGTTGTTCCCCCGGTTCGTCCCGTCGCAGCGACGCGGCCGCTGCGTTCAGCGCAGCACCAGCGCCTTGCCGTTCATCCTGCCATGGTACTCGCGGCCGCCGGCCTTGAACGCGAACGCCTCGCCGGTCACCTTGCCGGTCAACACGTACGTCTTGCCCCCGGTATGCAGCGTGCCGGAGAGCATCTGGAACTCCTGCTTCAGCGTCAGCTCACCCTGCGGCACCTGGTACGTGCCGGCGACGCGTGCCGGCACGATCCACAGCAGCGCCGTACACCAGGATACCGTGCAGCCGGCATCATTGTTGAGCGTCGCCGTTTCGTCCGCTGCCCACTCGCCCATGGTGAAGCTGTTCGAGACGATGCGCGTGCCGGGCTTCAGGGAAAGGATCTTCGGCCGCAGCTTCAGGTTGATGTCCGGCAGCAGGAACATGGTGATCACGCTGGCCCTGGCAAAGTCGGTCTCGAACAGGTCGGCCTTGATGAAGCTGGCCTTGCCGGCGACGCCTTCCTTCTCGGCATTTCGCTTCGACAGCTCGACCATGTCGGGGTTGTACTCGATGCCAAGCGCACTCGCGCCGCGCTTCGCCGCGGTGATCACGGTGCGGCCGTCGCCCGAGCCCAGATCGATGACGAAGTCGCGCGGCGTCACCTTCGCCATGTCCAGCATTTTGTCGACCACGACCTGCGGCGTCGGCACCCAGACTACGTCCTTGCCCGCCTGGCCGGACTTGGGCTCGTAGCCGGCTGGCGTCGTCTGTGCCTGCGCGAGGGCGGCGCCGCTCCATGCGCCGCTGCATGCGGCGATGGCGAGGGCGAGGCCGGCTCGGCGGATCAGTGCGGCAGCGCGCATTGGAGATGCTCCGTGGAAGACTGAAGGATGCGCATTATGCCGGCGGCTCGGGCTCGCGCGGCGGCGGTCCGGGCTGTGCCGCGCATTCCTCGAAAATGCGCGCGGTGCAGGTTGCGCACACGCGCGGGTCGAGCCTCGGCACGATGTCGGCGAGCGCATCGCGCTTGCGCGCGAACACCTGCTTGCGGTTGTCGCCGCGCATGTAGCCGGTGCGCTCCAGCGCCGCCGCCGCATCCGGGCGCAGGCCGTGCAGGTAGAGCTCGCCCCCCGCCGCCCGGCGCCGCATGCGCTCCTCGGCAAGCAGGTCGGCACCCGCGACATCGACGAAGTTCATGCCCTTGACCAGCAGCAGCAGGTGCTTCTGCCCCGGCGCGGCCTCGCGCAGGTCGTCGAGCTCCGTGGCGACATGGTTCACGGCACCGAAGTAAAGCGAGCCCTCCAGCCGCAGGATCTTGAGCTGCGGGCATTCCGGCTGGCCCGGCTCGACGACCTTGAACTTGCGCGCCTCGCTGCCCGCGTCCGGCACGATGGGGCGCAGCGCGGGGCGCGACGTGCGCTTCAGGTACAGCGTCAGCGACAGCGTGACGCCAAACAGGATGGCGAACTCCAGTTCCGCGAACAGCGTCGCGGCGAACGTGATCGCCAGCACCGCGGTCTCCTGGCGGCTGGAGGACAGCACGTGCCGGATGGCGCGCAGGTCGATCAGGTTCAGCGCGACCATGAACAGCAACCCGGCCATGGCCGCGAGCGGCAGGTAGGCGAGCAGCGGCGAGATGACGAGCAGCACCACCACCAGCATGGGCGCCGACAGCATCGCCGCAAGCGGGGTCTTTGCGCCGGAATCGTAGTTCAGCCCTGAACGGTTGAACGAGCCGCTGGAGGGGTACGCGCCGAAGAAGCTGCCGGCGATGTTCGACAGGCCCTGGCCGACGAACTCGCGATTGCCGTCGATGCGCTGGCCCGAGCGCGCAGCAATGGCGCGCGATATCGACACCGCCTCGACCAGCCCGAGCACCGCTACCGCGACCGCTACCCCGAGGAGCTTGCCGAATGTCGCCGCATCGAACTCGGGGACCGTCAACGCGGGCAGCGCACCCGGCAGCAGGCCTATCTCGGCGATGCCGGTGGTGGACTTGCCGAGGAGGCGATTGAGGATCCAGCCGAACACCCCACCGGCAAGCAGCGCAACAACCATGTGCGGAACGCGCGGCAGGAAGCGGCGCGCGACGATGCTGGCCACGATGGTCAGGATGCCGACCGCGACCACCCATGGCTTGACGTCTCCCAGGCTCGCGGCGAAGGCGCCGAGGGTCTGCGGCAGCGAGCCCCGCGGCAGCGCGAGGCCGAAGAAGTTGTTGATCTGCGCGACGATGATCAGCACCCCGGCGCCGGCCGTGAAGCCGACCACGACCGAGTGCGAGACGAAGTTGATCAGCGTTCCCAGCCGCGCCAGTCCCATGGTCAGCTGCAGGATGCCGACCATCAGCGCGAGCGTGAGGGCGAGGGCCGCGTACTGCGCGCTGCCGGTAGCTGCGAGCGGCGACAGCGTCGCGAAGACGACCAGCGAGATCGCGTTCGTCGGCCCGGACACCAGGTGCCAGCTCGATCCGAACAGCGCGCCAACGATCGCGGGCACCATCGCGCAGTACAGGCCGTACTCGGGCGGCAGCCCGGCGAGCGTGGCGAACGCGATGCCCTGGGGCACGACGACGACCGCGCCGATCAGCGCAGCCATCGCGTCATCGCGCAGGTTCGCCCGCGTGACGCGCCTGCGCCATGACAGGTCGGGAAGCAATCGTCTCGACAGGTCGACAAGCGTGTTCTTGATCATCGTCCCCGATTCTCGACACTAAGCCGGCAGAAAGCAACGCCGGTCCGCAGCGCGCGCCTCGGATAGAATCGGCGTATACCAACCGAAGTTTCTGCGCACGCAGCGCACATGCCCAGGCTCGCCGCGAACCTGTCGATGCTGTTCACCGAGCTGCCGTTCCTCGAGCGCTTCGGCGCCGCGGCGCGCGCCGGATTCCGTGCTGTCGAGTACCAGTTTCCATACGCGTTCGGCTCTGCGGCCGAGGTCGCGCAGGCGGCGCAGGACGCGGGCGTGCGAGTGGTGCTGCACAACATGCCCGCGGGCGATGCGTCCAAGGGCGACCGCGGCCTCGGCTGCCTGCCGGATCGCCGCAGCGAGTTCCGCGACGGCGTGGCGCGCGCCGTCGAGTACGCGCGTGCCGCCGGCTGCACGCGCCTGAACTGCCTTGCCGGCGTCGCGCCGCGCGACGCCGTGCATTGCGACACGCTGGTGGAGAACGTCCGCATTGCCGCGTCGGCGCTGGATGCAGCCGGCATGCAGCTGATGATCGAGCCGATCAACGTGCGCACCGTCCCGGGCTTCTTCCTCACCGGTACCGCGCAGGCGATCGGGGTGCTGGACGCCGCGGGCGCGGCCAACGCCTTCGTGCAGTACGACCTCTTCCACATGCAGATCATGGAAGGCGACCTGGCGAAGACGATCGAGCGCCTGCTGCCGCGCATCGGGCACATGCAGCTCGCCGACGTGCCCGGCCGCCACGAGCCCGGCAGCGGCGAGATCAACTACCCGTGGCTGCTCGCCGAGGTGGACAGGCTCGGCTACGCGGGCTGGATCGGCTGCGAATACAATCCACAGGCGGACACACTGAGCGGCCTCGAATGGGCGAAGCCCTACCTGACGAACGCATAGACGCATCGCGCCAGCGGGAGGTGGCGGCGGCGCTGCGCGCGTTCCTGCCGGAGCGCGCGGTGCTGTGGCAGGAGGAGGACACGAGGCCGTGGGAATGCGATGGCCTCACCGCGTACCGCCGTCTGCCGATGGTGGTCGCCCTGCCGGAGACGGAGGAGCAGGTCCAGCGCATCCTGAAGACCTGCCACGCGATGCGCGTGCCGGTGGTGCCGCGCGGCGCGGGCACCGGGCTGTCGGGCGGCGCGTTGCCCCCGGGCGACGGCGTGCTGCTGTCGATGGCCAAGTTCATGCGCGTGGTGCGCGTCGATCCGCTGGCGCGCATCGCGGTGGTGCAGCCAGGGGTGAGGAACGCCGCGATCTCCGACGTGGTGTCGGCCTTCGGCCTGTATTACGCCCCCGACCCCTCGAGCCAGATCGCGTGCTCGATCGGCGGCAACGTCGCCGAGAATTCGGGCGGCGTGCATTGCCTGAAGTACGGCCTGACCGTGCACAACGTGCTCAGGGTGCGCGGGTTCCTGATGGACGGCGAGCCGGTCGAGTTCGGCTCGGACGCGCTCGACTCGCCGGGCTACGACCTGCTCGCGCTGGCGATAGGCTCGGAAGGGCTGCTCGCGGTGACGGTCGAGGTGACGGTCAAGCTGCTGCCCAGGCCGCAGCTCGCGCGCGTGGTGATGGCGTCCTTCGACGACGTCGAGAAAGCGGGCAACGCGGTAGCCGCGGTGATCGCCGCCGGCATCATCCCGGCGGGGCTGGAGATGATGGACCGGCCGGCGACGCGCGCGGTCGAGGAGTTCGTGCACGCCGGTTACGACATCGACGCGGCGGCGATCCTGTTGTGCGAATCGGACGGCACGCCCGAGGAAGTGGAGCACGAGATCGAGCGCATGGAGGCGGTGTTCGCGGGTGCCGGCGCGACGCGCACCCAGGTGTCGCGCGATGAGGCGGAACGTCTCAAGTTCTGGTCCGGGCGCAAGGCGGCGTTTCCCGCGGTCGGGCGCATCTCGCCGGATTACTACTGCATGGATGGCACCATCCCCAAGCGGCGCCTGGGCGAGGTGCTCAACTTCATCGCCGACATGGAACGCAAATACGGCCTGCGCTGCCCGAACGTGTTCCACGCCGGCGACGGCAACCTGCATCCGCTGATCCTGTTCGACGCCAACGACCCGGAGCAGCTGCGCCGCACCGAGTCCTTCGCCGAGGAGGTGCTGGAGAAGTGCATCGAGGTCGGCGGCACGATCACCGGCGAGCACGGCGTCGGCATCGAGAAGATCAACCAGATGTGCACGCAGTTCCGCGCTGAGGAGCTCGAGCTGTTTCACGCCGTGAAGCGGGTGTTCGACCCCCTCGGCCTGCTCAATCCGGGCAAGGCGGTGCCGACGCTGGCGCGCTGCGCCGAACACGGCCGCATGCGCGTGCATGGCGGCAAGCTGGCGCATCCCGGCCTGCCGCGCTTCTGATGGACGCGATCGCCGCCGGGTTTGCCGGGCGCATCCGGGACGCTGCCGGCAACGGCACGCCGCTATGCCTGCGCGGCGGCGGCAGCAAGGATTTCTACGGCGGCGAGCCGCAGGGCGAACCGCTCGACGTGCGTACCTACGCCGGGCTGGTGAGCTACGAGCCGACCGAGCTGGTGCTTACCGCGCGCTGCGGCACGCCGCTCGCCGAGATCGACGCGGTGCTCGAGCGCGAGCGCCAGATGCTGCCTTTCGAGCCGCCGCATTTCGGCGCCGGCGCGACGCTGGGCGGCTGCGTCGCGGCCGGGCTGTCCGGGCCGCGCCGCGCGAGTGCTGGCGCGGTGCGCGATTTCGTCCTTGGCGCGCGCATCATCGATGGCCGGGGGCGCGACCTGGCCTTCGGCGGGCAGGTGATGAAGAACGTTGCCGGCTACGACGTGTCGCGGCTGCTTGCCGGATCGCTGGGCACGCTGGGGCTGATCCTCGAGGTATCGCTGAAGGTGCTGCCGCGGCCGGCGCAGGAAATGACGCTGACGCTCGAGATGCCGGAAGCGAAGGCGCTGGAGCAGATGAACCGCTGGGCGGGAACGCCGTTGCCGCTGAGCGCCACGGTGTGGCGCGATGGCGAGCTGTCGGTGCGGCTGTCGGGCGCCGAAAGCGCGCTGCGTGCCGCCAGCGAAAGGATCGGCGGCGAGCGCATCGAAGGCGCGGCGTCCGAAAGGTTCTGGCTCGGCATCCGCGAGCACACGCATGCGTTCTTCGCCGGTGCCGCGCCGCTGTGGCGCCTGTCGGTGCCCTCGAACGCGCCGCCGATAGAGCTGCCAGGGGACCGGCTGAGCGAATGGGGAGGCGCCTTGCGCTGGGTGCGCACCAGCGCCGACACCGAAACGGTGCGCGCCGCAGCGCAGCGCACGGGCGGGCACGCGACGCTGTTCCGCGGCGCCACACGGCGGGCAGACGCGTTCGCGCCGCTGCCGCCGGTACTGGCGCGCCTGCACCACGAGCTCAAGGCTGTTTTCGACCCGGCGGGGATCCTGAACCCGGGCCGTCTTTACCCGGGGCCCGGGCGCGCATGACCTCGGCGATGACCATCATGGCGCGAGCCTCCTCAGCTTCCTTGCGTGCGAGCCAGCGGCGCCTGAGCTGCAGCACGAGGATCGCGATGCCCGCCACCGCGCCGAAAACGAACAGCCAGAACACGGCCTTCATGGCCGCAGTATAGCGAGCAGATGCAGACCAACCTGGTTGCCGAACTGCGCGATACCCCGGAGGGCCGGGAGGCCGAGGGCATCCTGCGCAAGTGCGTGCATTGCGGCTTCTGCACGGCCACCTGCCCCACGTACCAGCTGCTCGGCGACGAACTGGACGGCCCGCGCGGCCGCATCTACCTGATCAAGCAGGCGCTGGAAGGCGCGCCGGTGACGCCGAAGACGCGACTGCACCTGGACCGCTGCCTCACCTGCCGCGCCTGCGAGACCACCTGTCCGTCAGGCGTGCGCTACGGCCGGCTGGCCGACATCGGCCGCGGCTTCGTCGAGGCGCGCACCTCGCGCGGCGCCTGGGATCGCGCGAAGCGCGCGCTGCTGTCGTACGCGCTGCCGCGCAGCGGGCTGTTTGCCGCCGCGCTGACTGCGGGGCAGCTCGCCAGGCCGCTGCTGCCGGCATCGCTGCAGCGCAGGATTCCCGCGCGCGCCGAGGCGTCGGGCGACTGGCCGGCACCGCGGCACGCGCGGCGCATGCTCGTGCTCGCAGGCTGCGTGCAACCCGCGCTGGCGCCGGCCATAAACGCGGCGGCCGCGCGCGTGCTCGACCGCATCGGCGTGTCGCTCGTCCAGGCGGCCGATGCGGGCTGCTGCGGCGCGGTGCGGTTCCACCTGAACGAGCAGCAGGCGGGCATGCAGCAGATGCGCGCGTTGATCGACGCGTGGTGGCCGCTCATCGAGACCGGGGGCATCGAGGCCGTCGTCATGACCGCCAGCGGCTGCGGCGCGACGGTGCGCGAGTACGGCCACCTGCTGGCGGGCGATCCGGCCTACCGCGACAAGGCCGCACGCGTCAGCGCGATGACGCGCGACCTGTGCGAGGTGGTGCCGCCCGACGCGTTGCCTGCAGGCGCCGGTCGCGGCAAGCTGGCGTTCCACTCGCCCTGCACGCTGCAGCACGCGCAACAGTTGCGCGGCAAGGTCGAGGCGATCCTTGCGAGGATCGGCCACGAGCTCACGGCGGTGCCGGACGCGCACCTGTGCTGCGGCTCGGCGGGCGCCTACTCGATCCTGCAGCCGTCGCTGGCCGCCGAACTGCGCACGCGCAAGCTGAATGCGCTGGCGAGCGGCATGCCCGCATGCATGGTCACCGCGAACATCGGCTGCCTGACGCACCTGCAGGCAGAAGCGCAGCTGCCGGTGCGCCACTGGATCCAGCTCGTCGACGCGGCCCTGGCGTAGCAGCCGGCACGCCACAGCCGCGCTCACCACATTGCAAGAGTTGGTCAGCGGCGTGCGCAAACCGCTCGTTTGTCGCGGCGCCTTGGCATAGAGTCTGCGCCAGCATGGAATCCGCGACCCGGCACGACGACGCAAGGCTCGAGCAGGCGCGCGTCGACACCCTGTATCGATTCGCCAGGCCCGCTTACGCGACGACGCTGGCGATCGCCGCGCTGTTCGCGCTCGTCCTGTGGGGGCCGCTTACCGCAGGCGCGCTGCAGGCGTGGCTGCTTGCGGTGGTGGCGACCACGCTCGCCCGGGTGCTGCTGCACTGGCGCTACGCGCGCGCGGCGGCCGACGAGCGCGTGCCGGCGCTCTGGGAACGGCGCTTCTGCCTGGGCGCGCTGGCGGGCGGCGCGCTTTGGGCCGCGGCGGCGTTCGTGTTCTTTCCCCTCAGCGACCCGTTGATGCAGACCGTGCTGGTGTTCATCGTCGTCGGCAGCGGCCTCGGCGCGATCGGCGTCTACGGCGCCAGCATGCCGGCGTTCATCGCCTTCATTGCGCTGCCGCTCGGCGCGGTGATCCTGCTGCTCGCCTCGCAGCCGGGCCGCAGCTACCAGCTGCTGGCGATGATGGTCGTGGTGTTCGCCGCGGTCGCGTCCTGGGTCTACCGCGGCATACACGCCAACTTCATCAGCATGCTGCGCACCCGGATGAGCAACGAGGCGCTGTCGGCAAGGCTTGCCGAGAGCGAAGCGCGACTGCGCGACGCGATCGAGAGTTTTCCCGAGGGCATCGCTGTGTACGACGACGCCGACCGCCTGGTGCTGTGCAACGATACCTACGCGCGCACCTACGGCGACGGCCGCGCGGCCGGCGAACTGGCCGGCGTTCCCTATCGCGACATCGCGCGCGCCGCGTACGCGGTCGAGATGCCGGCAGCGCCCGCCGAGGCGTTCGAGTCCTGGTTCGAGGAGCGCATCGCGCGGCGGCGGCTGCCGGGGGGGTCGTCGCGCGTCCTCCAGGTGAGCGACGGCCGCTGGTTGCAGGGGCGCTTCGAGCGCACGCGCGCCGGCGGGTCGGTGAGCATGTTCACCGACATCAGCGAACTGAAGCGCGCGCAGCAGGCGTACCTGGCGCTGCTCGCCGAGGAGAACCTGATGCTGGATACGCTGCCGGTCGGCGTGGCCTTCCTCAGGGACCGCATCATCGAGCGCTGCAACCCGCTGCTGGAGCGCATGCTGGGCTACGGGCCGGGCGAGCTGGCCGGCCGATCGGTGCGCGACATCTACTACAGCGACGAGTACTGGCGCCAGGGCGTCGATTTCTACGACAAGCTGGGCTCGGGCGGCGTGTTCGAGATCGACGGGCCGCTGCGCAGGAAGGACGGCTCGAAGGCGTGGGTGCACATGCAGATGCGGGCGGCGAACCCGGCCGCGCCGCGCGAATCCGCGGTGCTTGCCTTCATGGACATCGCCGAGCGGCGCGAGGCCGAGGCGCGGCTGAAGCGCAGCGAGGCGATGTACCGCAACCTCGTCGAGACCTCGAACGACCTGATCTGGACCAGCGACGCGGATGGCAACTGGTCCTACCTCAACGCCGCGGCGTCGCGCAGGATCTACGGCTTCGAGCCCGCCGAGCTGCTCGGCACGCCGATGCGCGAGCGGGTCGCGCCGGAGGTGATGGACCGGGACATTGCGGTGTTCGGGCGCGTCCTCGCGGGCGAGTCCGTGCAGGACTACGAGACCCGCCACCTGCGCCGCGACGGCACGCACGTGGACCTGTCGTTCAACGCGATTCCGCTGCGCGACACGCGCGGCAGGACGGTCGGCACGACCGGCACCGCGCGCGACATCACCGAGCAGAGGCTCGCCGCCGCGGCGCTGCACGAGAGCGTGGAGAAACTGCGCCTCGCGGCGGACGCGGCCGACCTGTATTACTGGGAGTGGGACATCGACGCCGACGCGGTGCTGTGGGGCCGAGATCCCTCGGGGCTGATCGGCGCGCAGGACGAACCCGCGTCGGCCTGGCCGGAACTGCGTACGCTCGTGCACCCGGAGGACCGCGAGCGCTACGACGCGATCGGGCGGCGCGCCATCGAATCCGGCGATGGTTACAGGTGCGAATTCCGCATCGTCACGCCGGCGGGGGAAACGCGCTGGGTGGCGTCCGAAGGAAAGCTGATGCGCGGCCGCGACGGCGTCTCAAGGCGCATGCTCGGCGCATCGCGCGACATCACGCAGGCGAAGCGCCAGGAGGAGGAAGTGCGCTTCCTCGCCTACCACGACACGCTCACCGGCCTGCCGAACCGCCGGCTGCTGGACGACCGCCTCAAGCAGGCGGTGTACCTGGCGCAGCGCCGCGATGCGCGCGTCGGCGTGATGCTGGTGGACCTGGACGATTTCAAGCAGGTGAACGACACGCTCGGCCATCGCGCCGGCGACGCCGTCCTGCGCGAGGTGTCGCGGCGCCTTGCCGGCTGCGTGCGCAAGGCCGATACCGTGGCGCGCCAGGGAGGCGACGAGTTCGTCGTCGTCATGCCGGACCTCGCGCTCGAAGCCGACTGCCAGGTCGTCGCCGAGAAGATCCTGCGCGCGCTCGACCCGCCGTGCATCATCGACGGGCAGGAGTTCCGCATCGGCGCCTCGATCGGCATCTCGGTGTTTCCCGCCGATGCGGGCGACGGCGAGGCGCTGCTGCGCAACGCCGACGTGGCGATGTACCGTGCGAAGCAGCTCGGCCGCAACAACTATCGTTTCTACTCCCGCTAGCGGGTAACATCGGTTCGGCATGATCGCCGAACACCTTCCCGAGCGGCCCGCGAGCCGCGACTGGTCGCAGTTCCTCAGGCTCGGCAGGTTCCTCGCGCCGTACAAGGCTCGCGTCGCCGGCGCGATCGCGTCGCTGCTGGTCGCAGCGTCGTGCGTGCTTGCGCTCGGCCAGGGGCTGCGCCATGTCATCGACGCCGGCTTCGGCGCGGCGGACGAGCGCATCCTAGACCTTGCGCTCGCCGGCGTGCTCGGGCTTGCGGTGCTGCTGTCGGCGGCGACCTGGGCGCGCTTCTACCTGATGATGACCACCGGCGAGCGCGTGATCGCCGACATCCGCCGCGCGGTGTTCAACCACGTGCTTTCGTTCGCGCCCTCGTTCTTCGAGAGCGCCCGCACCGCGGAGGTGATCTCGCGGCTGACCAACGACACCACGCTGCTGCAGGGCGTGATCGGATTCGGCTTCTCGATGGCGGTGAGGAACGCGCTGCTGCTCGTGGGCGCGGTGGCGCTGCTGCTCCTCACCAACCTGAAGCTGACGCTGGTGGTGCTCGCGTTCGCGCCGGTGCTGGTGGCGGCGATGGTGTTCGTCGGGCGGCGCGTGCGGCGCTACTCGCGCGAGAACCAGGACCGCATCGCCGACGTCAGCGTGCACGCGGACGAGGCGCTGCACGAGATCCGCACCGTGCAGTCGTACGCGCACGAGGACGCGTCGCGGCGGGATTTCGGCGTGCTGGTCGAGCGCGCCCATGCGTCCGGCGTCGAGCGCATCGGCATCAAGGCGATGCTGATCGCCTTCGTCATGCTGGTGATCTACGGCGGCGTCGCGGTGGTGCTGTGGATCGGCGGCCGCGACGTGCTCGCGGGAACCCTGTCGGCAGGCAGCCTTTCCGCGTTCGTCTTCTACTGCGCGGTCGCCGCGGGCGCGGTGGCGGCGATCTCGGAAGTGTATGGCGACCTGCAGCGCGCGGCCGGGGCGACCGAGCGCCTGATGGAACTGCTGGAAACCGCACCGCAGATCGTCGCGCCGGCAGCGCCGGCGGCGGCGCCTGCCGCGGTGCGCGAGGTCGCTTTCGAAGCGGTGGGCTTCGCCTACCCGGCGCGCCCGGACACGCCGGCGCTGTCCGATTTCTCCCTGCGCGTGTCGGCTGGCGAACGCGTCGCGCTGGTCGGGCCCTCGGGCGCCGGCAAGACCACGGTGCTCGCGCTGCTGCTGCGCTTCTACGACCCGCAGCGCGGCGCGGTGCGCGTGAACGGCATCGACGTGCGCGAGTTCGAGCCGCGCGCGCTGCGCGCCCTCATCGCCGTCGTACCGCAGGAGCCGGTGATCTTCGCCTCCAGCGTCACCGACAACGTGCGCTACGGCCGGCCCGACGCGAGCGCGGCCGAGGTGCGCGCGGCCTGCGAGCGCGCGTTCGCGGCGGAGTTCATCGAGCGGCTGCCGCAGGGATACGACACGCTGCTCGGGGAGCGCGGCGTCACGCTCTCGGGCGGGCAGCGCCAGCGCCTGTCGATCGCGCGCGCGCTGCTCGCCGACCGGCCGATCCTGCTGCTGGACGAGGCGACGAGTTCGCTCGATGCCGCAAGCGAGCGCATGGTGCAGCAGGCGCTGGAGACGCTCGAGGCCGGGCGCACCACGCTCGTGATCGCGCACCGCCTCGCCACGGTGCAGCACGCCGACCGCATCGTCGTCATGGAGCACGGGCGCATCGTCGCCGAAGGCTCGCATGCCGAACTGATGCGCCAGGGCGGCCTGTACGCGAGCCTTGCCAGGCTGCAGTTCCTCGCCGACGCGCCGAGGCTCGAGGCGGCGGCGTGAGGGCGATCCTCGCCGCGCTGCTGCTCGCCGCGGCGGGCGCCGCGCTGGCGCAGGATGCGCTGCGCATCGGTTCCAAGCGCTTCACCGAGTCGTACATCCTCGGCGAGCTGCTCGCGCAGGCGGCGGAGCGCGCCGGCACGCGCGCCGAGCACAAACCGGGACTCGGCAACACCGCGATCCTCTGGGAAGCGCTGCGCACCGGGACGATCGACGCCTATCCCGAGTACACCGGCACCATCGCGCGCGAGATGCTCAAGCTCGAGGAACGGCTGGACATCCCGGCGCTGAACCGGCGCCTCGCGCCGCACGGCCTCGCGGTCGCGGTGCGCTTCGGCTTCAACAACACCTACGCCATCGGCATGCGCCGCGCGCACGCCGAGCGGCTGCGCATACGGACGGTGTCGGACCTGGCGCGGCATCCGTCGCTGGTGCTCGGCTTCGGCCACGAGTTTCTCGGCCGTCGCGACGGCTGGCCGGGCCTGCGCGAGGCCTACGCGCTGCCGCATGGCGCGGTGCGCGGCCTGGACCATGGCCTTGCCTACGAGGCGCTCGCCGCGCGCCGCATAGACGCGATCGACGTCTACTCCACCGACGCCAAGATCGCCCGCTACGACATCGCGGTGCTGGCGGATGACCGCGCGTTCTTTCCCTCCTACGATGCGGTGATCCTGCATCGCGACGATGCGCCCGCGCGCTTTCCGGCGGCCTTCGCCGCCTTCGCCGGGTTCGAGGGCCGCATCGACGCGGTCACCATGGTGGGCCTGAACGCCCGCGCCGAGATCGACAAGCAGTCCTTCGCCGATGTCGCCGCCGCTTACCTGTCTGGCGCCGATGTCGCCGCGCCGGCTGCGCGGCGTTCGCTCGCGGCGGCGCTGTTCGCGGACGACTTCGGCCGGCTGCTCGCCGAGCATGCGTGGCTGGTGGGCGGATCGCTTGCCGCCGCCGCGGCAATCGGCGTGCCCCTGGGCATCGCGGCGGCGAAGCTGCGCTGGCTGGCGCAGCCGGTGCTGCTCGCCACCGGCCTGGTGCAGACCATCCCGTCGCTCGCGCTGCTGGCGTTCCTGGTGCCGCTCACCGGCACCATCGGCATCTGGCCGGCACTGATCGCGCTGTTTCTCTATGCGCTCTTGCCGATCGCGCGCAACACGCATGCCGGACTGGTGCAGGTGCCGCAGGGACTGCGCAACGCCGCGCTGGCGCTCGGCCTGCGCGGCGGCGACATCCTGCTGCGCATCGAGCTGCCGCTGGCTGCGCCGACGATCCTCGCCGGCGTCAAGGTTGCCGCGGTCATCAATGTCGGCACCGCGACCATCGCTGCGTTCATCGGTGCCGGTGGTTTCGGCGAGCGCATCGCGCAGGGCCTCGCGCTGAACGATCACACCATGCTGCTTGCCGGCGCGCTGCCGGCCGCGGGGCTCGCGCTGGTCGTTCATGTCGCCTTCGAGGCCCTGGAGCGGGTGATGCTCGCGCGCACGCGGTAGAATCGCGGCGTCCAAAGGGAGATCCCGCTCATGAGAATTGGCATCCCCGCCGAAGCGCTGGCGGGAGAAACGCGCGTTGCCGCAACCCCGGAAACGGTGAAGAAGCTGGCCGCGAAGAACGAGGTACGCGTGCAGGCCGGCGCGGGTGCGGCTTCGAGCATCCCTGACCGCGACTACGAGGCCGCGGGCGCGAAGCTCGTCGCCGCGGCGGCGGAGGCGTTCGACGCCGACATCGTGCTGAAGGTGCGTGCCCCGCTGGCCGCCGAGCTCGGCATGCTGAAGAAGGATTCGCTGCTCATCGGGTTGCTGAATCCCTACGACGCGCAGGCGCTCGAGGCGCTCGCCCGGTGCGGGGTCACCGGCTTCGCCATGGAATGGCTGCCGCGGATCTCGCGCGCGCAGTCGATGGACGTGCTGTCGTCGCAGGCCAACATCGCCGGCTACAAGGCGGTGGTGCTCGCGGCGGCCGAGATCGGCCGCTTCTTCCCGATGCTGATGACGGCAGCGGGAACCGTGAAGGCGGCGCGCGTGCTGGTGCTCGGCGCCGGCGTCGCCGGCCTGCAGGCGATCGCCACCGCGAAGCGCCTGGGCGCGGTCATCGAGGCTTCCGACGTGCGCCCGGCGGTGAAGGAACAGATCGAGTCGCTGGGGGCGAAGTTCGTCGACGTGCCCTACCTGACCGACGAGGAGAAGGAGATCGCGCAGGGCGTGGGCGGCTATGCGCGGCCGATGCCGGCCGACTGGATGCGCAGGCAGGCAGAAGCCGTGCACCAGCGCGCGCTGGCCTCCGACGTGATCATCACCACGGCGCTGATTCCCGGCCGCCCCGCGCCCAAGCTGATCCGGGAGGCGACCGTGTCGGCGATGAAGCCCGGCTCGGTGATCGTCGACCTGGCGATAGAGCAGGGCGGCAACGTCGAAGGCGCCGAGCTCGGCAAGGTGGTGCACAGGGGCGGCGTCAGGATCGTCGGCTACCCGAACCTTGCCGCGACGGTGCCCTTCGACGCGTCTGCGCTGTACGCGCGCAACCTGTACAACTTCCTCGGCCTGATGCTGGATGCGAAGACGGGCGAATTCAAGCTCGACCGCGAGGACGAGATCGTCGCCGGCAGCCTCGCCTGCATCGGCGGCGAAGTCACCAAACGGAGCTAGCAGATGAGCGGCATCGTAGACCCCACCATCACCAACCTCGTCATCTTCGTGCTGGCGATCTTCGTCGGCTATCACGTGATCTGGAACGTCACGCCCGCGCTGCACACGCCGCTGATGAGCGTGACGAACGCCATATCCAGCGTGATCATCGTCGGCGCGATCCTCGCCGCCGGTCCCGCCGAGACCGATTTCGGCGGCTGGGTGGGCTTCGCTGCGGTAGTGCTCGCCGCGGTGAACGTCTTCGGCGGCTTCCTCGTTACGCAGCGCATGCTCGAGATGTTCAGGAAGAAGGCCCCGAAGGCGCCGAAGGACGGCGCCGTGGCGGGAGACAAGAGCCATGGATGAGGTGCGCACCATTACCGCGAACCAGCTGACGCTCTGGTACCTGGTCGCGTCGGTCTGTTTCATCCTCGCGCTGAAAGGGCTGTCGCACCCCGAGACGGCGCGCCGCGGCAACGCCTTCGGCATCGCCGGCATGGCGATCGCCGTGCTGGTGACGCTGGCGGTGGTGAAGAGCCACGCGTTGATCATCCTCGGCATCGCGATCGGCGGCGCCGTCGGTGCGCTGTTCGCGCGCCGCGTGCAGATGACGCAGATGCCGGAGCTGGTCGCGCTGATGCATTCGCTGGTCGGCATGGCGGCGGTGCTGATCGCGATCGCGGCGGTGAACAACCCGGCCGCCTTCGGCGTTGCCGAGCCGATGCCGCGCGGCAACCGGCTGGAGCTGTTCATCGGCACCTTCGTCGGCGCGATCACCTTCTCGGGCAGCGTGATCGCCTTCGGCAAGCTCGCGGGCCTGGGCAAGCACTTCCGGCTGTTTTCCTCCGCGCCGGTGGTGTTCCCCGGCCAGCACATGCTGAACCTTGCGCTGTTCGTGCTGATGCTCGGATTCGGCTTCGCGTTCTTCATGTCGAACGACCAGGCGTGGACGCCCTTCATCTTCATGGCGGGCCTGGCGTTCATGCTCGGCGTGATGATCATCATCCCGATCGGCGGCGCCGACATGCCGGTGGTGATCTCGATGCTGAACAGCTACTCGGGCTGGGCGGCGGCGGGAATCGGGTTTTCGCTGAACAATTCCCTGCTTATCGTTGCCGGCTCGCTGGTCGGCTCCTCGGGCGCGATCCTCTCCTACATCATGTGCAAGGCGATGAACCGCTCGTTCTTCAGCGTCATCCTCGGCGGGTTTGGCGCCGCCGAGGGGTCGGCTGCCGCGGGCGGCGAGCAGAAGACGGTGCGCTCGGGCTCGGCCGACGACGCCGCGTTCCTGATGGCGAACGCCGAATCCGTGATCATCGTCCCGGGCTACGGCCTGGCCGTGGCGCGCGCGCAGCACGCGGTGAAGGAGATGGCGGCCAAGCTCGCCGCCAAGGGCGTCAGCGTGCGCTACGCGATCCACCCGGTGGCGGGCCGCATGCCGGGGCACATGAACGTGCTGCTGGCGGAAGCCGAAGTGCCGTACGACCAGGTGTTCGAGATGGAGGACATCAACAGCGATTTCGGCACCGCGGATGTCGCGCTGGTGCTGGGCGCCAACGACGTCGTCAATCCGCTCGCCTACGAGAAGGGCAGCCCGATCTACGGCATGCCGATCCTGGACGTGGTGAAGGCGCGCACCGTGCTGGTCAACAAGCGCAGCATGGCCGCCGGTTACGCCGGCCTGGACAACCCGCTCTTCTACATGGACAAGACGATGATGGTGTTCGGCGACGCGAAGAAGGTCATCGACGACCTGGTGAAGGCGCTGGACTAGATGCCGGCGCGCGAGCGCATCCTGGAGCGCATCCGCCGCGCGCAGCACCGCGGCGGCGCCGCGCCGGGCGCGGACGAGCAGGACCTGGTGACGACCTACCTGCGCGCGCATCCGCGCGGTCCGTTGCCCGCGCTCGACCGCGACCTGGTCGAGCGCTTCCGCGCCAGGGCCGCGGCGCTGGCGAGCACGGTGGACGCGGTGGCGAGCGAGCGGGATGCGCCCGGCGCGGTGGCGCGATACCTGGACGCGCACAAGCTCGCAAGGTCGGGCTGCGTCTGGCCGCGGCTGGCGACGCTCGACTGGCGCGGCGCCGGCCTTGCGCTCGAAGCGCGCGCGGCGGTTGGTGCGGATGCGATCGGCGTCACCGGCGCCTATTGCGCGATCGCGGAAACCGGGACGCTGTGCGTGCTGTCCGGCCCGGACACGCCCTCCAGCGTCAGCCTGCTGCCCGAGACGCATGTCGCGATCGTCCCCGCGTCGCGCATCGTCGCGCACATGGAGGATGCCTGGGACCTGATGCGCGCCGAGCTCGGCCAGCTGCCGCGCGCGGTGAACTACATCTCCGGGCCGTCGCGCACGGCGGACATCGAACAGACCGTGGTGCTGGGCGCGCACGGCCCTGCGCGCGTGCACGTCATCATCGCCGGCTGATGCCGCGGCTCCGCGAAGGAGCTACTCCGCAGGAGGCAGAGGGGCGCGCGAGCGCAGTTTCAACTGCAGCCCGGCACGCGCCAGCATGTACGCGCTCACCGGCGCGGTGACGAAAAGGAACAGCGTGATCAGCAGTTCGTGCACGCTGGGCGCGCCGAGCGCGAGGAAGTGCGCCATCGACGCGAGCAGCATGCCGCCGACCCCGAGCGTGGTCGCCTTGGTCGGCGCGTGCAGCCGCGTGAAGAAATCGGGCAGCCGCGCAAGGCCGATGGCGCCGACCAGCACGAAGAAGCTGCCGACCAGCAGGAAAGCGGAAACGACCAGTTCTGCCATGCTTCCTCCTCAGTCCAGCACGTCGCCGCGCGCCACGTAGCGCGCCAGCGCCACCGTGGCGACGAAGCCGAACAGCGCGATCAGCAGCGCCGCCTCGAAGTAGGCCGCCGAGCCGGTGCGGATGCCCAGCAGCACGATGAATGCCACGGCGTTGATGTACATCGCATCCAGCGCAAGGATGCGGTCCGGCACGTCGGGGCCGCGCGCCAGGCGCCACAGCGACAGCGCCAGCGCCACCGCGATAGAGCCGAAAGCGACGTTGAGGGCGAACTCCATCATGCGAATATCTCCGCGAGGGGGCGCTCGTAGCGCGACTTGATGTCGGCCGCCAGCGCCGCCGGGTTGTCGGTATCCAGTACATGCACCAGCAGGCAGCGGCGGTCGTCGGACAGGTCGGCGGACACGGTTCCCGGCGTCATCGTGATGATCGACGCGAACAGCGATATCGCCAGCGGCTGCTCGAGGTCGACCGGCACCTCGATCCAGGCCGGGCGCAGCCGCTGCGGCGGGCCCAGCACCAGCCGCGCGACCACCGCGTTCGCGACCACGATGTCCCAGGTCACCAGCAACGTGAAGCGCGCCGCCAGGGCGAGGCCGCGCCAGCCGCGCACCTTCCCCATGGCCTCGCCGACGAAGCGCCGTGTGAACCACGGCAGCGCCAGCGAGACCAGGATCGCCATTGCCAGGTGCGCGGCAGAGAAGCCGGCCAGCAGCAGCCAGCCGGCGGCGAGCACCGCGCTGGTGAGCGGCTGGGGCAGCAGCGCCTTCATCGTCGCGCCTCCGCATCGGGGAACGCACGCACCCGGCGCTCTGGTGCCGCGGACAGTACCGCATTGATGTAGCCGGCGGGCTGCAGCAGCTGGGCTGCCGCGGCATCGGTATAGCGGTGCAGGGGCGCGGCGAATGCAGCCATCGCCACGCTGCAGCCGAGCAGGAAGACCACCGGCGCGACCTCGAGCGCGCGGGCGCCGGGCGCGCGCGCAGGACCGGGTGCGCTGTTCCACACCAGCAGGCTGCCCGCGCGCGTCAGGCAGACGATGGCGAGCAGCGTGGCGCCGAGCACCACGCTCCAGGTCCACAGCGCCAGCTCGCCCCGCGCGGCCTGGAGGATCAGCAGCTTGCCGACGAAGCCCGACAGCGGCGGCAGCCCGGCGATGCTGAGCGCACCGACCAGCAGCAGCATGCCGAGCAGGCCGGGTTGCGCCAGCGCCGGCCCCGGCGCGAGGCGGTCTGCCTCGGCGCCGCGTTGCGCGGCGAACAGGCCGGCAACGAGGAACAGCGCCGCGAGCGCGAAGCTGCTGTGCGCCATGTAGTAGAGCGCGGCGGCGACGCCGGCCTGGCTGAGCAGCGCGAGCGAGACCAGCACGGTGCCCGCGGAGACGACGGTGAAGCAGGCGACCACGCCGCCCAGGCGCGCCGCGGCGAGCGCGCCGATGGCGCCCAGCGCCAGGGTGACCAGCGCCAACGGCATCAGCGGCGCCTCGAGCAGCGAAGCCGCACCGGCCGTATCGCCGAACACCAGCGGATAGACGCGCGCGATCGCGTACAGGCCGACCTTGGTCATCACCGCGAACAGCGCCGCGACCGGCGCGCACGCGGCCGCATAGGTGGCGGGCAGCCAGAACTGCAGCGGAAACATCGCCGCCTTGACCGCGAACACGGCGAACAGCAGCAGGCCGGCGGCACGCGCGAACGGCGCGTCCGACTCGGGCAGCTCGGCGACGCGGGTGGCGAGGTCCGCCATGTTCAGCGTGCCGGTGAGGCCGTAGAGCGTCGCCACCGCAACCAGGAACAGCGCCGAGGCGGTGAGGTTGATCACCACGTAGTGCACCGCGGCGCGCAGGCGCTGGGCGCCCAGGCCGTGCAGCAGCAGGCAGTAGGAGGCGATCAGCAGCACTTCGAAGAACACGAACAGGTTGAACAGGTCTGCGGTAAGGAAGGCGCCGTTCAGGCCGGCGAGCTGGAACTGGAACAGCGCGTGGAAGTAGCGCCCGCGCGCGTCCCAGCCGCCCGCGGCGGCGGCGACCGCGCCCAGCGCAACCAGCGACACGATGGTGACGAAGAGCGCGGACGTGCGGTCGAGCACTAGCACGATGCCGAAGGGCGCGGGCCAGGCACCGAGCGCGTACACGCGGTGCGCGTCGTCGGCGCTCAGCGAGAGCAGCGCAACCGACACCGCGGCCAGCAGCAGCGTCGCGGCGATTGCCGCGACACGCTGCACGGCGAGCCGCGGCGCTGCTACGAGCAGCAGCGCCGCGGTCAGGAGCGGCAGCAGCACCGGGACGATGACGAGGTGGTTCACCGGCGCTCCCCCGGCTCGCGGCCGTCGACGTGGTCGCTGCCCGCGTCCTGGCGCGCGCGCAGCGCGAGCTCGATGATGAAGCCGGTCATGCCGAAGCCGATGACGATCGCGGTCAGCACCAGCGCCTGCGGCAGCGGGTCGGCGTAGCCTGCGGCGTCTGCCGACACCAGCGGGGGCGCGCCGCTCGCCAGTCGTCCCATGACGAAGATGAAGCCGTTTACCGCGTAGCCGAGCAGCGACAGCCCGAGCACCACCGAGAACGTGCGCGGCCGCAGCAGCAGGTAGACGCCGCTGGCGGTGATGAGCCCGAGGGCGCTGGCGACGAGGAATTCCATCTCAGGCCGCGGCCTCGCGTTCGCCCGCGCCGGCGAGCGCGACCAGCATCAGCAGCGTCGCGCCGACCACCACCAGGTAGACGCCGAGGTCGAAGGCGATGGCGCTCGCCAGCGGCACGCTGCCAAGGAGCGGGATCCCGGCGTAGCCGTGCGCGCTGGTAAGGAAGGGCGCGCCGTAGAACCATGCGCCGATGCCGGTGGCGCCGGCGACCGCGATGCCAGCGCCCGCCACGCGCGCGTAGTCCGGGTTGAAACGCTGCCCGGTGGCGCGATAACCATCGGCGATGTACTGCGTGACCAGGCCGATCGCGGTCACCAGGCCTGCGATGAAGCCGCCGCCGGGATCGTTGTGGCCGCGCAGGAAGATGTAGGCCGACACCATCAGCGTGAGCGGCAGCATGACGTTGGACGCGGTGGCGAGGATCAGCGGATAGGCATCGTGCGCCTGCCGTGGCGCGGCGCGCGGCACACGCAGCCCGTCCAGCAGCGCGGCGACGCCGATCGCCGCGATCGCCAGCACCGTGATCTCGCCCAGCGTGTCGAAGCCGCGGAAGTCGACCAGGATCACGTTCACCATGTTGGTGCCGCCGCCTCCGGGGACGCTCTGGTCGACGAAGAACCACGACACGGTCTCCAGCGGCCGCGTCATCACCGCCCAGGCGAGCAGGCCGACGCCAAGCCCCGCGCCGGCGGCGAGCCCGGCATCGCGCAAGCGGCGTGCCGCGCCGGACTCGGGCTCGCTAGTTGCCGGCAGCAGCGCCAGCGCCATCAGCAGCAGCACCGTGGCGACCACTTCGACCGAGATCTGCGTCAGCGCCAGGTCGGGCGCGGAGAGGTAGACGAAGGCGATGCTGACCGCCAGGCCGACCACCGCAACCAGGATCACCGCCGCGAGGCGCTGCCGGTGCACCAGCACCGCACCGAGCGCCGCAGCGACCAGCACCAGCCACAGCGCCCAGGCGAATGCGTTCGCGGGCATCAGCGCCTGCGGCCCGGTGAGCACCACGTCACCGGCGCCGATGAAGGGCGCGGTGCCGGCGACGAGGGCGAAGCCGATCATCAGCGCGAGGTAGCGCTGCAGCGAGCCGTTCTCCAGCCGGTCGGTGATGAGCCGGCAGATTGCGACCAGGCCGTCTACCGCGCGGGTGAACAGCAGCCTGCCGGTCCATCCCGAGGGCACGTGCAGGTGCAGGTCGAGCCGATGCAGCAGCACCCAGTACATCAGCGCGCCCAGCACCAGGGCGAGCGCGCTCATCGCCAGCGGCAGATTGAAGCCGTGGAAGATGGCGATGTCGTGCGGCGGCAGTGCGGCGCCGAAAACGGATGCACCGGCGACGTCGACCAGCGTGGCCACGGTGAGGCCGGGCAGCACGCCGACCAGGATGCACAGCGCGACCAGGATCTCGACCGGCACCTTCATCCAGCGCGGCGGCTCGTGCGGCGTGCGCGGCAGGCCCTTCGCGTCGCCATGGAAGAACACGTCATGGATGAAGCGCAGCGAATAGGCGACGCCGAAGGCGCCGCCGGCGACCACCGCGTAGGGCGCGATCTCGCCCAGCAGCCCGAGCTGGTCGAGCTCGAGCGCCTCGGCAAAGAACATCTCCTTGGACAGGAACCCGTTCAGCAGCGGCACGCCCGCCATCGCCGCCGCCGCCACCATGGCGAGCGTCGCCGTGTGCGGCATGTGGCGCCACAATCCGCCCAGGCGGCGCATGTCGCGGGTGCCCGCCTCGTGGTCGATGATGCCGGCGGCCATGAACAGGGATGCCTTGAAGATGGCATGGTTGACGATGTGGAACACCGCGGCCAGCGCCGACAGCGGCGAATCCAGGCCGAGCAGGAAGGTGATCAGGCCGAGGTGGCTGATCGTCGAGTAGGCGAGCAGGCCCTTCAGGTCGTGCTTGAACACCGCGACATAGGCGGCGAACACCATCGTGGTCAGGCCGACCGCGCACACGGTGTACTCGAACACCGCGGACTGGCCGAGGATCGGGTACATGCGCGCGATGAGGAACACGCCCGCCTTCACCATCGTCGCCGAATGCAGGTACGCGGACACCGGCGTGGGCGCCGCCATCGCTTCGGGAAGCCAGGCATGGAACGGGAACTGCGCCGACTTGGTGAAGGCGCCGAGCAGCACCAGCAGCAGCATCGGCACGTAAAGCGCGTGCTCGTGGATCAGCTCGCGCTTCTCGATCAGCTCCGAGATCTCGTAGGTGCCGGCGATCTCGCCCAGCAGCAGGAAGCCCGCGAGCATCGCCAGCCCGCCGCCGCCGGTGATGGCGAGCGCCATGCGCGCGCCCTGGCGCGACTCCACGCGGTTGCCCCAGTAGCCGATCAGCAGGAACGAGGTGACGCCGGTCAGCTCCCAGAACACGGCGAGCACCAGCAGGTTGTCGGAAGTGACGATGCCGAGCATCGCCGCCATGAACACCATCAGGATGGCGTAGAAGCGCCCGAGCGAATCCTCGGGCGAAAGGTAGTAGCGGGCGTACAGGATGACCAGAAGGCCGATGGCGAGGATCAGCAGCACGAACAGCAGCGCAAGCCCGTCCAGGCGCAGCGACAGGTTCAGGCCCGCCTCGGGCAGCCATTGCCAGCGCCACATGAGGGGCGTGCCGTCGATGACCGCGCCGGCCTGGGCGAGCACCAGCGCGAGCGCCGCCGCCGCGACCGCCGCCACCGCCCACGCGGATCCGGACCGTCCGAAGCGCGCGCCGAGGAAAGCGAACAGCGGCCCCAGCAGCAGGGGCAGCGCGATGATGAGGATCAGCGACATCGGTCCGGCCGATTCTAACCAACTCGAACTGCGACACGCGTGTAATAGAATCCGCCACAACATGGCGGAACGCGCCGCGCACGGCGCGACGTTCATGCAAGGGGAGAGAGCGGGCGATGATTCGCGCAATCAGTCTGGCGGCAACGCTGTTCGCCTTCTGGCTGCTGCTGTCCGGGATGTTCGTGCCGTTCCTGCTCGCGATGGGGGCGTTGAGCGCCGCCGCGGTCGTGTTCCTCGCGCGCCGCATGGACCTGATAGACCACGAAGGCCATCCGGTGCACCTGGGCGCGGGCGCGCTGTGGTACTGGCCGTGGCTGCTGAAGGAGATCGTGAAGTCGGCGTGGCAGGTGACGCGCGTGATCCTCGACCCGCGCCTGCCGATCGATCCGGCGCTAGTGCGCTTTCGCCCCGGGCAGCGCACGCATGTCGGCCTCACGGTGCATGCGAACTCGATCACGCTGACGCCGGGAACGGTGAGCATCGAGGCCGGGCCGCAGGAGTTCCTGGTGCACGCGCTGGTACGCGAGTCCGCCGAAGGCATGGAAGGCGGCGAGATGGACCTGCGCGTGTCGCGCTTCGAGGGGCAGCGCTGATGTTCGCGGTGGCGACGTTCGCGCTGCTCGTCACGCTCGCGCTGGTCCTCGCGCGCGCGCTGCTCGGTGCGACCGTGTTCGACCGCGCGCTTGCCGGCAACACCATCGGAACCGTGGCGATGCTGCTGCTCGCCGTGATCGGCTTCCTCAACGGCAGGCCCGAGTTCCTCGACCTTGCCATCACCTACGGTTTGCTCAACATGGTCGGCACGATCGCGATACTGAAGTTCTTCCGCTACGGCGACCTCGGCTCGCCCGGCGAGGGTGCCGAGGACGCACGCTGATGGATGCCGTGCTGGACGCCCTCAGCTTCGCGCTGCTCGCCGGCGGCGGTTTCTTCTGCGTCGTCGGCGGCATCGGCATGCTGCGCATGCCGGACTTCTACACCCGCATGCACGCCGCGAGCCTGGTCGAAACCATGGGCGCGGGCCTGATCCTGGCGGGGCTTGCGCTGCAGGCCGGGTTCACGCTGGTCGCGGCGAAGCTGGCGGTGATCGGGCTGCTGATCTTCTTCGCCTCGCCGACGGCGACGCACGCGCTCGCCAAGGCGGCGCTCGCACGCGGGCTCGAGCCGCTCCTCGGACCGCAACGGAGGCCGCCATCGAAGCGGTAGTGGTCAACGTGCTGCTGGTGATGATGGGGGTGACCGTACTCGGCATCGTCGTCCAGCGCAACCTCTTCGCCGCCGTGGTGCTGTTCGGCATCTACAGCTTCCTCATGGCGACCGTGCTGGTTGCGCTGGATGCCGTGGACGTGGCGATGACCGAGGCCTCGGTCGGTGCGGGCATCTCGACCGTGCTGATGCTCGGTGCATTGCACCTGACGCGCGGCGACGAGGCGCGGCCGATGCGCGGGCAGTGGCTGCCGCTCGCGCTCGCGGTCGCGATCGGCGGCGTGCTGGTGTACGGCACGCTCGGCCTGCCCGCGTTCTCCGATGCGAATGCGCCGATGCACCAGCACGTGCAGCCGCGATACCTCAAGGACGGGCCGCGAGAGACCGGCATCCCGAACGTCGTCACCGCGGTGCTTGCAAGCTACCGCGGCTACGACACGCTGGGCGAGACCGCGGTGGTGTTCACCGCGGGCATCGGCGTGGTCGCCCTGCTGCGCCGCAGGCGCAAGGAGCGCAAGTGAAGGGCTACCTGGTACTCCGGGTCGTCAGCAAGCTGATGATCCCGTTCATGGTGCTGTTCGCGCTGTACGTGCAGTTCCATGGCGACTTCGGCCCGGGCGGGGGGTTCCAGGCGGGCGTGATCACGGCCGCGGCGATCATCCTGTACGGCGTGATCTTCGGCCTGCCGGTCGCGCGCAAGGTGGTGCCGGACTGGCTGGTGGAGACCATGATGGCCGCCGGCGTGCTGCTGTATGCGCTGGTCGGCGTGGCAGGCATCGTGCTGGGCGGCAACTACCTCGATTATTTCGTGCTGTCCGCCGACCCCGTGAACGGCCAGCATCGCGGCATCTTCTGGGTGGAGGCGGGCGTGGCGATCACCGTGTCCGGCGTGATGCTGAAGGTGTTCTACATGTTCGCCTCGCGCGGGCGCGACGGGGATTGAGCGTGCAGGACCTGCCCCAGGCGCTGCTCAGCCACTTCAGCTACGCGATCACGGTGTTCCTGATGGTCGCCGGGCTGTTCGTGGTCATCGCGCGCGCGAACCTGGTCAAGAAGCTCATCGGCCTCGCCATTTTCCAGACCTCGGTGTACCTGCTGTACATCGCGCCCGGCAAGCTGATCGGCGGCACCGCGCCCATCGTCGCCCCGGGGTTCAGCGTCTATTCGAACCCGCTGCCGCACGTGCTGATCCTTACCGCCATCGTGGTGGGGATCGCCACGATGGCGCTCGGGCTGGCGCTCGTGGTGCGCATCAGCGAAGCCTACGGCAGCATCGAGGAGGAGGAGATCCTGCAGCGCGACGCCGAGACACCGGCAGACCCGCAAGCGTGATCGCCGAACACCTTCCCGCGCTGCAGGTCGTGGTGCCGCTGATCGCCGCGCCGCTTGCGGTGCTTGCGCGCCATGCGGGGCTGGCGTGGGTGCTGGCGATGGCGTCGGCGTTGAGTTCGCTGGGCGTGTCGCTCGCGCTGCTGTCGCGCGTCATCGGCGGCGGCTACATCTCGTATGCGCTCGGCAGCTGGGCGCCGCCCTGGGGGATCGAGTACCGCGTCGACGCAGCCAACGCATTCGTGCTGGTGCTGGTAAGCCTGATCGCGGTGTTCGTGGTTCCGTACGCGAGGCGCAGCGTCGAGATCGAGGTGCCGCGCGAGCAGCATTACCTCTTCTACGCCATGCTGTGCCTGTGCCTTGCCGGCCTGCTCGGCATGGCGATCACCGGCGACGCGTTCAACTTCTTCGTGTTCCTGGAGATCTCGTCGCTGGCGACCTACGTGCTGGTCGCGCTTGGCCGCGACCGGCGCGCGCTGGTGGCTGCCTACCAGTACCTGATCCTCGGCACCGTCGGCGCCACCTTCATCGTCATCGGCGTCGGCCTGCTGTACATCACGACCGGCACGCTCAACATGGTCGACATCGCGCAGCGGCTGCCCGAGGACGCGGGCCATCGCCCGGTGCTCGCGGCGCTCGCCTTCCTGACGGTGGGGATCTGCCTGAAGCTGGCGCTGTTCCCGCTGCATGCCTGGCTGCCGAATGCCTACGCGTATGCGCCCTCCGCGGTGGCGGCGCTGCTCGCCGGCACGGCGACCAAGGTGTCGATCTACGCGCTGCTGCGCTTCTACTTCACCGTGTTCGGCCAGCGTACCGTCGTCGATTCGTTGCCGATGGAAGAGATTCTGCTGGTGCTCTCGGTGGCGGCGATGTTCATCGCTTCTGCGATCGCGGTGTTCCAGAACGACCTGAAACGCATGCTGGCGTATTCCAGCGTCGGCCAGATCGGCTACATCACGCTAGGCATCAGCTTCGCGTCGCAGACCGGCCTGACCGCGGCGGTGGCGCACCTGTTCAACCACGGCATCACCAAGGCCACGCTGTTCATGCTGGTGGGCGGCATAGCGGCGCGCGCGGGCAGCGTGAGTTTCGACCGGCTCGCCGGGATCGCGCAACGCATGCCGCTGACCTGCGCAGGCATCGTGCTCGGCGGCATGAGCCTGGTGGGCGTGCCCTCTACCGCGGGCTTCGTCACCAAGTGGTACCTGGTGATCGCGGCGGTGGAGCGCGATGCCTGGGTCATCGCCATGCTGCCGGTGGCCAGTTCGCTGATCGCGCTCGCCTACATGTACCGCTTCGTCGAGGTGGCGTACCTGCGCCAGCCCGGGCCGGCGCTCGCCGACGTGCGCGAGGCGCCCGCGGCGATGCTGGTGCCGGCGCTCGGACTCGCGGCGCTGGTGGTGGCCTCGGGCGTCTACAGCACCCCGGTGGTGGACGGCGCCGCGGCGGCCGCGCGCGCGCTGCTCGAGGGCGTGCGATGAGCGCGGCGCAGCTCCTTGCCGGCTCGCTTGCAGTGCCCGCGGTCGGCGCGCTGGCGATCGCGCTCGCGGGCCGCTGGCCGAACCTGCGCGAGACGGTGACGCTCGCGACCGCCGTCGCGCTGCTCGCCTGCGTGGCGGGGCTGGTGCCCACCGTGCTCGCGGGCGGCATACCGCAGCTCTACCTGGTCGAGATGCTGCCGGGGATCCCGCTCGGGCTGCGCGTCGAGCCGCTCGGGATGCTGTTCGCGCTGGTCGCCTCGACGCTGTGGATACTGAATTCGGTGTACTCGATCGGGTACATGCGCGGCAACGACGAGCCGCACCAGACGCGCTTCTACGTCTGCTTCGCGCTGTCGCTGTTCGCGACGATGGGAATCGCGTTCTCGTCCAACCTGCTGACGCTGTTCCTGTTCTACGAGGTGCTGACGCTCGCCACCTGGCCGCTCGTCACCCACCACGGCGGCGAGGAGGCGCGCCGCGGCGGGCGCCTGTACCTCTGGTTGCTGCTCGGCACGTCGATCATGCTGCTGCTGCCCGGGATCATCGTCACCTGGCAGCTTGCCGGCACGCTGGAATTCACCCCCGGCGGCATCCTCAAGGACAAGGTCCATGGCGCGGCCGCGGGCGGCCTGCTCGCGCTGTTCATGTTCGGCATCGGCAAGGCGGCGCTGATGCCGTTCCATCGCTGGCTGCCGGCGGCGATGGTGGCGCCGACGCCGGTGTCGGCGCTGCTGCACGCGGTCGCGGTGGTGAAGGCGGGGGTGTTCTCCATCGTCAAGGTGATCGTCTACGTGTTCGGCGTCGATTCGCTCGCGGCCGCGGGCGGCGCCGACTGGCTGTCGCTGGTGGCCGGATTCACCATCATCGCCGCGTCCATCGTCGCGCTGCGCGCCGACAACCTGAAGCGCAGGCTCGCGTACTCCACCGTCAGCCAGCTCTCCTACGTGGTACTCGCGGCGGCGCTGCTGGCGCCGTTTTCCGTGATCGCCGCGGCGCTGCACATCGCCGTGCACGCGGTGGGCAAGATTACGCTCTTCTTCGCTGCCGGCGCCATCTATACCGCCGCGCACAAGACCGAGGTCAGCCAGCTCGACGGCATCGGCCGGCGCATGCCGGTGACCATGATCGCGTTCACGATAGGCGCGCTGTCGATGATCGGCCTGCCGCCCGCAGCGGGCTTCGTCAGCAAGTGGTACCTGCTCGCGGGGGCGATGGGCACGGCGAACTGGTTCGCGGTCGCGGTGGTCTGCGCCAGCACGCTGCTCAACGCGGGCTACTTCCTGCCGATCGTGCATCGCGCCTTCTTCCGCGCGCCGCCCGCGGGTTCGCACGCCCACGGCGAGGCGCCGCTGCCGATGCTGGTCGCGCTGTCGTTCACCGCGGCCGGCACGATCGCGCTCTTCTTCCTGCCCGGGCTGCCGCTTGCGCTCGCGCGGCAACTGGTGTCCGCGCCATGATGGGCAAGCCGCACTGGCTCGATTCGCCGCGCAATGTGCGCCTGTTGTGGCGCGGTTTCCTCGCCGTGCTCGCGGCAACGGTCGCCGCCGAGCTGGTGGTGCACCTGCACCCGCATTTCGACGTCGACGCGCTGTTCGGATTCCATGCGGCCTACGGATTCATTGCCTGCGCGGCGATGATTGCGGTCGCCAAGGGCCTGGGCCTGCTGCTGAAGCGCCCGGACACCTACTACGACCGCGACGACAGGCTCGCGGATGATTACGACCGCGACGACAGGCGCGCGGATGGCGGCGGAGGCGAGGATGCCTGAGATCCTGCATCCGGCATTGCTGCTGATCGCGGGAGGGTGCCTGCTGCCGTTCCTGCGCGGCGGCGTCCGCGGCGCGGCGATCGTCGCGATTCCGCTGGCCGCGCTGTACTGCGTCTGGCAGGTGCCGGACGGCCCGGCGTGGCAGTGGCGCTTCCTCGGCCACGACCTCGCGCCGCTCGCCGGCGACCGGTTGTCGCGCCTGTTCGCCACCATCTTCAGCCTCATGGCGGCCGGTGCCGGTCTGTTCGCGATCGGCCAGAAGAGCCGGCTGGAGGTGCCCGCGGCCTTCGTCTACGCCGGCGCAGCGGTGGGCGCGGTGCTGGCCGGGGACCTGGTGTCGCTGTTCGTGTTCTGGGAGCTGATGGCGATCGGTTCCACGCTGGTGATCTGGAGCGCCGGCGGCGGACCCGCGTACACGGCGAGCCTGCGCTACCTGATGATCCACCTCCTGGGCGGCGTGCTGCTGTTCGCGGGCATCGCCGGCCACGTCGCCGCAACCGGCAGCGTCGCGTTCACGGCGATGGCGCCGGATTCGGTCGCGCACTGGCTGATCCTCGCCGGCTTCCTGGTCAACGCCGGCGCGCCGCCGCTGTCGGCGTGGCTGCCGGACGCGTACCCCGAGGCATCCTGGAGCGGCACGGTGTTCCTGTCGGCGTTCACCACCAAGACCGCGGTGTACGTGCTGCTGCGCGGCTTCCCCGGCGCCGAGGTGCTGGTGTGGGTGGGCCTGTTCATGGTGTTCTACGGCATCGTCTACGCGCTGCTCGAGAACGACATGCGCCGCATCCTCGCGTACTCGATCGTCAACCAGGTCGGCTTCATGATCGCGGGCATCGGCATCGGCACCGAAATGGCGCTGAACGGCGCCGCCGCGCACGCGTTCACGCACATCATCTACAAGGCGCTGCTGCTGATGTCTGCGGGTTCGGTGCTGCTGATGGCGGGGCGGCGCAAGTGCTCGGAACTGGGCGGGCTGTTCCACAGCATGCCGCTGACCACGCTGTGCGGTTCTATCGGCGCGCTGGCGATTTCGTCGTTCCCGCTCACCTCCGGATTCATCTCCAAGTCCATGATCTCGCAGGCGGCGGCCGACGGCCACCTGCTCGGCGTCTGGCTGCTGCTGACCGCGGCCTCGGCGGGCGTGTTCCTGCACGCGGGAATCAAGTTCCCGTGGTTCGTCTTCTTCCAGAAGGATTCCGGGCTGCGTCCGCCGGAGCCGCCGGCGAGCATGCGCGCGGCGATGGTCGTTTTCGCGTTCCTGTGTATCGCGCTGGGCATCTGGCCCGAGGCGCTGTACGCGCTGCTGCCGTACCAGGCCGACTACGAGCCGTACACCGGCGCGCACGTGCTCGCGCAACTGCAGTTGCTGCTGTTCTCGGGGCTTGCGTTCTTCGTGCTGTTGCCGCAACTGAAGCGCACGCTGACGATCACGCTGGACCTCGACTGGTTCTACCGGCGCCTGTTTCCCGCGCTGGCATTGCGGCTGGAGCAGCTGTTTGCAATTGTTCGATCCGCGTGGGCCGGCGCGTTTGCGCCGGCGCTGCAGCGCCTGGAGTCGCTGCTGGAGCGCGAAACCCGCCCCGGCAGCATGCTGATGCGCGCGCGCAGCACCCGCGCCATGGCATTGTGGGTGATGGCGATGCTGCTCGGGTATCTGTTGCTGTACTACCTGCGCTGATCGATACACCCTTGCGGGGCGCCAAAAGCTTGACCGTGGTCAAGTATCCGGATAGCCGTCCCGCCCCGGCTTGCGGCTACCGGAGAGCGAGGGCTAGAATGGACCTGTCACCGCCAGCATGCCGCAGCATCCCCGGGCGGGCCTGAGACACCAATCGAGACGGAGGAGGATCAACAATGAGCACGCAAGACACTACGCAGGCGAAACGGCGCAGGTTCCTGACTGGCGCTGCTGCAGCCACGGCCGGAGCGGCGACGCTCGGCTTCCCGATGATCGGGCGCACGCAGTCGCCGATCGTCCTCAAGATGCAGGGCGCGTGGGGCGCCAAGGACATCTTCAACGAGATGGCCGAGGAGTACGTCAAGCGCGTCAACGAAATGGCCGGCGGCCGCCTGCGCATCGACTACCTGGTCGGCGGCGCGGTGGTGAAGCCCTTCGAGGTGATGGATGCGACCAGCAAGGGCGTGCTCGACGGCTGCCACAGCGTGCCGGTGTACTGGTACGGCAAGTCGAAGGTAGCGTCGCTGTTCGGCTCCGGCCCGATCAACGGCTGCGATGCGCCGCAGACCCTGGCGTGGATCTACCGCGGCGGCGGCCAGGAGCTGTACGACGAGCTGCTGAAGAAACTCGGCCTTAACGTCGTCGGCTTCTTCTGCATGCCGATGCCGACCCAGCCGCTCGGCTGGTTCAAGAAGCCGATCACCAGCGCGGCGGGCCTCAAGGGCCTGAAGTACCGCACGGTGGGCCTCGCGGCGGACCTGTTCCAGCAGATGGGCGCCAAGGTGACGCAGCTTCCGGGCGGCGAGATCATCCCGGCGCTCGAGCGCGGCGTGATCGACGCGTTCGAGTTCAACAACCCGACTTCGGATTCCCGATTCGGTGCCCAGGACGTGATCAAGAACTACATGATGGGCAGCTACCACCAGGCGATGGAATTCTTCGAGATCGTCTTCAACAAGAAGAAGTGGGACTCGATCCCGAAGGACCTGCAGGCGATCCTGAAGTACGGCGTCGAGGCGACTTCGTCGTCGAACTGGTGGACGGCGATGGACAACTATTCGCGCGACCTGCAGATCCTCATCGACAAGCACAAGGTCAAGGTGATCCGCACGCCGAAGTCGATCATGGCCGAGCAGCTGAAGGCGTGGGACGTGATCACGCCCAAGCTGTCGAAGGAAGACCCGTTCTTCGCCAAGGTGGTGGAGTCGCAGAAGGCCTGGGCCAAGCGCGTCGCCTACTACATGTTCCTGAACGAGGCTGACTACAAGCTTGGTTACGAGCACATCTTCAAGACCAAGATCCCGAGCTGAGGTAGTCGGGTATCTGCAGCTGATGTGACGCGGGGCGGCACTCGAGGGTGCCGCCCCTTTTGCTGTAGCGGCCACGGAACAGACCATGATCCAGAAGTTCATCTACGGCGTCGACCAGTTGAGCAAGACGGTGGGCCATGCCTTCGCGTGGCTGATCGTGATCCTGATGCTCGGCACCTGCTACGAAGTGTTCGTGCGCTATGTGCTGAACAACCCCACCAGCTGGGCCTTCGACATGAGCTACATCGTCTACGGCGGGCTGTTCCTGATGGCAGGCGCGTACACGCTGTCGAGGAACGGCCACGTGCGCGGCGACGTGCTGTACCGGCTGTGGCCGCCCCGCGTGCAGGCAGGCGTGGAACTGACGCTCTACGTGCTTTTCTTCTTTCCCGGCGTCATCTCGCTGATGGTCGCGGGCTGGGCCTACGGCTATGACGCGTTCAAGTTGAAGGAGGTCAGCGTCAACAGCCCGGTCGGCGTGCCGGTGTGGCAGTTGAAGATGCTGATTCCGTTCGCCGGGTTCTTTCTCACGCTGCAGGGCATCGCCGAGTCCCTGCGCTGCGTGCTGTGCCTGCGCGAGGGCCGCTGGGCGCAGCGGCTGCACGACGTCGAGGAGCTCGAGGACGCGATCGCCGCGGAGCATGCGGCCAGGACGGCCGGGGAAGCGCGATGAGCGACCCGATCATCGCCCTGGTGATGCTGGGGCTGTTCATCTTCATCATCATGCTGGGCTTCCCCATCGCCTTCACGCTGATCGCGATGGGCGTGATGTTCGGCTACTACGCCTACTTCCAGCCCGACCAGGCGTTCTTCGACAACCGCGTGTTCTACCTGCTGACGCAGAACACCTTCAGCGTCATGAACAACGACGTGCTGATCGCGGTGCCGCTGTTCCTGTTCATGGGCTACATGATCGAACGTTCGAACATCCTCGACCGCCTGTTCTACAGCCTGCAGGTGGCGCTGCGCTTCGTTCCCGGCGCGATGGCGGTGGCGGCGCTGGTGACCTGCGCACTGTTCGCCACCGCCACCGGCATCGTCGGCGCGGTGGTGACGCTGATGGGCCTGCTCGCTTTCCCGGCGATGCTGAAAGCCGGCTACGACCAGAAGCTGTCGGCGGGCGTCATCTGCGCCGGCGGCACGCTGGGCATCCTGATCCCGCCCTCGATCATGCTGATCGTCTATGCCGCGACCTCCGCGGTGTCTGTGGTTAAGCTCTATGCGGCGGCGCTGATACCCGGATTCCTGCTGGCGGGCCTGTACATCCTCTACGTCATCGCGCGCGCGATGATCAACCCGAAGCTCGCGCCGCCGCTGCCCGAGAGCGAGACCAACGTGGCCTGGAGCCGGGTGTTCCTGCTGCTGGCGCAGGCGTTCGTACCACTCGCGCTGCTAATCCTGTCGGTGCTCGGTTCGATTCTGTTCGGCCTCGCCACGCCCAGCGAGGCGGCCGCGGTAGGCGCGCTGGGCGCAGTGCTGCTGGCCGCTGCCTACCGTGCGCTCACCTGGGGCAGGCTGCAGGAGGCGGTGTACCTCACTGCGCGCACCACGGCGATGGTGTGTTTCCTCTTCATCGGCTCGTGGACGTTCTCGTCGGTGTTCTCGTACCTGGGCGGCGAAGGCATCATCAAGCAGTTCGTGCTCGGGCTCGACCTCAACACCGTGACCTTCCTGATCCTCGCGCAGGTGATCATCTTCCTGCTCGGCTGGCCGCTCGAGTGGAGCGAGATCATCATCATCTTCGTGCCGATCTTCCTGCCGCTGCTCGCGCACTTCCAGGTCGATCCGATGATGTTCGGCATCCTCATCGCGCTGAACCTGCAGACGTCCTTCCTGACGCCGCCGATGGCAATGTCGGCGTACTACCTGAAGGGCATCGCGCCGCCGTTCGTGCAGTTGTGGACGATCTTCAAGGGCTGCCTGCCGTTCGTGTTCATGGTGTTCATCGCGATGGCTGCCGTTTACATCTTCCCGCAGACCATCTTCTGGCTGCCGGAGCTCTTTTACGGACTGCGATAGCCCCGGCCATGGACGCCTCGCAGTTGAACCAGCTTTCGGCAACCGACGCGGCGCGCGCCATCCGCGACGGCGCGATCAGTTCGGAACAGCTGGTCGAGGCCTGCCTCGCGCGCGTGCGCGAGGCGGACCCCGTCGTGCAGGCATGGGCGCACCTGGATCCGGAGCATGCGCTGGCGCAGGCGCGTGCGCGGGACCAGGACCGCCGCGAGGGCCGACCCACCGGCCCGCTGCACGGCATTCCGGTCGGCGTCAAAGACATCATGGACACGCTCGACTATCCCACCGAGGACGGCACCGTCCTGCACGCCGGCCGCACGCCGGAGCACGACGCCACCGTGGTGGCGCTGCTGCGCGCGGCTGGCGCGGTCGTTCTCGGCAAGACCGTGACCACCGAATGCGCCTACTTCGCGCCCGGCAAGACGCGCAATCCGCACAACCCCGAGCACACGCCCGGCGGCTCCTCCAGCGGCTCGGCTGCGGCGGTGGCGTCGGGCATGGTGCCGCTGGCCCTCGGCAGCCAGACCAACGGCTCGACCATCCGCCCGGCATCGTATTGCGGCACCTACGGCTTCAAGCCGACCCATGGCCTGTTGCCGCGCGGCGGCATGCTGCGGCTGTCGCGCACGCTCGACCATGTCGGCCTCTTCGCGCGCACGCTCGAGGACCTTGCGCTGCTGGGCGAGCAGCTTGTCTGCCACGACCCGCGCGACCCGGACACCTACCCGCGGGCACGCCCGCCGTTCGTGTCGGTGGCCGCCGAGGAGCCGCCGCTGCCGCCGCTGCTGGCGTTCATCAGGACGCCGGCCTGGGAGCGCGCCGAGGACGACATGAAGGCGGGCTTCGAGGAGCTGGCGTCCGCGCTGGGCGACCGGGTGGTCGAAATCGACCTGCCTGAGTCGGCGCGCAGCGCCTGGGACTGGCAGGGCACGATCATGGCCGCCGAAATGGCTGCGAACCTCGCCGCCGAGTGGGAGCGCGGGCGCGACAAGCTGTCGCCGCAGTTGCGTGAGCTGCTCGATCGCGGCCGCAAGCTCAGCGCCTTCGACTACCAGTCGGCGCTGGCACGCATCCCGCTGCTGAACCAGGGCTTCGCCGAGATCTTCGAGCGCTGCGACGCCATCCTGACGCCATCCGCGCCGGGGACGGCGCCGCGCGGGCTGGATGCCACCGGGGATCCGGCGTTCTGCACGCTGTGGACGCTCACCGGCATGCCCGCGGTCAGCCTGCCGCTGATGCAGGGCGCGAACGGGCTGCCGATGGGCGTGCAGCTGGTGGGTGCACGCTACTCCGACGCGCGCCTGCTGCGCACCGCGCGCTGGCTGGCTGCGCAGGCCGCCGCAGGCTGAACACCAGGGAGCAGAACATGGCATTGAAGATACTCGCCGGCATCATCGCAACCGCACTGGTGCTCGCGTTCCTCGCGCCACCGGTGTTGAAGCTTCAGGACGTCGCGCTTACCGGCGTGATCGTGGTCGGCGTGGTGATGATGCTGGTCGATCTCTGGCAGTCGCTGCAGTCCAGGGACGACTGAACTCAGTAGCGCCGCGCGTCCATCAGCGTCAGCACCCAGTGCGTGCGCTCGCCGCGCGCATTGCGGATGTCTCCAGCGAAGGCGTCCAGCGTCAGCGCCACGCCGTCGCTCCTGCGGCGCGTTTCCAGCGCGATCCGGGGCAGCACCCCGCCCCAGGGCAGCCAGTCGAGCAGCGCTTCGGTGTCAGTCGCGAGGATGGCGCGCGCGGGTTTGCCGATCGCCTCGCCCGCGCCGCAGCCGAACAGCGCATCGAACGCCGGGTTGACGTACACCACCGGGTAGCCGGTGGCTACCGCATCGATGATGCTTACCGGGGCGGCGCATACGTCCAGCGCGGCGCGATTCAGCGCGCTGTCGGCGAGCAGCCGGTATAGCGCGGGCGCCGCGCCGCCCAGTACCTTCGCCGCCGGCACTGCACCGTTGGCGCGCCTTGGCCGCTCAAGCAGGCCGATTGCCCTGTCAGGAACTGTCATGGCAACACTTCTGCCACAGTCAGCCCTGTCCGGGCAAGCGGAAAGGACGGCTAAGTTACGGAATCTTCAGGGGAACGTGACAAATTCCCGGTTCCCGGCGGGATTCTCCGGGAGAGAAGCAGGCTCAGGCCGCCTGGCGGCGGAGTGCCGACAGCGAATAGCAGGCGCGGCGCAGGCGCGCCAGGTCCGCCTGCTCGATGGCGGACTGCAGGTAGTCGATGTTGTGCTGGATTTCCGAGGTGTACAGGTTGGGGCCGTCGAAGTGCGACGCCGCGTAGCGATCCACCGCGCCCAGCTTGCGATTGATGCGGTCGCGCGCGACGTACTCGCAGAATCCCGGGGTCTTGTAGATCAGGTCCTCGCCCGAGCTGTAGCGCACGACCTGGCGCCCGTCGGGCAGCGCTTCGCGCGCCACGCCGCCGACGACGAACTCCTGGTACAGGAAGTCGCGGCATTTCTCCAGGTACATGCGGTCCGACATCTGCCCGATCAGGTCGGCGGTGCCGACCATGCAGCCGAGGATGCGGTCCTGCGGGTTGTCCACGCGGATGTCTTCGATCTCGAGTTCGTAGCCGGTGAAGTGCACCAGTTGCGCGGCGACGCCGGATTCGGCGCTGAAGCCGACGCGCGGCAGGTACTGCAGCAGGAAGTCGGCGCTGCGCGATACATGCACCTTGGTGAACTCGGCGCCGTTCGCGACGTTCGCCTCGGAGGTGCGCTTCATGTAACCGGAATCGTGCAGCAGGGCGACGATCGCGCCCAGCATCGCGCGCCTGGGACCGAGGCGGTCTGCGGCGGGGTGGGCGCGGTCGTAGCCGTCCACCAGGCGCGCCATGGCAAGCGTCATGTCCAGCGTGTGCCGCATGTCGTGGTACAGCGTGTCGCAGGGCAGGTAGCCCGGGAACCGGCCCTGGAACAGCGCGTGGACGTCGTCAAATGCACGCGCGAGCGGCGTGAAATCCTCGCCCGGATAGCGCGCGGCATAGATGCCGACGACGGCGTCGCGCACTTGCGCGGCGTCCTCGACATTGATGCGGTTGCTGACGTCGTTCTGGTTGAGCCTGTTCTGCAAGGCGTGCCGTCTCCTCCGTTTCGAATTATCCCCTCGCGGAAAAGCGCAGACAACGGAAATTTGTCATTTTGTCTCAGGGGGAAGGGGGAGCCGGCCGATAAGCCGGGTTCTGTGCGAGGGGCGAACCCCTCCGGCAGCCATTCCTCTGGGCCGTGAGTCGCCCCACGGCTCTAGCCACCTACCCGCAAGCTTGGCCGAGCCGGCCTTCGGTCCTGCAATCCTGCCGCAGGACCACGCTTGCCTATTTGGTGTTGCTCCGGATGGAGGTTGCCGCGTTTCACCCGCACCCCTTGCGAGGTGCGACTCGTCTCTGTGGCCCTGTTCGTCGCCTTCGCGCCGCTTGCGCGGCGGTTATACGCGCCGGGGCGTTACCCCGCATCCCGCTCTGTGGAGCCCGGACTTTCCTCCACACCCGAAGGTGCAGCGGCTGCCTGGCCAGCTCCTTGGTGCGCATTGTACGCGCCCGCCCAGCCGAGCTCGCGAAAGACCGGCCGCGTCTGCAGGTGCCTGGGCGTGCCGTGCGGCGCGAGCGCCGCGAGGCTCGCAGCCGCCTGGGCGTCCAGGTCCGGACCCTCGCGCGCCCACAGCACCTTGCACGTGATTCCAGGCCAGGGTTTCAGCGCCTGTTCCATGGTGGCGTGGCCGAAGATCAGCGTGCGTGCGGGCGTGCGGATCGCGCCGCCTTCGTCAAAGATGGTGACGAGGTCCCGCAGCGGGCCGCGCCGTCCGCCTTCCAGTGGAATCGTCGCTGCGTGCAGTGCGTTGATGCGCGCCTTGGTGCGGGGGAAGGCGAGCCAGACCAGCGCATTGAAGAGGTCGTGCCAGTTGTCCTCGCGGGTGTGCACGCATCCGCTTTCGAAAACGTGGATCTCGTAGTACGGGTCGGCGCGCGAGGGCGGCACGAATCGCACCGGTTTGCCGCTTTCGGTGGCGATGCCCGCCTGCTCGGCCAGCGCGTTCAGCGCTTCGCGCGTCGGTTCGCCCAGCCGGCGGAACCACGGCCGCACGGCGTCGAACGCGGGGTGGTCTAGGCCAGCTTCCAGGGAATCGTCTCGCCGGCGCGAAGCGGGACCAGCGCGTCGTCGCCGTAGGGGATGGATTCCGGAACCTGCCAGTTCTCGCGCACCAGCGTGATCCTGCCGCGATTGCGCGGCAGGCCGTAGAACGCCGCGCCGTGCTCGCTGGCGAAAGCCTCGAGCTTGTCCAGCGCGCCGGCTTCCTCGAACGCCACCGCGTAGAACTCGATGCCGGCATGCGCGTTGTACACGCCCGCGCAGCCGCAGGCGGCTTCCTTGGTGCGCAGCGCGTGCGGCGCGCTGTCGGTGCCGAGGAAGAACTTCGGATTTCCCGAAGTTGCCGCCTCGACCAGCGCCTCGCGGTGTTCCTCCCGCTTCAGTACCGGCAGGCAGTAGTGGTGGGGACGGATGCCGCCGAGGAACAGCGCATTGCGGTTCATCAGCAGGTGATGCGGCGTGATCGTGGCGGCGACGTTGCCGCCGGTGACCTCGACGAACTGCACCGCGTCCCGGGTGGTGATGTGCTCGAACACAACCTTGAGCTGCGTGAAGCGCGCCAGCAGCGGGCCGAGCACGTCCTCGATGAACGCCTTCTCGCGGTCGAAGACGTCGATCGCCGGGTCGGTGACTTCGCCGTGCACGAGCAGCGGCAGGCCGAGTTCCTCCATGCGCTCGAGCGTGTGAAAGCAGCGCGATATCCGCGTCACGCCCTCGTCGGAATTGGTGGTCGCGCCCGCGGGGTACAGCTTCAGTCCCATCACGCGCCCGGACAGCTTCGCGCGCGCGATTTCCTCGGGCGGCGTTTCGTCGGTGAGGTACAGTGTCATCAGCGGCTCGAACTCGGCGCCCTCGGGCAGCGCGCCGAGGATGCGCTCGCGGTAGTGCAGGGCCTGCTGCGTGGTGCGAATCGCCGGCCTCAGGTTCGGCATGACGATGGCGCGGCCGAAGCGCCGGGCGGTATCGGGCAGCACCGCTTCCAGCGCGGCGCCGTCGCGCAGGTGCAGGTGCCAGTCGTCCGGTCGAGTGATCGTGAGCCTGTCCATTGCGCGATTCTACTTGCCGCGCCCGAGCGCGGAGCGATACAGCGCGTTCCTCGCTGCGCCGGTGATGCGCGCGGCGAGTTTTGCCGCATCGCTCGCCGGCAGCGATTCGAGCAGGATGCCGAGCACGCGTTCGCCTTCCGCGGCGCGCGCATCCGCGATGCCGCTACCGGGGCCGAGCACCAGCACGTACTCGCCCTGGTGGCGATGGGGCCCGGCCGCAAGCCACGCGGCCGCCGCGGACAGCGGCATGCGCGCGGTCTCCTCGAATTTCTTCGTCAGTTCGCGGCCGAAGACGATCTCGCGCTCGCCGCCAAAGCATGCGAGCAGGTCCGCGATGGTGTCATCCACGCGGTGCGGCGCTTCGTAGAGGACCAGCGGAACCTCGGGGTCCAGCGCATCGAGCGCCGCGCGCCGCGCGCCGCGCGCGGCCGGCAGGAAGCCGGCGACGAGGAACCGATCCGCCGCGAACCCGGCGGCCGACCATGCGGCGATGGCCGCGCTCGGGCCGGGAATCGGGATGACCGCGATGCCCGCGCGATGCGCCGCCTCGACCAGGCGCGCGCCCGGATCGGACACCGCGGGCGTGCCGGCATCGCTTACCAGTGCGACGCTGCCGCCCTCGCTCAGCACGCCGAGCAGCTTGTCGGTTGCGGCGCGTTCGTTGTGCTCGTGCAGCGCGACGGTGCGCGTGGCGACGCCGTGGCGCGCGAGCAGCACCCGGCTGGTGCGCGTGTCCTCGCAGGCCACGAGCTGCACGCCGCGCAGCGTGTCGATGGCGCGCGGGCTGGCGTCGGCAAGGTTGCCGATCGGCGTTGCAACGACGTAAAGGGTGCCGGCCATGGTCAACCGAAGGGGAACGAGCGCCGTTAAGACTGCCATGAACGCGGCCGGAGCGCGAGCGGAAGAGGCCTGCGCAGCGCTGCTGCGCCGCGCGGGCCTCAGGATCCTGGCGCGCAACTGGCGCTGCCGCCATGGCGAGATCGACCTGGTCGCCGAGGATGGCGATACCCTGGTGTTCGCCGAGGTGCGGCTGCGCACCGCCAGCAGGTTCGGCGGCGCGGCCGAGAGCATCACCGCGTCCAAGCGCGCGCGGCTGCTTGCCGCGGCGGGGCTGTACGCGAGCCGCAGGCGCGAACGGCCATGCCGTTTCGACGTGCTGCTGCTCGATTCGCTCGATCCGCCACGCATCGAGTGGGTGCGCAATGCGTTCGGTGCTTAGCGTCCTGCTGTTGTGCTTTGCCTGCGCGCTTCAGGCGCAGACGGTGCGCTTGCTGGTGCAGAGCTCGCCGCTGGCAGGCTATCGCTACCATCAAGCGGCAGGCATCTGGCACCTGTTGCGGATCGGCGACAGTCTCGACCTGGTGCGCGAGCCCGACAATCCGCACGATGCTCTGGCGATACGTGTCGAATGGCAGGGTCGCATGCTCGGCTACGTGCCGCGGCGCGAGAACGATGCGCTTGCCTGGGCGATGGACAGGGGCGAGGCGCTGCGCGCGCGCATCAGTCGCATGGATGCGCGCAGGGCGGCGTATCGTCGGCTCGAGTTCGAGGTTTACGTCGAGTGACTCCTTGGCGGTGAGCAGTGGGGTGCGGGTGTAGAATTCCCGCCATGAAAAAGACCACGCTGGCGCTCCTGGTCACGCTGCCGCTGTCCGCGATGACGCTGCAGGGATGCTTTCCCGTCGTCGCGGTGGGAGCAGGTACCGCGGTGGTGCGCATGGAAGACAGGCGCACCGGGGGAACGCAGATCGAGGACGAGGGCATCGAGTTGCGCGCCGGGAACCGCATCTCCGAGCGCTTCGGCGACAAGGTGCACATCAACGTCACGTCGTACAACCGCGCGGTGCTGCTCACCGGCGAGGCGCCGGATGCGGCGACGAAGTCCGCCATCGAGGCGATCGTGCGAGCCGTGCCCAACGTGCGCCCTGGCGGCATCACCAACGACATCATGATTGCGGTGCCGTCGTCGCTCGGCGCGCGCAGCAACGACTCGTTCATCACCTCCAAGGTGAAGGCGAGGTTCCTGGACGCGCGCAAGTTCAACCCGGTGCACGTCAAGGTGGTCACCGAAGCGGGCGTCGTCTACCTGCTTGGCATGGTCACCGAGCGCGAGGCCGCGGACGCGGTCGAGATCACGCGCACCACCGGCGGCGTCAGGAAGGTGGTCAAGGTGTTCGAGATCTGCAGGCCGACAGACGAACTGTGCCGCCCGAGTGCCGCCCCCAGGGGCGAAGAGCCGAAGGCGAAAGCAGACAAGTAGTGTCGCCTCCCGCCTTCGAGCGGAAGATCCTTGCGCCCGGCGAATTCGCGAAGTCCCCGCCGGCGCGGCCGCTGGTGTTCACCAACGGCGTATTCGACATCCTGCATCGGGGCCATGCCACCTACCTCGCGCGCGCCCGCGACCTCGGCGCCTCGCTGCTGGTGGCGCTGAACGGGGATGCGTCCGCGCGCGCGCTCGGCAAGGGTGCGGATCGCCCCCTGAACACGCTGGCCGACCGCATGGCGCTGGTGGCGGCGCTGGAGTGCGTGGACGCGGTGACCTGGTTCGACGAGGCGACGCCAGCGGCGCTGATCTCCCTGGTCGGGCCGGACGTGCTGGTGAAGGGCGGCGACTGGCCGGTCGATCGCATCGTCGGCGCCGACGAGGTGCTTGCGCGCGGCGGCAGGGTGGTTTCGATACCATTCGAGCACCAGCGCTCGACCACCGCGCTGCTCGAACGCATCCGGGGAGCCTAGAATCCCGGCATGCGGCTGAACCAGCTCAAGATCGACTTCGTTCCCGAGCAGGACCGGCTGCTGATGCAGCTTTCGACCAGCGAGGCGGTGGAAGTGCGGCTGTGGATGACCCGGCGCTTCGTCAAGCTGCTCTGGCCGCTGCTGGTGAAGCTTGCCGAGGAGACCAGCCCGCGCATCCGCACGCAGGCGAGTCCCGAGGCGCGGCGCGCGCTGCTCGGCATCGAGCACGAGCAGGCGATCTCGAAGGCGGACTTTTCCAAGCCGTTCGACGAGGCGCCCGCGCGCGAGTTGCCGCTGGGCACCGATCCGATCCTGCTTGCGCGCATCCAGACCGGGCGCGACCCCAAGGGCCTGCCGGTGGTCGCCATGCATCCGTCCGAAGGCCAGGGCATCACGCTCACGTTCGATGCGGTGCTGCTGCATTCGATCTGCAAGCTGCTGCAGGCAGCGGTGCAAAAGAGCGACTGGGACGTGGAACTCAAGCTGCCTGGCGTCGAGGCGCCGCCGGAAGAGCGCCAGCCGCGGGTTCTCAACTAGGTTCGGCCGCTTCCAGTCGGGCGGCTTCCAGCCGCGCCGAGGCGTGCAGCCAGTCCTCCTCGCTGGCGGCAAGCTCGGCGGCAAGCCTGGTCGCCGTCGCCTGCAGGTCCCGCGCACGCTCGCGGCCCGCGTCATCGGCATAGAGCGCGGGCTCGGCAAGCGCGCCGCGCGCGGCATCCAGCGCCTTCGTGAGTTGCGCGAGCCGCGTTTCGATGCGCGCCACGTCCTTTTCCAGCGGGCGCAACTGCACCCGCGCCTGCGTGCGCGCCTCGGCGAGCGCGCGCCGCTCGTCCCTGCGGCTGGGGCGCTCCGGAGCCGCGCGTGTCGCGCGATCCTCCTGCATGCGCAGGCGCCGGTAGTCCTCGAGGTCGCCGTCGAAGGGCTGGACCCGGGCGTCGGCGACGACGAGTATCCGGTCGGCGCAGTTGGCGATCAGGTTGCGGTCGTGCGACACGATCACCAGCGCACCTGGAAAGCCCTGCAGTGCGAGCGACAGCGAGCGCCGCATCTCCAGGTCCAGGTGGTTGGTGGGCTCGTCCAGCAGCAGCAGGTTGGGCCGGCGCTTGACCAGCGCGGCGAGCGCCAGCCGCGATTTCTCGCCGCCGGACAGCGGCCCGATCGGCGCCTGCGCGCGCTCGCCCGCGAAGCCGAAGCGGCCGAGGAAGTCGCGCAGCGCCTGTTCGCGCTCGCTGCGGTACATCCGCTGCAGCATGCCGAGCGGGGTCTCAGCCGGGTCGAGCATCTCGACCTGGTGCTGCGCGAAGCAGCCGATGACGATGTCGCGGCCTTCGCTCCTGCGTCCCGCGAGCGGCGCGATCTCGCCGGCGAGAAGCCGTACCAGCGTCGTCTTGCCCTGTCCGTTGGCGCCGATCACCGCGACCCGATCGGCGCGGCTGAGCGACAGCGACACGTTCTCGATCACCGGCTTGCCGCCGTAGCCCGCGGCAGCATCCTCCAGCGACACGATGCGCTCGGGCTGGCGCACGGGATCCTCGAATTCGAAATGGAAGGTCTCTGCCGCATAGACCGGCGCCACCTTTTCCATGCGTTCCAGCGCCTTGACGCGGCTCTGCACCTGGCGCGCCTTGGTCGCGCTGGCGCGAAAGCGCGACACGAAGGCCGAGATGCTCTCGATTTCCCGCGACTGGCGCGCGGCCGCAGCCACCTGCTGCCCGATCTCGAGCGCGCGCTGCTGCTCGTACCAGGAGTAGTTGCCGCCGTACAGGCGCAGCGTCGACGCCGCGAGGGCGAGCGTGCGGTCGCAGACGCGGTCGAGGAAATCGCGGTCGTGCGACACCACGAGGAAGGTACCTGCATAACCGCGCAGCCAGTTCTCCAGCCACAGGATGGCGTCCAGGTCGAGGTGGTTGGTCGGCTCGTCGAGCAGCAGCAGGTCGGAGGGCGTCATCAGCGCGCGCGCGAGGTTCAGCCGCATGCGATAGCCGCCGGAGAACTCCCTCACCTCGCGGTCGGCATCCGCTGGCGCGAACCCCAGCCCGGCGAGCAGCGTGTGGGCGCGTGCGCGCGCGGTGTAGCCGTCGGCGCGCTCGAAGTGTTCGTGGGCAAGCGCGAGGCGCTCGCCGTCCGCAGAGACCTCCGCCGAGGCGATTTCGGCCTCGGCGGCGCGCAGCGGCGCATCCGCATCCAGCAGGTACTCGATCACCGTGCGCTCCAGCGCAGGCGCCTCCTGCGCGATGCGTGCCAGGTGCGTGCCGGGAACGATCTCGCACTCGCCCGCGTCCGGCTGCAACTCGCCCACGATCACGCTGAGCAGGCTCGACTTGCCGCTGCCGTTGGCGCCGACCAGCCCGACTTTCCAGCCGCGTTCGATCGTGAGCGAACCTCCTGAAAACAGGGTGTTGGGTCCGCGCGACACCTTGAGGTTCCGGAGCAACAGCATAGAGCGGGGCGGAGTATAATGTGCGCCCTTCAGCGCCTGTCGCGCATATCGTGGAGAACCACGTTATCAGTACAGAATTCGAACAACTTGGCCTCATTCCTCCCCTGCTTCAGGCGGTGCGGGAACTCGGCTACGAGAAGCCTTCCCCGGTCCAGGCCCAGGCCATACCCCTCGTGCTCGCGGGGCGCGACCTCATGGCTGGCGCGCAAACCGGCACCGGCAAGACAGCAGCCTTCGCGCTGCCCACGCTGCAACTGCTTTCCGCACACGCGAGCACCAGTGCCTCGCCGGCGCGGCACCCGGTGCGCGCGCTGATCCTGACCCCGACACGCGAACTCGCGGTCCAGGTGGCGGAAAGTTTCAAGGAGTACGGCAAGCACGTGCCGCTGCGCTCGACCGTGGTCTACGGCGGCGTCGACATGAACGCGCAGATCGCCGAACTGAAGCGCGGCGTCGAGATCCTGGTCGCGACGCCGGGACGCCTGCTCGACCACGTGCAGAACAAGACGGTCATGTTCAACCAGGTGTCGATGTTCATCCTGGACGAGGCCGACCGCATGCTCGACATGGGCTTCATGCCCGACATACGCCGCATCCTCGCGCTGCTGCCGGCGAAGCGGCAAAACCTGCTGTTTTCGGCGACCTTCCCGGACGAGATCCGCAAGCTCGCGAACTCGCTCCTTACCGATCCCGCGCAGGTGCAGATCGCCGCGCGCAATGCGGTCGCCGACCTGGTCACGCATATCGTGCACCCGGTACCGCGCGAGAAGAAGCGCGACGTGCTCTGCCACCTGATCCGCTCGCGCGGCCTGACGCAGGTGCTGGTGTTCTGCGGCACGCGCATCGGCACCAACCGGCTTGCGCACCAGCTGCGCGCCGCGCACATCCATGCAGACGCGATCCACGGCGACAAGACGCAGGCCGAGCGGCAGATCGCGCTCGAGGAGTTCAAGGCCGGCAAAATCGCCGTGCTGGTGGCGACCGACGTGGCATCGCGCGGCCTAGACATCGAGGGCCTGCCGCAGGTGATCAACTTCGACATCCCGCACTCGCCCGAGGACTACGTGCACCGCATCGGCCGCACCGGCCGCGCGGGCGCGGCGGGTGAGGCGATCTCGCTCGTCTCGCCCGAAGACCAGGAATCGCTCGCCGCGATCGAGAAGCTGATCAACCGCAAGATCGAGCGCGTGCTGGTGTCGGGCTACGAACCCAAGGCGGGCGAAGTGGCCGGCTTGATGTCGAAGGAACGCGAGTCCGCGCGGCCGCGCAGGAGCCGCGAGCAGCCGAAGGTTGCGCCGCCGCGCGCGGAAAAGAAGCACGCCGACCCGATCTTCTCCAGGCCGTATGAACCCGCGGCGTCGGATGCCCCCGCGCCCCAGTCGCAGCCATCGTCGCGCGCGCCGCAGCGGCGTGAGCGCCAGGTTGCCGCACTGCTCGGCGGCCTGAAGAAAGCCGCCGCCTAGCCTCGATCAGGCCGCAGGGCTAGACGCAGCGCGCGCCGTCCACCTCGACGCAGACGCCGGAGACGAACGCGGCGTCGTCCGAGGACAGATAAAGGCATGCGTTCGCTACATCCAGCGGCGTCGAGAATCGACCCAGCGGGATCGTCGCGAGAAACCGCTTCTTCGCCTCTTCGGTAACTGCGCCGCCAGCGAAATCCGCCGACAGCGCGGTCACGTCGCTGAACACCGGGTTGACGCAGTTGACGCGGATCTTGTCCGGGCCCAGCTCGGCCGCCATCCCCTTTGACAGGTTGATCACGGCGCCCTTGGAGCTGTTGTAGACGCACAGGCCGGGGCGCGGGCGGATTCCCGCGGTCGAGGCGATATTGACGAAGCAGCCGCCGCCCTGCTTGCGGAACTGCGGGATCGCCGCGATTCCCGACAGGTAGATGCTCTTCACGTTGATCGCGTAGACCTTGTCGAACTCGGCCTCGGTGACTTCCATGTACGGCTTGTTGCGATGCGTCCAGCCGGCATTGTTTACCACGGTGTCCAGCCTGCCGAACGTCGACACCGCAGTGGCGACCAGCCGCGTCCAGTCGGCCGCGCTGGTCACGTCCGCGTGCACGAACGCCGCACCGGCGCCGAGCGCTTTCGCGACCCGCTCGCCAGCCGCGGTGTTGATGTCGTTGACGATGACTTTCGCGCCTTCCTGCACGAAGCGCTCGGCAATGCCGGCGCCGAATCCGGAACCCGCCCCCGTCACGATCGCTACCTTGTCCTTCAGCCTCATGACCCCTCCCCGGTGGTTGCGGACATTATAGGATCCGGGCCGTCGCCGGCCGCCGCCTTGAACGGCGAGTGTTCGTTCAGCTCGTTCACGTATCGGGCGATGCCGTCGGTCTCGCGCGCGAGGTAATCCTCGATCGCGCGCGCGAACCTGGGATGTGCGAGCCAGTGCGCGGAGGTGGTCTCGACCGGCAGCAGGCCGCGGAAGAGCTTGTGCTCGCCCTGCGCACCCCCCTCGAACGTGGCGATGCGGTTCGCGATCGCGAATTCGATCGGCTGGTAGTAGCAGGCCTCGAAGTGCAGCAGCGGCACGTGCTCGAGCGCACCCCAATAGCGGCCATAGAGCGCATCCGGCCCGGTCACGCAAAGCGACGCGGCGAGCGGCGAGCCGCGGCGCTCGGCGAGAAAGAGCACGGTGTGCGCGGCAAGCGCTTCGCCGATGCGACGAAAGAACTCGAGGCTCAGGTACGGGCGGGAATGGTGCGCGGCGTACGTGCTGGCATAGCAGCGATGGAAGAACTCCCAGTCCCGCGGCGAGATTTCCGTGCCGCGCAGGCAGCGCATGCGCACGCCGGCCTCGAGCACGCGGCGCCGCTCCTGGCGGATGTTCTTTCGCCTGCGGTGCGACATGCGGGCAAGGAACTCCTCGAAGTCCTCATAACCTTCGTTCTTCCAGTGGAACTGCACCGTGCGGCGCAACAGCATGCGTTCGCCGCGCATCGCCTCGGCTTCTTCCTCGCGCGGAAACAGCACGTGCAGCGACGAGAACTCGCTCGCCGCCTCGAGCGCCGCGCGAATGAGCGCGGTACGGTCCTGCGCGGTGGCGGCGAGGATGCGCGGGCCGGTGACCGGCGTGAACGGCACCGCGGCGAGCAGCTTCGGGTAGTACTCCAAGCCGTGGCGATGGTAGGCATCGGCCCACGCCCAGTCGAACACGTACTCCCCGCGCGAATGCGACTTCACGAACAGCGGCATCACGCCGGCGAAGCGGCCGTCGCGCTCGAGCACGAGGAACTGCGGCTGCCAGCCGGTGCGCGCGCTGGCGCAGCCGGTCTCGATCAGCGCGCCGAGGTATGCATGGCTGACGAATGGATTCCCCGCGGCGAGCGCGTCCCATGCAAGGGCATCCGTGCCTGCCGGCGAGTCGGCGACGCGGATACGCAGGCTCATGGTTCATTATAGAATCGCGCATCGGGAGCGCCGTGGCGCTGGGAGATGATGCGATGAAGAAGATCGAGGCGATCGTGAAGCCGTTCAAGCTGGATGAGGTTCGCGAGGCGCTGTCCGAAGTCGGCGTCACCGGGCTGACGGTCACCGAAGTCAAGGGATTCGGCCGCCAGAAGGGCCATACCGAGCTTTACCGCGGCGCCGAGTACGTGGTCGATTTCCTGCCAAAGGTGAAGATCGAGGTGGTGGTTGCCGACGACCAGGTCGAATCGTCCATCGAGGCGATCGTGAAGTCCGCCCGCACCGGCAAGATCGGCGACGGCAAGATCTTCGTCACCGCGGTGGAGCACGTGGTGCGCATCCGCACCGGCGAGACCAACGAATCCGCGATCTGATCGCCTTCGGCTAGCGCCGGTCCTTCAGCAGCACCAGCGTCGCGCCTGCGCCGCCGTGCGCGGCAGGCGCCTGGCAGTAGGCAAGCACGTCGTCGCGTTTCGGCAGCCACTTCGCGAGCAGGTTCTTCAGCACCGGCTCGCGGTTGCGCGAGCCGAGGCCGCGGCCATGCACGATGCGCACGCAGCGCAGGTTGCGGCGCACGCAGTCATTGAGGAACTCCGGCACGCGCAGCGCCGCTTCCAGCCGGTTCATGCCATGCAGGTCCACGCCGTCCTGCACCACCCAGTGTCCCCGGCGCAGCTTGCGCAGTACCTGCCGTGACACGCCTTCGCGCAGGTAGAGCAGCTCCTCGCCGGAACCCAGCGCGTCGTCCACCGTCAGCGGCCCGGCAAGGCTTTCCGCCAGCGCGGTTTGCTCGTCCCGCTCGCGCTGCGCCGCCACTGGCGGAGGCGGTGGCGGCTTCAGCTCGACGCGGCGCGGCTCGGCGATCGGCCGGACGCCCGAGACCGCCTTGCGGAACTCCTCGTCCATGGCGACAGCCTACGCCTGCAGGTGGTCGAGGTACTTCTCCGCGTCCAGTGCCGCCATGCAGCCCGTGGCCGCGCTGGTGACCGCCTGTCGATAGACGTGGTCCTGCACGTCGCCGGCGGCAAATACGCCGGGAATGCTGGTCGCGGTGGCGTTGCCGTCGCCGCCGGATTTCGTCACGATGTAGCCGTTCTTCATCTCGAGCTGGCCATCGAACAGTTGCGTGTTGGGCGAATGGCCGATCGCCACGAACAGGCCCTTCACCCCAAGCTCGCGGGTGGCGCCGGACTTGAGGTTCTTCAGCCGAACGCCGGTCACGCCGCTGGCGTCGCCGAGCACCTCGTCCAGGACGCTGTCCAGTTCGAGCGACACGTTGCCCTCGCGTGACTTCTTCATCAGCTTGTCGATCATGATCTTTTCGGCGCGGAACTTGTCGCGCCGGTGCACGACGGTGACGCGGCTGGCGATGTTCGACAGGTACAGCGCTTCCTCGACTGCGGTATTGCCGCCGCCGACGACCGCGACGTCCTGTCCCTTGTAGAAGAATCCGTCGCAGGTCGCGCACGCGGACACGCCCTTCCCCATGAACTTTTCCTCGGACGCCATGCCGAGGTACTTCGCCGAGGCCCCGGTGGCGATGATCAGCGCATCGCAGGTGTAGGTGCCTGAGTCGCCCACCAGCGTCAGCGGCTTGCCGCCCAGCTTCGCGGTGTGGATGTGGTCGAACACGAGCTCGGTCTCGAAGCGCTCGGCGTGCTTCATGAAGCGCTCCATGAGCTCGGGCCCCTGCACGCCGTGCGCGTCCGCCGGCCAGTTGTCGACGTCGGTGGTGGTCATCAACTGTCCCCCCTGCGCCAGGCCGGTGATCAGCACCGGCTTCAGGTTGGCGCGCGCGGCGTACACCGCCGCGGTGTAGCCGGCGGGGCCGGAGCCGAGTATCAGCAAGCGGACGTGTCTTGCGGGAGCGGGACTGGGCATGTTCTGCGGTTCCTTGTGTCTTGGCTATACTGCTGTGAAATCCCTCACGGAATTATACTGTTGCGCATCGGCAACATAGCTGCCGTGGGAAACAAAAAATCAAGATAAAGGATTGATTCGAGTGAATTTTCCTATAACTTCCCAAAGCTGAAGGGGGCATGTAGCCAGCATGGGGAGCGTCGTGACTCTGCGCGAATCCGCTCGCAGCGTCGTCAAGTGTTTGCTCGCCTGGACCGCCTGCGTGGTGGCGGTGACCGCGTTCGCGCAGGCACCGGCAAAGCCGGTTCCGGACGAGCCCCGGTTCGAGATCCGCCAATTCGTTTTCGAAGGCGCAAAGCTGGTGCCGCCGGAGCAGTTGCAGGCCGACACCAGCGCGTTCACCGGCAAGGAGAAGACCTTCGCCGACGTGCAGCGCGCGCTGGAAGCGGTCGAGCGCGCCTATAGCCGCGCAGGCTACAGCGCGGTGCAGGTGGTGCTGCCGGAGCAGGAACTGGACAAGGGCGTGGTGCGCTTCCAGATCATCGAGGCGAAGCTTGGCCGCGTGATCGTCGAAGGCAACAAGTTCTTCGACGAGCAGAACATCCGCAGGAGCCTGCCGTCGCTGCAGCCGGGTGTCGCGCCGAACATCGACTCGATCGCCCGCGACCTGCGCGTCGCCAACGAAAGCCCGTCAAAGCAGGCCACGGTGCTGCTGCGCAGTGGGCAGGAGGAGGCCACCGTCGACGCCGTGGCGCGCGTCGTCGACGAAGACCCGTTCAAGGGCAGTATCACGGTGGATTCCAGCGGCGGACAAAAAACCGGGCGCCTGCGCGTCGGCTTCGGCTTCCAGCACGCCAACGTGGCCGACCTGGACCACGTGTTTTCGTTCCAGTACGTCACGGCGCCGTACCGGGACGAGGATCCGGCCAAGGACAAGAACACGTTCCAGCTGCTGCCGAGCAAGGACGTGATGATCATCGGCATGAGCTACAAGGTGCCGCTGTACAAGAGCGGCAATTCGGTGGATTTCACCTGGGCGCATTCGAACGTCGGCACCGGCAACGTGCAGGGCTTCAACATTACCGGGCGGGGCTCCATCGCCAGCCTGCGCTACACCCAGAACCTGAAGCGCATCGGCGACTACGACCATCGCGTCACGTACTCGCTCGACTATCGAGCCTATGAGAACAAGGGCATCCGTGCCGCCGGCGGCACCAACCAGCTGGTGCCGGACGTCACCGTGACGCCGATCGGCATCCAGTATTCCGGCGCGTGGCGCCGGGCCGACAGCGAGTCCTCGGTGCTGTTCAGCCTGATCAAGAACATGTCCAGCCCGGGGGATGGCGGCAACATCGCGTTCTGCTCGACGCGCTCGGTGACCATCATCGGCAGCGGGCATTCCGAGTGCGCGAAGCCCAGATTCACCATCTGGCGCTGGGCGGTGAGCCACACGCATGCGTTCGGCGATGACTGGCAGGTGCGCTTCGGCATGAACGGGCAGCACACGCGCGACATGCTGATACCCGGCGAGCAATTCGGCGTCGGCGGCGTGGATTCGGTGCGCGGCTTCCTCGATCGCGAGGTGGTGAATGACCATGGCTATCGCGGCACGCTGGAACTGTACACGCCGGACTGGGGTAGCTTGACCGGCCTTGCCGGCGCCCGCGCACGCGCGGTGGTGTTCGTCGACTGGGGGCGCGTGGGCCGTAACCGCCCTGCCGCGGGAGAGCTGCACGGCCAGGGCATCGCGAGCAAGGGCATAGGCCTGCGCTTCTCGCGTGGCAACAACCTGATATTCCGTACCGACTATGGCATCGTCACCGACATCGGCGGCGGCGGCGTGGGCACGCCGATGCAGGGCAAGGGCGACAGCCGCCTGACGTTCAGCCTCTCCTACATCTACTGAGCTCCTGATTTCCGCCGCGCGGCGGGCGATACGGTAATCCGCTGTCGCCGCCTCCCGACAGATGCGCCATCGCATGTGACTTTTTTCTCTTTGAATCAATTGCCTGTTGCACGCTTCGGCGTAGCAAGTGGGTAGAATGAAACCCTTCGCGCACCGAGGGTGTCAGGGGGGATGAGTCAATCGGTCGGCAGCGTGTCCGCGCGGCGTCGTCGAGACGGGACCGCGTTCGCCTTCGAGAAGCGACTGCTCGCCGCCGCGGTCAGTTCCGCGTTCGCGGTTTCCAGCTTCGCAAATCCCTCGGGCGGTGCGGTAGCGGCAGGCAACGCCACGTTCGTGGTCAACGGCAAGACGCTGACGGTCACGAACACCCCCGGCACGATCATCAACTGGCAGCAGTTCTCGATCTCGCAGGACGAGATCACGCGCTTCATCCAGCAGAACGCCGCCAGCGCGGTGCTGAACCGCGTCGTTGGGCAGGACCCGACGCAGATCCTCGGCAAGTTGCTGTCGAACGGCCGCGTATTCCTCGTCAACCCGAACGGCATCGTCTTCGGCCAGGGCGCGATGATCGACGTCGCCGGCTTTGCGGCGTCCACGCTGCGCATGTCGGATGCCGATTTCCTCTCCGGCCGCACGCGCTTCGAGGGCACCGGGGCGGAGGGCAAGCTCACCAACCTCGGCACCATCAGGACGGTCGAGGGCGGACACGTGTACCTGGTCGCGCCGAATGTCGAGAACGGCCCGAGCGGCGTCATCACCAGCCCGAAGGGCGAGGTCGTCATCGCCGCCGGCAAGACGGTCGAGCTGGTCAATGCGCGCACGCCGGACATCCGCGTCGAATTCACCGCGCCGCAGGGCGAGGCGGTAAACGCGGGCGAAGTCGTCGCCAGCGGCGGCCACATCGGCATCTACGGCTCGCTGGTGAAGAATTCCGGCCTCGTTTCCGCCAGCCGTGCAGTCGTCGGCGACGGCGGCAAGATCGTGCTCAAGGCGGTCAAGGACGTCACGCTGGACGCGAGCTCGAGGATCGAAGCGAACGGCGCCAACGGCGGCTCGATCGAGATCAAGGCGGAGACCGGCACGCTGCTGGCGCAGGGAACGATCGAAGCCAAGGGTGACGAAGCCGAAGGCGGCGACATCAAGCTGCTTGGCAATGGCGTCGCGGTAAGCAATGCCGTGGTCGATGCGTCCGGCAAGACCGGCGGCGGCACGGTGCTGATCGGCGGCGATTTCCAGGGCGCGAACCCGGCGGTGCAGAACGCGCAGCGCACGATCGTCACGCAGACCGCGACGGTCAAGGCGGATGCCACTGCGAAGGGCGATGGCGGGAAGGTGATCGTCTGGGCGGACGGCGACACGCGGTTCCATGGCTCGATCACGGTGAGGGGCGGGGTCGAGGGCGGCGACGGTGGGTTCGTCGAAGTCTCCGGCAAGGAGGTTCTGGCTTTCCGGGGCTCCGTCGACACCAGGGCGCCGCTCGGGCGCACCGGCGAATTGCTGCTGGACCCGGGCAACATCAGCATCACCGCCGGTTCGACGCCGAATGCGAACTTCAGTGCCGACACCGGCGATGGGTTGTGGGCCTTTGTCGAGGGCGGAACGTCGGAGTCGGTCGGGGCGACCGAGATCGTCGCCATCCTGAACAACACCAACCTCACCCTCCAGGCGAGCAACAACATCGTTCTGGAAACCAACGCCGACATCGATTATTCGAACAGCCGCGTCGGCGCGGAATTCACGCTGGAGGCCAACAATTCGATCGAGATCCAGTCTGGCGCGAACATCCGCAGCACTAACGGCGCGCTGAGCATCACGCTGCACGCGGACAACAACGCCGACGGCGCCGGGTCCGTGAGCCTGGCTGCGGACTCGTTGCTGCAGTCGGCCGGTGGAAACATCAGCTTGATCGGCGCCGACGTGGCGATCGCGGCGAATGCGACCGTCAGCGCCGGTTCGGGGGCGATCTCGCTGCGGCCGGGCGTGGCCTCGACGCAGATCGAGATCGGCGCCGGGGCGGCGAATTTCTCGATCGATGCGACGGAGGCACAGCGCCTGTTCGCGAATCTGCTGACGCTCGGCAGCGCTTCGCAGACCGGCAACATCACTGTTGTCGGTGCCGCGAACTTCACCAACGTCGCTGCGGTCGGACAAGTCCGACTGCTGACGAGCACCGGCGCAGTGCGCTTCGACGAGGTGCTGGCTTCGCCGGCCAACGTGCGAATCGACACCACGGCTGGCGGTGCGTCTGCGGGCAACATTCTCTTCAACGGTTCCGGGGCGATCAGCGCTGCCGGCAAGGACGTGATCCTCGTCACCCGCGATGGTGCCGGCGGTCCGGCCGGTATGGTGGACGTGCTCGCCGGCAGCGCAACGAACGTCATCGCCAGCTCGCTGAACATCACCACTGGCAGCGGGATCGGCAACACGCAGGACTTGAGGACCGACGTCGCCAGTGTCAGGGCGTTGATCAACCTGGACAATTCTGGCAACGCGTCGATCAGGAACGCCATTACGAACAACGGCTCGGTGAGCGTTGATTTCCTCGAGAATCGCGGTGGCGGGGACCTCAACTTCACGGTCACCAACGGCAACTTCACGTTGTCGAACGGCCAAGTGCGATCCTACGGCACCTCGCGCATTACCGCGAGCGGCGACATCCTGTTCAACAGCCCGTCGCAGGCCAACCCCGCGTTCGCCGAGCCAGGCGCGAACGGCTTCACATCGAACGTGATCCTTAGCGCCGGCGGCAGCATCGACGTGCTTGAGTCGGCGGGCGCCAACACGACAACCACGATCAAAGCCACCAGCGCCACGCTGACCTCTGGCGCCGGTATTGGGGCGACCAACGCGGTGCGCACCGACGTTACCAACCTTACGCTCAACAACACTGCCTCAGGCACGGTAAACGTGCGCGAGGTGGACGCAGTCAGCATCGTAAGTGCTGCGATTACCGGGAACCTGAACCTGATCGCCGGCGGGGCGATCACGCAGGGGAGCGGCAACATCGTCGTCAGCGGCGCGGCGACCTTCAACGCCGGCACGACCAACGACATCACCCTGGGCAACACGACCAATGACTTTGCCAACGTCACCATCGCGGCCGCGCGCAACGTGTCGATCAAGGACGCCAACGCGCTGAGGCTGAACGGCGCGGCGTTCGCGGGCGGCTTGACGCTGGAGACGCTCGGTGCCGCGGCTGACCTGACGATCGCCGGCGACAACGTCTATTCCGGTGGCGGCGCCAATACGGCGAGTTTCCTTTCCGCGCGCAACGTGCTGATGGAGAGCGGATCCAACATCCGCTCCACTGGCGGCGCGCTGAACGTCACGCTCAACGCGGACACCGACCAGGGTACGAGTGCAGATGGCGGGGTGCAGGTGGGCGCTGGCGGTGCGTTCGCCAATATCACCACCGCTGGCGGCAACGTGCTCATCGGCGGCAATGCGAGCGCGGCGGGCTCGGCCATCGGTACCGCCGGCACCGCCAACATCGGCGTGCGGCTCAACAATGCCAACATCTCCGCCGGCGCCGGGAACGTCACCATCCGCGGCCAGGGCACGGCCTCCTCGGCATCGGCCGACGGCGTGCGCGTGGAGAGCGGTGGCAGCAGCATCACGACGACCACGGGCAGCATCCTCATCCAGGGCAACGCCGGCGCGGGCGCGACGACCCAGTCGTTCGGGGTGTACCTCAATACCTCCGTGTCGATCACGGCTGCGGGTGGTGGGATAACCATTACCGGCAACGGCACCAGCGGCGCGGGCGCGAAGGGCATCTTCATGCGCGACGCGTCTGTCATCGAATCCACGGGCGCGGGCGACATCACGCTGACTGGCTTCGGCGGAACGGGGGCAAACAGCGAAGGGATTACCATCGGCAGCGGCGGCGGCACGGGTCCTCGCGTCACTACCACGTCGACAGGCAATATAACGATCACCGGAACCTCTGGCTCGACGGCCGGCACCGACGCCTACGGCGTGTCGATCACCAACCGGGGTTCCAAAGTGGAGTCGACCGGCACCGGCGGCGGCTCGATCACGATTACCGGCAACGGCGGGTCGGGCGCCGACCGAAACTACGGTGTGTTCATGCAGGGCGCGGTGGTGCGCTCGGAGGACGGCGCCATCGTGATCAATGCGACGAGTAGCGGCACCGGCACCGACAACCACGGCCTGTACCTCAACAATGAGACCGCTGGCCCGCAGATTGCCGCGGTGATCGAATCGACCGGAACCGCGAACCTGACGGTCAATGCGACTGCCGGAACCGGCGGCGTCGGCATCAAGGGCATCGGCGCGGTAGCGACGGAACAGAACCGGCTCGGCAACACGGCTGCCACGGGCACCGTGACGCTGGTGTCGGACACGATGGACCTGAATTCGACCAAGGTCCAGTCTGGCAGCACGATCACGCTGCGGCCCACGACGGCGAGCCGCGAAATCGAGCTTGGCGCGGGGGCCGAGGAAACCACGAAGCTCGGCCTCGCCGGCACCGAGCTTACGCACTTCAACGCGCCGAATGTCGTCATCGGCGGCGCGTCGCAGACGGGCAACATTTCAGTCGTCGGCGCGGCAAACTTCGCCAACGTCGGCGCCGGCGGCACGCTGACGCTGCAGACGCTCGGCTCGGCCAACCTCGCGTCTAACCTCGCCAGCGCCGGGAACGTCACGCTGACCGCGGCCAGCGGCATCGCGTTCACGCAGTCCGGCGTCACGGGCGTCACCACGGGCGCGGGCAGGAACGCCACGCTGACCGCGGCGAACGGTGCCATCGCGAGCGCCTCGTCGGCCACCGACGTGTCGACCGGCGGTGCGACAGGCGCTGTCTCGCTTACGGCGAACCAGGGCATCGGCGCCCTCGGCGCGAACAACGAGGTGTCGCTTAACACGGGCAACGTCAACGCGACGAACAACGGCCCGGCGACGGTCACGGGCGACATCGTCATCGTCAACGCGACCGGCCTGAATCTCGGCGGCACCGGTGTTGTCACCAACAATGCCAGCGCGGGCAACATCCAGGTGACGGTAACGGCCGGGGACCTCCTCGTCGGCAACACGCTGGCCACCAGCGGCGGCGGCGCGGTCACGCTCAGCGCCACGGCAGGCAACGTAGCGTTCGCTACCGCCAACGGCGTCACCGGCATCTCTACCACCGGCAATGCGACGCTCAACGCGACCGCGGGCCGCGTCATCGGCAACACGAACGGGAACGCGTCGACCAGCGACGTATCGGCGACGCGCCTTACCATTAACTCCGCCAACGGCATCGGCGACGCGAACGCCCTGCGCACGGCATCGGTCGCGAACCTGGCCATCAACAACACCGTGGACGGCAACGTCAACATCGTCAACGGCGGCGCCGCACTGAACCTCGACAGCACCACTGTCGGCAGCGGCAACCTGTCGATCGCGAACAGCACGCACATCACGCAGACCGGCAACATCGTGATGGGTGCGGGCACCACGGCCACGTTCAATGCGACGACGGCGGGTGACATTACGCTCGATAGCCTGGGGAACAACTTCACGAGCCTGACATTCACGGGCGGGGCGGTGTCGATCCGGGAGAACAGCGCCACCGAGCTGGCGAACGAGAGCCTGGCGAGCACGAGCCTGCTGCTGACCTCGAACGGGGCGCTCACCGACACGGGCAACGTGGTGGTGAGCGGGAACGCTAACTTCCAGGCGGGGACGAACGCGATCACGCTCGATAGCCTGGGGAACAACTTCACGAGCCTGACCTTCACGGGCGGGGCGGTGTCGATCCGTGAGAACAGCGCCACCGAGCTGGCGAACGAGAGCCTGGCGAGCACGAGCCTGCTGCTGACCTCGAACGGGGCGCTCACCGACACGGGCAACGTGGTGGTGAACGGGAACGCGAACTTCCAGGCGGGGACGAACGCGATCACGCTGGATAGCCTGGGGAACAACTTCACGAGCCTGACATTCACGGGCGGGGCGGTGTCGATCCGTGAGAACAGCGCCACCGAGCTGGCGAACGACAGTAGCGCGACGAGCCTGCTGCTGACCTCGAACGGGGCGCTCACCGACACGGGCAACGTGGTGGTGAACGGGAACGCGAACTTCCAGGCCGGGGCGAACGCGATCACGCTGGATAACGCGGGGGCGAACAACTTCGGGACGCTGACGTTCGCGGGCGCGGAGGTGACGATCGTCGAGAACTCGGCGGCGAACCTTGCTGGGGCGAGCACGGCGAGCGGGAACCTGAGGCTGACGGCGGCGGGGACGATCGCGGACGAGACGGGCGCGACGCTGGCGGTGACGAACAACGCGAACTTCCAGGCCGGGGCGAACGCGATCACGCTGGATAACGCGGGGGCGAACAACTTCGGGACGCTGACGTTCGCGGGCGGGGCGGTGACGATCCGGGAGAACAGCGCCACCGAGCTGGCAGCGAGCAGCAACGCGGGCGGCCTGACCTTGATATCCGCAGGCGACATCACGGACGCCGTAGGTGCCAATCTAGTGGTGACTGGACTGGCCAACTTCGCCATTCCGACTGCCGGCAACGTCACCCTCGATAACGCCGGGGCGCACAACTTCGGCTCGCTGACCATCGGTCAGGGCGCGAACGCGATCATCTACGAGACCGACGGCTACGCCATCGCCGGAACCGGGATCTCGCTGTCGAACCGCCTGACGCTGTCGTCCGGCGGAACCGTCACGCAGTCGCAGGCGGTAGCGGTGCCGAACCTGGAGCTGCTCGGCGTGAACGGCAACTTCCAGCTGACTGGCAGCACCAACAACGTGTCGACCATCGCGAGCAATACCGGCACGGTGGCATTCACCAACAACGCCGCGCTTACCGTCGGCAACGTCGGCGCGAGCGTCGGCATGACCAACACCGGCACGACGACGCTGACGACCCTGGGCTCGAACACGCTGACCGTGTCCCAGGCAATCGCCAGTGTCGGGCAGGTCACGTTCAACAACGGCGGGCTGCTGACGCTGAGTGCCGACGCGACTGGCAATGGCGGAATCGCGCAGATCGGCGCAGGCACGGTGACTATCAACGGGCCGCGCACGCTGACGACGTCCGGCAACGCGATCGGCTTCAACAGCAACGTGCTGCTCGCGGGTGGGGCGAACGACATCACGCTAAACACCACGAACGGTAATGCGGCCGGCGCCAATGTCACCTTCGGCGGTACGGTAGGCGCGGCCAGCGGCAACACGGAGCGGCTCGGCATCAATGCCGGTACCGGCGGCGACGTGCGCTTCAACCAGGCGGTCGGCAGCAGCGGTACGCCGCTCGGGAACTTGACCATCACCAACGCTCGGCACGTCGATTTCGTCGGCACGACCGACGCATCCCGCGTGCTGCAGTCAGCAGGCACCGGGAACACCACGATCACCGGCAACATGAAGGCGCTGGGCGCTGGCATCGAGATCAACACCGACCGCATCGTCATCACCGGCGTCCTCGATACGGGCACGAGGGACCTGAAGCTCAACGCGGTGAACGGCGTCACGCAGAGCGGCGGCTTCATCACGTCGAACCAGGTGTTGTTGCTGAGTTCCGGCACCGGCGCGTTCACGCTGCTGCAGGCCAACAACAACGTCAGCACGCAGATAGCAGCCAATGTCGGCGGCGACCTGTCGTTCCTGAACGGCGGTGCGATCACCGTCGGCAACGTGACGGTGGGCTCCTCGAGCGCCAGCGGGATTACGACCAACGGCGGCAACCTGTCGCTGCGGTCGGTCAATGGCGCGATCGTCGTTGGCGGCAACGTCAATGCCGACGCCGGGAACATCGTGCTGAACGCCAACGGGACCCTCACTGGAACGGGAACGATTACCGGCAACGCCCTGACGATGGGGAACCTCGGCACGACCACGGCGATCGGATCGCTAAACACCCGTGTCAGCTCGATCAGCGCCGCCGCGTCGAATGGTGCGATCCAGATCACCAACAACAGCAGTGCGCTGACGCTTCAGGCAGCCGCGACGAACGGCCTCATGAACGTGTCGACGACAGGCTCGCTGGCGTCGTCCGGCGCGATAACGAGCTCGAATGCCAGCGTCACGCTGGTCAGCGGCAACGGCGGGTCGGGTGGCATGACGCTGAGTCACAACGTGACCGGGCCGGCAGGCGTGTCCCTCACCGTCCAGGCGAACAACAATGTCCTGACGCATAACGGCGGCACCGTCAGCGCGACGAACGCGAACATCGCCCTGGTCGCGGACGAGATGAACCTTGCCTCCACGGTGAATTCCGGCAATGGCGCGATCACGGTCCGTCCGTTCAACGTTGGCGATACCATCCGCCTGGGAGCGGCAACCGCTGCGACCGATGGCACGGTGGATGCGCTCGAGTTGTCCAGTTCCGAGATCAACACGCTCAACACCACCGGGGTTCTCACGATCGGCGACGCGGCGCATACCGGCCAGATCCAGGTTGTCGGTTCCACCTCGGTGAGTACGCCCGCGACGCTGCTGCTGCGCAACGGCGCCGGTGGCATCAACGTAGGTGACCAGCTTACGTTCTCCGGATCGAGCACGAATCTGTCGCTTACCACCACGGGTGCAGTGACACGCTCCGGCTCAGGTGCGATCAATACGTCGAACCTCAGGATCGATTCCGGCGCCGGCGTAAACGTCGCGCTCAACAACGCCAGCACCAACCTCTTCGCCACGAATTCGACCGGTGGCGTCTCCGTCGCGGTGAATTCGGGCGACCTAATGGTGCAGAACCTCGTCAACAACGGCACGGGCGGCCTCGACATCAGCGCGGTCAACGGCTCGATCACGACCGGCGCGAACCAGGTCACCGTGGCGGGAGGCGCAGTATCGCTGGCGGCCAACGCGACGGACGCCGCCAATCGCAATATCACGATCGGCAGCGGCGGCTTGTCCGCGGCCGGCGCCATTACGCTCAAGTCGGCGGACAACATGACGTTCCTCGGCCGCGTGCAGACCTCGTCTGGCGACGTGCTGCTGATCGCGGGCAAGGCGCCGGGCATGACCTTGGTGACGCCCGCGAGCGAGTCCGTGCAGGACACGGTCGGCACGATCACGTTCAACGCGCCCGTGACGACCAGCTCCGGCTCGATGTCGATCTACTCGACCGGGCACGTCCTGCAGCCCGCCAACAGCACCGATGCTGCGGGCGTGCAGAGTTCGGGGCAGCTCACCGTGCGCACGTACAACGATGCCGACCAGCAAGCGGTCATCAACATGCAGAACACGCACCCGACTCTGGGCAACTCGAACCCGGATACCGTGCTCGAAACGCGCAGGGCGAGCGATACGTCGGCGCCGGCGGAGCCGACCGACTACGCCGCGAGCGACATAGACTACAAGAGCATTTCCGGCCTCACGGTGAAGGGCGTCGGCACGGCGGCGAACTACTCGGCCACCGCCACGACGCAGGACATCACCGTCGCGACCTTCAACATCCAGGCGAAGAACATGACGCTGATCGCCAATTCCGGCGACATCAACGTCAACGCGTCGATCGACAAGTCGAAGATCAATCGAGGCAACGATGGCGGGTCGCTGAACCTGCTCGCGGCCGGCGACATCAACATCAACGCGAATTCGTCGGTGCAGGGCGTGTCGGTCGGCAAGCGGACCGGCACCAAGGAGAGCGGAGATCCGCTGGTCGACTATTTCAACCATGACCTGCGTCTCGTCGCCACGAACAACATCCAGATCGAAGGCGGCATCTGGATCACCGGCAACCTCAGCCTGCGCGCCGATGCGTCCGCTGGCGAGGTAGTCAGCCTGTCCGGTGCGCTGAACAACCGGGCGCCGGGCGATGGCTCGGGCGGCGTGATCATCACGAATACCAGCTCGCAGTACCCACTGGAAGTCCGTGCCCTGAACATCATCGTGGGGGAGAAGAGCGGCACCACGGGTTACGGGGCGGGATTCCTGACCCTGAAGGCAGGAGCGGGCGTGGCGGCCTCGGGCGCCAACCTGCGCCTGGACAGCGTGCTGCGCGCAGGCATACCGACCGTCGAGACCACCACCACGACCTCCACTACGGTGAACGGCGGCCGCATCGACATCTTCCTCACCGGTGGGCTGAACCTGACTGGCGGCAACATTACGACGACGTCCACTCCCGGCAGCTCCGTCAGGAGTTCGGCGCTGTCGGCGATCACCGGCACGGACGTCTATATCTGCCCGCCTTCGCCCTCAGCCTGCAATGTCACGCCGACGTACAACGCGGCCAACACGATTCGACTCACGGGAGGAAGAGCGACAGCGTCCAACGCGGCGGGGGGCGGGGCGGTCGGCGCTGCGGATGCGCTGATCCTGGCGAGCAACTTCAAGCAGATCACCGTGGCGGGCGACATCATCCTCGCCGGCGGGACCGCGACCCGAATCGGCTCGGCCCAGCCCAGCGCTTCGGCCCTCATCGATCCGGTACAGGAACTGGTGATCCGCTCCGGCGGCAGCGTGGTGCTGCAGGGCGGCATTGTCAATGGTGGCGGCAGTCCCGCGGCGGCGGCGGCACGCATCGTCAACGAGGGCTTCATCACCATCCACATGGGTGGCGGTACTGGGTACTCGTTCAATGATCCTTCCGGAGGCGTGGTTGCGCTTTCGCCAGGGCTGATTCTGATTGGTGGCGGCGGATCCGGCGTTTTCGATGCGGCGAATCGCGCGCTGGAAGGTACGACAGTGCCGATCACGCTGATCGGGGGCGGCATCATACGGTACTTCCCCAGCGGGTTCACTTACGGCCCCGCCATCGTGCAGACCGGCGTGAATTCCTTCGATGAGTCGCTGCTGCGCTACATCATCTTCTCGCAACTCGACGCCGCCAAGTCCGACCGCATCCGCAGGGGCCTGTCCGAGGACGACATAGGCGGCGCGGCCTGCCAGTAGTGCATCTGCTACCATAAAGCCCGTACTGCACCAGCAGGGGGCGAGGGCGTAGCGGCGATGGCGATCACGGTATCGACAGCGGTTCTCAAGGCCGTGCCATTGTTTGCCAGCTGCCCGGATGAGCAGTTGCGCATGCTTACCCCGGTGGTTACGCGCAAGTCAGCGCCGCGCGGCACCATGGTGATGGCCGCGGGCGACCTCACCGATTCCCTCTACATCGTGCTCAGCGGCCGGCTGAAGGTCATGATGTCCGACGCCGATGGCAAGGAAGTCATCCTGTCGATCCTGGGGCCCGGCGAGTTTTTCGGCGAGATGGGCCTGATCGACGACAGCCCCCGGTCCGCCAGCGTGGTGGCCATCGAGGCCTGCGAACTGCTGTCGATCTCGAAACGGGACTTCAAGAACTCCCTGGCGGAGAACTTCGACATGACCATGGCGGTGATGCGAGGCCTGGTGCGCCGCCTGCGCGACGCAGACCGCAAGATCGGCAGCCTCGCGCTGCTGGACGTGTACGGCCGCGTCGCACGCCTGCTGCTGGACATGTCCGAGACGGTGAACGGCCAGAAGATGGTGACCAAGCGGCTGCCCAAGCAGGACATCGCCAAGATGATCGGCGCATCCCGCGAGATGGTCAGCCGGGTCATGAAGGACCTGCAGATGGGGGGATACATCGAGATGCGCGGACAGGCCATACTGCTGCGCGACAGCATCATGCTGCCCGAGTAATCCGTCACGCCGGGGATCGAAAAAAAGCCTTATGCGTGAACTAGTTCCTGTAGCTTCTCTGGTTGCGAGGGTAGGATGTAAATATGAAAAGCGGAAGTCCAGCGAAGGAGAGCATATGAGAACCACGCCCAGAATCCTTGGTTTCGCCATTGCGGCGGCCTTGTGCGCGACCAGCAGTGCCGCGCTCGCGAGCAGCGGCACGATAACCCAGCTTTCCGGAACGCTCTCGGTGCAGAAGCCGGACGGCTCGGTGCGCATCCTTTCCCAACGCTCGGAGATCGGCAGCGGCGATACGGTGAACACGCAGAAGGACAGCTACGCGCAGATCCGGTTCAGCGACGGCGGCCAGATCACGCTCAAGCCGAACACCTCGGTGAAGATCGAGAACTTCAAGTTCGCCGAGGACAAGCCGCAGGAAGATTCATTCCTGTTCGGCCTGCTCAAGGGTGGCATGCGCGCTGTCACGGGAATTGTAGGCAAGCGCAGCCGGGACAAGTACCAGCTCGGCACGGCGACGGCCACCATCGGCATCCGCGGCACCACGTACTCGGCGGACGACTGCGTGAATAACCGCACTTCGGCCGAGTGCGGCAGGCTGGAGCCCGCGGTATACGTCAGCGTCGCCGACGGCGAGGTGGTGGTGAAGAACGGTGCCGGCGAACTCGGCCTGACCGCCGGCCAGTTCGGCATGATCGCGCAGAACGCGCCGCCGCTCTTCCTGTCCACGGATCCCGGCCTGCAGTTCACGCCGCCGGCGACTTTCATCCAGTCGGTGATGGCGGGCAGTGCCGTCAATGCCGGCAAGAGCCTGGAGTGCGTGGTACGCCGCTAGACACGCGCAAAGGCGATTCCCACCAACCCCCGCCGCGGCGGGGGTTTTTGTTTTTTTAGGCTACATTTGCGCGATGGCTGCAGCAGAGAAATCGCAATCCCAGGCGCCCCTGCCGGCAAAGCTTACCGGCCTGCTGCGCGAGGCACGCTGGCTGGCGCTGGTCGCCGTGGCGGCGTACCTGCTGGTGATCCTGCTCACCTACCATCGAGGAGATCCCGGGTGGTCGGTCTCGACCAGCGACCCTCCGCACAATGCCGGCGGCTACGTGGGCGCGGCGATCGCCGATGTGCTGCTGTCGGCGTTCGGCCTTTCCGCGTACTGGTTCGTCGCCGCCTGCCTGCTGGGCGTCGCCTGGGGCTATCGCCGGATCGAGAGTCGCCCGCAGGTCGACTGGCGGTCGGTAGGGCTGTCCGTGGCCGGGTTCTGCATGCTCATCGCCGCAGGCGCCGGCATCGAAGCCTTGCGCCTGCATTCGCTGGAGGTTCATCTTCCGCAGGTGGGGCCCGGCGGCATCGTCGGCGCGGTCGTCGGCGAGCTTGCCAGGGCCTCGCTCGGCTTCACGGGGGGAACGCTGCTGCTCTTTACGCTGGCGGCGCTCGGCCTCAGCCTTTTCACCGGCGTGTCCTGGGTCGCAGTGGCGGAGTTCACCGGTTTTCTGCTCGAATCGGCCTGGATTCTCGCCATGAAGGCGCGCGAGCTCCGCTCGGACCGCAGGATCGGCGAGATCGCGCGCGAGGAGCGTGAGTTCGTCGTCGAGGCGGAGAAGAAGCGCGAGGAGGACCATCCCCCCCTGAAGATCGAAGTCCCGGTCGTCGAGATCAGGAAGTCCGAGCGCGTGCAGAAGGAGAAGCAGGCGCCGCTGTTCGAGAACCTGCCCGAGACGCCGCTGCCGCCGGTGAAGCTGCTCGACGAGTCGGGTCGAGAAGGCGAGACGGTAAGCGCGGAGACGCTGGAGTTCACCTCCAGGCTGATCGAGAAGAAGCTGTCGGATTTCGGCGTCCAGGTGAAGGTATTGGCCGCCTACCCGGGGCCGGTCATCACGCGCTACGAGATCGAGCCTGCGGTGGGGGTAAAGGGCAGCCAGATCCTCAGCCTGGTGAAGGACCTCGCCCGCGCGCTGTCGGTGGTATCCATCCGGGTCGTGGAGACGATTCCCGGCAAGAGCTGCATGGGGCTGGAGATTCCCAATCCGCACCGCGAGACGGTGCGCCTGTCCGAGATCCTCGGCTCGGAGGTTTACGCATCCATGGCCTCTCCGCTCGCGCTGGCGCTCGGCAAGGACATCTCCGGGCGTCCGGTGGTCGCGGATCTCGCGAAGATGCCGCACCTGCTGGTGGCGGGCACCACCGGCTCGGGGAAATCGGTGGCGATCAACGCCATGATCCTGTCGCTGCTTTACAAGGCGGAGCCGAAGACGGTGCGGCTGATCCTGATCGATCCGAAGATGCTCGAGCTGTCGGTCTACCAGGACATTCCGCACCTGCTCGCGCCGGTCGTCATCGACATGAAGCAGGCGGCCAACGCGCTCAGCTGGTGCGTGGGCGAGATGGAGCGCCGCTACAAGCTGATGTCGTGGGTGGGCGTGCGCAACCTCTCGGGTTTCAACCATAAGGTCGCGGACGCGGAGAAATCCGGCAAGCCGCTGCAGGACCCGGCGACGCTGGAAACCGACGCGCCACAGCCGCTGCAGGCGATGCCGCACATCGTCGTCGTCATCGACGAGCTCGCCGACCTGATGATGGTGGTGGGGAAGAAGGTCGAGGAACTGATCGCTCGGCTGGCGCAGAAGGCGCGTGCGGCCGGCATCCACCTGATCCTCGCCACGCAGCGACCCTCAGTGGACGTCATCACCGGCCTGATCAAAGCCAATATCCCTACGCGCATCGCCTTCCAGGTGGCGAGCCGCGTGGATTCGCGCACCATCCTCGACCAGCAGGGCGCCGAGGCGCTGCTCGGCTCGGGCGACATGCTCTACCTGCCCGCGGGAACCGGGCTGACGCAGCGATTGCACGGCGCGTTCGTCGCCGACCACGAGGTGCACAAGGTGGTGGAGTACCTGAAGTCGCTGGCCACGCCCGATTACATCGAGGAGGTGCTCGAGCCGGCGGTCGGGGACGACGGCATGGCTGGAGGCGCGGACGCGAGCGCAGGCGGCGAGAAGGATGCACTCTACGACCAGGCCGTGGAGATCGTCGTGCGCACGCGCAGGCCGTCGATATCGCTGGTTCAGCGCCACCTGCGCATCGGCTACAACCGCGCCGCGCGGCTGATCGAGGACATGGAAAGGGCGGGGCTGGTCTCACCGATGCAGTCCAACGGCAATCGCGAAGTCCTCGTTCCTGCGAAGGCCGAATAGTGCTCCGGCTGCTCGCCGCGACACTGCTGTTCGTCGCATCGACCGCGCATGCTTCCAGTATCGAGCGCTTCCAGGCGTTCCTGCGCACCACGTCCGCGGCGCAGTCGGACTTTGCGCAGCAGGTGTTCGACCGCAACGGCAAGCTGGTGCAGTCATCCAACGGCACGTTCGCGTTCCAGCGCCCGGGCAGGTTCCGCTGGACCTACGCCCGGCCGCATCCGCAACTGATCGTCGGCAACGGCGAGAAGGTCTGGATCTGGGACGAAGACCTGAACCAGGTCACGGTAAAGCGCATGGCACGCGCAATCGGCTCGACCCCGGCTGCACTGCTTGCCGGAGCCGCGGACGTGGCCCAGGCTTTCGTGCTTGAGGACCTTGGCGTGCGCGACGGGCTGGAATGGCTCGAAGCCCGGCCGCGTGATCGCGATGCGGGTTTCGAACGCATCCGGCTTGGCCTCGGCGTGGCGGGGGTGGAGGCGATGGAACTGTTCGATCCTTTCGGCCAGACTACCGTGCTGCGGTTCACGAGCCTGAGGCGAAATCCCGTGCTGGAGGCCGGCACGTTCAGCTTCACGCCGCCCAAGGGGGCCGACGTCCTTGAGTGAGCTCTTCGGCGCCGCAGAGCCCCGGGCGCCGCTCGCGGAGCGACTGCGACCGAAGACGCTGGACGAAGTAATCGGTCAGCAGCACCTGCTCGGACCTGGAAAGCCGCTGCGCGTGGCGTTCGAGTCCGGGAAGCTGCATTCGATGATCCTGTGGGGGCCGCCTGGCGTCGGCAAGACCACGCTGGCGCGGTTGATGGCGAAGGCCTTCGACGCGGAGTTCATCGCGCTCTCGGCAGTGCTCTCCGGCATCAAGGATATCCGCGATGCGGTGCAGGCCGCGGAAGCCGAGCTTGCGCGTTCCGGCAGGCACACCATCCTGTTCGTGGACGAGGTGCACCGCTTCAACAAGGGCCAGCAGGACGCTTTCCTGCCCTTCGTCGAGCGCGGACTTTTCACCTTCATCGGCGCGACTACCGAGAACCCGTCCTTCGAGGTAAACGGCGCGCTGCTTTCCCGCGCCAGCGTCTATGTGCTCGAAAGCCTGTCGCGCGAGGATCTCGAGGCGCTGCTGGAGCGCGCTGGCGTGGCAATCGACGCAACGGGGCGTGAGCGCGTCATCGGCTTTGCCGACGGCGACGCGCGCCGGCTGCTGAACGCGATCGAGATCCTCGGCAACGCCGCGCAGGCCGCCGCCATCGCCGCCATCGACGGCGATTTCGTCGATCGCACCATGGCGCGGAACCTGCGGCGCTTCGACAAGGGCGGCGAGCAGTTCTACGACCAGATATCCGCACTGCACAAGTCGGTGCGCGGCTCGGACCCGGATGCGTCGCTGTACTGGCTGGTGCGCATGCTGGATGGAGGTACCGACCCGCTCTACGTCGGCCGCCGGATCGTGCGCATGGCGATCGAGGACATCGGTCTCGCCGACCCGCGCGCGCTCCGCCTGGCGCTGGATGCCTGCGAGACCTACGAACGGCTCGGGTCTCCGGAGGGTGAGCTTGCGCTGGCCGAAGCCGTGCTGTACCTCGCGGTCGCGGCGAAGTCGAACGCGGCCTACAGCGCCTATAATGCGGCCCGCGATTTCGTCTCCCGCGACGGCACGCGGCCGGTACCGATGCACCTGCGCAATGCGCCGACGCGCCTGATGAAGGACCTCGGCTACGGCAGGAATTACCGCTACGCGCACGACGAGGAAGAGGCGTACGCAGCGGGCGAGAACTACTTTCCCGAAGGCATGCCGGGCGTGACCTGGTACCAGCCGTCGGATCGCGGCCTGGAGCAGAAGATCCGCGAGAAACTCGAGTATCTGAGAAGCCGGACGGCAAAATGATCGACATACAGCTGCTGAGGACCGATGCAGACGCCGTGGCGGCGCGGCTTGCCGCGCGCGCCGGCTACGCGCTGGACGTGGTGCGGTTCAGGCAGCTGGACGCGCAGCGCAAGGAATTGCAGCAGCGGGTCGAGGGCGCGCAGGCGGAGCGGAACAGGGCGGCGAAGGCAATTGGCCAGGCGAAATCGCGAGGCGAGGATGCGGCCGCGCTGATGGCGGCGGCCGAGAATTCGAAGGCGGCGCTCGAAAGCTCGGAACGGGAGCTGGCCGAACTGCAGGCTGTGCTGCGCGAGTTCATGGAGGTGATTCCCAACCTGCCGCACGAGTCGGTTCCGGCGGGGGGCTCCGCCGACGCCAACGTCGAGGCGCGCCGCTGGGGCCAGCCGCGAGAGTTCGATTTCCCGGTCAGGGACCATGTGGACGTGGGCGCTCGCCTGGGAATGCTCGATTTCGAAACCGCGGCCAAGCTGTCGGGGGCGCGCTTCTCGGTGATCAAGGGCGGGCTCGCCAGGCTGCACCGCGCGCTCGCCCAGTTCATGCTGGACGTGCACACCTCGGAGCACGGCTATACCGAGGTCTACGTGCCCTACATGGTGTCGGGGAACTCGGCAAATGGCGTCACCAGCCTTGCCAAGTTCAAGTCGGACCTGTTCAAGATCGAGGACCGCGACCTCTACCTGATTCCTACCGCGGAAGTACCGGTCACCAATTTCTTGCGCGACGAAATCGTGCCGTTGGAGAAGCTGCCGCTGCGCTTCGCCTGCCATTCGCCGTGCTTCCGTTCCGAGGCCGGTGCGGCAGGCAAGGACACGCGCGGCATGATCCGGCAGCACCAGTTCGACAAGGTCGAGATCGTGCAGGTGGTGCATCCGTCGCAATCCTACGAGGTGCTGGAGGCGCTCACCGCGCACGCGGAATCCATCCTGCGCAAGCTGGAACTGCCCTACCGCGTGATGCTGCTGTGCACGGGCGACATGGGGTTCTCTTCTGCCAAGACCTACGATATCGAGGTCTGGCTGCCCGCGCAGAATGCCTACCGCGAGATTTCGTCGTGCTCGAACTTCGAGGCGTTCCAGGCGCGCCGCATGCAGGCGCGATTCAGGAACGAGAAGGGCCGTCCGGAGCTCGTGCATACGCTCAACGGCTCGGGGCTTGCGGTCGGTCGCACGCTGGTCGCGATCCTGGAGAACTGCCAGAACGCGGATGGCAGCGTGACGATTCCCTTTGCGCTGCGCGGATACATGGGCGGCGCGGAGCGACTGCACCCCGCGTGATAAGATCGCGTCGCGACGATCGCGATGCGGAGAGATGGCAGAGTGGTCGAATGCGGCAGACTCGAAATCTGTTGTACGGTTATCCGTACCGGGGGTTCGAATCCCTCTCTCTCCGCCAACCCCTTGCCAGCAGACCGGAATGAACGCGCCCGCCATCCAATTTGATCCCGATTCAGTGCGCTTCGGCGCGTCCCGTTCCCAGAAGCGCGTCGAAGACGACCGGCTGCTCAAGGGTCAGGGGCTGTTCAGCGACGACCGCGTATTCCCCGGCCAGGTCTGGCTGGTGCTGCTGCGCTCGCCCCACGCGCATGCGCGCATCGCGTCGATCGACGTGTCGGCGGCACAGGGTGCGCCCGGCGTGCTCGCTGCATGGACGATCGATGACCTGAAGCGTGACGGCCTGCATCCGATGCCGTTTCCGCCGCTGTTCAAGCGTGCCGACGGCTCGCCGATGGCGGCGCCGCCGCGCTATCCGCTCGCGGACGGCACCGTGTACTACGCCGGGCATCCGGTGGTGGCGGTGGTCGCGCAGACGCGCGAGCAGGCGCAGGACGCGGCCGAACTGGTCGCCATCGAGTACGAGGAACTCGCCGCGGTCACCGAACTGGAAGCGGCCATGGCGCCCGGCGCGCCGCAGTTATGGACCGCCGCGACAGGCAACATTTCCGCCGAGGCGCAGATCGGCGATGCGAAGGCATGCGATGCGGCATTTGCCGCCGCCGCCCATGTGACGCGCGTGTCGCTTGCCAACCAGCGCCTGATCGCCATGGCACTGGAGCCGCGCTGCGCCATCGGCGTGCACGAGAGCGAGCGCTGCACGCTCTATACGCAGAGCCAGACTCCCTCGGGCACGCGTCAGGGCCTCGCGGACGTATTCAAGCGCAAGGTCGAGGATTTCCGCGTCGTTGTCGGCGACATCGGCGGCGGCTTCGGCCTGAAGACCGGCATCGCGCCTGAAGATGCGCTCGTCTGCTACGCGTCCTGGAAGCTTGCCCGCCCGGTGAAGTGGCGGGGGGAGCGCAGCGAGGATTTCCTCGCCGCGCACATGGGGCGCGACCAGCACTACGACGGCGAACTGGCGCTGGACAGCGATGGCAGGATCCTCGCGCTGCGCATGCACATGCAGGCGAACTTCGGCGCCGTGCCGGTGGGTTCGACCGCGGTCATCCCGCTGCTGCTCGGGCCGAAGGTGCAGACCACCGTGTACCACGTACCGGTGGTCGACTACCGCATCAAGGGCGTGCTTACCAACACCATGGCGACCGGTGCCTACCGCGGCGCCGGGCGACCCGAGGCCAACTACCTGATGGAGCGCTTGATCGAGCAGGCCGGGCGCGACCTCAGGCTGGACCCCGCCGAAATCAGGCGCCGCAACTTCATCCGTCCGGAGCAGTTCCCCTACCCGACGCACGTCGGCGACGTCTACGACGACGGCAACTTCGCCCGCGTCCTCGATCGCGTGCTGGTCGAGGCCGACTGGCAGGGGTTCGATGCGCGCCGTGACGAGGCGAAGAAGCGAGGCAAGCTGCGCGGCCGGGGGCTTTCGGTGTACCTGGAATGGACCGGCGCGCCGGTGCGTACCGAGACCGTGGACGTGAAGATCTCCGCCGACGGCACGGTCGATGTCTTCACCGGCACGCAGGCCATGGGGCAGGGACTGGAGACCACCTACATCCAGCTGATGACCGAGGTGCTGCAGGTCGACGCATCGAAGGTGCGCGTGGTCCAGGGCGACACCGATGCGGTGAACGGCATGGGCAGCGTGGGATCGCGCTCGGCGTTCGTCGGCGGCTCGGCCGCCGTGTCGGCCGGCCGCAAGGTGATCGTGCGCGGCAAGGAGCTGGCTGCGGATGCGCTGGAGGCCGCCAGCGCCGACATCGAGTATCGCAGTGGCCGCTTCTCCATCGCCGGTACAGACCGCGGCATGGACTGGGCGGAACTCGCGTCGCGCCAGCCCGAACGGATGATCCGCGTCGCCGCCACGGAGACCCCGTCCACGCCCTCCTGGCCCAACGGTGCACAGGTGTGCGAGATCGAGATCGATCCCGATACCGGCGAGGTGCGGGTCGAGTCGCTGGTCAGCGTCGACGACATCGGCCGCATCATCAACCACATGATCGTCGAGGGGCAGGTGCACGGCGGTGTCGCGCAGGGCATCGGCCAGGCCCTGTACGAGCAGGCGCGCTACGACCCGCAGTCCGGGCAGTTGCTGACCGGTTCGCTGATGGACTACTGCGTGCCGCGTGCCGACCAGATGCCGGCGCTGAAGCACCGGTTCGACGAGGGCACACCCTGCAAGACCAACCTTCTCGGCGTGAAGGGATGCGGCGAGCTGGGCACGCTGGGCTCGGTTCCCTCGGTGGTGCACGCGGTGCTGGATGCGCTCGCCGGGCACGGCATCGCGCACCTTGAGATGCCACTTACGCCCGAAAAGGTCTGGCGCGCCCTCAACAAGGTATAGTTTTCCGCCATGGCTGGCGTGGCGACGATGGGACCGGTCATCCCGGGCGGGTGGATTCCCCAGCGTCACGACAACCGGGGAGTCGGGCTCGCGGTTGTGGCGTCGCTGCTGTTCCATGGCGCGCTGCTGGCGAGCTGGCAGAGCCTGCACAAGCCGGTGATGCGGCCAGTCATCGCGCCTGGACCCATCGTTGCGCGCCTTGCCGCACCGCCCAAGCCCGCCCCGGCACCAGAACCGGTCGCCCCGGCGCCGGTACCGCCTGCACCTGAGCCGCCCAAGCCAGCGGTCGAGGATCCGCCGCCGCCTCCCCCGCCACCACCCAAGCCGGTTCCGGCGCCCAGGCCGGCGCTCGTGCCCAAACCTGCGCCCAAGCCGGCGCCGGCGGCAAAGCCCAAGCCCGCGGCGAAGAAGGCCGCACCGAAGCCTGCGCCAGCTGCATCATCGGCGCCTGCCGTGGAGCCCGTCTCTGCAGCGCCGGCTGCGCCCGCGGCAAGCGCGCCTGCCCCCAGGGTTGCCGATGCCGCGCCTGCAAGTCCCGCGCCGGCAGCGCCCGCGCCAGTGGATGCGGCCGATGCCGGTACGCTGCGCGCCTATCGGCTTGCCATCATCACCAATGCGCGCAAGTACAAGGTCTACCCGCGCGTTGCCATGGACAACAACTGGGAGGGAAAGGTCGAAGTGCGCATGGTGATCGGCGCCAACGGCATGATCGCGTCGCTCAGCATCAAGACCGGCACCGGGCACGAGATTCTCGACAAGGCAGCACTCGGCATGATCAGGAAAGCGAAGCCCCTGACGCCGATCCCCGCGGCGCTGCGCGGCAAGGAGTTCACCGTCGACGTGCCGGTGATCTTCAGCCTGAAGGACGACTCGGCGGGAAGCTGAAGAGCCTAGGCGGCCTCGGGCTGGAAGGCGACCACGTGATCGACGTCCAGCCGGATGCCGATGCGCTCGCCCAGCGCGTGATTGTGGTGGCTGGGCACCATCGCGAGCACCTTGCGGCCGCTCTCCAGCTTCAGCGTGTAGAGGATCTCGGCGCCGCGGAACGCCTTGTTGACGACCTCGGCCTTCGCTGGCGCGTGGTCGTCATGCACGATGTCATCCGGACGCAGCAGGATGTCGGTGAGGCAGCCCTTGCCGCAGGCATCGCAGCCCATGTTGCAGGCCTCGGGGATGTCGCCCTCTAGGATACCGAGCTCGAACTCCACCTGGCGCTCGTTCAGCACCTTTGCCGGCAGGAACACGCCCTGGCCGACGAAGTCGGCGACGAACCGATTGGCCGGGCGGTGGTAGAGGTTGTAGGGCGTGTCCCACTGCTGGATGCGGCCCTCGTGCAGCACGCCGATCTCGTCGGCCATCGAGAAGGCCTCATGCTGGTCGTGCGTCACCAGCACCGCGGTCGTGCCGGTGGCCTTGAGGATGTCGCGAAGTTCGAGCGACAGGCGTTCGCGCAGTTCCGTGTCGAGGTTCGAGAACGGCTCGTCGAGCAGCAACAGTGCGGGGTTCGGCGCCAGCGCGCGCGCCAACGCCACACGCTGCTGCTGTCCGCCGGAGATCTCATGCGGGAATTTCTGCAACGACGTCGCAAGTCCGACCAGCTCGGCGAGCTCGCCCACGCGCGCGGCGCGCCCTTGCGCACGCAACCCGAAGGCGATGTTCTGCGCCACGGTCAGGTGCGGGAACAGCGCATAGTCCTGGAACACCATGCCGACGCGCCGCTTTTCCGGTGGCACGCTGGTGCCCTGGGACGACATCACCTCGCCGTCGATCAGGATGCGTCCCGCCTGCACCGGCTCGAATCCGGCAATGCAACGCAGTACCGTGGTCTTGCCGCAGCCGCTCTGGCCGAGCAGGCAGCCGATCACGCCACGGCGCAGCGCGAACGACAGGCCGTCGACCACGGTATGCGTGCCATACGCCTGCCGCAGGTCTTCTACCTGCAGTTGCATGGGAGACTCGCTCATTGCAGCAGGACTATAGCATTTGGGAGAACAAGAATCATTCTTGTTAGAATCGACGATGTTTAATTTTCAACGGCTTGGCGGCTCTGCCGGGCTGGTGTGGGTCTCCGGCGTTGCAGCGATGCTGGTGCTGCTGCCGATTATCGCCGTGATCGCCACTGCGCTGGGCCCGGGCTGGAGCACCTGGCGGCACCTGGCCGAAACCGTGCTGGGGCGCTACGTCGCCAACACCGCGTTGCTGCTGGTCCTCGTGGCCTGGGGTGTGGTGTCCATGGGCGTGCTGAGCGCGTGGCTGGTGACGGCGTTTCGCTTCCCCGCACAACGCCTGCTGGAATGGGCCCTGGTGCTGCCGCTGGCGATGCCGGCGTACGTCATGGCCTACGCGTATACCGACTGGCTGCAGTTCACCGGACCGGTGCAGACGGCGTTGCGCGCAGCGACCGGCTGGCAGGCGCGCGAATACTGGTTTCCGGAGGTGCGGTCGCTGTGGGGGGCCGCGGCCATGCTGTCGTTCGCGCTGTACCCGTACGTGTACCTGATCGCGCGCACCGCGTTCCTCGACATCTCTCGCAGTGCGCTCGAAGCCGGCCGGCTTGCCGGCTGCTCCGCCTGGAGCAGCTTCTGGCGTGTCGCGGTACCGCTCGCTCGGCCGGCGATCGCGGCGGGCGCCGCGCTCGCATTGATGGAAGCGCTGGCGGATTTCGGCACCGTGTCGTACTTCGGCGTGGAGGTTCTGACCACGGCGATCTTCAAGGCATGGCTGTCGATGAACGACAGCGTCGCTGCGGGCCAGCTGTCCATGTGCCTGCTGGCTTTCGTCGTCCTGGTGCTTGCGCTAGAGCGCGCCAACCGCGGTCGCGCCGCCTACCACAGCGCGATGCGCAGGCCGGTGCCGCCGCAGGCACTGGCGGGCTGGAAGGCGTGGCTTGCGTTCGCCGCCTGCGCCGCGCCGGTCGCGTGCGGCTTCGCGTTGCCGGCGGCGATACTCGTGAATCTCATCGTTTCCGACCCGGATGCGCGCTGGACCGAGCGCCTTTCCATGCTTGCCGGCAACAGCATGCTGATCGCCGGCGTCGCCGCCGCCGCCGGTGTTGCGCTCGCCACCGCCATGGTCTACGCCGCGCGCATATCGCGCCGGCCGTTCGCGCGCATCGCCAACCGTGTTGCCGGGCTTGGCTACGCGATACCGGGCGCCGTGCTCGCGGTCGGCATCCTGGTGCCGCTGGGGCGACTGGACAACTGGCTGGGTGCCGCGATCGAGGCGGCGACCGGGTGGCGTACCGGCCTGCTGCTCACCGGAACGGTCGCGGCGCTGATCTATGCCTACCTGGCGAGATTCCTCGCCGTGGCGCTGCAAACGATGGAGGCGGGGCTCGCCAAGATCACGCCCGGCATGGACGACGCCGCGCGCAGCCTCGGCGCCACGCCCGCGGGAACGCTGGCGCGCGTGCACGCGCCGCTCCTTGCATCCAGTCTCGCTACCGCCGCGCTGCTGCTCTTCGTCGACGTGATGAAGGAACTGCCGGCGACGTTCGCGCTGCGCCCGTTCAACTTCGACACCCTGGCGGTGGAAACCTACAACCTTGCCAAGGACGAGAGGCTTGCCGAAGCCGCACTGCCTTCGCTGCTGATCGTCGCGGTCGCGCTGTTGCCGCTGGTGGTTGTCTCCAAGCGCTACTTCCAGGCCACGCGGTCGTAGAGCTTCTGCGACGCCGGCTGGTTGCGACCGAGCACCGCGACGTTCAGCGCATCCTGCTTGTAGGCGCCGAACGCGGCCAGCACCGGGTTGTCGATCTTCACCGTCGGCACTGCGGGCCATTCGTTGTTGCCTTCCGCAAAGTAGCGCTGCGCGTCGTCGCTCGCCAGGTATTCGAGGAAGCGCACCGCGGATTCGCGGTTGGGCGCATGCTTCAGCACGCCCGCGCCAGACACGTTCACGTGCGTGCCCCAGGTGCTCTGGTTCGGGAACACGACGCCGATCTTCTCGGCGACCGCACGGTCCGCGGGCTTCGCCGAGCGGGCGAGACGCGCGTAGTAGTACTGGTTGCTGATCGTGACGTCGCACTCTCCCGCCGCAACCGACTTCAGCTGGTCGGTGTCGCCGCCTTTGGGCTCGCGCGCAAGATTGCCGCGTACGGCGCGAGCCCAGGCCTCGGCCTGCGCCTCGCCCATGTGCTCGATGAGCGCGCCCATCAGCGAGAGGTTGTAGATGTTCGTCGAGGAGCGCATGCAGACGCGGCCCTTCCATTTCGGGGCGGCGAGATCGGCATAGTTCTGCACTTCGGCCGGCTTCACCACGGCCTTGTTGTAGGCGATCACGCGTGCGCGCAACGACAGCCCGTACCAGAGCCCGCCCGGCTCGCGCAGGTGCGCCGGAATGCGCTTTTCCAGCAGCGCCGACTTCACCGGCTGGAACAGGCCCAGTTGCTCGGCGCGCCACAGCCGCCCGGCGTCCACGGTGACGAGGACGTCAGCGGGACTGCGCTCGCCTTCGTTGCGGATGCGCTCTATCAGCGCGTCCTCGCCCGCCTGGATGCGATTTATCTTGATGCCGGTGAGTCTGGTGAAGCCGGCATACAGGGCCTCGTCGGTCTGGTAGTGGCGCGACGAATACAGGTTCAGGACCTTGTCCTGCGCCTGCGCGGATGCGGCGGTCGCCGCGAGAATAATAGAAACGAGAAGTGTTTTCATGTACAGATGGTAACTACTACTATTTGAGCAGTCAAGGCTAAGCTAGACCGGAATGCGCCTGGCGCCGTCGAAGCGCCTGGCCCAGTAGGCCATTTCCAGCCGCTCCACCCGCACTTGGGCACCCGTGCGAGGCGCATGCACGAAGCGGCCATCGCCGAGGTAGATGCCGACATGGGAGTACGGGCGATTGAGCGTATTGAAGAACACCAGGTCTCCAGCCCGCAATTCCTCGCTGCCTACCGCGACGCCGACGCGACTCTGGCCACGCGTATTGCGGGGCAGGCGCAGGCCATATGCCTGCTGGAACACATGCGCAACCAGGCCGCTGCAATCGAATCCGGTTGTGGGAGACTGGCCGCCGTACTGGTAGTCCACGCCCAGCGCAAGCAGCGCCTGCAGCAGGGCTTCGGCGTGGCGCGATGGTGCTTGCGGCGCGTTGTCGGTGTCCGGAAAATGCGTCGCCATTGGCGCCGGTGCGGGCGCATGCACCGGCGCCGGACCACTGGAAATCATCGCGCAGCCGGACATGGCGCTGGCAATAATCATTAAATACAGTGTGTTGAGCCTCATTCTTCAAGTAATCTAGCGCCGATGCATGCAAAAGTAAAGCGCTCACTTACGCTACTTGCCCCGTCGTCGGCACGGCACCGGGAGTCGACGAACTGAACGCGTCGAACGCCGCTCGCCTGGCGCAGCTATTCGCCGCCGAGGGTCCTTTGGCCGCCGAGGTCACGGGCTACCGGCCGCGGCCCCAGCAACTCGAGTTCGCCGCCGCAGTGCTGGGCGCCATCGAGCGCACCGGCACACTGATCGCGGAGGCGGGTACCGGCACCGGCAAGACCTTCGCCTACCTCGCGCCCGCATTGCTCGCGGGCGGCAAGGTGATCATCTCGACCGGCACCAAGACCCTGCAGGACCAGCTGCACGATCGCGACCTGCCGGCGGTGCGGCGCGCGCTCGCTTCCGCTGCCAGCCTCGCGCTGCTGAAGGGTCGCGCCAATTACGTCTGCCTTCACCGCCTCGAGCGCGCCATTGCCGATGCGACGCTGGCGTCGCGGCACGAAGCCGCATGGCTGCGCGCGATCGAGCGCTTCTCGCGCCTGAGCGCATCCGGCGACAAGGCCGAACTCGCCGAAGTGCCCGAGGATTCCCCGGTGTGGGCGCATGCGACCTCGACGCGCGACAACTGCCTCGGCCAGGAATGCCCGCGCTACAAGGACTGCTTCGTCATGCGTGCGCGCAAGAACGCGCTCGACGCCGACGTGGTGGTGGTCAATCACCACCTTTTCTTCGCCGACGTGATGCTGCGCGACGAAGGCGTCGCCGAACTGCTGCCGGCCTGCAACACCGTGATCCTCGACGAGGCACACCAGTTGCCCGACACGGCGCGCATGTTCTTCGGGCAGACCCTGTCCAGCGGGCACCTGATCGAGCTTGCACGCGATGCACGCCTGGAACTGCGCGCCGCCGGCGGCGCGTCTCCCGACCTGGATGCGACGGCACAGAAGCTGGACAAGGCTGCGCGCGACCTGCGCCTGGTCTTCGGCGCCGACCCAGCCAGGCTCGCCTATGCTCAGGCCGCGCGCATTGGCGGCTTCGAGGCAGCGCTGGACGCGCTGGGCCAGGCGCTGGGTGCATTCGGCGGGACGCTCGAGACGCAGGCCGAGCGTTCCGAGGGACTGGGCGCCTGCGCGCGCCGCGCCGGCGAAGCACAGGGGCTGCTGGCCGGTTTTCGCGAGCACGGCGACGCGCGCAACGTGCGCTGGATCGAGGTCTACAGCCACGCGCTGCAATTGCATGTAACGCCACTCGATACCGGCGAGCACTTTCGCCGCCAGATGCTGGATCATCCGCGCGCATGGATACTCGCGTCTGCGACGCTCGCGATCGGCGATGATTTTTCGCACTTCAAGCGCGAGATCGGCATAGAAGACGCGGAAACGCGTGCGTGGCCGAGTCCGTTCGACTTCGCCACCCAGGCGCTGCTGTACATGCCGCGCGGACTGCCGGCCGACCCGAACGATCCGGCATTCACCGAAGCGGTGATCGACGCGGTGCTGCCGGTGCTGCGCGCAAGCGGCGGGCGCGCATTCCTGCTGTTCACGACGCTGCGCGCGCTGCGCCGCGCCAGCGAACTGCTGCGAGGCCGCATCGACTATCCGCTGCTGGTGCAGGGCAGCGGCTCGCGCAGCGCGCTGCTGAAGCGCTTTCGCGAGCTGGGCAATGCGGTGCTGCTGGGTGCGGCCTCGTTCTGGGAGGGCGTGGATGTGCGCGGGGAGGCCCTTTCGGTGGTGGTCATCGACAAGCTGCCGTTCGCGCCGCCCGACGATCCGGTGCTGGCCGCGCGCATCGACGCCATGCGCGCCGAAGGCGCAAACCCGTTCATGGCCTACCAGCTGCCGCAGGCGATCCTGCAGCTGAAGCAGGGCGCGGGCCGGCTGATCCGCGACGACAGCGACCGCGGCGTGCTGGTGCTGTGCGACCCGCGACTGCATTCGAAGGCGTACGGCAGGCTCGTGCGCGCGAGCCTGCCGCCCATGCGCCAGACGCGCGAGCTCGCGGACGTGCAGGCCTTCTTCGCTAGAATGAACGCATGAAGATATTCATCAGCGGCGGCGGCGGATTCCTCGGCGCGAAGCTCGCGCGCGCGCTGCTGGTGCGCGGGAGCCTGAGCGGGCCGGATGGCGAGGACGCGCAGCTCTCGCGCATCACGCTGCTGGATGCCGCGTTTCCGCCGAACCTGCCGGCCGACCCGCGCCTGCGCGTGGTCAACGGCGACGTGTCGGACGCGAAGACGATAGAACGCGAGCTGGAGCCGGACACCGCATCGGTATTTCACCTTGCCGCGGTCGTAAGCGCCGGTGCCGAGGCCGACTTCGATCTCGGCATGCGCGTGAACCTGGGCGGTACCCAGTTGCTGCTGGAGCGCATGCGCCGCTGCGAACGCCCGCCGCGCGTGGTGTACGCGAGTTCGGTCGCGGCTTTCGGCGGCGAACTGCCGCCGGTGCTGGACGACACGACGAGGCCGACGCCGCAGACTTCCTACGGCACGCAGAAGGTGATCGGCGAATACCTGCTGAACGACTACTCGCGCAAGGGCTTCGTCGACGGCAGGTCGCTGCGGCTGCCGACGATCGTGGTGCGTCCGGGCAAGGCGAACCTCGCCGCGTCGTCTTTTGCCAGCGCGGTGATACGCGAGCCGCTGAACGGCGTGGACTACGCCTGCCCGGTGCGCCCGGAAACCGGCGTCTGGCTGCTGTCGCCGCGGCGTTGCGTCGAGGCTTTCATCCACGCGCACGAGCTGCCGGCATCGGCATGGCCATCGGGGCGGGTGGTGAACCTGCCTGGCATCAGCGTGCCGCTGCCCGGGATGATCGAGGCGCTGGGGCGTGTCGCCGGCGCGAAAGTGGCGGCGCGCGTGAGCTGGAAGCTGGATCCGCGCATCGACGCCATCGTGCAGGGCTGGCCGAATTCGATCAGGACGGACCGCGCGCTTGCCATGGGCTTCCAGGCGGACGCGGATTTCGACACGGTGGTCCGCGACTACATCGCGGACGAAGGCATCGGGCTCTAGGCCCTAGGCCCTGGATCCTACCAGTCGGGGTCCCACAGCTTCCACCACGGCACGTTGCGCGTCACCTTGCCGGTGAGGTACTTGCTGTCGGGGAAGTTCTTGCGCATCACGCGGTCGGCATCGTTGCGCAGGTCTTCCATGCCGAGCGCGTCGTAGGCCTTGACCATGATGAACACCGCCTCCTCGATCGCGGTGGCCTGCGGGTAGTTCTTCAGCGCGAACTGCGCGCGATTCGCCGCGGCGACATAGGCACCGCGCCGCATGTAGTAGCGCGCGACGTGGACTTCGTACTTGGCCAGCGCGTTCAGCAGGTAGCGCATGCGCTCGGTGCCGTCGCCGGCGTACTTGGACTTCGGGAACCGGGTCACCAGCTCGCGGAAGGCGTCGAACGCCTCGCGCGAGGCTTTCGGGTCGCGGTCCGACAGGTCGCTGTCGGCAAAGCGCGTGAACAGGCCCTGGTTCTCGTTGAAGTTGATCAGGCCCTTCAGGTAGTAGGCGTAATCGACGTTGGTGTGGTCGGGGTACAGCTTGATGAAGCGCTCGGTCGCCGCGATTGCCGAGGCGCGTTCGCCGCTTTTCCAGTAGGCATAGGCGACTTCGAGTTGCGCCTGCTGCGCGTAGCGCCCATACGGATAGCGCGCCTCCAGGCGCTCGAAATACTTGATCGCCTTCTCGTAGTCGCGCCCGGACAGCGCGTCCTTGGCCTCGCCATACAGGCGCTGCGCCGACCAGCCGACCGTCTCGTCGGCCTCCGAGCTGCCGAGCATCGAGCAGCCGCTGCCTGCGAGTGCGGCGGCGAGCGCCAGGATGGCAAGTAAACTTCTGATCATGAGGCGAAATTATACTGCCCGCGTGGTGCCCGACTGGGAAAGCGCGCTTGCCGCGCCGATGTCGGAACGCGTGCCTGGGGCGCTTGCCGGGATGCGATTGGACCAGGCGCTGGCGCGGATGTTCCCGCAGTATTCGCGCAACCGGCTGCAGGCATGGCTCAAGGACGGCCACATCCGGCTGGACGGGGCGGTGGTCGAGTCGCGCCGCATGGTTTCGGGCGGCGAGCGCGTCGAGCTGTCGCCTCCAAAGGTTCCGGATGCGGCGGCACCGCGCGCGCAGCGCATGCCGCTCAAGGTGGTGCACGAGGATGCGGACATCATCGTCATCGACAAGCCCGCGGGGCTGGTGGTGCATCCGGGAGCGGGCGTGCCCGATCGCACGCTGCTGAATGCACTGCTCGCGCACGCGCCCGCGCTTGCCGGCGTGCCGCGCGCGGGCATCGTGCACAGGCTGGACAAGGACACCAGCGGGCTGCTGGTGGTGGCAAAGAACGTGTCTGCGCAGGCCAAGCTCGCGGCCCAGCTTGCCTCGCGCAGCGTCAAGCGCGTTTATCTCGCGGTCGTCCAGGGTGACCCGCGCGCCAGCGGCGCCATAGACGCCCCGGTGGGGCGCGACGCGCGCTCGCGCACGCGCATGGCGGTGACGCGGCGGGGCAAGGAAGCGCGCACCAACTTCCGCGTACTCGAACGCTACGGGCATGCCGCGCTGGTGGAGTGCCGACTCGAAACCGGGCGCACGCACCAGATCCGCGTGCACTTCCAGCACATCCGCCATCCGCTGGTGGGCGACCCGGTGTACCGGCGCGGCACACGGCATACCGCCGCGTTCTCGCGCCAGGCGCTGCACGCCGCCGAGCTGTCGCTGGTGCATCCCCGCAGCGGACGGCAGATGAGCTGGCGCGCACCGGTGCCTGCGGACATGGCGGCGCTGATCGACGCGCTGCGGCGCGGCTGATGCAGGACGTCCAGCCGCACTGGGATGCGCCCGCACGCGTGCGGGCCTTCGTCACCACGCGTGCCAGCGGCGATCCGCGCGCGCGCCTGCCGCAGGATCCGGTGTGGCTGACGCAGGTGCATGGCACCGCGGTCGTCGAGGCCGACCGCGCCTCGGGCAGGCCCGAGGCCGACGCGTCCTGGACACGCAGCGCCGGCGTGGTGTGCGCGATCCGCGTCGCGGACTGCATGCCGGTGCTGCTTGCGCATGACGACGGCAGCGTGGTGGCTGCGGCGCATGCGGGCTGGCGGGGCCTTTGCGCCGGCGTCATCGAGGCCACGCTCGCGGCGATGCGAGTAGCGCCGACACGCACGATCGCGTGGCTCGGTCCCGCGATCGGGCCGAAGGCATATGAAGTCGGCGACGAGGTGCGCGGCGCCTTCGTCGCGCGCGACGCCGCTGCCGCGTCGGCCTTCACGCCGACGCGCCCGGGGCACTGGCTGCTGGATCTCTACGCCGTGGCGCGGCAACGGCTGGCTGCAAGCGGAGTCGAGCGCGTAAGCGGCGGCGACTACTGCACCTGGACAGACGCACAGCGCTTCCATTCGTTCCGCCGCGACCGCACCACCGAGCGCATGGCGGCGTTCATCTGGCGCGAGCGATGAGCGGGGGCGATGAAGTACAATCTGCAACTTTGTTGCGCGTAGTTCCTTCCTACCGATGACCCTGGGCTGGATTGTGGCGGCGTGTCTCGCCGGCGGCGTGCTGTCCGCGGCGGCGGCGGCGTTCGCGCTCACCGTGCGCGCGGCGTGGGTGCCGACGCTGGTGTCGTTCGCCATCGGCGCGCTGCTGGGCGCCGCGTTCCTCGACGTCATCCCGCACGCGTTCGAGCATGGCGATCCGCATCGCACCGCGATGGCGATCCTGTTCGGCATCCTCGGCTTCTTCCTGCTCGAGAAGCTGTTGCTGTGGCGTCACTCGCACGACCACGCCGAGATGACCGCAGTGCATACCCACGACCACGGGCGCAGCGGCGCGCTGATCGTGATCGGCGACACGGTGCACAACTTCCTCGACGGCATCCTCATCGCCGCCGCATTCATGGAAAGCACCGAACTCGGCATCGTCGCGGCGATCGCCATCGTCGCGCACGAGATCCCGCAGGAGGTCGGCGACTTCGTCATCCTGCTGCACTCGGGCTATGCGCGCGCCAGGGCCTTTGCGCTCAACGTGCTGTCGTCGCTGGCGACCGTGGTCGGCGGCGTCGTCGGCTACTTCGCGCTGCAGGTGCTGCAGGAATGGCAATCGGTGCTGCTCGGCGTGGTCGCCGCAAGCATGATCTATGTCGCCGTGGCGGACCTGATCCCCGGGCTGCACAAGCGGCCGGAACTGCGCGCCACCGCGCAGCAGGCGGTGCTGATCGGCCTCGGCGTGGGCATGATCGCGCTGGTTGGCACGCTTCTGGGACACATGCACTAGCGCGCTGCCGCAGCGGTTGACGGGGTTTATTGTGCGGCGCAAAATGCGCCGTTATCCAGTCCCCACCGCTGCGAGTTGAATACTCCAGAATCCCTGCTTTCCGCGCTTGCACAATCCAGCGACATGCATCGCGCCTGGATGGGCATGGCCGCGGGCATGCCGGCCGGGCTGCCCGGCGCCGCTGATGCCCCGCGCGCGGCCGCCTTGCAGGCCGAATACCTGGCGCGCCAGCTGCAGCTCTGGAGCGCCATGTTGCAGCCCAAAGGGGGGGCAGACGTGCAGCCGGTGGCGAAACCCGATCCGGGCGACCGCCGGTTCGCCGCGCGCGAGTGGCGCGAGAACCCGTACTACGACTACCTGAAGCAATCCTACCTGCTGGCGTCGCGATACCTGCTCGAGCTTGCCGATGCCGCTGCCCTCGAAGGCCAGGCAAAGGAACGGCTGCGCTTCGCCACGCGGCAGTGGGTCGATGCGATGTGTCCGGCGAACTTCGCCGCCACCAATCCGGAGGCGCTCACCGCCGCGCTGGAGAGCCGCGGCGAGAGCATTGCCAAGGGGCTCGCCAACCTGATCGCCGACGCCAAGAAGGGCCGCGTCAGCCAGTCCGACGAGAGCATGTTCGAGCTCGGCCGCAACCTCGCGGTCACGCCCGGCGCGGTGGTCTACGAGAACGACCTGATGCAGTTGATCCAGTACGCGCCATCCACCGCGCAGGTCGGCTCCCGCCCGCTGGTGATGGTGCCGCCGTGCATCAACAAGTACTACATCCTCGACCTGCAGCCTGAGAACTCCTTCGTGCGCTACGCGCTCGAAGAGGGCAACACCGTGTTCATGGTGTCATGGCGGAACGTGCAGGCCGACCAGGGGCATCGCAGCTGGGACGACTACCTGGAACTCGGCGTGTTCGCGGCATTCCGCGTCGCGCGCGAGATCAGCCGCGCCGACAAGGTAAACGCGCTCGGCTTCTGCGTCGGCGGCACGCTGCTGGGCGCGGCGCTCGCGGTGCTCGCTGCCAGGGGCGAGGCGAGCGTCGCCAGCGCCACGTTCCTCGCCACGATGCTGGATTTCCGCGACACCGGCCAGATCGGCCTGTTCATCGACGAGGCGAGCGTCGCCCAGCGCGAGGCGACGCTCGGCGCCGGCGGCATCCTGCCGGGTGCCGAGCTTGCCACCGTGTTTTCCAGCCTGCGCGCGAACGACCTCATCTGGCCCTACGTGGTGAACAACTACCTGAAGGGCGGCTCGCCGGCGGCGTTCGACCTCCTGTACTGGAACGCCGACAGCACCAACCTGCCCGGGCCGATGTACTGCTGGTACCTGCGCAACACGTACCTTGAGAACAGGCTGTGCATCCCCGGCGCGGTGAAGAACTGCGGCGTCGACATCGACCTCGGGCGCGTCAACCTGCCTGCGTTCATCCTCGCCACGCGCGAGGATCACATCGTGCCGTGGCGCTCGGCCTACCGGTCGCTCGCGCACCTGGGAGGCGACAAGGAGTTCGTCCTCGGCGCGAGCGGACACGTCGCAGGCGTCATCAATCCGGCGGCGAAGGGCAAGCGCAGCTACTGGAGCGGCGGGTCGTATCCTAAGGACGCGGACGCATGGCTCGCCGTTGCGAAGGAAACGCCGGGCAGCTGGTGGCCGCGCTGGTCGCAGTGGCTGGCCGCCCACAAGGGCAGGGCGCGCAAGGCGCCTGCCGCCCCGGGCAATGCGGCGTACCGGGTGCTCGAGCCTGCGCCCGGGCGTTACGTCAAACAGAAGGCAAGACTGGAGGCATGACCATGGAAGAGATCGTCATCGTCGGTGCCGCGCGCACCCCAATCGGCAAGTTCGGCGGCGCGCTGGCGAGCGTGCCCGCGGCAAGGCTGGGCGCGCACGTGATCCGCAAGGTCCTGGAGCGCGCGGGTGTGTCGCCTGAACAGGTGTCCGAGGTCATCATGGGCCAGGTGCTTGCGGCGGGCGTGGGCCAGAACCCGGCGCGGCAGGCGGCGATCTGGGCGGGCTTGCCAGACATGGTGCCCGCGATGACGATCAACAAGGTTTGCGGCTCGGGCCTCAAGGCGGCGATGCTGGGTGCGCAGTCGATCGCCAACGGCGACGCCGACATAGTCGTCGCCGGCGGCCAGGAATCGATGAGCCAGTCGCCGCACGTGATCCCCGGCTCGCGCGACGGCTTCCGCATGGGCGACGCGAAGATGGTCGACACGATGATCGTCGACGGCCTGTGGGACGTGTACAACCAGTACCACATGGGGGTCACCGCCGAGAACGTGGCGAAGGAATACGCCGTCTCGCGCGAGGAGCAGGATGAATTCGCGGTGCGCTCGCAGAACAAGGCCGAGGCGGCGCAGAAGTCAGGCCGCTTCAGGGACGAGATCGTTCCCTACGAGGTGCCCGCCCGCAAGGGCCCGGTGCTGTTCGCCGACGACGAGTATCCGCGGCACGGCGCGACGCTCGAGGCGATGAAGGCGCTCAAGCCGGCGTTCGACAAGGCGGGCACGGTGACCGCGGGCAACGCCTCCGGCATCAACGACGGCGCGGCCGCGGTGGTGCTCGCTTCCGCACGGAAGGCGAAGGAACTGGGCCTGAAGCCGCTCGCGCGCATCAGGTCGTTCGCCTCTGCCGGCGTGGACCCGAAGTACATGGGCATGGGCCCGGTGCCGGCTTCCAAGCGCTGCCTCGCGCGCGCTGGCTGGGAGCCCAAGGACCTGGACCTGATGGAGATCAACGAGGCCTTCGCCGCGCAGGCGATCGCGGTGCACCGCCAGATGGGCTGGGACACCTCGAAGGTGAACGTCAACGGCGGCGCGATCGCGCTCGGCCACCCGATCGGCGCCTCGGGCTGCAGGATCCTCGTCACGCTGCTGCACGAGATGCACAAGCGCGACGCGAAGAAAGGCCTGGCGTCGCTCTGCATAGGCGGCGGCATGGGCGTTGCGCTCGCGGTCGAGCGATGAGCGCGGTACTCAAGACCGAGGCCCTGCCCGGCCGCGTCGCCTTCGTCACCGGCGGCATGGGCGGCATCGGCAGCGCGATCTGCAGGCGGCTGGCGCGCGCCGGGCACACCATCGTCGCGGGCTGCCTGCCCGGCTACGACAGGAAGCAGGAATGGCTCGACGAGATGCGCAGCCAGGGCTTTCGCGTGCACGCCGCCGAGGGCGACGTCGCCGACTACGATTCCTGCGCGCAGATGCTCTACCAGGTCGGCTCGGTGGTGGGCGGCGTGGACATACTCATCAACAACGCCGGCATCACGCGCGACTCCATCTTCAAGCGCATGACCGAGCGCGACTGGAACGAGGTGATCAACACCAACCTGAACAGCGTGTTCAACGTCACGCGCCAGGTCATCGACGGCATGATCGAGCGCGGCTGGGGCCGCGTGGTGAACATCTCGTCGGTCAACGCCATCAAGGGCCAGTTCGGCCAGACCAACTATTCGGCGGCGAAGGCGGGGATGGCGGGGTTCTCGAAGGCGCTCGCGCAGGAGGTGGTGCGCAAGGGCGTGACGGTGAACACGATATCCCCCGGCTACGTCGAGACCGACATGGTGATGGCGATACGGCCGGAGGTGCGCGAGCAGATCATCGCGTCGATCCCGATGGGGCGTCTGGCGAAGCCCGAGGAGATCGCAGCGGTGGTCGAGTTCCTCGTGTCCGAGGAGGCGGGTTACATCACCGGCGCGAACATTTCCGTGAATGGTGGCATGCACATGATGTAGTAGACTCTTTCGCAACGGAGGAGATGGTCGATGGCAGAGCAGAAAATCGCCGTGGTCACCGGCGGCATGGGCGGGCTGGGCGAGACGATTTCGGCGAAGATGGCCGACGCCGGCTACCGCGTCGTGGTGACGTATTCGCCGTCGAACACCAAGTACAAGGGCTGGCTCGAGGACATGAAGAAGCGCGGCCATGCCTTCGGCGCCTACCCGGTGGACGTCGCCGATTACGACGACTGTGCGGCGAAGTGCGAGCAGATCAAGAAGGACTTCGGCCACATCGACATCCTCGTCAACAATGCCGGCATCACGCGCGACATGACGTTCAAGAAGATGGGCAAGTCCGACTGGGACGCGGTGATGCGGACGAACCTCGATTCCTGCTTCAACATGACCAAGCAGGTGATGGACCCGATGGTCGAGCGCGGCTGGGGCCGCGTCATCAACGTGTCTTCCGTGAACGGCCAGAAGGGCGCGTTCGGCCAGACCAACTATTCCGCCGCCAAGGCGGGCATACACGGCTTCACCAAGGCGCTGGCGCTGGAAGTCGCGAAGAAGGGCGTCACGGTCAACACCATCTCGCCCGGCTACATCGGCACCAAGATGGTCACCGCGATTCCGGCGGAGATCCTCGATTCGAAGATCCTGCCGCAGATCCCCATCGGCCGGCTGGGCCGGCCCGACGAGGTGGCAGGGCTGATCATCTACCTGTGCTCGGAAGAAGCGGCGTTCGTAACCGGCGCCAACATTTCGATCAACGGCGGCCAGCACATGTATTGATGGAGGCTCGATGGACACCCCAGTACGCCTGATCAAGAAGTACCCCAATCGCCGCCTCTACGACACCAAGACGTCGAGCTACATCACGCTCGCCGACGTCAAGCAGATGGTGGTGAAGAACGAGGACTTCCAGGTCGTCGACGCGAAGTCGAACGAGGACCTGACGCGCCAGATCCTGCTGCAGATCATCCTCGACGAGGAATCCGCCGGCGTGCCGATGTTCACCTCCGACCTGCTGTCGCAGATGATCCGCTCGTACGGCAGCGCGATGCAGGGTTTCATGGGCACCTACCTGGAGAAGAACCTGCAGGCGTTCCAGGACATGCAGAAGGCGCTGCAGGAACAGTCGCAGCGCCTGTACGGCGACAATTCCCGCGCCGGCACCGAGGTGTGGTCCCAGTTCATGAACCTGCAGGGACCGGCGATGCAGAGCCTGATGCAGGCATACATGGAGCAGAGCCAGAAGGTGTTCTCGCAGTTCCAGGACCAGATGCAGAACCAGGCGCGCAACATGCTCACCGGCTTCCAGTTCCCCGGCTACCCCGGCCAGCAGGACAAGAAGAACGAGCCTCCCAAGCAGTCCTAGCATGGCGCGGCGCACTGCCACGACGGCACTCGGCGCCGTGCCCCGCATCGGCTTCGTCTCGCTCGGTTGCCCCAAGGCGCTGGTCGATTCCGAGCGCATCCTCACCCAGCTATCCGCCGAGGGCTACCGCACGGCGAAGGACTATGACGGCGCCGACCTGGTCATCGTCAACACCTGCGGTTTCATCGATTCCGCGGTCGAAGAATCGCTGGACGCAATCGGCGAGGCGCTTGCCGAGAACGGCAAGGTGATCGTCACCGGTTGCCTGGGCGCGCAGGCCGACGTGGTGCGCGCGGCCCACCCGGCGGTGCTCGCGGTCACGGGGCCGCACGACACGCCCGCGGTGATGAAAGCGGTGCACCGGCACCTGAGAAAGCCGCACGACCCCTACACGGACCTCGTGCCGCCGCAGGGCGTCAAGCTCACGCCTTCGCATTACGCCTACCTGAAGATCTCCGAGGGCTGCAACCATCGCTGCAGCTTCTGCATCATCCCGTCGATGCGCGGCGACCTGGTGTCCCGGCCGGTCGGCGACGTGATGAACGAGGCCGAGGCGCTCGTGAAGGCGGGCGTGAAGGAACTGCTCGTCATCTCGCAGGACACCAGTGCCTACGGCGTGGACGTGAAGTACCGCACCGGCTTCTGGAACGGCAGGCCGCTGAAGACGAGGATGGCGGAACTCTGCGGCGCGCTGGGCAGCCTGGGGGTCTGGGTGCGCCTGCACTACGTCTACCCCTACCCGCATGTCGACGAGGTGATTCCGCTGATGGCGGAAGGCAGGATCCTGCCCTACCTGGATGTGCCGTTCCAGCACGCGAGCCGCAGGATCCTGAAGCTGATGAAGCGTCCGGCGAACGCCGAGAACACGCTCGAGCGCATCCGTGCCTGGCGCCGGGTCTGCCCGGAGATCACCATCCGCAGCACCTTCATCGCCGGGTTCCCGGGGGAAACGGAGAGCGAGTTCGCAGAACTGCTCGCGTTCCTCGAGGAGGCGCAGCTCGACCGCGTCGGCTGCTTCGCCTATTCGCCGGTGGAGGGCGCCGCGGCGAATGCGCTGCCCGACCCGGTGCCGCAGGAGCTGCGCGAGGAACGCCGCGCTCGCTTCATGCAGGTGCAGGAGCGGATAAGCGCCGCGAAGCTGAAGGCGAAGCTCGGCAGGCGCATGCAAGTGCTGGTCGATGCGCCGGGCGTCGGCCGCTCGGCGGCGGACGCGCCGGAGATCGACGGCGTGGTGCGTTTCGCGCCTGGCAAGACCGGCCCGGCGCCGGGAGAATTCGTCGAAGTCACGATCGAGCGCACCGATGCGCACGATCTACATGGGAGGCTGTCATGAGCACACGCGAAGTGGTCGTAGTAGCAGGCGCACGTACCGCCATCGGCGATTACGGCGGCTCGCTGAAGGACCTGCCGGCGACGAAGCTGGGGGCGATCGCGATCCGTGAGGCGGTTGCGCGCGCGAAGGTCGATCCCGCGCGCATCGGCCACGTCGTCATGGGCAGCGTCATCCACGGCGAGGCGCGCGACATGTACCTGTCGCGCGTAGCCGCAATCGATGCCGGCCTCGCGGTTGGCACGCCCTGCCTGACGGTGAACCGGCTGTGCGGCTCGGGCCTGCAGGCGATCGTCTCCGCCGCGCAGCACATCATGCTTGGCGATGCCGACACGGTGGTCGCAGGCGGCGCCGAGAGCATGAGCCGTGCGGCCTACTTCCTGCCCGCGGGCCGCTGGGGCCAGCGCATGGGCGACGGCGCCGTGGTGGATGCGATGACCGGTGCGCTGCACGATCCCTTCGGCCACGGCCACATGGGCATCACCGCCGAGAACATCGCCGCGAAGTACGGCTTCACGCGCGAGGAGCAGGATGCGTTCTCCGTCGAATCGCACCGCCGCGCCGCCGCCGCGCTGGACGCGGGGCATTTCGCCACGCAGATAGTCGGCATCGAACTGAAGTCGAAGAAGGGCGCGGCCAACTTCACGTTGGACGAGCACGTGCGGAAAGGGGCAAGGCCCGAGGACTTCGCCAAGCTGAAAGCGGTGTTCAGGAAGGACGGCACGGTCACCGCCGGAAACGCATCCGGCCTGAACGATGCCGGCGCGGCGATCGTCATGATGGAGGCGGACGCGGCGGCGAAGGCAGGCGCGAAGCCGATGGCGCGGCTGGTGGCCTATGCGCATGCGGGTGTCGAGCCTGAGGTAATGGGCCTGGGGCCGATCCCGGCGGTGAAGCGCGTGTTCGAGAAGTCCGGCCTCAAACCCGCCGACATGGACGTGGTCGAGTCGAACGAAGCCTTCGCGGTGCAGGCGATGGCGGTGACGAAGGACCTCGGCCTCGACCCGGCGAAGGTGAATCCCAACGGCGGCGCGGTGGCGCTCGGCCACCCGATCGGCGCCACCGGCGCGATCCTCACCGTGAAGGCGCTGTACGAGTTGGAGCGGCAGGGCGGGCGCCACGCGCTGGTGACCATGTGCATCGGCGGCGGCCAGGGCATCGCCGCGATCTTCGAGCGCCTGCAATGAGGCGCCTCGCCGTCGTCATCGCGCTACTGGCGCTGGTCGCGGCAGGATGCGCATCCTCGCCGCGCGTCGACCCGGGCATCGAGAAGCTGCTGTCCGCGCCGCACCGCATGCCGCGCAACGTCGCGCGGGACGTCCACCGCCACCCGGCCGAGACGCTCGCCTTCTTCGGCGTGCGCGCCGACAGCACGGTGGTCGAGATCCTGCCCGGCAGCGTCGGCTACTACATGGAGATACTCGCGCCGTTCCTGCAGGCGCGCGGCCGGTACATCGCCGCCAACCGCGATGAACTCGCGCCGCCGCGCTACCTGGCGGACCATCGCCGGCTGCTGGCGAGGCTGGACGCAGAGCCGATGGAGTACGGCAAGGTGGTGGTGACGAAATTCAACGCCGGCCGGCACGAGATTGCGCCCGCAGGCAGCGCAGACTTCGTGCTCACGTTCCGCAACCTGCACAACTGGGTCGAGCGTGGCGAGGTCGAGGGCGCGCTCGCCGCGTTCCATCGCGCGCTGAAGCCGGGCGGCGTGCTGGGCGTGGTGGACCATCGCGGCCGCACCGACCTGATGCAGGAGGCACAGATGAAGTCCGGCTACGTGCGCGAGGACTATGCGATCGCGATCATCGAGCGCGCGGGCTTCCGCTACGCCGGCAGCTCCGAGGTGAACGCCAATCCGCGCGACACGAAGGACCATCCGGAGGGCGTGTGGACGCTGCCGCCGGCATTGCGGCTGAAGGACAAGGATCGCGCGAAGTACCTCGCAATCGGCGAGAGCGACCGTTTCACGCTGAAGTTCGTGAAGCCCTGACCGCGCCGCATGGCATCGCAAGGCACACCCGGGAAGGCATGACGATGATCACGCCAGAACAGTTCAACCAGCGCGGCGTCGGGCACCTGCCCGGGCACCTCGGCATCGTCATCACGCACGCGGGCGAGGGCGAGATCAGGGCGGAACTCGCGGTCAGGCGCGAGCTGATGGCGCCGAACGGCTACCTGCATGCCGCCAGCGTCGTCGCGCTCGCCGACACCTGCGCCGGATACGGCTGCGTGGCGAGCCTGCCGCGTGGCGCAAGCGGCTTCACCACCGTCGAGCTGAAGTCCAACCACCTCGGCACCGCGAGGGACGGGACCATCGAATGCGTCGCCCGTGCGCAGCACCTCGGGCGGACGACGCAGGTCTGGGATGCGGTGGTCACGCACCGGGAATCCGGCAAGACCATCGTGCTGTTCCGCTGCACGCAGATGCTGCTGTATCCCCGGGGCAGCGCCTGAGCATTCATCCGGACAACAGGGTCCCGGCCATGGATATGAAGGCGATTGCATTCTGCACCACGGACTGGTCCGCGGTGGAGCGCACCGAACACAGGGGCGAAACCGGCATCGCGTACTGGCGCACGCGCCACTACGGCGACATCCGCGTGCGCATGGTCGAGTACTCGCCCGGCTACCTAGCCGACCACTGGTGCTCCAAGGGTCACGTGCTGCTGTGCCTGGAGGGCGAGCTGCGTACCGAGCTCGAGGACGGTCGCGTGTTCGTGCTGAAGCCCGGCATGAGCTACCAGGTGGCCGACAACGCGGAAGCGCACCGCTCCAGCACTGCGGGCGGCGCCAGGCTCTTCATCGTCGATTGAGCGGCGCGCAGCCGTGATATTTTGCCGGGCATGAACGCGCCGCTACGCATCGCCCCGTCCGTCTGCCCGCATGACTGCACCAGCACCTGCGCGCTGGAAGTCGAGGTAAAGGACGCGCGCACCATCGGCCGCGTGCGCGGCTCGCTGCGCAACACCTATACCAACGGCGTGATCTGCGAGAAAGTGGCGCGCTACGCCGAGCGCGTGCACCACCCTGACCGCCTGCAGTATCCGCTGAAGCGCACCGGCCCCAAGGGCTCAAGGTCGTTCGCGCGCATCGGCTGGGACGAGGCGCTGGACACGGTGGCCGGGCAATTCACGAAGAAAGCTGCGCTGCACGGCAGCGAAACCGTGTGGCCGTACTTCTACGCCGGCACCATGGGCCTGGTGCAGCGCGACGGCATCAACCGCCTGCGCCACGAGCTGAGGTACTCGCGCTGGTTCTCCACCATCTGTGTCACGCTCGCCGACACCGGCTGGGTCGCTGGCGTCGGCGCCAAGCGCGGCGTCGACATGCGCGAGGTGGACGCGCACTCGCAGGTGGTGGTGATCTGGGGCGGGAACCCGGTCAACACGCAGGTCAATGTGATGATGCATGCCGCGACGGCGAAGAAGCGCGGCGCGAAGCTGGTGGTGGTCGACCCATATCGCACCGGCACCGCGGCGCAGGCCGACATGCACCTTGCGCCGCTGCCCGGGACCGACGCGGCGCTCGCCTGCGCGGTGATGCACGTGCTGTTCGCGGAAGGCCTTGCCGACTGGGACTACCTGCGCAGGCACACCGACGCGCCGGACGACCTCGCCGCGCACGTGGCGACGCGCACGCCCGAGTGGGCGGCGAACATCACCGGCCTTCCGGCCGCGCGCATCGTCGAGTTCGCCAGGTTGTACGGCTCGACGAAGCACAGCTACATCCGCTGCCACCATGGCTTTTCACGTTCGCGCAACGGCGCGGCGAACATGCACGCGGTGACCTGCCTGCCGGCGGTCACCGGCGCGTGGCAGGTGCCCGGCGGCGGCGCGCTGTACGGCCACAGCGGCATGTACCCGCTGAAGCGCGCGCTGATCGAGGGGCTGGACATGGTCGACACCTCCATCCGGGACCTCGACCAGTCGCGGCTGGGACCCATCCTCACCGGGGACCCTGAGGCGCTGAAGCACGGCCCGCCGGTGACCGCGATGCTGGTGCAGAACACCAACCCGGCGATGGTCTGCCCGGAACTGCACCTGGTGCACCGCGGACTGGCGCGCGAGGACCTGTTCCTGTGCGTGCACGAGCAGTTCATGACCGAGACCGCGGCCTTCGCGGACATCGTGCTGCCGGCGACCACCTTCCTCGAGCATGACGACATGTACACCGCCAGCGGCCACACCTATTTCCAGGTGACGCGCAAGGTGATCGAGCCCTACGCGGAGTCGCGCGAGAACCACCGCGTGATCTGCGACCTGGCGGCGCGCCTGGGCGCGAAGCACCGCGGCTTCTCGATGAGTGCGTGGGAAATCATGGACGAGACCCTGCGCGCGTCCGGCATGTGGGACGCGCAGAAGAACTTCGAGGCCGGCGGGCAGGACTGCGCGCTGCCTTTCGAGTCCGCGCACTTCCTCGACGGCTTCGAGACCGCGGACCGCAGGTTCCACTTCAGGGCCGACTGGAAGCGCTTCGGCGGCCGCTGGGCCGAGATGCCGGCGCTGCCAGACCATTTCGACGTCATCGACAAGGCCACGCCGGAGAAGCCCTACCGGCTGGTCGCGGCGCCGGCGCGCACCTTCCTCAATTCCACCTTCACCGAGACGCCGGGTTCGCTCGCGCGCGAGAAGCGCCCCAGCGTGCTGCTGCACCCGGAGGATTGCGCCGCGCTGGCGGTGGGCGAGGGCGATCGGGTCAGGCTGGGCAACGAGCGCGGCGAAGTGACCGTGCACGTACGGCCGCAGGAAGGACAGCAGCGCGGCGTGGTGGTGGTCGAAGGCATCTGGCCGAACCGCCACTTTGAGAACGGCATCGGCATCAACGCGCTTACCAGCAGCGCGCCGGGATGGCCGAACGGTGGCGCGGTGTTCCACGACACCGCGGTGTGGATCCGCAAGGCGTAGCGCACTCTCAAGTCGGGGGTGCACGAGGGGGCGGAGCCCCATCGTTCCGATCGGGCGGCGCGGTGTTCCACGACACCGCGGTGTGGATCCGTAAGGCCCTCTAGGACCTGCGCACCGCGTAGCGCTGGCGGTTGGCGATGTACAGGCCCGAGGCGACGATCACCGCCATGCCGGCGAGCGACCACTGGTCGGGAAAGTCGCCGAACACCAGGTAACCGAGCAGCATCATCCAGATCAGCACCGAGTAGTGGAACGGCGCGAGCACGCCCACCGGCGCGCATTCGTAGGCGCGGATCAGCGCGAGGTGCCCCGCGGTGGCGAACACGCCGAGCAGCGCGAACAGCATCCAGTCGAACGCGCCCGACGGCATGACGAAGGCAAACGGGAGCACCGGCGCGAACATCACCGCGCCGACCAGCGCACCGTAGAAGAGCGAGGTCATCGGCGGCTCGACGCCGGCAATTTTGCGCGTCAGGATCTGGTACAGCGCGTTCACCACCGCCATCGCCAGCGGCAGCAGCGCGTATGGCGTGAACATCGCCGAGCCCGGCCGCACGATCAGCAGCGCGCCCGCCAGCCCGACCAGCACCGCGGCCAGGCGCGGCCTGTCCAGGCGCTCGTTCAGCATCGGCACGGCGAGCAGCACCATGAACAGCGGCATGACGAAGCCGATCCCCGCGGCCTCGGCGAGCGGCATCACGGAGATCGACAGGAAGAAGAGCATGGTCGCGGCGCCGAGCAGGATGCCGCGCAGCGTCTGGATGCCCGGGCGCGAGGTGCGCATGCGGCGCAGCTCGCCGCGCGCGGCGAGGATCGCCACCAGCAGCACGAGGTTGCCCGCGTAGCGCACCCAGACGATGCCGGGCACCGGGTAGGACTGCGACAGGTACTTCGCGGTGGTGTCGATCAGCGCGAAGAACGCGACCGCCAGCGACATCAGCGCGATCCCGCGCAGCGCGGGGTTCGCTGGCGCGGCGGCGGCCAAGCTAGTCGGATTCCGGCCGCATGTGCGGGAACAGGATGACGTCGCGGATCGACGGGCTGTCGGTCAGCAGCATCACCACGCGGTCGATGCCGAGGCCCGCGCCCGAGGTTGGCGGCAGCCCGTACTCCATGGCGCGGATGTAGTCGGCGTCGTAGAACATCGCCTCCTGGTCGCCCGCGTCCTTGCGCCGCGCCTGCTCGCGGAAGCGCTCGGCCTGGTCCTCGGGGTCGTTCAGCTCGGAAAAGCCGTTGGCGATCTCCTTGCCGTCGATGTAGAGCTCGAAGCGCTCGGAAGTCTCCGGGTCGCTGTCCTTGCTGCGCGCGAGCGGCGACACCTCGGCAGGGAAGTCGAGCACGAAGGTCGGCTCGATCAGGCGCTTCTCGGCGATCGCCTCGAACAGCATGGTCTGCAGCGCGCCCCAGCCCTGCGCGTCGCCGAACTCCACGCCCAGCTCCGCGAGCCTGGAGGCAAGAAAGCCGCGGTCGCGCAGCTGCGAGGGCGACCAGTGCTCGGGCGCGAAGCGCTGGATCGCCTGCGTCATGGTCATCTTCGAGAATGGCTTGCCGAGGTCGATGTCGCGGCCCTGGTAGGAGACCTTCGTCGCGCCGATCGCCGCCTGCGCGGCGTTGCGGATCAGCGTCTCCATCAGGCTCATCATGTACGTGTGGTTGGTGTACGCGCAGTACACCTCCATCATCGTGAACTCGGGGTTGTGCCGCGTCGAGATGCCCTCGTTGCGGAAGCTGCGGTTGATCTCGTACACCTTGTCGATGCCACCCACCACCAGGCGCTTAAGATACAGCTCGGGCGCGATGCGCAGGTACATGTCCATGTCCAGCGCGTGATGGTGCGTCCTGAACGGCCGCGCGGTCGCGCCGCCGGGGATCGGCTGCAGCATCGGCGTCTCGACCTCGATGTAGCTGGTGCTGCCCATGGTCTGACGTATCGACTGGATGACCCGCGATCGCACCGCGAACACCCAGCGCGAGCGCTCGTTCACCAGCAGGTCGACGTAGCGCTGCCGGTAGCGCGTCTCCTGGTCGGCGAGGCCGTGGAACTTCTCCGGCAGCGGCCGCAGCGACTTTACGAGCAGCCGCAGCTCGTGCGCGCGCACCGTGAGTTCGCCCTTGCGGGTGCGGAACAGGAACCCCTTCACGCCAAGCACGTCGCCGACATCCCAGTGCTTGAACGCGGCGTGGCCGGCGGCGCCGGAATGGTCGTCGGTGACGTAGATCTGGATGCGGCCCGAGCCGTCCTGGAGCACGCCGAAGCTCGCCTTGCCCATCACGCGCTTGAACATCAGCCGGCCGGCGACGGTGACGTACACCTGCTTGGGTTCGAGCTCCTCGTTCGGCGTCTCGCCGTACTCTTCGTCCAGGCCCAGCGCCATGTGCGTGCGGAAGAAGTCGTTCGGGTACGCCGGCCCCTCGGCGCGCAGCGCGGCGAGCTTGGCGCGGCGCTCGGCGATGATCCGGTTCTCGTCCGGCGGCGCGGCGGCTTCTTCTGCGGGCTTGGCTTCTTCGCTCATGCTCAGACCCCCTGCTTCAGGCTTGCGGTGATGAAGTCATCGAGATCGCCGTCGAGCACGGACTGCGTATTGCCGATCTCGACGCCGGTCCTCAGGTCCTTGATGCGCGACTGGTCGAGCACGTAGGAGCGGATCTGGTGGCCCCAGGCGATGTCGGTCTTCGAATCCTCGAGCTTGTCCTGCTGCGCGGTGCGCTTCCTCAGCTCGAGTTCGTACAGCCGCGACTTCAGCATCTCCATGCACGCCGCGCGGTTCCGGTGCTGCGAACGGTCGCTCTGGCTCTGCACCACGATATTGGTGGGCAGGTGCGTGATGCGCACCGCCGATTCTGTCTTGTTGACGTGCTGGCCGCCCGCGCCCGATGCGCGATAGACGTCGATGCGCAGGTCGGCCGGGTTGATGTCGACCTCGATGGTGTCGTCCACCTCGGGGTAGACGAAGACGCTGGCGAACGACGTGTGCCTGCGCGCGTTCGAGTCGAAGGGCGACTTGCGCACCAGCCGGTGCACGCCGACTTCGGTGCGCAACTGGCCGTACGCGTACTCGCCTACCACCTTGATGGTCGCGCTCTTGATGCCCGCGACCTCGCCCTCGGACTGCTCGAGGATCTCGGCCTTGAAGCCCTTGCGGTCGCAATACTTCAGGTACATGCGCTCGAGCATCGCAGCCCAGTCCTGCGCCTCGGTGCCGCCGGATCCCGCCTGGATGTCCAGGAAGCAGTTGTTCGCGTCCAGCGGGTTGGAGAACATGCGGCGGAATTCCAGCGCCGCCACTTCGCGCTCAATCGCATCGGCGTCACGGCCCAGGGACTGCAGCGTGGCCTCGTCGCCCTCTGCGCGCGCGAGTTCGAACAGTTCCTTCGCGTCGGCGATGCCCCTGTCGGTGCGCGAGATGGTCTCGACCACCACGTCGAGGCCCTTCTTTTCCTTGCCGAGTTCCTGCGCCCGCTGCGGGTTGTCCCACAGCGCGGGGTCTTCGAGTTCGCGGTTCAGGTCCGCGAGGCGGCGTTCCTTGGCATCGAAGTCAAAGATACCTCCGCAACTCGGCAAGGCGCGCTTCGAGCCCGGCGAGCGATGAGGCGATCTGGTTGATGCGTTCGGCTTCCATGGGGATGCGGATTATATCTTTCTTCCGGTGTATTCCTCGGCGATACGGTCATCAAAGAACGTCGTCGGATTGGGCGCCGCCATGAAGCGGCGGTAGACCTCGGGATAGACCTTCGCGTACTGGTACACCTGTCCGTTCGACATCTCGACTTCGAGCGTCATGGTCTTCTCGTCGTAGCCGACAGAGCGCAGCCTGGACGAGTTGATGCGCTTGCGTTCCATGCGGCGCTACTGCGCCAGCGTGGCGGTCCACGGCGACTTCACGCCGCCCGCCTCGACCAGGCCCTTGATGGTGCCGCCAGCCACCGTGCCGGAGAACCTCACGTTCCGGCCCGGCAGCTCGAAGCTGATCTGCGTGCCGCGCAGCTTCGGCTCCTGCAGTGTGAGGTTCCTGCCGCCGACGGAGGCGCTGCCGCCGAAGGTGGTCATCTGCTGCTTCAGTTGCAGCCTGACCGGCTCCCGCGACACGTTCGCCGGCACTTTCGCGCTCCATGTACCGCCGACTTTCGCCGGCACCAGGTACAGGTAGATCAGCGTCGTCGTGACGCCGCTGATCTCGACCTTCTCCTGCAGGTCCATTTCCCTGATGGCGTCGTACATCCAGCCCGACAGCGGGTAGTCGTGCGAGATGATGCGCGTGCCAGGCCGGAGCTCGGCGAGCAGCTTGTCCTTCAGCATGTTCACGGTGTTCGGTAGCAGGTACATGGTGAGCACCGTGGCCTGCGAGATGTCGGTCTTGAACAAGTCCTGCTTGATGAACTTCACGCGGTCGGCGACGCCCTCGCGCCTGGCCGCCTCGTTCGACTGCTTCACCAGGTGGTCCTGGATCTCGACACCGAAGCCGCGCGCGCCGAACACCTTGGCCGCGGTGAGCACGATCTTGCCGTTGCCGGATCCGAGGTCGATGACGAAGTCCTTCGGGCCGACGTCGGCGAGCTTCAGCATGTCGGCGACCACGCTGTCGGGCGAGGGCACGTACGGGCCGGCGTTCACGGGTTCCTTGTCCTTCGCGAGCGCCGCGGTCGCGCACAGCGCTGCAAGTACGAGGCTGATCAGTTTCATGGTTCGGTGTGCTCCAGGATGAGCTGAACGCTTTTCAGCCCGTTGTATTCGTTCACGGCCAGGCGGTACGCGGCGCGCACCTTCGGCGGCAGGGGTTCGAGAGACGCGAAGCGCATGGCATCGATGCGCCGCCCGTCCTTCACGAGCTTGAGCTTCAGGTGCCGTTCGCCCACCACGCGCTGGCTTTCGACCGCGAATGTATCGCAGAAGCGCGGCTCCGGAAAGCCTTGTCCCCAGATCTGCGCGCCGAGCAGCCGCGCTGTCTCCAGCGTCAGGAACGCGATGTCCAGTTCGCCGTCGGTTTCCACCACGCGGGCGCGTGCTTCCTCGGGCAGCAGTTCGGCCGCCGCCGCCTCGAATGCGTCCCGGAACGCGTCCAGGTCGGCTTCGCGCAGCGTCAGTCCGGCGGCCTGCGCATGGCCGCCGAAGCGCAGGATCAGCCCGGGGCGCCGCTTCGAGACTACGTCCAGGCAGTCGCGCAGGTGCAGGCCGGGAATCGAGCGCCCGGAGCCGCGCAGCTCGCCGTTCGACGCGCGCGCGAAGCAGATCGCCGGCCGGTGCAGGCGCTCGCGCACCCGCGAGGCGAGGATTCCCACCACGCCCTGGTGCCAGCCGGGCTCGAACAGCGTCATGGTTGCGCCCGGCGCTTCCTGCAGGC
>JBFWRS010000001.1:0-163222 GCA_050248795.1 Burkholderiales bacterium | reverse complement strand
CAGCTAGCCGCCGAAGAGGAAATCCGCTCCGGCGAGGAACTTTGCCGGCGCCTCCAGTGCCACGCTGTGCGCGCAGCCGTCGATCAGCCAGACGTCGGCGCGCAGCGACTTGTACAACTGCAGGCAGGTGTCCTCGGGCGGGAACGATCGGTCCTGGCGACCGTGCATCATCAGCACCTTCGCCTTGATGCGGCCGAGTTCGTCGGCAGTCACGGCGCTCTTGTCGATGTAGAGCTGCTTGTCGCCGTCGAACATCGCTTCGTAGTATTCGCGGTACCCCGGCTTGGTCAGGATGCGGTAGCGGTAGTCGATTTCCGCTTCGTCGATGAACGCGGGGTCGAGCACCGTCGCTTCGGTGGACTTGCGCAGCGCGGCGCGGTCTTCCGGGTAACGCCACAGGCGCGTGCCGGGCACGCAGGGGAAGGACACTCCCATGGTGCCGGTGGTGAGCACACGGGTCACGCGCGGCTCGGCCGCCGCGAGCTTCAGCACCAGCGCGCCGGAAAGCGAATGCCCGATCGCGCCCGCCTCGCCGTCCAGCCGCTGCAGCAGGAAGCGCGCCTGGCGCAGCCACATGTCCATGTCGAAGTAGGGCTTCTCACGCTTGCCTCCCGACAGGCCGAATCCGACCAGGTCGGCGGCGAGGATGCGGTACTTGCGCGACAGCGGTTCGATGACCTTGCGGAAGTTCCCGGGGATAGATGCGCCGGCGCCTGAGCCGTGCAGCATCAGCAGCGGAAAGCCGCTGCCGCCTTCCCAGCAGTGGATCGTGGTGCCCTCGAAGGGCAGGTCGAGTTCTTCAAGCGGCATTCGCGTGTGCATCCAGGTTGACGGGCTTCCAGCGCGACAGCTTCTCGGTGCCGTAGGGAACAAAGCGCGCGGTACGGCTGCGCTGATCGCGAACCCACCCTTGCCAGAGGGGGAAGTCATAGAACACCTTGACGCCCCAGAGCGGCCAGCGGGACTTCGGCCATGAGATGTCGGACCAAAGCTGCGTGTGCTCGGTGATCGGCCGGTTGCGCGCCTCCCACTCGGCAAGCGTCGCTTCGCCCGGACCCTTGTCGGCGACCAGGTTGGCGAGCGTGAGACCGTTGACGATGCCCATGCCGCAGCCCTGGCCGAGACCCGGCGGCATGCCGTGCGCAGCATCGCCGACGACGGCGACGCGGCCACGGTGCCAGGCATGCAGCTTCACGGTTTCGAAGATGTCGTAGCGTGTCGGCCTGTCGACGCGCGCGATCAGGTCCGCGATGGTCGGGAACGATTCGCCCCAGGATGCCGCGTCCAGCGGCGTGCGCGAGCCCGCCTCGTCGCGCCGTTGCGCGGCGAAGCAGAAGTAGAAGACGTTTCCCTCGCAGGGGCTGTAGAGCACGCGCCGGCTGCCGCTCCACCACTCGAGCAGGTAAGCCCACTCCGGCTTGTCGGTGCGACCCGGCACGTGGTCCACCAGCACGCGGATCGCGCCGTCGATGTGCTGGCGGCGTTCACGCGCCAGGGCAAGCGAGTCGCGCACCTTGGAGTTGACGCCGTCCGCGCCTACGACGAGGTCGGCACGCCAGGTCCTGCCGGACTCGTCCTCTATGGTGCCGTCGGCGTCCGCGCGCACGATATGGGAATTCACGACGAAATCGACGCCGGCCTTCTCGGCGGCGCGGTGGATGGCCATCAGCAGCTGCTGGCGCGTAACGCAGAACATGCGCGGCCCGGAATCGCTGTGAAGCGCCGCGAACGGGATCTCGTGGATCATGCGGTCGCGCCCGTCCATGTTCCACATGCGCGGGATGCCCCGCGTGCCGCGCAGCGCGTCGTCGGCCGCGCCGATGGCATGCAGCACCTGCACGCCGTTGTCCCAGAGCCAGATGCCGGCGCCGAAGGCGCGGATCTCGCTGCCGCGCTCGTGCACGCGAACCGACCACCCCGCCTGCGCCAGGCGCGCCGCCACGGTCAGCCCGACGAAGCCCGCCCCCACGACTTCCGCATGCAGCCGCGCCATCGCTACCTCACGCGGCTGAGGAAGGCGCGCGTGCGCTCCTCGCGGGGGTGGTTGAATATCTCGTCCGGCGTGCCCTGCTCGAGGATCCTGCCTTCATGCAGGAACAGGATCCGGTTTCCGACCTCGCGGGCGAAGCCCATTTCATGCGTGACGACGACCATGGTCATGCCTTCCTTGGCCAGTTGCTTCATCGTTTCCAGCACTTCGCCGACGAGTTCGGGATCGAGCGACGACGTGGGCTCGTCGAACAGCATCAGCTTGGGGTTCATCGCCAGTGCGCGTGCGATCGCGACGCGCTGCTGCTGTCCGCCCGACAGCTTGGAGGGGTAGACATCGCGCTTGTCGCTCAGGCCCACCTTGGCGAGCAGGTCTTCGGCGATGCGCTCGGCCTCGGCCTGCGGCGTCTTCTTCACCATCACCGGGGCGAGGCTGACGTTCTGCAGCACGGTCATGTGCGGAAAGAGGTTGAAGCGCTGGAACACCATGCCGATCTGCGCCCGCCGCTGGTTGAGCATGGCGTCGGAGAGCGGCTGGAACTTGCCTGACTCCGCGAATACCCCCATCGGCTTCTCATCCACCCAGATGCGGCCGCTGGTTGGCGTCTCGAGGCAGTTCACGCAGCGCAGCAGGGTGGTCTTGCCCGAGCCGCTGGCGCCGATCAGCACGACGACCTCGCGCCTGGACACCGTCATGTCGATGTCGCGCAGCACCTGCAGCTCGCCGAAGCACTTGCCGAGACGTTCTATTCGCACCATGGGTTGCGACTGCGGAGTATCTGCCACCGCTCAGTCCGAAACGGCAAGGCGGAGCTCGAGGCGCCTTGCGAAGTAGGAGAGCGCGGTGCACAGCACGAAATAGACGACCGCGATGAAGGTGAAGATCTCGATCGGCCGGAACGTGGTGGTCGACAGCACCTGCGCCTGGTAGGTCAGGTCGGCCACGCCGAGCACGGATACGAGAGACGAGAACTTCAGTATGGACACGGACTCGTTGACGAACGGCGGGATCATGCGGCGAAAGGCCTGCGGCAGCACGATGCGGCGCATCGCCTGCGCGTGCGACATCCCCAGCGTGCGCGCGGCCTCGGTCTGGCCGCGATCGACGCTCTGGATGCCGCCGCGGATGATCTCCGCGATATACGCCGCGCCATTGACCGCCAGCGCGAACGTGGCGGACGTGGCGGCGCTCATCTCGAGCCCGGTCAGGATGGGAAGACAGTAGTACACCCACATCAGCTGGATCAGCGCCGGGGTGTTGCGAAACACCTCGATGTAGGCGATGGCTGGCAGGTTCAGCCACGGCTTCGACGACATGCGTGCGAGCGCGATGATGAGGCCCATCACCAGGCCGCTCGAGAGGGCGGCCCCGGTGACGATGAGCGTGAGCTCGATGCCCGAGAGCAGGAAGCCGAGGTTGTTCCAGACGACGTCGAACTTGAACGTGTAGGTCATGCCGGCATCTCCGGTTGCGGCTTCCTGCGTCGGCGCATTCCTGTTGCTTACTCGACCGCGAAGGAGGACTCGAGGCCGTACTTGGCCAGCAGTTCCTTGATCCGGCCCGACTTCTTCGCCTCACGCACGAACTTGTTCACCCGCTCCGCGAGCTTCTTGTCGCCCTTCGGGAGCGCGAAGGCGACTTCGCTGCCGCCGTATGAGCCCGGCACGATGCCCATGCCCGGGTGCTCCTTCTGGATGCTCTTCAGTGCGTCGATGGTGCTGGCGTGCGCATGCACGCGGCCGCTGACCAGCGCGAGCACGTTCTCCGGCACCGTCTTCAGGCGCACGATCTCGGCGCGCTTGAAGCGTTCGGTGACGAAGAGGTCGGAGTTGGCTCCGAGCGTCACGGCGATCTTGATCCCGGGCTTGTCCCAGTCCTGCCAGGACTTGGTCTTCGCCACCTCGGCCTTCGGTGCGATCAGCGACAGGCCGTGCTTGGTCACGGCGTCGCTGAAATCGACCACCGCGGCGCGCGGTGGCGTGATCGCCATCAGGTTGGTGATCTCGAACTTGTTGGCCTGGATTCCCGCCGGCAGCGTGCTCCAGTTGTCCTCGACCCAGTTGATCTTCACGCCCAGCGCCTTGCCCATGTCGGCCACCAGGTCGTACGTGATGCCCTGGAGCTGGTTGGTCTTGGGATCGCGGAACACGTACGGGTGCCAGACCGCCCAGCCCACGCGCAGCGTCTTGTCCTTGTCGATGCGCTCGACGCTCGACTGGGCGCTCGCGGTGCCGAGCGTGGCGGCGAAAGCGACGGTGGTGGCAAACAGCAGCGTAAGGCCTTTGCGTAGGGTTCTGGTCATGATGTCCTCCTCGTGGTGGGTTGCGTGGGGTGTGGGTTGCGGGGTGCTTCAGGCGGCGCGCCCGGCTTCGCCCGGGCGCACCGGATCGCTCTGTTGCGCAAGGGCAAGGCGGGCGAGCAGGCGTTCGCCGGTGGCGGCGCAGTGCTCGCGGCACAGCCGGCCGACCGACTGCGCGTCGCCGCGCTTGAACGCCTTGAAGATGGCGTAGTGCTCCTCGCGCACGCGCTCAAGGTTGCCTGCGATGCGTGCGCCGATGCGGATGTAGCGCTCGACGTTGTTGCGCAGTACGCCCATCAGCCGGCACAACTGCACCCGGCCGCTTCCGGCGTACAGGCGGTCGTGGAACGAGCTGTTGCGCGCGGCGAAGACCGAGATGTCCTCGGCGCTCGCGCTGGAAGCGTCGTCCATGGCGTGGAGCAGCGCCTCAAGGTCGGCCACGTCCTGCGGCGTCGCGCGCAGCGTGGCAAGGTACCCGGCGCGCTCCTCGAGCATCATGCGGATGTCGAAGATGTCGGTGATTTCCCCGGGGTCCAGCGACGTGACGATGTAGCCGCGCCGCGGCCGCAGCATCACCAGCCCCTCGGCCTCGAGGCGCTGCAGGGCTTCGCGCAGCGGCACGCGGCTGGTGCCGATGCGCTCGGCTACCGCCTCCTGTCCGATCGATTCGCCAGCCGCCAGCGTGCCATCCAGGATGGCGTCCCGTACCTGCTGGTACGCGATCTCCGCGAGGCTGGGCAGGCGGGAGGCGGGCGTGGTCCTGAGGCTGTCAGGTCTGGAAATTTCGAGCGCGGCCAAGCGGCCTCCCGCGTAGATTGAAAACTGTATTCAAAACTACCCCGCCAGCTTCATCGCGTCAAGCCGCCTTGCCACCGGCTTGCGCGTCGGCATACGCGGTCACCTTGCCGAGCAGCGCGTCGATCGATGCCTTGGTAGGACCGAAGCCCTCGGTGCGCTTGAAGGTCTTGGTATCGATGAACAGGCGCTTGTTGATCTCGATGAAGATGCTGTTGATGCGATTGGCCGGATCTGAGTGGCGCTTGGTCAGGTAGCCGCCGTAGTACGGGAAGTTGACGCTCACCGTGTGGCCCAGCCCCTTCAGCGTATCAGTGACGAACTGCAGGAACTCCGGCGTGCAGGTGGTGCCGTTCACGTCGCCGATGCAGAAGTCGGCACGCGCCTGTCCCGGGTCCGCGTGCGTCGGTGCGCCCACCGCCGACATGCAGTGAAAGCTCATCTGCCAGGCGGCGCCGAAGGACTGTCGCATCTGCCCCAGCACCCGGCCGAGCTCGCGGTGATACGGTTCATGGTAGTTCTGCAGCCGTTCCTGCACCTCGGCCACGGTGAGCTTGCGCTCCTGCATCTGCGTGCCATAGCGCGACAGGCGCTTCAGCAGGCCCAGTCCACGCTCGGTGAAGTCGCTTTGCACGATCGGACCGGGCCACTTGCCTTCGATCATGCGCTCGTCGATGTCGGCGTCGCTGCGATTGGTGTCGATGTAGGTGTTGGGAAAGCACGCATAGAGCAGCGTGGCACCCAGCGACGGCGCCGCCGCGCAGAGCTCCTCGACGTACATCGAGATGTTGTCGTGCACCTCCGTGAACGGCAGCGGCGAGCGGAAGTCATGCGGGTATTCGCGCCCGCTGCGGGACACATCCACGAGCACCGGAACAGGCTTGCCTGCCGGGTCGTAACGGAGAAAGACACCTGGCTGTATGGCGATCATGGCTTGGTTGCTGGCCCTATGTGGTTGAGTTGTTGTTGCGTGCGGCGCGCAGCGCGGTCCATACGCGCTGCGGCGTGAGCGGCATGTCCAGGTGCCTGACGCCCAGCGGCGCGAGCGCGTCGATTGCCGCGTTCACCAGCGCGGCGGGCGCGCCGATGGTGCCGCTCTCGCCGGCGCCCTTGACGCCCAGGAGGTTGTCCGGCGCCAGCGTCTCCTGCAGCGCGGTGGCGTAGGAGGGCAGGTCGCTGGCCCTCGGCATCGCGTAGTCCATGAAGCTGCCGGCAAGCGGCTGGCCGGCGGCGTCGAACAACGCGCTTTCCATCAGCGCCTGGCCCACGCCCTGCGCGATGCCGCCGTGTACCTGCCCCTCGACGATCATCGGGTTGACGACCCGGCCTACGTCGTCGACCGCGTAGAACTCGCGGATGCGCACGACGCCGGTCTCGGTATCGACGATCACCACGCAAAGGTGCAGCGCCGCCGGCACGTTGCGGCCCGGCGGGTCATAGAAGGACGTTTCCTCCAGGCCCGGCTCGAGGCCCGCGGGATAGGCGTCGAGATGATGCGCAGCGTGGACCACGCGTCCGAACGCGACCGAGCGGTCGGTCCCGGCAACCCGGTAGCGGCCGCCGGCGAACGACACGTCCGGCTCGGCGCACTCGAGCAGGTGCGCGGCAATCTTAGCCCCCTTGGCGATGACCTTGTCGGTCGCGAGCGCGATCGCCACGCCGATTACCGACAGCGAGCGTGAACCGTAGGTGCCGTGGCCGTACGGTATGCGGTCGGTGTCGCCCTCGACGATGTCGACGTCCTCGACCGCGCAGCCGATGCGCTCGGCAACGATCTGCGCGAACGCGGTGGCGTGCCCCTGGCCGTGTGAGTGGCCGCCGCAGAACACCGTGACCTTGCCGGTGGGATGCACGCGCACCACCGCGTTGTCCCAGCTTGCGACGCGCCGGCCGAGTTTCGCGGCGACGCGGCTGGGCGAGCCGCCGGAGGAATCGATGAAGCCGGCGAGGCCGATGCCCATGTAGGTGCCGGCTTCCCGCAGGCGGCGCTGCTCCTCGCGCAGCGCGGCGTAGTCCACCAGGCCGTCCAGCTTTTCGACCAGGCCGGCGTAGTTGCCCGAGTCGTAGCGCATGCCGACCGGAGAGACGTAGGGGTAGTCGCCCGGCGCGAGGAAGTTGCGGCTGCGGATCTCGCGCACGTCGATGCCCATTTGCCGCGCGCCGGCCTCGATCAGGCGCTCGACCACATAGGTGGCTTCGGGCCGGCCCGCGCCGCGGTAGGCATCCACCGGCACGGTGTTGGTGTAGACGCCGCGGATGCGCGCGTGGATCGCCGGCGTACGGTACATGCCGGCCAGCAGCGGGGCGTAGAAGTACCCTGGGATCGAGGCGCCGAACGCGGACGCGTACGCGCCGATCGCGGCGATGGTGTCGACCTGCAGCCCGAGGATCCGGCCGCTGGCGTCGAAGGCCATGCGCGCGCGCGTGACGTGGTCGCGCGCCTGCGTGTCTTCGACCAGGTTCTCCGAGCGCGTACCGTTCCAGCACACCGGCCGGCCGTAGCGCCTTGCCGCCCAGAGCACGATCGGCTCTTCGGGGTAGTGCGCGATCTTCTGCCCGAAACCGCCGCCGACGTCAGGCGAAACCACGCGGATACGATGCTCGGCAATTTTCAGCGAACTTTCCGCCAGCCAGCGGCGCACCAGGTGCGGGTTCTGGCTCGAGGTCCACAGCGTGTAGTGGTCCGCGTCGGGATCGTAGACGCCGACCGTCGCGCGCGGTTCGAGCGGACTTGGCGCGACGCGGTTGTTGATCAGGTCGAGCTCGGCGATCGCCGCCGCGCCCGCGAACGCCGCGTCGACCGCAGTGCGGTCGCCGAAGCTGATGTCGAAGCACAGGTTGGAGCCGAAGCGCTGGTGGACCACCGGCGCGGATGCGTCGAGCGCGCGCGCGGTGTCGACGATCGCGGGCAGGGGATCGTATTCGACCGCGATCGCCTCGGCGGCGTCCTGCGCCTGGTGTGCGGTCTCCGCCACGACGGCGGCGATGATATCGCCGACATGGCAGACCTTGCCCTTGCCGCCCGCGAGCGGCGCGAGCGCGGGGCGCGGCGCCTCGTTCATCGGCCGGCCGTCGCTGCAATCGACCTGCCAGATGCAGGGCAGTTCGCCGAATCCCTCGCCGATCCAGTCGTCGCCGGTGAGCACGCCGATCACGCCCGGCATCGCGGCTGCCGCGGCGGTGTCGATGGCAAGGATGCGCGCATGCGCGTGGGGGCTTCGCGCCAGCGCGACATGCGCGGCGTTCGCCGGACGGTGATCGTCGACGAAGCGGCCGCGGCCGCGCAGCAGGCGCTCGTCCTCCCGCCGCAGTACGGACTGTCCGATCGCCAAGGTCGGACCCGGCTCAGCCCTGCGCGGTGATGTTGGCGCGCGGGGGCTCGACGTCGAGCTTGCGGAAGCCTTCACGGCTGCGGTCGATCACGCGGCCGTCCTTGATCACCGCGGCGAGCAATTCGGGCTGCTGCAGCACGCGGATGTCGGCGAGCGGATCCTTGTCCCAGACGATGATGTCGGCGAGCATGTCCGGCGCGATCACGCCGACCTTGCCGGCAAGGCCGATCACCTGCGCGTTCAGGCTGGTGCAGGCCATGATCGCTTCCATCGGCGTCATGCCGATCATCTTGACCAGCAGTTCGGCCTCGCGACCGTGGTACCGGCCGTGCTCGAATGCCGCCGCGTTGCCGGAATCGGTGCCCGCGAGGATGGTGATGCCGCGCGCGCGCGCCTTGCGGATCGCCTCGTAGTTCTTCTCCAGCTGCGCCTTCGCGCGCGCGCGCACGCCGGTGGCGAAGCCCTTGGCCTCGTCCTGCTCGGTGATCATCTGGCACTGCGTGAACACCGGCATGATCGGCACGCCGGCCCTGGCGACTTCGTCCAGGTCCGCGTCGGTGGCGTGGTCGCAGTGGTAGATCCAGTCCAGCCCGGCGAGCGCAGCGTCGCGCGTGGAACCCGCGCCCCTGGCGTGGATCGTGACGCGCACGTTGCGCCGGTGCGCCTCGTCGGCCACCGCGCGCATCTCCTGCAGCGACACGGTCTGCGTGTCGCCCCAGTAGGAATCGGCGATCTTGATCATGTCGACGCCGCGCTTGCACTGGCGGCGCGTCTCGCGGATAAAGTCGTCCAGCGTGTTGCACAGCACGCCGACCGAATCGTCGGTGCCTTCCTCGAGCACGGGTCCGGAGTTGTCGAAGATGCCGCCGTGCGGGGTGAGCGCGCGCCCTGCGCAGAAGATCCGCGGTCCCTCGATCATGCCGCCGTTCACGGCCTCGCGCACCGTGGCATCGACGAACCACTTGCCGCCAGGTACCGAGATTCCGGTGACGCCGGCGTGCAGCACCTTGCCGACGATGCGCGCGGTCCACAGGGCCGCATACTCCGGCGTCGAGCAATAGCGCATCCCGGGCAGCGCGCCCTGGTGCGAGGAGATGTGAACGTGCCCGTCGATCATGCCGGGCATCACGAACTTGCCGCTGGCATCGATCACCGTGTCTTCGGGGCGCGGCGCGAATTTCGCGCCTGCGGCGAGTACCTCGCGTATGCGGTTTCCCTCGACCACGATCGCGGCGATCGCCACGGCAGGCTTGCCGCTACCGTCGATCAGCGTGCCGTTGCGGATGACCAGCCGTTTTGGATTGCCTGCAGCCATGGGGTGCCTCCGGAGCCTGCTCGTATGTCGGAAGAATTGTATCCAATCTACAATATTCCGGCCAGCAGGCTGCGAAACCGCGTCAATCCAGCGGCAGCCCGACGTAGTTTTCGGCCAGCGACTGGCCGGCGGCGCGGGAACTGGTGACGTACTCGAGCTGCGAGCGCTGCAGTCGGTGGTGGAACGAGGTCTCGTCGTGGAAGTGATGCAGCATCGAGGTCATCCACCACGAGAAGTGCTCGGCGCGCCAGACCCGCTTCAGTGCGGTGTCCGAGTAGGCGTCGAGCAGCGCTTCGCCGCTGCCCGCGTAATACGCCTCGAGCGCCCGCGACAGCACGTGAACGTCGGCGACTGCCAGGTTGAGTCCCTTGGCGCCGGTGGGCGGCACGATGTGCGCGGCGTCGCCGGCAAGGAACAGCCTGCCGTGCCGCATCGGCTCGAGCACGAAGCTGCGCATCGCCACCACGCCCTTCTGGAAGATGCGCCCCTCGGTGAGCTTCCAGCCGTCCTCGCCTGCGAGGCGCGCGTGCAATTCCTCCCACACCCGCTCGTCCGGCCAGGCGGCCACAGAATCCTCGGGATTGCACTGCAGGTACAGGCGCTGCACGGTAGGCGAGCGCGTGCTGATCAGCGCGAAGCCGCGCTCGTGGTAGGCGTAGATGAGTTCGTCGGTCGCAGGCGGCGCCTCGACCAGGATGCCGAACCAGCCGAAGGGATAGATGCGCGTGAACTCGCGCCGCCGGCGCGAGGGAATCGAGGGGCGCGAGATGCCGTGAAAGCCGTCGCAGCCGGCGACGAAATCGCAGGCCAGCTCGTGCGCTGCGTCGTTCGCGTCGCGAAAGCGGATGCGCGGCGCCGCGGTATCCAGGTCTTCCAGCGTCACGCGCTTGACGCCGAAGAGGATCCTGCCGCCGGCGGCAAGCCGCGCCTGCACCAGGTCCTTGATCACCTCGTGCTGGGCGTACACCATGATCGAGCGGCCGCCGGTCAGTTCGGTCAACGCGATTCGATGGCTGCGGCCGCCGAAGCGGAACGCGATGCCTTCGTGGACGAAGCCTTCGCGCATCATGCGCGCGCCGACGCCGGCCTGGTTCAGCAGGTCCACGGTGCCCTGCTCGAGCACGCCGGCGCGCACCGTTGCCTCGATTTCCTCGCGGCTGCGCGACTCGATCACCACGGATTCGATGCCGCGCAGGTGCAGCAGGTGCGACAGCAGCAGTCCCGCGGGACCGGCGCCGACGATGCCGACCTGGATTCTTTCAGCCATGGCGTATTGTAATATTAGGTAACAATCTCCGGGGAGGCAGCATGGACGACATCGTAACGCTGGTCGTGGAGGACGGCATCGCCGTGCTGTCGGTAAACAATCCTCCGGTGAACACCATCAACGCGAAGGTGCGCGCGGCGCTGTCGGCCGCGCTGGACGGGCTTCCCGCGGCGAAGGCGCTGGTGCTGGTCTGCGAGGGCAGCACCTTCTTCTCGGGCGCCGACATCGGCGAGTTCTCCGGCCCGCCGAAGGAGGCCGAGTATCGCGCGCTGTTCAACCGCTTCGAGAACCTGCCGATGCCGGTGGTCGCGGGCATGCACGGCACGGTCATGGGCGGGGGCCTGGAGATCGCGCTCGCCTGCCACTACCGCATCGCCGCCAGCGGCGCGCGCTTTGCGCTGCCCGAGGTCACGCTGGGCATCATCCCTGGCGCGGGCGGCACGCAGCGCCTGCCGCGCCTGATCGGCATCGAGGCGACGCTGGACATGGTGCTGGGCGCGAAGCCGGTGAATGCGGCGAAGGCGCTGGAACTGGGCTTCGTCGACAAGCTCGCGCGCGACGACATCCGCAAGGAGGCGGTGGCCTGGGCGAAAACGCTGACGGCGCCGCGCCGCACCGCTGACCGCGAGGTGGCGGCGGTGGGCGACGACGTGATCGCGCGCTACACCGCGCTGGCGAGGAAGCAGTACCGCAATCGCCAGGCACCGCTCACCGCGATCGAGGCGATCAGGGCGTCGGCAAGCATGCCCTTCGCAAGCGGGCTGGAATTCGAAACCGAACTGGTCAACCGCGCCAAGTCCACGGTGGAGTCGAAGGCGCTGGTGCACGTGTTCTTCGCCGAGCGCGAGACGCGCCGGGTGCCGGACATCCCGGTCGAGACCGAGCCGCGCAGCGTGAAGAAGGCGGCGATCATCGGGTCGGGAACCATGGGCGGCGGCATCGCCATCTGCTTTGCGAACGCCGGCATGCCGGTGACGCTGCTCGATGCCAGCCAGGATGCGCTGGACCGCGGCATCGCGGTTGTCGGCGCCACCTACGACACGATGATCAAGCGCGGCAGGATCACGGCAGCGGACAAGGCGAAGCGCATGGCGCTGATCAGGGGTTCGCTCGACTACGCCGGCATCGCCGACGCCGACGTGGTCATCGAGGCAGTGTTCGAGGACACTGCGCTGAAGAAAAGGATCTTTGCCGAGATCGACCGCCACGCGAAGCCCGGCGCGCTGCTGGCGACCAATACCTCGACGCTGGACATCGAGGACATCGCCACCGCGGTGAAGCGCCCGCAGGACGTCGTCGGCATGCACTTCTTCTCGCCCGCGAACGTGATGCCGCTGCTCGAGGTGGTGCGAACCAAGGATTCCGCGCCGGATGCGATTCGTACCGCAATCGACCTGGCGCGGCCGCTGCGGAAGACGCCGGTGCTGGCGCGGGTGTGCTACGGCTTCATCGGCAACCGCATGATGGAAGGCTATGCGCGCGAGGCCGAGCGCATGGTGCTCGAAGGCGCGACGCCGCGGCAGGTGGATGCCGTGCTCGAGGACTGGGGCATGGCGATGGGCATCCTTGCCGTTTTCGACATGGCGGGCCTGGGCGTGGGCGTGTCGGTGCACAAGTCGAACGCGCACCGGTTTCCGCCGGACCCCACGTACTACCAGGCCGATTTCGCGCTGTACGAAGCGGGGCGCGAAGGGCAGAAGAACGGCAAGGGCTACTACCGCTACGAGGGCCGCGAGCGAATCGACGATCCCGAAGCGATTGCCATCCTGCGCGCGCGCGCGCAGGCGCTGGGCGTGCCGCAGCGCACGCACACGGACGAGGAGATCCTCGAGCGCTGCCTGCTGCCGTTGATGAACGAAGGCTTCCGCATTCTCGAAGAGGGCGTGGCGATGCGCCCCGGCGACATCGACGTGGTGTGGACCTCGGGCTACGGTTTCCCGCGCTACCGCGGCGGGCCGATGTTCCACGCGCAGACCATCGGCCTGAAGGCGCTGCTCGAAGGCATGCGGAAGTACCGGGCGCTATTCGGGCCGATGCACTGGGAGCCCGCGCCGCTGCTGGTCAAACTGGTCGAGGAGGATCGCAGCCTCGCCGAGTGGAGCGTGACGCGCGGCTAGGCCGCAGGCCGGTGCACTAGGTCGCGGGTGCGCCCTTGCGCGGCGGCTGGCCGCGCGCGGCGCGGCGCGCATCGCCGATTGCCAGCAGGCGCTCGCGGTCCTCGGGCAGCACGCGGTTGTAGCGCGCGCGCCAGTCCGGATCCGGTTTCCACTCGAAGGGCGAGCGCTGCGTGGTGCGCGGCGCGGTCGCGGTCTCGATCATGCGCAGCGCGGCCTCCACCGTCGCCGCCTGCATGTCGCGGTTCCACGGATGGCCGCAGGGATTGCCGAGCGGAAAGTCGGAGAACTGGAACCGCGCGACGCCGCAATGTTCGACGATGTCGCGCGCGGAGCCGACGACGACCGTGGGGATGCCATGCGCTTCGAGGACCCGCGAGACCAGACTCACGGTCTGGTGGCAGACGGGTCAGAGCGCGGTCAGCAGCGCGGCGTCGGCCTTGTCTTCCCGCAGCAGGCGCAGGATTTCCGGCGCGTCCTCTTCCAGCGTCTTGCGGTGGCTGTAGTCGGTCGCCGCGCCGATGAAGCGCGGCGACAGGCTGCCGATGACGCCGCGCTCGACCATCCGGCGCATCGCGTCTATCGGCAGGAAGGTCTCGCGGTCATCCACGTGGGTGGATTCCCTGTCCCAGGCGAGGTCGGTGTCGAAGCTTGCCGGCGGCGCGGCCACATCGCCCGCCCACGGACGCTTGCGTCGCCGCGCATCGCGGTTGGACAGGTCCGGCGGACCCGCGGTGGTGATGAGCGCGACGTTCATCTGCGACAGGGGCTTCGCTGGACGCGTGAACGGCACATCGTCGAAGCGCGCCCACACGTAGTCCTGTTCGTAGCCGAGCGCGCGGTAGTAGTTGCGCGTGCGTTCCATGTACGGCACCGGGGTGCCGCCAGCGTCCTGGCTCATCTTCTTTCTCCATCCGCCCCGCGTGATCGGGCGTGCACGGAAGCCTAGCGGAACCGGTCCGCGTCGTCCATGCGTCCGGTTGGCGGCGTACCGCCGCTACAATCGGCGCATGCCGGTGCGACAGCGAATCGACGAGGGGCGCGTGCCGGTGGAGGTCTACACCGAAGACCTCGAAGCCGCCGCGCGCCAGCAGCTCGTCAACGTCTCGAAGCTGCCGATCGTGCATCACCATGTCGCCGCGATGCCCGACGTCCACCTGGGCATCGGCGCGACGGTGGGTTCGGTAATCCCGACGCTGCGCGCGATCATCCCGTCCGCGGTGGGCGTGGACATCGGCTGCGGCATGATCGCCGCACGCCTGTCGCTGACCGCGAGCGACATCGACGAGCGCGCGCTCGGCAAGGTGTTTGCGCGCATCTCGCGCGACGTTCCGGCGGGCTTCGAGCAGCACGCGGAGCGCGATGCGCGCAGCGATGCGGCGCGGCCGTTCAAGCGCGGCCTGCGCGGCATCCTCGAGAAGCATCCCGGCATCGAGAAGCGCGTGGGGAAGAAATCGAGCTGGGTACGGCAGATCGGCACGCTGGGCGGCGGCAACCACTTCATCGAACTGTGCCTGGATGAATCGCAGCGCGTCTGGGTGATGCTGCACTCGGGCAGCCGCGGCATCGGCAACGCCATCGGCACGTACTTCATCGAGCTTGCCAGGCGCGACGCCGAACGCGCCCAGCTGGTGCTGCCGGACCGCGACCTGGCGTATTTTTCCGAGGGTGCCCGGGACTTCGACGACTACGTCGAAGCGGTCGGCTGGGCACAGGACTACGCGCGCGCCAACCGCGCCGAGATGCTGGACATCGTGCTGGCCGCGCTGCACGCGCACCTGCCGGCGTTCGATGTCACCACCGAGGCGGTCGACTGCCACCACAACTACGTCGAGCGCGAAACCCACTTCGGCGAGGCCGTGTGGCTGACGCGCAAGGGCGCGATCCGTGCCCGCGCGGGCGAGCTCGGCATCATTCCCGGCAGCATGGGCGCCAGGAGCTACATCGTGCGCGGCCGCGGCAACGCGCAGAGCTTCCAGTCGTGCGCGCATGGGGCGGGCCGGCGCATGGGGCGGATCGCCGCCCGCAAGGCCTTCTCGGTGGCCGACCTGGAAGCGCAGACCGCCGGCGTGGTTTGCCGCAAGGACGCCGGGGTGCTGGACGAGATTCCCGGTGCCTACAAGGACATCGATGCGGTCATGGCGAACCAGGCGGACCTGGTCGAAATCGTCCACACACTGAAACAGGTGCTCTGTGTGAAGGGCTGAACCTGCGATAATCGACTTTTCAAACCGCTCCCCAAACCACCCACATAACATGACTTATATCGTCACCGAGGACTGCATCAAGTGCAAGCACATGGACTGCGTGGAAGTCTGCCCGGTCGATTGCTTCTACGAAGGCGAGAACATGCTCGTCATCCACCCGGACGAGTGCATCGACTGCGGCGTGTGCGAGCCGGAATGTCCGCCCGCGGCGATCGTGCCGGATTCCGACGCCAAGGGCGAACCGTGGCTGAAGCTGAACACCGAGTACGCCGCCAAGTGGCCGAACATCACGCGCAAGGGCACGCCGCCGCCGGACGCGGATGAATGGAAGGAAGTGAAGGGCAAGTTCGAGAAGTACTTCTCGCCCAATCCCGGCAAGGGCGAGTAGCGATGGAGCTTTCCGCGGACGAGCGCGGAATCCTCGCCGGCGCGCGCGGCGAAGCGGCGCAGCGCGCGCTCGAGTACCAGCTCGAGGTGGCGAAGTTCTGGGGCGCGAAGCGCTTCGTGCCGGTGAGCAACGTCCACATGATGGGCGACATCGAGGTCATGGGGGACGGCGGCCTCGAATGGCTGCGCCAGTGCGAGAAGTCCGGTGCGCGCTGCACCGTGGGCGCCACCACCAATGCACGCTGCATCGACTTCGTGCACCGCGAGAAGCTCGGCCAGGACGCGGCGGAAGCCGAGAAGGAACGCGAGCTGATCGCCTGCCTGCGGCGCATGAACGTCATCACCACCGACACCTGCATCAACTACCAGACCGTGTACCAGCCGCACCTGGGCGAGCGCGTCGCCTGGGGCGACACCGGCACCGTGATCTACGCCAACTCGGTGTTCGGTGCGCGCACCAATTTCGAGTCCGGCCCGGCGGCGCTGGCCGCCGCGATCACCGGCCGCACGCCCGAGTACGGCTTTCATCTGGACGAGCACCGCCGCGGCGGCTTCACGGTGGAGTTGCAGGCGAAGCTGGAAGATCTCGCCGACTGGGGCGCGGTGGGCAAGCTCGTAGGCGAGACGCACCAGAACTATTTCGCGGTGCCGGTGTTCCACGGCTACCGCCGTTCGCCGGGCGCCGACGAACTGAAGCACATGGGCGCGGCGCTGGCGAGCTATGGCTCGATGGGCATGTTCCACTTCGTCGGCGTGACGCCCGAGGCGCCCTCGGTCGAGGCGGCGATGGGCGGCAAGGCGCCTGCGGAGCGCATCGTCATCACCGACGCGGACATCGACAGGGTGTACCGCGGCTACAAGCTCGGCGACGGCGACGCGCGCCTGGTGGTGTTCTCGGGTCCGCAGCAGTCGCTGTTCGAGATGAAGCTGCTGGCGGAGCTGTTCGCCGGCCGCAAGGTGAAGGAAGGTTCTAGCTGCTTCGTCACCACCAATGGCGCGGTGCTCGCGCAGTCGCGCACGCTCGGCTACGCGCAGGCGCTGGAGGCGGCGGGCGTGACGGTGCTCGAAGGCGTCTGCTTCTACATCCTGCAGAATCTGACGCCGATGCGGCTCGCCAACCGCTGGACCAACATGGTGTCCAACTCGGCCAAGATCGTGAACATCATCGGCGCGCACAAGTTCAACACCATCCTGCGCCGCACCGCCGATTGCGTCGACATCGCCTGCACCGGGGTGCTGCGTTGAGCCTGGCGGCAATCCATGTGCAGCGGGCTTACGGCGACGCGGTCGAGGGCGAGGCGCTGGTGTCCGAGGAGGGGTTTTCCCCCCGCTACGACCTCGACCGCTGGAGCGGGCTGATCACCAAGCCGGGCCACAAGCTTGAAGGCGCCAGCATCACGGACAAGATCTGCTTCTTCCCCACCGCCAAGGGCGGCATCGCCGCCGGCTGGGCTTTTTATGACATCAAGTGGAAGAAAATCGCGCCGAAGGCGTTCATCTTCGGTGTGACCAACCCGGTCATGGTGCAGGGCGCGATCCACGCCGGGATCGTGATCACGGAGGGCTGGGACGCAAAGCCCGGCGACGTGGTCAGGACCGGCGACTGGGTGCGCGTCGACCCGGCGCACAAGCTCGTCGAAGTGCTGCGTCGGGCCGGCTAGGCAAGGAGGTCGGGCCATGAGGACTATGCGCGTCATTGCGCTGGCGGCGCTGCTCGGCGGCTGCGCCAGCTTCGACGGCCGCGAGTTCGTCGCCAGCAAGGCGACCGCGGCCGAGGTCGAGGCGAAGCTCGGCAAGCCGGCCGAGCGCATCCAGCGTGCCGACGGCGAACAGGTGCTGTATTTCCTCGGCGGCAGGGAAACCCTCGCAGTGGTGCTTGGCAAGGACGGCCGCGTGCGCGAAGCGAGCCCGCGTCTGTCCAAGGCCAACCTCGCGAAACTGGTGCCCGGCACTAGCACGGCGAAGGAGGTACGCGAACTGTTCGGGCCTCCCGGAAACATCGTGCGCATGGACCGGCAGCAGCGCGACGTCTGGGAGTACCTGTTCCAGCACTACGAGGAGATGCGCGTCATGTGGATCCAGTTTTCCTATGACGGCGTGGTGCAGGAAACCCTCGACATGCTCGACTGGGCGGCGTATCCGCCGAGTGGGGATTCGGGCGCGATGCCCTGATGCGGGACGGCCTCAGGCGAGGCCGAAGAATGCCTTCGCGTTGAGCGTCGTGCGCTCGGCCAGCGCCTCCGGAGCTTCGCCCCTGGCGCGCGCCACGGCGCGCAGGATGTGCGGCAGGAACGCGGGCTCGTTGCGGCGCGACTTCGGCTGCGGCCTCATGTCGCGCGGCGTCAGGTAGGGCGAGTCGGTTTCCAGCATCAGGCGATCGGCCGGGATCTCCCGGACGAGTTCCAGCAAATGCCTGCCGCGGCGCTCGTCGCAGATCCAGCCGGTGATGCCGACGTACAGCCCGAGTTCCAGGTAGGCGCGCAGTTCGTCGCGCTCGCCGGTGAAGCAGTGCGCCACCGCGCGCGGCAGCCTGGCGCGGTGCGCGTGCAGCACCTCGGCGAAGTGCGGGTGCGCATCACGCGAATGCAGGAATAGCGGCTTCTCCAGCTCGATGCCGAGTTCAAGCTGTTCGAGGAACCAGCGCTCCTGGCTCGGGTGCGGCGAGTAGTTGCGGTTGAAATCGAGGCCGCATTCGCCGACCGCAACGACGCGGGGCAGCCGCGCGATGTCGCGCAAGGCGGGGATCGTCGTCTCGTCGCAGTCGCGCGCATGGTGCGGATGCACGCCGGCAGTGGCGTAGAGCTGCGGGTGCGACGCGGCGAGGCTCGCCGCCGCCCGGCTTTCCTTCACGCTGGTGCCGGTGACCACCATCGCCGTGACGCCGGCGTCGTGCGCACGCGCGAGCACGGCTTCGAGGTCGGGCGCGAACGATGCGTGCGTGAGGTTGGCGCCGATGTCTATCATCAGAGCGCCGCGAGCCGCCCGACTTCGCGCAGCGCCTGCTCGGTGCGCTCGTTCCAGGGCTGTCCCAGGCTGATGCGCATGCAGTTGCGATAGCGCTGCGATGCGGAAAACATCGGGCCGGGCGCGATGCTGATGCCGCGCTCGAGCAGCAGCGGGAACATGGCGATGGCGTCGCAACCCCTGGGCATCTCGACCCAGACGATGAACCCGCCCGCCGGCCGCGTCACCCTGGTGCCCTTGGGAAAGCTGTCCGCAATCACCGAACGCGCGTTGTCCACGTGCTGCGCGCAGCGCCGGCGCAACTGGCGCAGCGACCTTTCATAGCCGCCCGATTCGAGCAGTTCGGCGAGCGTGAGTTCGACGAGCTCGGTGTGTCCGCCGCTGGCGACGAACTTGAGCGTGCGGATGCGGTCGCGCCAGCGCCCCGGTTCGATCCAGCCCGACTTCAGGCCCGGCGCCAGCGTCTTCGAGAACGAACTGCACAGCATCACGTTGCCGGTCTTGTCGTAGGCCTTCGCCGCGCGCGTCGTCTGGCTCTCGTAGTTCAGCTCGGCGTAGATGTGATCCTCGATCAGCGGCACGTTGCGCGCCGCGAGCATGTCCACCAGGCGCTTCTTCGCCGCATCGGCCATCGTCGCGCCGATGGGGTTGGAGACGTTCGGCATCACCAGCACCGCCTTCACGCCGCGCTCGTCGAGGGCGGTCTCCAGCGCGTCGAGCGAAATGCCGCTGCGCGGGTCGGTGGGGATCTCCAGCGCGCGCAGCCCCAGCGACTGCAGGATCTGCAGGAAGCCGTAGTAGGTCGGCGATTCGAGCGCCACGGTGTCTCCCGGCTGCGTCACCGCGCGCAGGCACAGGTTGATCGCTTCCATGCAGCCGTTGGTGGTGACGATGTTGCGGTAGTCCAGCCGGCAGCCCCATTCGAGCGCACGGCGCGCGACTGCGCGGCGCAGCGCATCCGAGCCCGGCGGCAGGCCGTAGCGCCCCAGCGACGCGCGGTCGCGCCGCGCGCGGGAGGAAAACACGCGGCGCAGGCGCTCGAGCGGAAAGAGATCCGCATGCGGGCAGGCGGAGCCGAAGGAGATCATCTTCGGATCCTGGCCGGCGGCGAGCACCGCGTCGGCGAGCGCGTTCACCTCGACCGCCAGCGCGCGCTGCGGCGGCCGCGACGGCGCCGGTTCGGCCACCGGAGCGGGGGCGCGACGCACGTAGTAGCCCGACTGCGGGCGCGCCTCGATGACGCCGGCGTCCTCCAGGCGCTGGTAGGCCTGCAGCACCGTGGACACGCTTACCTGCTGCTGCTGCGACAGGCGGCGCACCGACGGCACTTTCTCGCCGGCGCGCAGCGTGCCGGTGCGGATCAGCGCCTGGATCTGTTCGGCGAGCTGGTGGTAGAGCGGGGCGGTAGTCAGCATGGGGCGATCCTCGCAGCCTCGCTGTACCGGTGCCAGATACAGTTCCGGCGCGGTGTGTTCGGTACAGTGCCTCTCAAGAGAACTGTACTGCAAACAGTACCCAGGACCTGAATCTGTTCTGCTACTGTCCGGCGCGGCAGTATCGGCTGCACGGAGATCGCACATGGTACTCAGGCTCGATACGAAGAAAATCCTGCGTCTTACCAAGGCACGCGGCGCAAGCATCGAGGCGCTGGAGGGCGCGCTGTGGGTCACCGAGGCGGGATTCCCCGAGGACGGCTGCGTCGCCGCCGGGACCACGTACCGCGTGCGTGGTGACGGCCTGGTGCTGATCGGCGCGGACGCAGGGGCGGACGGGCGCGGCGCCATGCTGGCGCTGCGCACGCGCATCCGTGCGCTGGCCCACGCGCTGCGCGCGCAGCTCGAGGCGAGGCGCACCGTGCGCGAGCTGGGCGAACTAAGCGACCGCGCGCTGGCGGACATCGGCCTGCGGCGCGAGGAGATCCCGGCGGTGGGCCGCCGCGTCGCCGGCCTATAGCTTCTTCAGGCGGTACAGCAGTTCCAGCGCTTCGCGCGGCGACAGTTCGTCCGGATTGAGTTGCGCGAGTTTCTCGCGCAGCGGATCCGCCGCAGGCTCTGGTTCGGGCGCGGCCGCGGGCGCGGCGAAGAGATCGGCCTGGCCGCCGCTGGCCTGGCTCTGCTCCTCCAGCCGCTGCAGCGTGCGCCGCGCGCGCTGCACCACGGCCTTCGGCACGCCGGCGAGCGCGGCCACCTGGATGCCGTAGCTGCGGCTCGCCGGGCCTTCTTCGAGCGCGTGCAGGAACACGATGCTGTCCTTGTGCTCGACCGCATCGAGGTGCACGTTGGCGGCTTCGCGGTATTCCAGCGCTAGCCGCGTCAGCTCGAAGTAATGCGTCGCGAACAGCGTCAACGCGCGATTGCGCTCGATCAGCGCGCGTGCGATCGCCCAGGCGAGCGCGAGGCCGTCGAAGGTCGACGTGCCGCGGCCGACCTCGTCCATCAGCACCAGGCTGCGGTCGGTGGCGTTGTGCAGGATGTTCGCGCTCTCGGTCATCTCCACCATGAAGGTCGAGCGCCCGCCGGCGAGGTCGTCCGCGGCGCCGATGCGGGTGAAGATCTGATCCAGCGGTCCCAGCCGCGCGGACTTCGCCGGTACGAACGAGCCCGCATGCGCCATCAGCGCGATCAGCGCCACCTGGCGCATGTAGGTGGACTTGCCGCCCATGTTCGGTCCGGTGATGAGCAGCAGCCGCCGCGCCGGCGACAGCCGCGTGTCGTTGGCGATGAAGGCCTCGATCTGCGCCTCGACCACCGAGTGGCGCCCGGCTTCGATCTCGAGCAACGGCTCGGCAGAGAACGACGGCCTGCAGTAGCCGCGCCGCGCGGCAATGAGCGCGAAGCAGGCAAGCACGTCGAGCTGCGCCACCGCCTGCGCGATGCGGTGCAGGCGCTGCACGTGCGCAGCAAGCAGTTCCAGCAGTTCGCGGTACAGGCGGTCTTCGAGCGCCAGCGCACGGTCGCGCGCGGACAGCGCCTTGTCCTCGAAGGCCTTCAGCTCCGGCGTGATGTAGCGCTCGGCGTTCTTCAGCGTCTGCCGGCGACGGTAATCGTCCGGCACCTTGGCTGCATGCGAGTTGGTGATCTCGATGTAGTAGCCGTGCACGCTGTTGTAGGCGACCCGCAGGTTGGGGATCTGCGTGCGCTCGCGCTCGCGCGCTTCGAGCGCAACGAGGAACTCGCCCGCATTCTCCTGCAGCTTCCTCAGTTCGTCGAGCTCAGCGCTGTAGCCTTCGGCGATCACGCCGCCATCCACTACGCGCGAGGCGGGTTCCGGCGCAATCGCGCGCGCGAGCAGGTCGAGGCACTCCTGCGGCGTGTCGATGTCCGCGGTGAGTGTTGCGAGCAGCGGTGCCTGCGCGGCGGCGATCGCCGCGCGGAGTTCCGCCAGCAGGGCGATGCTGTCCCGCAGCGCCGCCAGGTCGCGCGGCCGCGCGCTGCGCAGTGCGACCCGCGCGGTGATGCGCTCGACATCCGCGAACCTGCGCAGCACCGCGCGCGCGGCGTCCGTCGGGCGATCCAGCGCGTCCACTGCCTCGTGTCGCGCCGCCACCGCGGCCTGGTCGCGCAGCGGGTGGTGCAGCCAGTGCCGCAGCAGCCGGCTGCCCATGGCCGAGGCGCATTCGTCCAGCAGCGAAAAGAGCGTGGGCGCCGGCTCGCCGCGGAAGGTTTCGGTCAGTTCGAGGTTGCGGCGCGTCGCCGCATCCAGGCGGACGAACTCGGATGCGCGCTCGGCGCTCACCGAGGTGATGTGCGCTGGCGCGCGACCCTGCGTGCGCCTGGCGTAGTCGAGCAGCGCGCCGCAGGCGCCGATGGCGAGGGTCAGGTCCTCGCAGCCGTAGCCTGCCAGCGAAGCAGCGCCGAGCTGCGCCAGCAGCTTCGTCTTTCCAGACTCGACGTCGAACTGCCACGAGGCCAGCCGGGTCACCGTGAAGCCGGGCAGTTCGACGCCATCGGCGGCAAGGATCTCCGCGGGCGCGATGCGCCGCAGTTCGTTCTCCAGCGCCTGCGGCGCGATCTCCGCCACGCGCAGCGAGCCACCCGATAGCGACAGCCAGGCCATGCCGATGGTGGCGCGGTCTGCAGACAGCGCGAGCAGGATGTTGTCGGATTTCTCGTCCAGCAGCTCAGGGTCGGTGAGCGTGCCCGGGGTGACGATGCGGGTGACCTGCCGCTCCACCGGGCCCTTCGCGGTGGCGACATCGCCTACCTGCTCGCACACCGCGACCGATTCGCCCAGCTTCACCAGCTTGCCGAGGTACTGCTCCACCGAGTGCGCCGGCACGCCTGCCATCTTCACCGGCGCGCCGCCCGACTGCCCGCGCGAGGTCAGCGTGATGTCGAGCAGCCGCGCGCCTTTGTCGGCGTCCTCGAAAAAGAGCTCGTAGAAATCCCCCATGCGGTAGAACACCAGCACGTCCGGATGCTCGGCCTTGATCCGGAGGTACTGCTGCATCATGGGCGTATGAGCGGAAATTTCGGACGACCGAAGACCCTTGTCGGCACTGCCGTTCTGCGCTATAAAGTCTTGTCGTTCCAAGAAATTTTTGCCTTCACCGACAAATTTTCTGGTCAAGTTCAGGCAAGTACTTGCAAGTCCTTGCCGGGCTTGTCAGTGTAGGTCTGAGTGTAGGTCAACCCCTAGGGAGGATTGATGAAGCAAAAACCTATACTGAGAAAACCGGAGCCCCTGACCGCCGGGATTATCGCCGACATGGGGCCGGGAGAGGAGCGCGGCGACGCTCAGTGCCCAGGCCTGAGAGTGCGTTGCGCGGCGTCCGGCAAGAAGGTCTTCTTCTATCGCTACCGGTCCAAGGACGGCGCACTGCGGGAGATCCGGCTCGGCGACGTCGGGCCACTGACCCTCGCCAAGGCGCGCGACGCAGCGCTCAAGAAGCGCGTCGAGCGCGACCAGGGCAAGGACCCGCAGCTCGAGAAGCGAAAAGAGCGCAAGGAAGCCACGCGCGAGCGCGTAGCGCAGCGGTACACGGTCAACGACCTGGTTGACGAGTATGTCAAGGAGGCTCTGTCCAAACAGAAGCGCGGCGCAGAAGCGGAGCGCTTGCTGCGCAAGTACTTCCTGCCGGTGTTCGACGGCAAGTCGGCGATCGAGCTTACGCGCCGCGAGCTCCAGGACGAGCTGATCCGGCCAAAGATGCTCAGGCACCCGCGGACTGCGACGACGATTCTCTCGCGCATTCGCTGCGCATACGCGCACGCGATGGATCAGGGCCGGCTTCCGGACCAGTTCGCGCCGCCGACGCTCGGTATCAAGGGCGCGTCGCAGGTCCGCCGGAGGCGGGCCCTGACGGATGCGGAGCTCGCCAAGTTCCTCAAGTGGCTGCCGCACAGCCCGTATAGCCGCCTGGTGCGCGAGTCCATGATGCTCGTTCTCCTGACCGGCTGCCGGTCCGGGGAGATCGTGGCTGCGCGCTGGCGCGACGTCGATCTGGAGCGCGGCGTATGGACGATCCGCGAGACGAAGAACGGCGAGCCGCACGATGTGATGCTCTGCCAGCAGGCCATCGAGCTGCTCGGTTACCGCAAGGGCATCGACAAGGTCTTCGTGTTCCCTTCGACGAAGGCAGGCCAGCACGTCAAGCAGAAGGCGCTCGGTCTCGCGCAGTACACGGCGCGGCACACGGACCCGGACAGCGGCGCGAAGGACCCGATCGAGGTCCCGTGGACGGTGCACGATCTTCGCCGCACCGTGGCAACCGGCCTCGCAAGGCTGGGCTGCCCGCGTGTGGTTCAGGATCGGATACTCAACCACGTCGACAACTCGATTGCGGCGATCTACGACCGTCACAGCTACGACGGCGAAGCGCGCGCCTGGTTGCAGAAATGGGCAGATCACATGGACGCACTGACTACGCGCAACGTGGTGTCCATCTCGGCCGCCAAGGCTGCATAGCGGCGGTCCACTCGGCCCGGGCGGCCCAGCCGCCCGGGCTTGTCCTTCTGTAACGTATACGATACAATCCGATGGCGTTCGAAATCAGGCGGTACAGGACCGCCGCGGGAGGCGAGCCTTTCACGGACTGGCTCGCCGACCTGCCGGACCGGCAGGCCCGTGCGCGCATCCTGGCGCGGCTCGAGCGGCTGGAGGCGGGCAACTTCGGAGATGCGAAGTTCCTGCGCGACGGCGTGAGCGAGCTGCGGATCGACTGGGGACCCGGATACCGGGTCTACTTCGGCCGCGACGGACGGACGGTAATCGTCCTGCTTTGCGGCGGCGACAAGCGCAAGCAGGACGCGGATATCAGAAAGGCGGTGGAGCTATGGCACGAGTACGGAAGCAGGCGCAAAGGCGAGCCTCGGTCAAAGAACTGACCGTGTCGCATCGCGAGCGGCTCATCGAAGAGCTGCGCGCAGATCCCGAGCTCGCCGCCGAATATCTCAACGCCGCTGCTGAAGATCAAGATCCCCACGTGTACCTGTCTGCGCTTAGGACCGTCGCGGAGGCGCAAGGCATGGCGAAGGTTGCCAAGGCCGCTGGCGTGCCCCGAGAAAGCCTCTATCGCGTCCTCTCCCAGAAAGGCAATCCGCGCTTTTCGACATTTCATGCCGTCCTGAAGGCCGCCGGTCTGAAGCTCGCCGTACAGCGCATCTGAAGAGCGTATGTGGAGGCTAGCGGCGGCGGTCTCTTCGCCGATGGCGTCAACTGCCGCCCTCGAAGATTTTCAACGCTGAGTATCGGCGGTAAGGCGAAGAGCGCTGAACGAGGCGCGGAAAACTCGCAGCGCCGAGAAAAGGAACAGAGCGGCGAGTACCGAGCCGATCAGGAGGTCGGGCCATCCCGCCCCGAAGAACCAAACGCCACCCGCGGCGATGAGCACGCCAATGTTTGCCGCGATGTCGTTGCGCGAACATTCCCATACGGACGACATGTTGACGTCCTCTTGCCGGTGCTTCCAAAGCAGCGCCAAGCAGGCGCCGTTTGCGACGAGAGCGAGGGCGCCGATAGCGCCCATGGCATCGAACAGCGGCACGTTGGGGTGGAGCAGCTTGTAGCAGATTTGCCCGATCACAAAGATTGCCGCGCCGAGAATCAGCGCGCCTTTGAACAGCGAAACCATGCCCTTCGCCCGATCCGTACGGCCCACTGCATAAAGACTTAATGCATAAGTAAGAGCATCGCCGAGGTTATCGAGCGAGTCCGCCAGCAAGGTGCTCGAGGACGCGTAAAGGCCGGCGGCGAGAACGACAAAGAACATGACGGCGTTTATAGCCAGAACTATCTTCAACGTACCGCTTTGACGCACGCGCAAGCCCTCCAGTGCGCAGGCTTTGTCTTCGCAGCAATCGGCCATCCGGCGGTTATACCGTATTGCTTCATTGGAAAAACCCTTGCGCTGTTGAAGCTTGGCGTCCCAGCGCGGACGGGGAGCACGAGGGGAGAGCCCTCGTTTTCCGGGACGACAAAAGGCCGGGGCGTTAGCCCCGGCCTTTGTTAACGCTGATTAGGCGTTGATGCGACCGTACTTGAGCAACCGGGCACGGACCGCACCCATAGTGCGCTCATGCGCAGCGGCCAGTTCCTGCAGCGCGCGGCCGGCATCGAAAGCGGCCAACAGCTTGCGGTCCTCGTCCTCGCTCCACGGCTCGCCGGTTTTCTGCGGCATCTGCGACTTGCGTCGCTCGAAGCGTTCCACCCGTTCCAGCGCGGTCGCCGCTTCATAAAGCGCGCGTACCACCTGCGGACGCTGATAGGCTGAATCCGCCGAAAAGACTTCGCCCGATTCCGGGTCCACACCATTGGCCAGCGAACGAACTACGGCGAGTGCTTGGGCTGCATCCATCGTCAAATCTCCTTAGGTTGGTTGAAGAGGCTCGAAAGTGATCCTCTCGCTGAACCTCTCTTCGCTCCCGCCCTTGGGCGGGCGGGGGGTGGGGAGATTTGACGCAACGAAAAAAGCGCACCTTTCGGCGCGCTCTGCTTTTGTCCCCCCACAGTCCCCCTTCGCAGAAGGATGAGGGGGCTGGGGCGGGGATAGAGCGTGCCGGATTTGTGCGAGGAGCGGTCGGTGGCCCTCGTGCAATTGCCTGGCAGCCGGTGCGGCGGCTCACTGCACGTGACAGGACGCCTTACCCCTGGCAGGGGCTGTGAAGCACCGGCTCTTACTTGGTCTGTTGACTCCGTACGCCGGTACGGGCCGTAGCCTCGAGCCAAAGCTTAAGGACAGTCATGAGCAATGACGCAGCGATTGCAGATCTTTGGACGCGTGAGCCGGCAAGCCGTCCCGACCGCGTGCGGATACGCGCACGCATCGCGGGGATGCATTGCTCGCTCTGCACCGGAACTATCGAAAAGGCGCTGCGACGCCATTCGGGGGTGGAGAAAGTCGCCGTCAGTCTCACGCACGAGCAGGCGCTCGTCGAATACGACCCCGGCCGTGTGCGGCCGGAGGAGTTGCTGACGACGCTCAGCCAGATGGGTTACTCGGTCTCCGATCCGCGCAAGGTGCAACCCTTCGAGGCGGATGAGCGCCTGCTGGTTCAGGAAGGCAGGCGCTTCCTGCTTGCAACGATTTTCAGCCTCGGCTCTCTCTCTCTGATCGCGCGGCCAGGCGAGCTCTGGTACGCCGCGCTGCAAGGTTTCGTTGCGTTGTGTCTCTTAGGATTCATATTCCTCGTTCTGAGGCCGGCCGGCTTCGTGAAGGCGGCCGCCGGGACGGGCGTCGCTTTCGCTTATGCGTTCGGGCTCTTGTGGCTCAAACAGGCCGGACGCCTGGAAGGGCTGGACGTCTGGATTGCCGCCGGATTGGCCGTCGCCGTCGTTTTCTTCCTCGCCCGACCGATTCTCGTCATGGCGTGGCACGCGATACGGCGAGGCATCATCAACCAGCATGTTTTGCTCGAAGCGGCCGCATTCGCCGGCCTCGGCGGCGGCATCTATGGCTTCATCGCGGGCGGTCCCGACTTCCCGACGGCGCCGTTCTTTTGCGTCGCGGTAATGGTCTGCAACTATCACATCTTCTCGGAGTGGCTGTCTCTCATCGTGAAGACGCGCAGCTCGCAGGCCGTGCGGCGGCTGCTCGAGCTGCAGCCCGACACGGCGCGCGTGGTGCGCGGCGGCACGGAATCGGTCGTTCGCATCGACGAAGTCGCGGTGGACGATCTGGTGCGTATCCGCCCGGGCGAGCGCGTCCCAATGGACGGCACGGTGATCGAGGGGCGCTCGGCGGTGGACCAGTCGCTGGTGACGGGCGAGCCGTTGCCGGTGGAGCGCGAAGCCGGCGACAGTGTCATCGGCGGCTCCATGAACGGTCTCGGCACGCTCCTGGTGCGGGTCTCTGCCACAGGTGCGGAAAGCTTTCTTCAGCGGGTGGTGCGCGAGGTGGAAGACGCTCGCGCGCTGAAGCCGGGCATGCTGCATCTGGTCGATCGCGTGCTGAAAGTGTACGCGCCCGCCGTGCTGTCGCTCGCCGCCGCCGCGGTGATCGGCTGGATCATTGGACCCATGATCTTCGGCGGCATGCCGGATTTCGAGCGCGCCGTATTCGCCGGTCTCACCGTCCTTGTGATGGGCTACCCCTGCGCACTCGGCGTCTCGGCGCCGCTCTCGATCGTCCGGGGCGCGGGCGAGGCGGCAGAGCGGGGCATCCTGATGCGCACGGGCGAGGCTTTCCAAGGCTACCGCCTCGCCACGCACGTGGTGTTCGACAAGACCGGTACCCTGACCGAAGGGCGCCCGGGTCTGCGGGAAATCGTGGCGATGGGCGAATCCGAGGAGCGGCTGCTTGCCATAGCTGCAGCCGCCGAATCGGCCTCGGAACATCCGCTGGCGGCCGCCGTCATGGCCGCCGCAATGGAAAGAGGCATCGCTCCGCTCGAATTGGGCGACTTCAGCGCCGTGCCCGGACGAGGGGTTCGTGCGCGAATTACTGGCGAAGAGGTCCTTGTGGGCAGCCCGCGCTTTCTCGGCGAGGAAGGCGTGGTGCTGGACGCAGCAAGCAAGCACATCCGGTTGCTTGAGGCCGCCGGCCACACGGTTGTGGGCATAGCTCAAAGCAAGCGCGTGCTCGGTTTGCTCGCCTTCGGCGACCGCGTCCGGCCGGACGCGCGCGCGGTCGTGGCGGAGCTCAAGAGGCTGGGGCTGCGTACCGTCATTGTCAGCGGCGATAACGCCGGCGCGACACGGCGCGTCGGAAACGACCTGGAGGTGGACGAAGTGCATGCCGCGCTGCTTCCGCACGACAAGGCACGGTTCGTCCGGGAATTGCAGCGCGAGGGCAACGTCGCGATGGTCGGAGACGGCATCAACGATGCGCCGGCACTCATGCAGGCGAATATCGGGATTGCCATGGGCGGCGGGACGGACATCGCCATCGACTCCGCCGACATCATCATCATCAACAACCGCCTCCAGGCGGCCGTGGAGGCGCGCGAGATCAGCCGTTGGAGCTACCGCAAGATGCTGCAGAACGTGACGCTTGCCATCCTTTTCAACGGCGTTGGCGTGCCGCTCGCCGCGACGGGCCTTATCCATCCGATCTGGGCGATGGCGGCCATGGCGGTCAGCGTCACGGCGATCTTCTTCAACTCCCTGCGCGGCAAGCCGCGGCTTTTCTTCGATGCGATCCTGAGCGTCGGTCAGACTCCACAGCCCGTCGTCAGACCCGCTTGACCCCGTACCGCGGTACGGCCCGTACGCTCAGGCGTATCCTTGCGGAATGACCTCGTTGACCATCGGAGCACTCGCAAAGCAGGCTGGCGTAGGGGTGGAAACGGTGCGCTTTTACGAGCGCCGCGGCCTCGTGCGACGGCCGGCCCGACCCCGGGCCGGTTATCGCGCCTACCCGGAAGAGGCGGTCGGGCGCATCCGCTTCATCCGCAACGCGCAGGCAGTCGGCTTCACGCTCCAGGAGGTCAAAGAGCTGCTCGCTTTGCGGGTGACCGCCGGAACGAGCTGCGCGGCGGTGCGCTCCCGCGCGTCGGCAAAGGCAGCTGATGTGCAACGGCGGCTGGCGGAGATGGAGCGCATCCGAGTGGCCCTGGAAAAGCTCGTTGCCGCATGTCCTGGACGCGGCGCACTTACGAACTGCACCATCCTCGATACGCTCGACTCCACCGAACTTGAACTGCCGGAAGCACGCCGGCCGGGCCGGAAGGCGCGCGACAAAGGATTCGAATCCATGAAGACGCTTGAAATGAAGATCGACGGTATGCAATGCGAAGGCTGCGCGAGCACCATTCAGTCTATTCTTTCCCGTGAACCGGGAGTAAAGTCGTCTAGCGTCTCGTTCCCGAAGCGCGCCGCTTCGGTGTTCTATGACCCGGACGAGACCGATGGCGCCCGGCTTGCGGAGGCCGTGACGAAAGCCGGGTTTACCGTGGAGAGCCGCCAGTGAGGAGGGCGCTGCTGGCAGTGCTGCTCGCCTGTGCTTCGGTGGCTGCGGCGCAGGAAAGCAAGCTTGCCACCTTGTACGCCGAGAAGATCTACTGCGGCGCCTGCGCCGCGGTAATCACCAAGGCGCTGCGCGGCGTGCCCGGTGTCACTAAGGTCAACGTCGACGTGGACAAGAAGGAAGTGCTGGTGCATTTCGACCCGGCCAAGGCGAGCGTCGACGACCTGACGGCGGCTACCGCAAAGAAGGGTTTCCCTGCAACGGTCAGGAAGGTGGCGCCTTGACGGGCGCGAAGGCCGTCCGGGTGGAGTTCTTTTTTGCGGGCGGATGCAGCAAATGCGTGGAGGCGCGCGAGGCGCTGCGCCAAGCCGCCCGGTCGGCGCGTGCGGAATGGAAGGAGATCGACATCGCGAAGGATCCGAATCGCGCGGTCGATGTGGGCGTCGTTTCCACGCCCGCCGTCGCGATCGATGGCGAGCTGATCTTCAAGACGATGCCCGACGCCGCGGAGTTGCGGAATGCAATCCGCGCCCGAGAGGCTCGGGGCTGACCATGGACATGGAACAACTCCGGGCGGTCGCGCAGCAGGCCAGTTTCGCTTCCCTCCTGATCGGCTTCACCACGGGATTCCTGTTCAGCTTCAACCCGGTCGCGCTTGCCGCCATTCCGGTCTCCCTCGCTTATGTGACCAAGTCGCAGGAGCAGCGCGTTGCGCTGCACTACGCAGCGGCCTTCGTGCTCGGAATGCTCCTCGTCCATATCGCGCTGGGCGCGATTGCGGCACTGGGCGGTCTGTGGATCCAGAAGATCCTCGGCCGCTACTGGGGCCTCGTGCTTGGCCCACTGCTCATAATTCTTGGTTTGGCATGGCCTGGCTGGATCAAGCTGCGCCTGCCGCAGGTCGCCTTGCGCGCACGTCGCGCGACCACGGTCTGGGGTGCCGGAGCGCTCGGCGCCGCCTTCGCCGTGGCCGTGTGCCCGATCTGCACGCCCACGCTCGTCGTCCTACTAGGCGTGGCGGCAGGCGTTGGCTCGGTCACGTTCGGCGTGCTGTTGCTTCTCGCATTCGCCCTCGGGCGCGCGCTGCCCATTCTGCTTGGTGGCTGGGCGGTGGGCGCGCTCGAATCGCTGAAACCCCTTGCGAAGCATCAGCGGGTGTTCGAGGTGGTGGGCGGCGTGGCTCTCGTGCTTACGGGCCTCTACATGCTTAACGCGTTCTTCCTGGTCATTCCTGAACTCGCTGTCTAATCTTTCGATTGGTCGTGCAGTCGGACGCGCAAAGGGGAGCACGAGGGGAGAATCCCCTCGTTTTTTGCGAGGGGCTTCCCGTCTGGCCTGCTATCAGAGCAACCCGCGCTCCGCGAACGAAATGGCGGTCGTCCCGGCCACGATGAAATGGTCGAGCACCTTCACGTCCACCAAGGAAAGCGCTTCCTTGAGGTTGCGGGTGAGAAGCTCGTCCGCTTGGCTCGGCTGCGCCACGCCTGAAGGGTGGTTGTGAGCAAAGATTACGGCGGCTGCATTCGCCTTTAGCGCTGCCTTGACGACTTCGCGCGGATAAACGCTCGTCTGCGTCAGCGTTCCACGGAACATCTCCTCGATGGCGATAACGCGGTGCTGCGCGTCGAGCTGGATACACACGAAGACTTCGTGAGGCAGTCCGGCCAGTTTCAGCTTGAGCAGATCGCGCACGGCGCCCGGGCTGGTAAGGCAGTCGCGGCCCTTCAGTTCCTCCGTAATAGCACGGGCCGCAAGCTCGCATGCTGCGTGAAGCTTTGTAACCGGATCACGGGAATAGCCGCTTGAGCCTTCGGCACAGAAGAGGTCGCCGTTTTCGTTGGGCAGTCCGTGCAGCAGGGCAAAGAGAGAGCCCCCCGCCTTTCTTAGCAGCGCTTCCGCCGCGACCTTGTTTCCGAGAATCGCGGTAAGCAGTTCCACATCGCTTGCAGTCTTGACTTCGTTTCTGAGCAGCATTTGCGCCTCCTCTGCGCGGTTAAAAAAACTGCTGCCCATGACGAGTTCTCTTCGCTTCCCCTCGGGGGAACGGGAAGGGGGAAAGCCTTTCGAAGTTGAAATGCGCTTTAGCCGCCCGGCTTCTGCGGCTCTTCTGCTGCCCACGATTTCGTCCCCTTCACGCGAAGATGAGGGGCGTAATCGGGTTTCAGGGCAGCGGCGATGCCGCGCGGGCGGCGCGTTTCGGAGGGTTGCTTTCAAGGCGGCGCGGCGGCCCGCGCCGTGCATTGCAACCAAGTGACAGGAACCTGGCGCGATGCGTTGCCGGTTCCAGCGCAGCGGACGTGACCGGCGCTTCTCCGGCGCGCGGCCGGTGCGGCTGTCAGGGAGGCACTACGCTGTCCGTATCCGCCCCACGTGTCTGAACCGGTGAACTTCAGTGCGCACTGCACAGTCATTAGGCTTGCTGCCGTGCTGTTTCGCGCCCTTTCCGGAGTCCGAAGTCATGAAAAACCGTGAATTACTTCTCGTTGCTTCGTGCGCGGCGGGCTGCTTTTCCACCAATGTCGCGGCGGTCGGCTTCGCGTTGGAGCACCAAAGCGTCAGCAATCTCGGATATGGGTTCGCCGGCGGTGCGGCGAGCGCGGAGGATGCGAGCACCATTTTCTGGAATCCGGCTGGCATGACCCGCCTCCCGGCCCGCCAGGCTGTTGTCGGACTCAACGCGATCTACGGCTCGGCGCGCTTTACCGACCAAGGAACCACGTCGCCCGCCGGACCTGCGTTTCCGATCACCGGGGGAAGCGGAGGCAACCCGGTAGGGCTGAACTGGGTCCCGAACCTCTACTACGCGACCGACGTAACGCGCGACTTGAAGGCCGGTATCGGCATCAACGCGCCTTTCGGCCTGAGGACCGAGTATCCGTCGAGGTGGATGGGCCGCTACCACGCCATCGATTCGGTGGTGAAGTCGGTGAACATCAATCCCGCCATCGCGTGGAAGCCGCGTGGCGGCTTATCCCTCGGCGCGGGCCTCAACCTCCAATACTTCGATGCCACGTTGAGCAACGCTGTCGACTATGGTTCGGCGTGCTTTGCGGTATTTGGTCCGGCCGCATGCGCCGGTGCCAGCATTACGCCGCAGAGCAGGGACGGCATCGCGAAGGTCAGCGGCGATTCCTGGGGGCTCGGGTGGAACGTCGGTGCGCTACTCGAGGTCACTCCGGCCACGCGCGTCGGCATCGCCTACCGCTCCAGCATCGAGCACGAGATCAAGGGCCGCGCGACTTTCGACAATCCGACCCTGCCGGGCGGCTTCGCCGCCCTCACCGCAGGTGCGCAGGACACTGACGCGCGCTCCATGATCGAGACGCCCGATACGCTCTCGGTGAGCGTCTACAGCGAGGTGGACCCGAAATGGTCTCTGCTCGGAGACATCACTTGGACGGGATGGGGCAAGTTCAAGGAGCTGCGCGTGCGCTTCGACAACGGCGCGCCCGATGCGGTGACACCGGAAAATTGGCGCGATACGGTGCGGGTATCACTTGGGGCCGGCTACAAGGTCGACGAGCGCTGGACGCTGCGCGGCGGGATCGCGTACGAGACTTCCGCGATTCGCGACCAATTCCGCACGCCCCGCATTCCCGACAATGCGCACACGCTTATCGCGCTTGGGTTTAACTACAAAGTCTCGAACGCCGGCTCGATCGACTTCGGCTACATGCATGCCTTCGTGAAGGACGCACCGGTCAACAACTCGACGCCGACAGCCGGGACGCTCGCCGGCACCTACGAGGTAAGGGCCGACGTGCTCAGCCTTCAGTACAACCACAGCTTTTAGCCAGCCGGCGCGAATCGCTTCGCGCGCGCATCCATGAGACGTCGCCAGACCGCGGGAACCATCGCCGGGAAGAAGAGCGCCAGATAACCGGCCGGTAGCACCGGCATCGATTCGATATGCTGCAAGTCGTAGTACGGCACGTCGGCGCGCTGATGATGATGCACGTGACGCGTGATGTTCAGGGTGAACGCATTCGTCATGAAGTTGTTGCTGTTCCACGAAAGGCCCCCGCGAGCCGGAGCCTCCGCTTCCCGGCTCAGTCCGTAGTGCTGGGCATAGTTAACGTACTCGGTCGTGAAGATGCCGAATGCGGCTTGAGCCAAGAAGAGAACAAGACCCCACGCTCCGCCGATCATCGCGAAAACGACGATTAGTGCGCCGGTTAGAAGCCATTGCTGAACGAACCGGTTGCCGATCAGCGGCAGACGCTTGGCGAGCTGACGCCGCCGTTCGATCCACCATGCGCAACGCATGGTGAAAATGACATTCCTGCGCACAAAAGTCCAAAGGCTTTGCCCGAGCGGCGGCGTAGTCCCCTCGCTCGGTACGCCGACCATGGCATGGTGGTGCATATGCTCGAGCGTAAATGGACCGTACGCCACCGTTGCCATGATGAGCCGGGAGAGCCCGAAGTCGAACGACGACGGCCAATGCAACAGCTCGTGCGCCACGCATGTCGCAAACGCGGTAGCGACGGCGGCGGAAATGATGAGCCAAGTCGCACTCGTGCCAGGTTCTTCGGAGCTCAGGACACGGGCCGCCCACGCAAGCATGCCCAGCCACAGAAACGCGTACAGGCGAGGGATGTTGCGTAGCCACAGGACGGCAACGCGTTGCGCCGGTCTGCCAAGAGGTCGGCTCTTGTCCGTTCCGATGAGCAGGTCCAGGAGCGGTATCCCGAGGAACGCGAGCGCCGGAATGAGCCAGGGCACATCCGCGTAGTGCCCGAGCACCACAAGCGCCGGCACCAGCGGCAAGGCGCTGAATCCGGCAAGTTTGGCGAAGTACCAGGCGGTCGGAGTCACGGGACGGCCAATCACGGCTAGACCGGACACCGTTCGCACAGTTCCGAAAACAAAAAGCCGCCGCCCGGGGTACCGGGCGGCGGCGCAGGTCGTTTAGCGCGACCAGATCAGCTCGTGCTGACCCTCGCGCTCTACGAGGTTGGCGTAGATCGGAGCCGCGAAGCTCGGGTCGTCGAGCTTGACGCTGACGAACTCCCGCCCGTTGCCCTTGCTGGTGCGCAGCCAGCCCGCGCCGATCTCGACCTTCCCGACGAACACCCGGTAGTCGGGCTGCGACTCGCCGCGCTTTTCGACGGGCGTGATCGCGACCTTGGCCTTGAGGCCCATGGTCTGGATGGTGCCGTTGAAACCGGCGTTGGTCTTCGTGAAGGTGCCGATGGTTGCCATGATTTGAGTCTCCTTTCGTTGATCTCAGCCGCGCCCATCGCGGCCTCGATGGAAGTCTCAAAGCCGGCCCGGCGCCGGCCGCACCTTCGGCTGGAACGAAGAGGAAGACGGCCGCGCCGCTGTTTTTTGGAGCGCAGCGCTCGCGAGGAATGGCGCAGCCAGGGGAAAAAACTGCGGCGCGGCCGTTGCGGCCATCAGGCGGCGGGACGGCTAACTTCCATAGTGAGAGGCAGCGTTGGATGCGCGGCACGAACGAAGGGGGAGGCCGGGCAATCAAGGAACGTAAACGGGGCCGGCGCGGGTACCATCCGGCAGTGGCCCTAAGGGGAGGCCGATGAGCAATGGACCGGAATAGCAGCTGGGCGCGGCCCGAGGTCTCTTCCTCGGCGCTGACGTATGCCGTAACGAGCAGCGTCGTCGAGGAGTTTGCGCACGGGCACGGTTCCTCGCTGAGCGTCGTGTTTGGCGAGGATAGGCTTTACGTGGCCGGTACTGGCGACCCGATCGACGAAGCCGGCTGGCAGCGCTTGAGCGTCATGCTTGGTACCGGGCGCGTTGCCGGCGAGGGCCGTGACGTCGCACGGAAAACCAACGGAATCGGCTCGAAGATGCGCGAGAGGGGCCTTGCGGCCTACGAAGAATCCTTGCTTCCCGCCCTTCTCGACGATCTACGGCGCGGCATTCCGGGCAACAGCCGGCGCGCGGCGCGCTGATCGGAAATGCAGATGAAGTATGTGCGCGGTGCCGCGGAGCGCGAACTACTGGTGGTCGCCTTTGGAGAAATCGCGGACGACGTTTGGGCGCAGGAAGAAGAATCCGCGGTACGGCATTTTCGTGATCGACTGGAAAGCTATCCGGCCGGCCCTATCAGGGGCGAGGTCGCCGTTAAAAATATCGGACGTGGCGCCGACTGGACTGTCGTTGCAATAGCAATCGCTTCGGCGGCAGGAACGGCATTCTTCGCCATTCCTAAGGCGCATAAAGCGATTCGCACGTCGCTTGCCGAGTGGGGCCGCATAGTGAAGGAGGTCCAGTCTGTATATGCCTGGATCGTCGGCGATCGGAAGGCCCTATACCCCGACAGCTATCTGTTTCTGCTCGCCCTCGAGCAGGCCCGCAAGAGGCGAGACGGTCGCGCTCTGACGTACCTAGGAGTGAAGCGTCTTCCCGAGGACAAGCCAGATTTGCACAATCTGGAGAGCTTGCTCTTCTCGTTCAGGAACGCGAAATGTATCGATCAGGTCGCCATATCACGCGAAGGGCGAGTGTTATGGCACAACGAGATTCCAATCTCAGCCCCCAAGCCTCCCAAGTCGTTGCGCGTTAGACGGAGAGCGAAGAAATAGCTATTGGGAACCTGCCGGCTCGGATCCGAGTCGTATCACTCTTGTAGACCGCATGACTTCGGATCGAAACGTGCTGACGCTGCAATGCCCCTATTGCGGGCATGAGCATTCGGACGACTACGAATGTCTCGAAACCGGGCGGGCGGACGTGCTCCGCTGCGAGAGGGAGGGTTGCCGCCAGCAGTTTTCATTCCTGGTCCAGGAGTGTTTGGAGTGCGGCGACGAATCTGTGTTCACGTGGAAAGCCATGCCCGCGCCCGAGACATTGGCGCTGCTGTCGTGCAATCACTGCGGGGCGCCGTTTGATGAGCCGGCGAGCGAAGGGCAAAGCCCGGACCCTGCTCAGCGGGTTTAGCACGAAGGTCGGCAGCGAGACGGTCCACGTCCGCATATATCGCGACCACAAGACCTTCGTGTGCGAGCGGGAGTTGGTCGAGCGGGACGGGACTTCGTTCACGATGGTGGTTCCGTTCAGCGAGCCGGAAGCCGCACGCCGGCTTCTGACCGCCGATCCGCACTATCCCCGGCTGCGTTCAGAGATAGGCCGGGCACTCGCAACCTTGGACAAGGCAATGCGCGAGAACCATGGAAAACGAGCGGACTGACGCGCTCGAATCGCCCCACGACGCCAGCCACCGGATCTCATGGATCGGCGGGTACGAGACCGAAGCAGAGGTAGAGGCGGCGGCGAGGCAGATCGTCGAGTACTTCGGACTGCAGGCGTTCGTGTTCGGCGCATTCTTCCGCACCGGCGAGCGCGAGAATTACCGCTACCTCGTGGGTTGCGTGCCGGAATGGTGCTACCTCTATAACGGCAACAAGTGGTACGCGATCGATCCATTCATCGACTACGCGCTGAAGAACGCTAACCCCGTCCTCGCGTCCGACATCGGGCTTAGCAGCGCAGGGCAGGAGCGGATGATGGCGATGGCGGCCGAATATGGGTTTCGGTCCGGTATCGTCGTGCCGGCGCACAGTGCCTTCACCGTGCGCATCGGTGTTCTGTACCTCGGCACGAGCGAAGGCCCGGACCATGCGCGCGAATGCCTGGCCAAGCATCGCAGCCTTATGCGGGCGTTCTCGCTCGAGCTGTTGGAATGGTGGGACGCGAAGCTCCGAGAGACGAGCCTCGAGGATCTGGAGCTCGACGAGCTCGATCTGGACCTGCTCGCCAAGGCGCACGAGCAAGCGACGGCGGAGGAGGCGGCGCGCGAGCTGGGCGTGACGGTATCGCGGGTGAAGTCCCGCTACGAGCGGCTGACGAGGAAACTCGAGGCCCCTAACAAGCGCCTAGCGGTGGAGAAGGCGCTCGAGCTCGGGCTGATCAAGCGCTCATGATCGTGGAGAATGCCAGCGTCAAGCTCGCGGGCTATTCACTTGCCCTCGGCATGCCGCTGCTCACGCCGCTCGGCGTGGCCGCGGACATGCCATGGCTCGCGCCGTTGATCGTGTTCGGCATATTTCCCATCCTTGGGCTCGTGATTGGAGAGGACCGATCGCTGCCCGTCCTCGGCCTGCAGCGCTCGGCGTGGCGTGTCACCTACCTGGAATGGCTCCCACGGATCTACGCCGTCGTATGGGTCGCCACGTTGCTATGGGCGGCCGCCTATGTGGCCAATACCGAGATCAGTGCGGGAACCATGGCGTGGCTGATCGTAAGCGTGGGAATTGGGAGCGCCGTGGGCATCTGCACAGCCCATGAGCTGATGCACCGATATTCATCAGGCGACGTGGCGCTGGGGCGAGTGATGTCGGCATTCTGCCTGTATGGCCACATGTACGTAGAGCACCTGCACCACCACGCGACAGTCGGCGACGTCGCGGCCGGCGAAACAGCGCCGCGCGGACGCTCAGTGTTCTGGTTCGCGCCCACGGACTTCCTGCAAGGCCTGCGGAATGCCTGGGCGGTTGAGAGGCCGCGCCTGCGGCGCAGCGGGGAGCCGTGGTGGCATAACCGCATGCTCCAGGACTACGGGCTGGCCACCGGCCTAGCGCTAGCCTTCGCCATGCTGGGCTGGGAGGCGCTTGTGCTTTTCGTTGGACAGGCGCTATTCGCGGTGTACTGCTTCGAAGTCATCACCTATGTGCATCACTATGGCCTGGTGAGGCGCGAGGGCGAGGAGCCCGGTCCGCAGCACGCCTGGGCGCACCATTGCTGGATCACGAACTGCCTTACCTTCAACAACACGTTCCACAGCGACCATCATATTCGTCCGCGGGTGCCGTATTACGAACTGCACGCCATGTACGGCGCGCCGCGACTGCCGGCGAGCTACTTCACGATGTTTATCGTGGCGCTCGTGCCGCCGCTCTGGCGGCGGCTGATGGATCGTCGGCTCGACGCCGTGGAGGCGTCCAGAAAGGCGGGGAGGGAGCTGCCGGCGGAGCTGCTCGGGCAGCGTTGCAGCTAGCGGCCGGGCGCCGCGCGCAAGCCGGCGCCCGGCTTGCTGAGTTATGCCGCCACCGCGGTCGGCGTGTAGCCGGCTTCGGCGATCTGCTGGGCGATCTCGTCCTGGGAAAGCGCAGACTCGATCTTGACCAGGTGCTGGCCCAGGTGGATCTCGACCTTCGCCTTGGGGTCCTCCGACTTCACCGCCTTGGTAATCGTGCTGACGCAGTGGCCGCACGTCATATCGGGTACGTTGAACTGGTACATGTTGTCTCCTTCAGTTGGCTGCCCAGTCGGGCATGACGCGAGGATTCAGCCTCCCACGGTGGTAAGGTCAAGCGCTTGACCCTCCCATAAGGGTAGGGTTTAGGCTGCCGCACCATGAAAACAGCCCATCTGATCAAGCTGCCGATCGAAGGCATGACGTGCGCGTCCTGCGTCGCGCGGGTCGAGAAGGCGCTCAAGCGGGTCCCGGGTGTAGGTAGCGCCGAAGTGAACCTTGCCACCGAGACCGCCACGGTTAGCTTCGCGGAAGGCGCGTCGCCGGATTCGCTTGTCGCCGCCGTGCGGGACGCTGGCTATGAGGCGCGCCTAGTTGCTGCGCCGAAGCCGGCGAAGGACAGGAGCTGGTGGCCGGTTGCCATTGCGGCGGCGCTCACGGTGCCGCTGCTGGCCCCGATGGCTGGCGGCGCGTTCGGCTCCGACTGGATGCTGCCGGGGTGGCTCCAGTTCCTCCTCGCCACGCCGGTTCAGTTCTGGCTAGGCGCGCGTTTCTACAAGGCGGGCTGGAAGGCTGTGCGCGCCCGCACGGGGAACATGGACCTTCTGGTCGCCTTGGGAACGAGCGCGGCCTACGGCCTTTCGGTCTACATGCTGGCGCGCCACTGGGGGCACGAGCCGCACCTTTACTTCGAGGCGTCGGCGGCGGTGATCACGCTTGTGCTGCTTGGCAAGTGGCTCGAAGGACGCGCCAAGCGGCAGACGACCGAGGCAATCCGGGCGCTCCAATCGCTGCGGCCGGATACGGCGCGTGTGCTGAGAGCCGGGACGGAAGTGGAGATTGCGGCGTCGGCCCTGGTGCTCGAAGACAGGGTAGTGGTCCGGCCTGGTGAACGGATTCCGGCGGACGGCATGGTAGTCGAGGGCCGAAGCCACGCGGACGAATCCATGCTGACCGGCGAGTCCTTGCCGGTCGCCAAGGCGCCCGGCGATCCGGTCACGGGAGGCGCCGTCAACGCCGACGGCGTTCTGACTGTGCGGGTCACCGCCGTTGGCGCACAGTCCACGCTCGCGAAGATCATCGAGCTTGTCGAGAACGCCCAGGCGAAAAAGGCTCCCATTCAGCGCCTGGTGGATCGCGTGAGCGCGGTCTTCGTTCCTGTGGTGCTCGGCATCGCGCTCGCCACGGTGCTCGGCTGGGGGGTCGCCACCGGAAACTGGGAGCAGGCTCTGTTGAACGCGGTGGCGGTGCTCGTGATCGCCTGCCCGTGCGCGCTCGGCCTCGCGACGCCTACCGCCATCATGGCGGGTACCGGGGTGGCGGCCAAGTACGGCATTCTCATCAAGGACGCGGAGGCGCTTGAGACGGCCCACGCCGTAGCCACCGTGGCATTCGACAAGACCGGGACCCTTACCGTCGGTAAGCCCGTCCTGGCGGCATTCGAGCCCTCCGGCGTGGAGCGCGCCGTCGCACTGGCATGGGCCGCCGCTGTTCAGGCGGGCAGCGAGCACCCCTTGGCGAAAGCCGTGCTAAGCGCCGCGCAAGGCCTCGAACTGCCGAGCGTGGGAGCCGCCAGGGCCATTCCCGGACGGGGCATGGAAGCTTCGGTCGAAGGCAAGCGCCTGGTGATCGGCTCCGGCCGCTGGATGCGCGAGCTGAACGTTGAGCTCTCGCCGCTTGCGGCGAAGGCAGCCGAGCTGGAAGCGCAGGGCATGACGGTTTCCTGGCTGGCCGACGTCACGGGTACGCCGGCCGTTCTGGCTGCCATGGCCTTCGGCGACCAGGTCCGCCCGGAGGCCGAGGAAGCGATCAGCCAGCTTCGGGAACGCGGCGTGCGAACGGTGATGCTGACCGGAGACAACCGCGCGGCGGCGCAGGCCGTCGGCCGCCGCCTCGGCATCGACGATGTCCGCGCCGAAATCCTCCCCGCAGACAAGGCCAGCGCCATAGTCGAGCTTCGCACCGCGGATCGCCGGGTGGCGATGGTCGGCGATGGCGTGAACGACGCGCCCGCCCTGGCCGCCGCGGACCTCGGCATTGCGATGGGGAGCGGAACCGACGTCGCGATGCACGCGGCGGGCGTAACCCTCATGCGCTCCGACCCGCGACTTGTGGCCGCCGCCGTCGACATTTCGCGGCGCACTTACGCGAAGATCCGCCAGAATCTTTTCTGGGCGTTCGTCTACAACGTGGTCGGTATCCCGCTCGCCGCATTCGGTATCCTGAGCCCGGTGCTTGCCGGAGCCGCCATGGCGCTGTCGAGTGTAAGCGTGGTGGCGAACACGCTTCTGCTGAAACGCTGGAAGCCGGAGAGCTGAAATGGGAAGAATGGAGACCCTCGAGCATGCGGAGGCTATTGAACGTGGCTTGATGGACATCGGCCGCGCCTCGAAGGAGAGCGGCGTCTCGGTGAAGATGATTCGCCACTATGAGTCGATCGGCCTGCTGCCCAAGGTGGCCCGCACGTTCGCGAACTATCGCGTCTACGGTCCGAACGATGTGCACGTGCTGCGCTTCATCCGGCGCGCCCGGGCGCTGGGCTTCTCAATGGACGACATAAAGGAGCTGCTAAGCCTGTGGCAGAACAAGTCCCGCTCCAGCGCATCGGTCAAGAGGATCGCCGGCAAGCATATCGACGAGCTGAAGGCCAAGGTGGAAGAGCTGAAGTCCATGGTGGACACGCTCGAGTACCTGGCGAAGCATTGTCACGGCGATCACCGCCCGGACTGCCCGATCCTCGAAGAGCTTGCCGAGAAGTCAGCTTAGGGTGTTTTGGGTCTCCATACAGTGGCTCGCGCTTTCGGCACTGCTGAATCTCGTCTGGGAGATCGGGCAGCTTCCGCTCTATACGATCTACGAGGAGGGCGATCTCGCGACGATCGCCTTTGCGGTGGGGCATTGCACCGGCGGCGATGTCGTCATCGCGACGGGTACCTACCTCGTAGCGGCGCTCGTTGCGCGCAACGGCCGGTGGCCCATTGAACGGCCGGGGCTCGGCCTTGGCGCCGGTATTGTCGCCGGAATGGCCTACACCGCGTTCAGTGAGTGGCTAAACGTTTCCATCCGCGGCTCGTGGGCTTATTCTCCCTCAATGCCACAGCTGCTGGGCATAGGGGTCGCGCCCCTCCTTCAATGGTTGATCGTACCGGGGCTTACGCTTCTGCTGCTAAGGGGCGCGGGACGCGGTAGGCTACAGTGATTGATCAAGATCAAATCCCCGCCTTGGAAATAGGCGAAGCTACTGTGTAATGAGCGATGGAATGCAACTTCTAATCCGGGAACGAGCGAGATGGGGAGTTTTCGTGTTGGCGCTCCTCGCGCTGTCCACAGCGCTCGCCCGCCCCATTTGCGAGGTGTACCAGCATCAGGATAACCCGTCGAAATCGGGTCTGGTCGCCGCGGGTCACTCAGCGGGAGCGATCTCGCATCATGAACACCCGGAACCGTGCTGCGCCTCAGTGGAGGCGCCAAGCCTCGCAGCCCCGGCAAGCGCGGTTGCATCCGCCATAAAGTCACCGGTTACTGTTCCCTTGGCGAGCGCTTCGCTCTTGTGGCGCACGGCAACCTTTTCGCTCCCTGCTCCGCTCCCTCCTAACGGTCCACCCGTCTTCCCGTCTTATTACGCCCGCTCGGCGCGCATTCTGATCTGAGCGGTCCCAAAGCGGTTGCTGCCGCGAACGGCTGATTGCAGGCCCGGCGGTGTGTTTCACGCAGTATCGGCAACTTTTATTGGGAACCCACATGAAGTCCGCGTTTCTGGTTTCGCTGGTGTCGCTCTTCTTCGCAGGCCCACTCATTGCTGCCGAGCCGGCCCACGCGCTGCGCCAGCCGAAGCCGGGCGTCGTATTCCACTACGGCGTCGTGCCGGCGGAGGTGGTGCTCGCCCATCCGGAGCAGCACCCTGAGCGCGAAATGCATCGCGGCGCGGCGCCGAAGGGTGCGAGCCACCTGGTGGTTGCCCTGTTCGACGCCACCAAGGGTGAACGCATCGCGGATGCCGAGGTGACCGCCACGGTGACGCTGCTTGGCGGCCCGTCGGCTACCAAGCGGCTCGAGCCGATGGCGATCGCCAATCAGCCGAGCTTCGGCGGGTTTTTCTCGCTCGGTGCGCCAGGGATCTACCGGCTGCGCTTTGAGGCGCGCCGGCCAGGCGTCGCGGAGGTGGCCTCGGCTGAATTCGAATACCGCCTATCTCCGGAGAGCCGGCGATGAACGCTCGCCCGCCGCTCGACGCGCGCCTGCCCGAGAGCGAGCTCGCCCGCTTCGCGGCGATTGCCAGGATCGCAGCCGCCAAGGGCTGGGGCCGGTACGCCGAACGCCTGGGATTGGGGCGCCACGGTGGCGTCGCCGCAGTCGAGGCGACCAAGAGCGACGCGGTGCGCCTGCGCGAGGCGCTCGAGGAGCTTGGCCCTACCTTTGTGAAGCTCGGCCAGATGATGGCCGGCCGGACCGACATCTTTCCCGAGCAACTGGTCGGCGAGCTTGGCAAGTTGCACGAGGATGCGGCGTCGTTTCCAGCCGAGGTGGCACGCAAGATCGTCGAAGACGAGACCGGCAAGGCCATTGGCGAGCTGTACGCAAGCTTCGACGATTCGCCGATGGCGGCGGCCTCTATGGCGCAGGTGCATTGCGCGACCCTGCACGACGGCACGTCCGTGATCGTGAAGGTGCAGCGCCCCGGGATCGCGGCCACCGTCGAGGGCGACATCTCGGTGCTGCGCCGTCTCGCCAGGCTGGCCGGAACGCTGATGCCTTCGGTGCGGGCGTTCAACCTTCCGGATCTTGTCGAAGAGCTTGCCGAGACGCTGCGCGGCGAGCTCGATTTCGAGCGCGAGGGTCGCAATGCCGAGCGCTTCGCCGAGCTGAACCGCGATGAGGCGGCCGTCTTCGTGCCCAGGATCTTCTGGCAAGCCACCACCCGGCGCGTGCTCACCATGGAGCACAGCCCCGGACACCGGCTCGACGCGGCCGCCGCCGCTCCGGCGCGGAACGCCGATTTGGCGCAGCAGCTTATGAGGCTCTTCCTCACTCAGGTCTTCGAGCACGGCGCGTTCCACGGCGACCCCCATCCTGGAAACGTGTTCGTGCTCGCCGACGGCCGCCTCTGCTTCCACGACTTCGGCGCGCTCGGCGATCTTTCCCCCCAGGTGCAGGAGAAGCTTCGCGAGCTGTTCCTGGGGGTGATGGCACGAGACGCCGGGTGGGTGGCGAGCGCCTATCTGGGCATGGGCGGCGCTACCGGCGAGCTGGATCGCACGCAATTCACGAAGGACCTCGGCGCGGCGCTCGACCGCTATTACCGCGAATCGGGGCTGGGGCGGCAATCCTTCAGCGCCATCCTGCACGAGTTCGTCCGCCTCGGCCGGCGCCACCACATAAGGCTGCTGCGCGAGACGGCGTTGCTGCTGCGCGCCTTCGCCGAGCTCGAGGCGCTGGTGCGGAGCCTCGATCCCGAATTCAGCTCGCTCGAGGCTTTCCGCGCGTACAGCGGCCAGCTTCTCAAGCACGCATTTCTCCCCGAGCTTGGCGCTGCGCGCATCGCACAGCTCTACCGCTTTACATCCGCCGCGCGCGGAGTGGCGGGCGATGCGCCGGTGGCGCTCGCGCGGCTGATGGGCCGGCTGGAGCGCGGCGAGCCGCTGTTCGACATCCGCCATCAAAGCGGCGGGTCGCTGGAGCGCCATCTTCTGCATGCCAGCAACCGCCTTGCCTTCGCGCTCATCATCGCGTCGATCGTCGTCGGGTCGGCGATCGTCATCGGGACACACGCGGGACCGCACGTCGAAGGCGTTCCGCTGCTCGGCATCATCGGGTTCATCGTTGCCGGCGCCCTCGGCGTGGCGTGGGCGGTCATCGCCCTCAAATCGGGAAGACTCTGATGAATGCGCAAACTGCGCTCGCGCGGCCCTCCGGGTTCGGCGCGCTCGCCTTTGGAATGATGCTCGCCGTGTACTTCGGGGCGCTCACGCTGGTGTCCGGCTGGAGTTTCACGGTCAGCCAGTTCTCCGAATTCTGGTACTACATCGTGCCGCTCGCCGCCGGATTCGGTATCCAGGTCGCGCTTTACCTGCAGCTGCGGCAGGTGATCAGCCGGTCCAAGGATACCGGCACCGTGCTTGCGGCTTCGGGTACGACTTCGACCGCAGCGATGATTTCCTGCTGCGCGCACTACCTCACCAACGTCGCCCCGGTGCTAGGCGCCACCGGCCTCGTCGCGTTCGCCGCGCAGTTCCAGGTGGAGCTCTTCTGGATCGGCCTGGCATTCAACGCCGCCGGTATCGCCTATGTGGGAAACCGACTGTTCAACGCTACTAAAGGGCACAAGATGGCAACCGATCCGGTCTGCGGCATGACGGTCGACCCGGCGAAAGCCGCGGGAGAGTTCGCTTACAAGGGGACGAAGTACCACTTCTGCTCGAAGCACTGTCTTCATTCGTTTCAGTCGGACCCCGCGAGGTATGTGAACAAGGGGGCGAGCGATGCGGCGCCCAAGCCCGCAAGCGGGCAGTACACCTGTCCGATGCACCCGGAGATCGTGCAGCAGGGGCCCGGCTCGTGTCCGAAGTGCGGCATGGCGCTCGTACCGATGGTGCCGGTGACGCCGCCCGCGGCGGAGTACACGTGCCCGATGCATCCTGAGGTGCGCAGCGACCGGCCGGGCAGCTGTCCCAAGTGCGGCATGGCGTTGGTAGCGGTCGCGGCGGCCGAAGAGGAAAACGCCGAACTGCGCGACATGACCCGACGGTTCCGGGTGAGCGCGGTGCTGAGCGCGCCGCTCGTGGTGCTCGCCATGGCGCCGTATTTGGGCTTTGCCGAGCCCTTCGGGCTCGCGCCGAAGCTCCGCTCGCTCCTCGAGTTCGCGCTCGGCACGCCCGTGATCCTCTGGGGCGGCTGGCCGTTCTTCCGCAAGTTCGCGCTCTCGCTGCGCAATCGCAGCCCGAACATGTACACCCTCATCGGCCTGGGCGTCGCGCTTGCCTATCTCTTCAGCCTCGCGGCGGTGTTTGCACCGGGCCTCTTTCCCTCGGAGTTCCGCATGCACGGGGGCGAGGAGGTCGGGGCGTACTTCGAAGCGGCGGCGGTGATCGTCACGCTGGTACTTCTCGGCGAAGTCATGCAGTTGCGGGCGCTCGGCGAGACCAGCCAGGCGATCCGGCAGCTGCTCGCTCTCGCGCCGAACACGGCGCGCCGCGTGGAGGCGGACGGCCGCGAGGTCGAGGTGCCGCTGAGCGAAGTCCAGGTCGGCGACCGGCTGCGCGTGCGGCCTGGCGAGAAAGTACCCGTGGATGGCACCTGCGTGGAGGGCTCCTCGAACGTGGACGAGTCCATGGTCACCGGCGAGCCGATCCCGGTGCCGAAGAAGCCGGGGGACCGGGTGACGGGGGCCACCATCAACGGCAAGGGCGCCCTGATCATGCGCGCCGAGCGCATCGGCGCGGATACGCTGCTTGCGCGCATCGTCCACATGGTGGCGCAAGCACAGCGCACCCGCGCGCCGGTGCAGCGTCTTGCCGACCTGGTCGCCGCTTACTTCGTCCAGACGGTGATCGGGATCGCCGTGATCACCGCCATCGTCTGGGGGTTCTTCGGGCCGCAGCCCGCGCTCACCTACGCCGTGGTCAACGCGGTGGCGGTGCTCATCATCGCCTGCCCCTGCGCCGTGGGGCTCGCTACGCCCATCTCGATCACCGTGGCCATGGGGCAGGGCGCGCTGAACGGCATTCTCTTTCGCAACGCCGAGGCCGTGGAGAAGCTGCGCGAGGTCGACACCCTGGTGGTGGACAAGACCGGCACGTTGACGCTCGGCAGGCCGGAGCTGACGGATTTCATTCTCAGCGACTCGTCGATCATCGAGGCCGACGCGTTGCAACTCATTGCAAGCCTCGAGCGCGCCAGCGAGCATCCTCTCGCGCAAGCCATCGTGAAGGGCGCTGAAGATCGCGGCGCGGTGCTGCAACCGACGGAGAACTTCGAGTCGGTAACGGGTCAGGGCGTTCAAGGCGTCGTGGCCGGGCGCCGCGTGGCGGTCGGCAGCCGCCGCTTCATGGAGGGCTATGGCAGCGTGCCGCAGACGCTCGCCGACAAGGCCGACGCGCTGCGGGCGAAGGGCAGGACTGCGCTGTACGCCGCGATCGACGCGCGTGTGGCGGCGGTGATCGCGGTCGCGGACCCGATCAAGGAAACCACTCTCGAGGCCGTAAAAGCCCTGCAATCCCAGGGCGTACGCATCGTCATGCTCTCTGGCGACTCGCGCAAGACCGCCGAGGCAGTGGGCAGGCAGCTCGGCATCGAGGAAACCATCGGCGAAGTGCTGCCCGAGCAGAAGGTGGACAAGGTCAAGGCGCTCCAGGCGGCAGGCCGGGTCGTTGCGATGGCCGGCGACGGCATCAACGATGCTCCGGCGCTCGCCCAGGCGAACGTCGGCATCGCCATGGGCACCGGCACCGACGTCGCGATCGAGAGCGCGGGCGTGACGCTGGTGAAGGGCGACCTGCGCGGCATCGCCAAGGCTATCCGCCTCTCGCACGCCACGATGCGCAACGTGAAGCAGAATCTCTTCTTCGCCTTCGCCTACAACGCGCTCGGCGTTCCCATCGCGGCCGGCGTGCTCTATCCCGTTTTCGGCCTGCTACTGTCGCCGATCTTCGCCGGCGCCGCGATGGCGCTGAGCTCGTTTTCGGTGGTTACCAACGCCCTGCGGCTGCGGCGGGTGAAGCTGTGACACCCGACTATCAATACGTCTGGCTAGCGTGGGCGAGCGCGTTTCTCGTGCCCTGGGCGCTGCTTTACTTCCTGTGGCCCGCATTGCGCCAGCACATGGTGCGGGTGAGCGCAGCCACCAGCCTCCTAGGGCTGACCGAGCCCATCTTTGTTCCCGAGTACTGGAATCCGCCCACCCTGTTCGACCTGGCGCAGCGCACGGGATTCGACATCGAGAGCTTCATCTTCTGCTTCGCGATCGGCGGCATCGGGTCCGTGCTCTACAACGCGCTCGCCCGGCGCGAGCTGCATCCGGTCCCGGCCACAGAGCGCTACGCCGCGCGCCACCGCCTTCACGCTCTTGCGCTCATGGCTCCTTACTTCTCGTTTCCCTTGCTGTACGCGCTTCCCTGGAATGTCATCTACGCAGGCATCACGGCGCTTGCCATCGGCGCGACGCTGAATGTGCTCTGCCGGCAGGAGCTGGGACGCAAGACCCTCCTCGGAGGATCGCTGTTCCTCTTCCTTTACGCGGCGTTCATGGCCGTACTGGTTGCCTTCGCGCCGGGATATGTAGACCAAGTCTGGAATCTCGGCGATCTCTCGGGCGTTCTCATCGCCGGCATCCCGCTCGAGGAGCTTGCCTTTGGCTTCGCCTTCGGCACGTACTGGGCGGGTCTCTACGAACACTTCTCCTGGCGCGCGATAGGCGCGCGCACGGCTTCCACGCTAGTTCCGCAACGAGGTCACCATGGCTGAACATTCGCACGACCATCCTCCCTCCGGCGGCGGTTACGGCCGCTGGGTGTTCTGGGGCTTCCTGCTCATCGCGGGGTTCTTCCTCGTCGCCGAGCATCGGGCGCACGTCTACCCCTATTTGCCGTTCCTGCTCCTGCTCGCCTGCCCATTGCTGCACATGTTCCACGGCCATGGCGGGCACGGCGGGCACGGCGGGCACGGGAAGGACGACAAGACGGAAAAAAGGGATCAGAGCTCATGAGCGATTCTGACCAGATGCAAGCCTACGGATTGTGGTCCCTGGTGATCATCAACTCGCTCGTATTCATCATCTTCGCGTTCAGCTTCGCGAAGCCGCAGAGCAGGCGCGACTGGCGCTCGTTCGGCGCCTTCTCCGCATTCCTGGTCGCGCTGTTCACCGAGATGTACGGCTTTCCGCTCACCATCTACCTGCTCTCGGGCTGGCTCTCGAGCCGGTTTCCGGGTGTCGATTTCATGTCGCACGACGCGGGTCACCTGCTGGAAGTCATGTTCGGCTGGAAGTCGAACCCGCATCTCGGCCCGTTCCACCTCCTGAGCGCGATCTTCATCGGCGGCGGGTTCTGGCTGCTGGCGTCGGCGTGGAGGGTGCTCTATGAGGCGCAGCGCGCGCACCGGCTGGCGACGACCGGAGCCTATGCGCGCATCCGCCATCCCCAGTACATCGGCTTCGTGCTGATCATGACGGGCTTTCTCCTGCAGTGGCCCACGCTCGTCACGCTCGCCATGTATCCCATTCTGGTGGTGATGTACGCCTTGCTGGGCAAGCGGGAAGAGAAGGAGATGCTGGCGCAGTTCGGCGACGAGTACCGGCGATACATGGAAGCCGTACCGGCCTTCATTCCGGGGCTCGGCGGTTCGCGCTTATCGAAGGAGGGACGATGATGTGGAGCGGTGCAGAAGGGATGGGCTGGGGCTGGATCGGTCTCGGCATGGTGCACATGCTGCTTTTCTGGGTGCTGGTGATCCTTGGCATCGCGGTGCTCGTCCGCTGGCTCGCCGGCGGATCCGGCGGCGCCAGCGGCGAAATACCGCCGCGCGCCATGGAGATTCTCAAGGCGCGCTATGCCAAAGGCGAGATCACCCGCGAGCAGTTCGAACAGATGAAGCGGGAGATCGGGGAGTCGGGCTGATGGCGCAGCTTCGTTTTCTGGGCGGCGCTGGCACGGTGACCGGCTCGAAGTATCTCCTGCGCAGCGGCGCGTCGAGCGTGCTGGTGGATTGCGGAATGTTCCAGGGACTCAAGATGCTGCGGCTGCGCAACTGGGCGCCGCCGCCGGTCGCGCCGAAAGACGTCGATGCGGTAGTGCTGACGCACGCGCACCTGGACCACAGCGGCTACCTGCCACGCTTTATCAAGCAGGGATTCGGCGGTCCGGTGCATGCCAGCCCCGGCACACGCGATCTTTGCGGGATTTTGCTGCCCGACTCAGGTCATCTACAGGAAGAGGAGGCGCGCTACGCGAACAAGCGCAGCTTCTCCAAGCACAAGCCCGCCCTGCCGCTCTATACCGAAGATGACGCCCGCGCGAGCCTCAAGCGCTTCGTGCCGGTTCCGTTTCGCAAGGAGACTGCGGTAGCGGGGGAATTCCATCTGACGCTGCAGCCGGCGGGTCACATCCTCGGCGCTTCGATCGCCACCCTGCGCACCGGAAGCGTCAAGGTCGTGTTCTCGGGCGACCTGGGTCGCATGAACGATCCCATCATGCGCCCGCCCAGCCGGATCGAGGAGGCGGATTACCTGGTGGTCGAGTCGACCTACGGCAATCGCCGGCACGACGAGGCCGATGCTGAAGAGACGCTCGGCAGCCACCTTAACCGGGCGCTCGCGCGCGGCGGGGTGGTCGTCATGCCGGCGTTCGCCGTCGGGCGTGCGCAGACGCTGCTGTATTTCATCTCGCGCCTGAAGGAGCGCGGTGCGATACCGCAGGTTCCGGTGTATCTGAACAGCCCGATGGCGATCAACGCCACGCGCCTCTATCACGAATACATGGGCGAGCACCGGCTGACGGACGAGCAGTGCGAGGCCGCCCACTCGGTGGCGCAACTGGTCCACACCGCGGACGAATCGCGCGCGCTCAACGGCCGCGCCGGGCCGATGATCATCGTGTCGGCGAGCGGCATGGCCACCGGCGGGCGGGTGGTGCATCACCTGAAGGCGTTTGCGCCGGACGCGCGCAACCTGATCGTGCTGCCCGGCTTCCAGGCCGCGGGCACGCGCGGCGCGGCGCTCGCGGGCGGAGCAACGGAGCTCAAGATCCACGGCGGTTACGTGCCGGTGCGTGCGGAGGTGGTGAAGATGGACAGCATGTCCGCGCATGCCGACTACACCGAGATCCTGGAATGGCTGCGCGGCTTCAAGCGCCCGCCCAAGCGCACCTTTATCACGCACGGGGAGCTGGCTGCGGCGGACGAGCTGCGCCGGCGCATCGAGGAGACGCTCGGCTGGAGCGTGAGCGTGCCGGAGTACGGCGACAAAGCGGAACTTGCCTGATGGATCACCAGACGCTGAGGCTCCGAAGGCTCGGGATCGACACGTATACGGACCCGGTGATCTTCATGAACCGGGATTGCCCCATCTTCCGTTCAGAGGGATTCGAGGCGCGTGCGAGGGTGAAGGTGGCGCTGGGCGATCGCCAGATCATCGCGACGCTTCATGTTGTGAACGAGGCTCTCCTCGCTGTGGATGAGGGCGGCCTATCGGAGTTCGCGTGGCGCACCCTGGGCGCGACCGAGGGCGCGCAGGTGCACGTGTCGCATCCGGAGCCCGTCGAGTCGGTCAGCCGGCTGCGCGCCAAGGTATATGGCGCGCGCCTGGATGCCGCAGACATGCAGGCGATCATCCGCGATGTCGCGGCGGGTCTGTATTCCGACCTGCAGCTGGCGGCCTTCGTCACCGCGACGGCGGGAGACGGCCTCGACGAGGCGGAAACCATCGCGCTCACGCGGGCCATGCTCGGGGCGGGCGAGCGCATCCGCTGGGACTTCGCCGTGGTCGCCGACAAGCATTCCGTGGGAGGCCTGCCGGGCAATCGCACGACGCCACTGGTTGTTGCGATGGTGGCGGCCTGCGGTGTGCCGATTCCGAAGACTTCGTCGCGCGCCATCACTTCGCCCGCGGGCACGGCGGACACGATGGAAGTGCTGGCGCCGGTCGATCTGGACGTCCCCGCAATGCGCCGGGTGGTGGAGAAGGAAGGCGGCTGCGTTGTCTGGGGCGGCGCAGTGCGCCTCAGTCCCGCCGACGACGTGCTCATCCGGGTGGAGCGCCCGCTCGACTTCGACAGCGAAGGCCAGCTTGTCGCCTCGGTGTTGTCGAAGAAGGCCGCCGCCGGCTCCACTCACGTGGTGATCGATGTCCCCGTCGGACCGACCGCAAAGGTGCGTAGCGCGCGGGCGGCGGACTCGCTCTCCGGCAGACTGCGCGCAGCGGCCGCGGCGCTGGGACTGCAGCTGCGCATAGAGCAGACCGACGGGTCGCAGCCGGTGGGACGCGGCATAGGGCCCGCGCTCGAAGCGCGGGATGTGCTTGCCGTCCTTCAAGGCAACGGGCCGCTCGATCTCCGAGAGCGGGCCGTACGCCTTGCCGGCGCCGTGCTGGAGCTCGCGGGCGCGGCTGCTGCCGGGCAGGGGCCAGCGATAGCCGGCAGGGCGCTGGACGAGGGCCGCGCCTGGCGCAAGTTCCAGGCGATCTGCGAGGCGCAGGGCGGCATGCGCGAGCCGCCGCGCTCGCCGATCTCGCATGTTGTCGAAGCCCAGACCAGCGCCACGGTCACGGGGTTCGACAACCGCCGGCTGGCGCGCCTCGCCAAGCTTGCCGGCGCACCGTCGGACAAGGCGGCAGGGCTCGATCTCCATGTACGGATCGGCGATCGCGTGGAGCGCGGCCAGCCGCTCTTCACCGTGCATGCGCAAGCGCCGGGCGAGCTCGCCTATGCGCTCGAGTACCTCGCCAGGCAGACGGGAATCGTGCCGCTGGAGCCTGCCGAATGATCTGTGCTCTCCCGGGGAACGAAGCGTTCGCGGCACGGCTGCAGGCCGAGCTCGGCGTCAAGCCGCTCGGCCTCGAATGGCGGCGCTTTCCGGACGGCGAGTCGTATCTGCGGTTCGAGCAGGATTTGAAAGGCCGCGACGTCGCGCTCGTGTGCACGCTGAACGATCCCGACGACAAGACCCTTCCGTTGTTGTTCGCGGCACGCACCGCACGCGAGCTCGGCGCGTCACGCGTCGGCCTGGTCGCACCGTATCTCGGCTACATGCGCCAGGACCGGCGCTTCCGCGACGGCGAGGCGGTGACCTCCGTGCATTTTGCGGCATTGCTCTCCGAGGCATTTGATTGGCTCGTCACCGTGGACCCGCATCTGCACCGGCGCCGCTCGCTTTCCGAGATCTATTCGATTCCCAATGCAGTGGTCGCCGCGGCGCCGGCGATGGCCCGCTGGATCGCGGCCAACGTATCGAGGCCCCTGATCGTCGGTCCGGATTCCGAGAGCGAGCAATGGGCGGCCGAAGTGGCGGCCGCCTGCGCTGCCCCGCACGCCGTCATGAAGAAGACGCGTCTCGGCGACCGGCGGGTCGAGATCGAGGCGCCGCTGCTTTCGCAGTGGAAGGATCGCACGCCGGTGCTGCTCGACGACATCATCTCATCGGCGCGCACCATGGCGCTCGCGGCGAAGAAGATCCAGGAAGCCGGCCTCGATGCGCCGGTTTGCGTGGGCGTGCACGGCATCTTTTCCCCGGACGCACTGGCCGCGCTGCGCGACGCCGGCGCGGCAAGGATCGTCACCACCAACACGATAGCGCACGAAACCAACGCCATCGACGTAGCCTCGGCCGTGGCGCGCGGTGTGCAATCCGTTCACAAGGAGATCCGCAATGAAATACGCATTCGGTAAGACAGTCCAGATGAGCCAGCAGCAGGCGATCGAGCGCGTGACGCAGGAGCTCTCGAAGGAGGGCTTCGGCATCCTCACCGAGATCGACGTGGCGGCGACGCTGAAGAAGAAACTCGGCGTCGATGTGCCGGCTTACCGCATCCTGGGCGCCTGCAATCCGCAGTTCGCCCACCAGGCGCTGCAGGTCGAGCCGCAGATCGGCGCCCTGCTTCCCTGCAACGTGGTGGTGCGCGCCGACGCCTCGGGAAAGACCCTCGTGGAGATCATGGACCCGCGCGCCGTGCTCGAGCTCGTCGGCCGGCCCGAGATTGCAAGCATCGCCGGCGAGGTGCGCACTCGCCTGGAGCGGGTGCTCGCAGCGGTCTAGGCGGACGCGGACATGAACGACGACCCGAAAGGCAGTGCCCGCCGCAGGACTCTCGTGCGCCTGACCGCGGCGGCGGGCGGCGTGGCGGCGGCCGGTGCCGCCGTCCCGTTCCTAGCGAGCCTGGCGCCCAGCGAGCGCGCCAAGGCCGCGGGCGCCCCAGTAGAGGTTGATCTCGACGCGGTCAAGCCGGCCGAGCTGTATACGGTGGAATGGCGCGGACGTCCGGTTTGGATCCTCAAGCGCACCCCCGATATGCTGAAGCGCCTGCCGACTGCCGAGCCGTTCCTGAGCGATCCGAAGTCCGCAGTGAGCAGCCAGCAGCCGGACTATGCGCAAAACGCGACCCGCTCGATTGAGCCGGAGGTGCTGGTTACCGTGGCCCTCTGCACGCACCTCGGCTGCATCCCTTCCTACTATCCCGAGCCCGATTCGCTGCAGCCGGGCTGGCCAGGCGGCTTCTACTGTCCCTGCCACGGCTCGAAGTTCGACCTCGCCGCGCGCGTCTATCGCGGGTCGCCGGCGCCCACCAACCTCGTAATCCCGCCGCATCGCTACCTCTCGCCGCAGAGGCTGCAGGTCGGCGGCGACGAGGCTTAAACGAAAGGAAACGCCATGCAAGCCCAAGACGTGATGACGACCGTGGTGGCCACCATCCCTGGGGATGCGACGGTGCAGGAAGCCGCGAAGCTCATGCTCGAGCGCCGGATCAGCGCGCTGCCGGTCATGGACCGCAAGGATCGCGTGGTCGGGATCGTGAGCGAAGGCGACCTCGTGCGCCGCACTGAGCTCGGCACGGACGCGGCGCGCTCCTGGTGGCTGCAGGCCTTCGCCGAGGATTCAGCGCGCGATTACCTCAAGACTCACGGCGCTTCCGTGAGCGACGTGATGACCAGTCCGGCGGTGAGCGTGCGGCGCACGACCTCGCTGCAGGAGATCGCACGCCTGCTCGAGAAGCATCGGATCAAACGCGTGCCGGTGCTCGATGCCGGGCGCCTCGTGGGCATCGTCAGCCGCGCCGACCTCGTGCGACGGCTTGCCGCGGCGCCCGCCCGGCCTGCGACACCGGCGCGCGCGGCAAGCGATCGCGCGCTCAGGCGCGAAGTCCTGAAAGAGGTGCGGCGCGCGGGCATCGATCTCCTGTACGTCAACGTCACCGTGGAGCATCGCATCGTGCATCTTTGGGGCGGGGCGCGGTCCCACTCCGAGCAGAAGGCGTTGCGGGTGGCGGCGAGGCGGATCGAGGGCGTGCTGAAGGTCGAAGATCACACCTCCGTCATCCCCCTGCGCATCGCCGCCGCACTGGGCTCGGTGTGAGAGCGCTCGTCATCGGCCTCGCTGCGCTGCTCATCCTCGCCGGGTGCGCCGAGAACCCTGTGACCGGGCGCAGGGAATTCGTCGTCGTGTCCGAAGGGCAGGCGATCGAGAGCTCGGCGGTCGCATACCGCGAGATGATGGGCCAGCTCGAGAAGAAGAAGCAGGTCGAAAGCGGCACGCCGCGCGCCGCGCGCGTACGCGCCATCGCCGACCGGCTGATCGCCGAGGCCGCGCGGCTGCGTCCCGAGACTGCGAAATGGACCTGGGAGGTGAAGGTCATCGACGAGCCCAAGACGGTGAACGCCTTCGCCATGGCGGGCGGCAAGATCGCGGTCTACAGCGGCATGTGGGAAACCCTCAAGGCGACCGACGAGGAACTCGCCCAGGTGCTCGGGCACGAGATCGGACATGCAATTGCGGCGCATACGCGCGAGCGCATCTCGCTCGCCATGGCGACGGGGCTTGCGACGTCGGTCGCGGCAGTCGCCATCTCCCGCGACTCATCGACGCGGGACCTCGCCTTGAGCGGCCTGGAGCTGGGCGCCGCGCTCGCGATCACGCTGCCCAACAGCCGCCAGAGCGAAAGCGAGGCCGATGCGATTGGCATTGAGCTTGCCGCGCGCGCGGGATTCGATCCGCAGGCGGCAGTGACGCTGTGGGAGAAGATGGGGCGGCAGGGCGCTGCGCCGCCGGAGTTTCTCTCCACCCATCCCTCTCCCGAGAACCGCCGCGAGCGCTTGCAGGCGCTGGCAACGAAGCTGGAGCCTGTGTACCGGGCGGCGAAGCGCGGGTGATGTCGTTCTCTTCCTTCTTCGCTTTGGGCGCCGCAGTGTTCGCGGCGGCCTTCGGCTACGGGGCAGTCATGCCGCTGCTGCCTGAGCTGCTCACGCCGCTGCTGCCCGGCGCCGGTCCAGTGGCCCTGTCCTGGCATGCCGGCGCATTCGCCGGCATCTACATGCTGTCGGTGGTGGTGTTCTCGCCGGCCTGGGGAGTGGCCTCCGACCGCTATGGCACGAAGCGGATCTTGCTGCTAGGACTCGCGGGAAGCGCGCTCGCGGTATTCGCCCTGGCGTTCGCCGGAGGCCTGTGGAGCGCGTATCTCGGGCGTGCGGTGCAGGGGGCATTCGCCTCCGCTCTGCTGCCGGTCGCCACCTCGGCGCTTGCGCCGATCCCGGATACCGCGGAGCGTGCGCGCAAGGTCGCAGGCCTCGGCGCCGCTTCGCTGCTCGGCTTCTTCGCCGCGCCTGCGCTGACCGCAGGCTTGGTCTCAGGCGTGCTCGCCGAACCGGTCGCAGCAGTGTTGTATGCGAGCGCCGCGGTGGCGCTTGCCGCGCTCCTCATCGTGACCTTGTGGTTGGCAGCAGAGAGCGGACGCGGGCTCGAACTTCGGCAGGAGGCTGCGCGGCCGCTACCGGCCCGCTTTCTCGGCTTGAACCTGCTCGCTTATCTGGGCTTGGGCGCCTTCGAGGTGGCACTGCCCCTCGCTGCCCGCGGGCCGCTCGCCGTCGACCCGGCGCGCGTATCGCTGCTGTTCGTCGAGTGCAGCCTGATGATGCTGGTGGTGCAGGGCGCGCTCATGTGGGCGGCACCGTACCGCGCACACTTTCCCAAGGTGCTGATAGCAGGCATTGCCGCGTATGCGGCCGGGCTGTTGTGGCTGGCGAGCACGGATTCCTTCAGCGCTGCCCTGTCGGCGGTCGGACTGATCGCCGCCGGCTCGGGGTTGGTCCTGCCGCTGATCGGCTTTCTCGCGACCCTCGAGATCGAGGCGCGCCCGGGCGCGGCGCTGGGCCGGCTCACCGCCGCTGGCGGGCTCGGACAGGCCGTGGGCTCACTGTCCGGCGGCGCGCTCTATGGCTATGCCGGGATGGGGATGTTCACGGCCGTGGCCTTTGCGGTGGCGCTCGGCGCATGGCTCGCCTCACCTTCATGCGCGCCGCGGTGGCTGGGCGGGAACAGCCGCTGCACTAGGACCTAGGGCCCGATAAATGTGCTTCTCCGCTTCCGTGAGCTTTACCGCCGGAACCGCGCTTATTGCCGTGGGCGCGGTTACGCTGAAAAAGGCCGGCCACGGAGCGGAGCTTGCCTACGCCGCGATCCCGCTGCTCTTCGGCGTCCAGCAGCTCATCGAGGGCCTGGTCTGGCTCAGCTTCGGCTCGGACGTGCCGCGGCTCAATCCGGCCATGACCTTCGTCTATTCCCTGTTTTCGCATGTCCTGTGGCCGATCTACGTGCCCCTTGCCGTATTGCTGCTCGAGCCGGTGCGCTGGCGCAGGAAAGCGCTCGCGGCGTTCCTTACGGTCGGCGCGGCGGTGGGGCTCTACCTGCTGGTGAACATGTTCCGCTTCCCGATCGAATCGCGGCCGGTCGGCGGCCACATCGAGTACGTCTCGTCGCACTTTTACATCGCGGCGGTAATGGCGGGCTATCTCGCAGCGACGTGCATCAGCACGCTGTTTTCCAGCCACAAGCTGGTCAATGTGTTCGGGGCCGCGGCCCTGCTGTCGTTCGGGCTGTCCTATGCGATCTACCGGCAGTGGTTCATCTCCGTGTGGTGCTTCTTCGCCGCCGCGCTGAGCGTGATCGTGCTGCTGCGCTTTACCAACCGGTCTTTTCCCAAGGAGTCGAGCCATGGAATGGCTGTCTGAGAACTGGGTCTTCGTCCTGATCGCGGTCGCGATGGTGGGCATGCATCTCTTCGGACATGGCGGTCACGGCGGCCACGGCGGGCATGGCCGGAGCGAAGACGAGGATCGCAACGCGCGCAAGGACCCCGAGCACGATGCCCCTCGCGGCGGGCACCGGCATTGACCTTATCAAGGAGACGCTGACATGAGCCTCAAGATCGTGACCTGGGCGCTCGCTTTGAGCGGCGCGCTGCTGTACCTGCTGTGCATCGCCTACGGATTGACCAACCCTGCGAGCGGGCATATGCGCGAGTTCCTAACGATCGCGCTGCCGGGCTTCGAGTGGCTGACAGTGAAAGGCTTCGTCATCGGCCTTGTCAAGAGCTTCCTCTACGGGGCGCTGATCGGCGTGGTTTACGTTCCGATCTATAACGCGCTCGCGCGCCGCTTCGGGACCTGAGCATGAAGAGCGAGATGAAGACCGCCACGCTCGAGGTGAAGGGCCTGTTCGAGGAGCTCGACCATCTCGGCGTGGAGAAGCGTATCGGAGCGTTGCCTGGCGTGTACCACGCGCATGCCAACCCGGCTTCGGGAAGCGTCAGCGTGCATTTTGACTCGGCGGTGGTCAGCGAGGCGGCGTTGCGCGAGGCGGTGCGCGAGTGCGGCTACCACTGCCGCGGCGAGATGCAGCCGGACCATCAGTGCAGGTTCGCCGAGCCCGATCCGCGAGCGGCCCATGCAAAGCACGCGGCGCAGCCGGGCGCAAAGGACGAGATGGCCCACGACATGGGCCACGGCGCCGGCATGGACATGGCCGGCATGGTGCGCGACATGCGCAACCGCTTCTTCGTGTGTCTTGCGTTCAGCATTCCGCTGTTTGTCTGGATGCCGATGGGGCTGCCCATCCCGACGCCGCCGGTCCCATTCGGGCTGAGGCTCGACCAGTGGCTCTTCGTGCTCGCGAGCGGGGCAGTGCTATGGCCTTCATGGCCGTTCTTCGTCGCCGCCTGGCGGGCTCTGAAGAACGGCATCCTGAACATGGCCGTGCTCGTAGTCCTGTCGGTCGGAACGGGGTACGTCTTCAGCGTCGCATCCACCTTCTTCTTCGGCGGCGAGGTGCAGTTCTACGAGGCCGTCTCGGTGCTGCTCGTATTCATCCTGCTCGGCCACTGGCTGGAGATGCGGGCGCGGGCCGGCGCGAACGACGCCATCCGCGCGCTGCTCAAGCTGGCGCCGCCGATGGCGCGCGTGGTGCGCGACGGCAAGGAAGTGGAGATTCCAACCGCCGAGCTGGTCGCGGGAGACATCGTGATCGTGCGCCCGGGGGACAGGATTCCTGTGGACGGGGTCATCACCGAGGGGGAATCGCAGGTGGACGAGTCGATGCTCACCGGCGAGTCGATGCCGGTGAAGAAGATCGTGGGCTCGAGCATCGCGGGCGCGACCATCAACAAGAGCGGCGCCTTCCGCTTCCGCGCCACCAAGGTGGGCGCGGATACCGCGCTCGCACAGATCGTGAAGCTGGTGCAGGAAGCGCAGAATTCCAAGGCGCCCGCCCAGCTGCTGGCGGACAGGGCCTCGCAATGGCTGGTTCTCGCGGCCATCGTGATCGGCCTGGCGACGTTCGTCGTGTGGTACTGGGTGATCGGTCAGACGCTGCTCCTCGCAGTCACGCTGACCATCACGGTGTTCGTCATTGCCTGCCCGGATGCGCTCGGCCTCGCGACGCCCATGGCGATCATGATCGGCACCGGACGCGGCGCGAACAACGGCATCCTGATCAAGAACGCTTCGGCGCTGGAGAATGCGACGCACCTCGATGTGGTGATCTTCGACAAGACGGGCACGCTGACGCTCGGCAAGCCGGAGGTCGTGGAGGTGGTGGCGGTGCCCGGGCGCAGCGACGACGAGGTGCTCGCCGTGGCCGCAGGGATGGAGCGCCACTCCGAGCATCCGCTCGCGCACGCCATCCTGGAGAAGACGAAAGGCCGCGAGGTGGTGGTCGCGGAGGGCTTCACCAACATCGACGGCATGGGCGCGCGCGCCCGCTCCGGCGGCGAGCCAGGCCTCGTCGGCAACCGCCGGCTCATGGACGCCGAACGCGTCGACATGTCGGGCCTGGAGGCCGAAGGTGAGCGACTCGCCAGCGGAGGGCGCACGGTGGTGCACGTAGCCCGCGGCGGGAAGCTCCTTGGGCTCATTGCCATCGCCGACGCGCCGCGGCCGACTTCCGCCGCCGCAGTGAAGGCGCTGCGAGAGCGCGGGGTCGAAGTGGCCATGCTCACCGGCGACAACCGCGCCACCGCCGAGCGGGTCGGACGCGAGCTCGGCGTCACCACCGTGCTCGCGGAAGTGCTCCCCGGGCAGAAGGCCGATCAGGTGAAGACGCTGCAAGGCCAGGGCAAGAAAGTCGGCATGGTCGGTGATGGCATCAATGACGCCCCGGCGCTCACCCAGGCCGACGTGGGCTTTGCCATCGGCGCGGGTACCGACGTCGCCATGGAAAGCGCCGACGTGGTGCTCATGAGGAGCGATCCGGTCGGCGTGGTCGGCGCGATCGGCCTGTCGCGCGCCACCCTGCGCAAGATGCACCAGAACCTGTGGTGGGCGGTGGGCTACAACGTGATCGCCTTCCCGTTCGCCGCCGGCGTGTTCTATCCGATCACCATCAGCCCGGAAATGGCCGCGCTCGCCATGTCCGGCAGCTCGCTGATCGTCGCCGCCAACGCGCTGCTTCTCAAGCGCGCGACCATCCAGGGTCTCAAGTGAGCGCTCTGCTCGAGCCCTTCATCCACGAGCCGCGCATCGCCTATTTCTCGATGGAGATCGCGCTGGAGAGCGAGATTCCCACCTACAGCGGAGGCCTCGGCGTGCTCGCCGGCGACACCATGCGCAGCGCCGCCGACCTCGACCTGCCGATGATCGGCGTGACGCTCGCGAGCCGCGCCGGGTACTTCCGGCAGGAGATCGTGGACGGCCGGCAACTCGAGCGGCCCGACACGTGGCAGCCGGAGAAGTGGGCGCGGCGCCTGCCGGCGAAGGTCGCGCTGCAGATCGGGCAGCGCGAAGTCTGGGTGGGCGCCTGGCTTTACAGCGTCGAAGGCCACCGCGGCGGTGCGGTGCCGGTGATCCTGCTCGACACCGACCTGCCGGAAAACAAGGCGGAGGACCGCGAGCTCACGCACTACCTTTATGGCGGTGACCAGACTTACCGCCTCAAGCAGGAGATGGTGCTGGGTATTGGCGGCGTTCGGATGCTGGGCGCGCTGGGGTTGGAAATCCGCAAGTACCACCTGAACGAGGGCCACGCTGCGCTGCTCACCCTCGAGCTGCTGCGGCGTCTCGCGCACTCGCTGCAGGAGGCCGGCAACCCCGGCCTGCACTACGACGTGCCCGCGGTGCGACAGCGCTGCGTTTTCACAACGCACACGCCGGTCGAGGCGGGTCACGACCAGTTTCCATATGAACTTGCCGAGCGGCTGCTTGGCGACTTCATTGACGGGACGCAGCTGCGCAGGCTGGCAGGCGAGGACCGGCTCAACATGACGCGGCTTGCGCTCAATCTCAGCGAGCACGTGAACGGCGTAGCCCGGCGGCATGCCGAAGTGTCGCGGCGCATGTTCCCGGGCTATCGCGTGCATGCGATCACCAACGGCGTGCATCCGTGGACCTGGGCCTGCGACAGCTTCCGCCGCCTCTACGACGCGCACCTGCCGCGCTGGTGCCACGAGCCGGAGCTGCTCGTGCGCGCCGATCGCATCCCGGACGAGGATCTAAGGAAGGCGCACGCCGAAGCGAAGGCGGCGCTCCTCGAGCGCGTCCGGGGCCCTGGCGGCCAGGTGCTCGATCCTGCGCTCCCGCTCCTCGGCTTTGCGCGGCGCATGACGCCGTACAAGCGGGCGGACCTGCTTTTTTCCGACCTCGAGCGCCTGAAGGCGATCGCGCGGCGCCAGCCGTTCCAGATCGTGCTCGCGGGCAAGGCGCATCCGCGCGACGGAGGCGGCAAGGAATTGATCGAGCGCCTGCACGGCTGGGCGAAGCAGCTGCAGGGCAAAGTGGCGGTCGTGTACCTCCCCGATTACGACATGGAGTCGGCGCGGCTGATCGTCTCGGGCGTGGACGTCTGGCTGAACCTGCCGCTGCGCCCGCTCGAAGCCTCAGGCACGAGCGGCATGAAGGCCGCGCTGAACGGAGTCCCGAACCTCAGCGTGCCGGACGGGTGGTGGCTCGAGGGCTGGATCGAGGGCATCACCGGCTGGGCAGTAGGCGGCGAGGCGGACGCGGACAACGCGCGCGACGCCGCATCGCTTTATGACAAGCTCGAGCACACGGTCTTGCCGCTCTATCACGGCGACCGCGCCGGCTGGGCCGCGGTCATGAAAGGCGCGATCACCCGCAACGCCTCCTTCTTCAACAGCCACCGCATGATGCGCCGCTATGCGGTCGAGGCGTATCTGCGCTGATGAAACGAGATTTGGACTGGGGGAGCTCGCAAATAAGGTGCGCGGATGTCTCGACCGCGTGCTCGCAGCACCCTGAGACGAAGCCACATGAACGGAGTCACACCATGAAACGTAACCGAATTGCCATTGCAGTTCTCGCGGCCGCCCTTGCCGCACAGCCGCTCGTCAGCGCCGCACAGACGGAAAAGCCCGCCGCGAAGCCGCGCCCCGGGATGCAGGCGGATCCCAAGATGCAGCAGCAGATGATGGAGCGCATGAAGACCATGCAGGCGCAGATGGAGAAGATCCGCCAGACCACCGACCCCAAGGAACGCGAAAAGCTCCTGGCCGAGCATATGAAGAGCATGCAGGAAGGCATGCAGACGATGCGCGGCATGGGCGGCGGAATGATGGGCATGATGGGCGGCGGCATGGGGGGAGCCATGGCTGGGGGAACGATGGGCGGGCCGCGCGGCTCCGGCCCGCAAAGCGCGCAGATGATGCAGGACCGCATGGACATGATGCAGATGATGATGGAGCAGATGATGCAGCACGATCAGATGAGGCAGCAGACGCCCGGCAAGTGATCGGACCGGGATATGCACGAGCTCCTAGTCCAGTGGGCCGGTTACGTTATTCCCTGGATCGAGGCGCTCGGGATCATAGTGGTGCTGTGGGGAATCGTCGAAGCGCTGCTGGCTCTGTCGCGGCGGGCCTGGCGGGCCGCGGCCGGGCACACGGCGCCCGGCGATCTCGGCGCCATCCGTCTTGCAATGGGCGAAAAGATGGTGCTCGGGCTGGAGTTCTTCCTCGCCGGCGACATCATCCAGACCATCGTCGTGCCGACCTGGGAGACGCTGGGGACTCTCGGCGGCATCGTGGTGATCCGCACCGTGATCGTTTATTTCCTGAACCTGGAGCTGAGCCGGGACTCGAAACATCGGGCATGAAGCACCACCGAAGACCATGACGAAGAAGCAGCGCTACAAGCATGACTTGCGCAGACTGCAGATCGAGCTGGTGAAGCTGCAGCGGCATTTCATCGGCTGCGGCGACAAGATCCTGGTCGTGCTGGAGGGGCGCGACGCGGCCGGAAAGGACGGCGCGATCAAGCGCGTCATTGCGCACCTCAGTCCTCGCGAGACGCGGGTGGTCGCGCTCGGCCGGCCATCGGACCGCGACCGGGGCAGCTGGTACTTCCAGCGCTACGTGCCGCACCTGCCGGCGGCCGGGGAGTTCGTGCTGTTCAACCGCAGCTGGTACAACCGCGCCGGCGTGGAGAAGGTGATGGGCTTTTGCACGCCGAAGGAATACGAGGAGTTCATGGAAACCGTCGGCAGTTTCGAGATGATGCTGGTGCGCTCGGGCGTGAAGCTGCTCAAGTACTACCTCGACATCCCGAAGCACGAGCAGCGCCGCAGGCTGGCGGAGCGCGCGCGCGACCCGCTCACGCAATGGAAGTCCAGCCCGATCGACGCCAAGGCGCTCAAGCGCTGGAAGGACTACACGCGCGCGCGTGATGCGATGCTAGAGCGCACGCACTCGGCCTTTGCCCCCTGGCACATCCTGCTCGCCGCCGACAAGAAGGCGGCACGCATCAACCTCATCCGGGACATCCTGAACCGGCTGCACTACGACGGAAAGGACGAGCGGCTGACCCGGCCGGACGGGAAGGTCGTGTTCGAATTCGAAGAGGCGTACTTGCGCGACGGCAGGCTCGCAGGATGATTCAGCCGCCGCATCAGCGCCGCAGTGGCGGCCCGGGCAGCGGCAAGCGGGCAGTCGCTCTTCGCCGGCCCGCCGGGGCACTCTTCGTCGAGGGCGAGCCACTGCTCGCACACCGGGCACCAGTCGATCGGGGAGTTGAACATCGGCGGCGGCTTCCTGTCGGATTTCGTTACAGCCTACCGCGATCGGGCAGCCGTGCCTTGATCGATATCAAATGCTCGAAAGGAAGACCATGAGGAAGGCAATCCGCGTTGCAGTGAACGGCTACGGCGTGATCGGCAAGCGCGTCGCCGACGCCGTTGCGAAGCAGGACGACATGCAGCTTGCCGGGGTGGTGGATGTGGTCACCGACTGGCGCCCGAAGGTGGCGCTGAGGCGCGGGATGCCGCTCTTCGGCGCGGCACCGGAACACGCTGAGGCGATGCGAAAGGCGGGCCTTAAGGTTGCCGGGACGCTCGAGGACATGCTCGGCCAGGTCGACGTCGTCGTCGACTGCACGCCGAAGAGGATCGCCGCGAAGAACGTGGAGACCTACCGCAAGCGTGGCATCCAGTTCATTGTCGAAGGTGGCGAGAAGCATTCGGTGACCGGACACTCCTTCGTCGCGGAGTCGAACTATGCAAGCGCCGTCGGACGAGACTCGACGCGCGTGGTCTCCTGCAACACCACTTCGGTGGTGCGCACGCTTTCCGCGCTCAAGCGCGCCGGATTGCTGCGCAAGGCGCGCGGCACGCTGCTCAGGCGGGCCACCGATCCCTGGGAGAGCCACGAGGGCGGCATCATGAATACACTGGTGCCGGAAGCCGAGATTCCCAGCCACCAGGGGCCGGACGCGCAGACGGTGGATCCGGAGCTCGACGTCGTCACCATGGCGGTGAAGGTACCCGAGACGCTCGCGCACCTGCACTACTGGTCGGTCGAGATGACGCGCCCTGCTTCGAAAGAAGAGGTGCTTGCTGCCTTCCGGACATCCACCCGCATCGCGCTCATCCGCTATGCCGACGGACTCCCGGCGCTCAATGCCGTGAAGGAGCTCATGTCCGATGCCGGGCGGCCTCGCGCGGATCTTTACGAAGTCGCCCTGTGGGAGGACATGCTGAAGGTGCAGGGCAGCGAGCTTTTCTACGGCTACATGGTCGACAACCAGGCCATCGTGGTTCCCGAGACCATCGATGCGATCCGCGCGCTCACCAAAGCCGAGAGCGAAGGCAAGGCATCCATCGCGAAGACCGATGCCGCCATGGGCATCGGAGCGCTGCACGGGTGAAGAGCGCGTTCGGCGCCGCCATTTTCGACATGGACGGCGTGGTCACCCGGACCGCGCGGCTTCATGCCGCGGCGTGGAAGGAGCTCTTCGATGACTTCCTGGGCCAGCGCGCCGGGGAGGGGGTGCAGTTCGAGCCGTTCGACGAGCGCTCGGACTATCGCGCCTACGTGGACGGCAAGCCGCGGCGCGAAGGGGTGCGCAGCTTTCTGCGTGCGCGCCGGGTTGCGTTTTCGGAGGCGGACGAAGAGGCGCTCGCAAGCCGCAAGAACGCCCTCTTCGAGCGGCGCCTCCAGGCGCAGGGCGTGGAACTCTTCGCCTCGAGCATTGCCCTGATCGAGGCGCTGCGCGTGCGGGGCGTGAAGACCGCCGTGGTGACTTCCAGCCGCCACGGCCGCGAGATCCTGCAATCGGCCGGCATCGAATCGCTATTCGATGCGCGGCTCGACGGCATGGATCTGGAGGAGCAAGGGCTCAAAGGCAAGCCCGATCCCGACATGTTCCTGCGCTCGGCCGAGGCGCTCGGCGTGGCCCCGGGGCGCGCGGCCGTCCTCGAGGATGCCGTCGCGGGCGTGCAGGCCGGCCGGCGCGGCGGCTTCGGCCTGGTGGTGGGGGTCGACCGCGGCGGCAACCGCGAGGCGCTCGAGCGCGCGGGTGCAGACGTCGTGGTGCAGGATCTCGCCGGGCTGGATCCCGATCGGCTGGAAGCGGCGTGGCGCGCGCGCCGGGAGGAAATCGCCTGGCAGGTAGAACAGGAAGGTTTCGACCGCGCGCGCGAGCGCACGATGGAGAGCCTGTTCACCGTGGGTAACGGCTACCTCGGCGCGCGCGGCGCGCTCGACACGCCGCTGCCGGGCTCGCAATGCGATCTCTTCATTGCCGGCGTCTACGACCGCAAGCGTGACGACCTGCCTTACTCCGAGCTCGAGTTCCTCGCACCCGAGCGCAGCGACCCGTATGCCGAGCTGGTGCCGCTGCCGTTTCCGTTCCGAATGAGCGCCTCGGTGGCGGGGGAGCCGCTCGACTTCGCCGGTGCCTATGGGCGGGAGCTGCGCCGCACGCTCGATCTGCGCGGAGGGCTGCTGCACATCGAAGCGGTCTATGAGACGCCGAGTGGACGGCGCACGGCGATCCGAACACGCCGTTGCGCGTCGCTCGCCGACGAGCACCTGCTCGTACAGGAGGCGATTGCGACGCCCGAAAACCATTGGGCCGCGATCGACCTCGCAGCCACGCTGGAAGAGCCCCAGCCCGCGCGCCATCCGCACGTCGAGACGATTGAGCATCTAAAAACGCCGGAGCTCGAGCTGGTTCGCTATGCCACCCGCGCCTCCGGCATCGAGATCTGCATCGCCAGCCGCGAGTTGCGCGAGCCGCTCGTCCTGCGCCGCATGGTCTCGGTGTTCACAAGCCGCGACGGCCCGGACCCCCGCGGGGCGGCGCTCGCCCATCTTCAGGCCTTGCGCTGGGAAGATTTCGAGGCGCTGTTTGCGGCGCATTCCGAGAAGTGGGCCGACTTCTGGACCCGGGCGGACATCCGTGTGCCAGGGCGCGCGTCCGTCGAGCAGGCGCTGCGCTTCGGCAGCTACCACCTGAGGATCGCGGCCGGTAATGACCCGCGAGCTTCCATCGGCGCACGTACGCTGAGCGGCCGCGCCTACGAGGGCCATGTCTTCTGGGACGCGGAGATCTTCATGCTGCCCGTCTACCTGCATCTCGAGCCCCGCCAGGCTCGCAACCTTCTTCTGTACCGCCACCACACGCTGGAGGGTGCCCGCCGGCGCGCGCGCTCGCTCGGCTATCGCGGCGCCTGCTTCGCCTGGGAATCCACCGTGACGGGAGACGACGTGACGCCCACCAAGATCCTGCTGAAGAGCTCGGGCAAGGAAATCCCCATCTTCACGGGCAGCCAGCAGGTGCACGTCACCGCGGACATCGCCTACGGAGTCTGGCGCTACTGGGAGGCGACGCATGACGAGGCGTTCCTCGCCGGCCCCGGCGCCGAGCTGCTGTTCGAGACGGCGCGCTTCTGGGCAAGCCGCGCGACGCGCGGCGAGCGGCATCACCACATCCGCGGCGTCGTCGGCCCCGACGAGTATCACCATGGGGTCAACGACAACGCGTACACCAACTGGATGGCGCGCCATAACCTCGAGCGGGCAGCCTGGCTTGCCGAGCATCTGAAGAAAAATGCGGCGGAAGGAGAGGAATGGGGCGCCTTGGCGCGCTCGCTGTACTGCCCGGCGCCCGGCGCCGACGGCGTGATCGAGCAGTTCGAGGGTTTCTTCGCGCTGGGCGATTATCCGCTGCCGAAGGAAGAGCGCTTCAGGGCGCCGGTCGGCCGGCTGTTCGATTGGGAGAAAATCAACCGCCTGAAGCTCCTCAAGCAGGCCGACGTGCTGATGCTGCCGCTGCTCTTTCCCGAGGCGTTCTCCGACGAGGTGGTGGCGGCAAACTACCGCTATTACGAGCCGCTTACCGATCACGGGAGCAGCCTGTCGCCCTGCGTCCACGCAGCCATCGCCGCCCGCATAGGGCTGCGCGAAGACGCCGAGCGCTACTGGAAGCAGAGCCTATGGCTCGACCTCTCCAACGCAATGGATAACAGCATGCTCGGTGTGCACCCGGCCACCATGGGCGGGACGTGGCAAGCGCTCATCTTCGGTTTTCTCGGCGTGCGCTTCACCGAGGCGGGCCCGCAGCTCGATGCGCACGCGGCAGAGCGGCTCCCGTCGGGATGGGAGCGCGTGGAGCTTGCCCTGGCCTATCGAGGCCGGACGCACGCTGTGAAAGTGGCGCGCACATGAGCCGCTTCGCTTCCATCCTGCTGCCGCTCGACGGCTCGCCCGAGGCAGCGAAGGGCGCGGGTTGCGCACTCTGGCTTGCAGAACGGCTCGGCGCCACGCTCCACGTGCTGCACGCGACGGCGCAACCGCTGCCGGCACGTGAGGCGCTCGCGCGGTTGCGCGTCCCGGATGCGCGGCGCATGCAGGTCGTGGTGCATCAGCTTCCCGAGAATGCCGAAGCCGCCGTGCTCGAGGCGATCGCGGTCCATCGTGTCGATCTCGTCGTGATGAGCGCCCGCGGCGAATCGGCCTCGGCCGGCCTCGAGCTTTCCCAGCGCCTGGGAACGGTCGCCCAGGCCGTCCTCGAGCGCAGCCCGGTGCCCGTGCTGCTGCTGCCCGCGCGCTACCGAGAGGCGCTGCCCTGGACATCGATGCTGGCCGCAGCGAGCGGCGAACGCTCGGCCGACCAGGCGCTCGAGGCCGCCGTGCGACTCGCAGGAGCCTCGCGGCTCAAGGTGACCGTGGTGCATTCTGAAGACGGCCCGCCTGCGGGCACAGCCCCGCTCGGCGCCTACGCCGATGCGCCGCATCACGAGTATCCGCAGCGGCTCGAGGAGATGGTCGAGCGCGGGCTCGCGGGCTGTACCCCCGAAGAGGGCCATTGCGTCGACCACGTGCTCCTCGCACGCGGCGATCCGGCCGCGGTGCTCCTGGAGGAGGTCGCGCGCCGGACCGCGAGCGTGCTCGCCTTGGGCTGGCATGGCGCGCTGGCCGCCGGGCGCGCGCCGGTGCTGAAGCGGCTGCTCGCCGAGGCGGAGTGTGCGCTGCTTCTCGTGCGGGCGGCCGAGCGCTCGCCTGCGCGGCTGAAGGTCGGAGCCGAGATCGATGAGCGCTGAGCCATGAACGTCCGAATCCTTACGGTGACGCTGAACCCGTCGATCGACGTGTCGGCGACAACGCAGACCGTCACCACCGAGCACAAGCTGCGCTGCACCGACGTGCGACGCGACGCAGGAGGCGGCGCCATCAACGTGGCGCGCGTCCTGACGCGCCTAGGCGCCGATTGCCAGGCGCTCTACCCGTTGGGCGGAGTCCTGGGGCAGATGCTGCGGCGCCTGCTCGAGGAAGACGGCATCTCCAGCATCGCGCTCGACATCGCAGAGGAGACGCGCGAGAGCTTCACCGTGCTCGAGCGCGCAAGCGGCCGGGAGTACCGCTTTGTACTGTCCGGCCCGCAGCTCGCCGAAGCCGAATGGCAGGCGTGCCTCGATCGCGTGGCGGCAATGTCCGAGCCGCCCGGGTATGTCGTCGCGAGCGGCAGTCTGCCACCCGGCGCGCCGGAGGACTTCTATGCACGCCTTGCGCGCATCGTGCGCGCGCGCGGCGGCCGCATGGTTCTCGACGCCTCGGGGCCGGCTCTTGCGGCTGCTCTCGAAGAGGGCGTCTACCTGGTGAAGCCCAATTTGCGCGAGCTGCGCGAGCTCACGGGAGAGTCTTTGGAAGACGAACATGCCTGGGACCGTGCGGCGGGTGATCTGGTCAAAGCCGGCAAGGCCGAGGTCGTTGCACTGTCACTGGGGCATCGCGGGGCGCTGCTCGCTGCGCAGGGCATGCTGCTGCGCGCGCCGGCGATTCCGGTGAAGATCGCGAGCACGGTCGGCGCCGGCGACAGCTTTCTCGCCGCGATGGTCTGGCGCCTTGCCTCAGGCGGCAGTCTCGAGGACGCGTTCCGGTACGGCATTGCGGGCGGCACCGCGGCGCTGCTCGCGCCGGGCACCAGCCTTGCGCACAAGGGTGATATCGAGCGCCTGGCGATCAAGGTCGAGCTGCAACCGGGCGGGCAAGCGCAGGCCGATGCTGCGCTCGAGCAGGAGCTGGACGACGCCCTGAAAGGGACCTTTCCAGCAAGCGATCCGCTCGCGGTCGATACCGCCGCCGCGCACGCCGCAAGGCGCAAGCGAGCGGCGCGTGAAAAGCCTCGAAAGAAATCCCGTTAACTCCGCTAATTGAACGCCGGTCCCCATGGACTCCCGCTCCCTAATCAAGCCGTACGGTGCGCAGAGAATCGGCGATGGATTGGGACGGGTCTGCTGCGTGCAGGAGCACGGCTGGGTCGCCGCGCTGGGCGAGGCCGCGTGCGTAAAGCCAGTCGCGGGCGCGCTCGAGCCACGCTTCCGGCCCGCCGGGCGCGGGCGCAAGGAGCGGCGCAACGCCGCGCACCATGGCGAGCTTGCGCCACAGCGGCTCGGACGTGACCACCATCACGAGCGGCGCGCGCGGCCGCAGGCGCGCGATCGCACAGACCGCCGCAGCCTCACGTGCGGGAGCGATGATGGCGCGCGCATCGAGTTGTGCCGCGAGTTGACAGGCTGCGAAGCTAACGGCTTGCGCCGGCGAGCCCGGCGCCGCGCGCAGCCGATCGATGGCGATGCGTTCCGCGTACTCGCCTTCCGTGGCCGCGAGCACGCGCTGCAGGATCTGCACGGCGCGTACAGGAAAGCGCCCGACGGCGGTTTCGGCCGAGAGCATCACGGCGTCGGTACCGTCGAGCAGTGCGTTGGCCACGTCGGTGACCTCGGCGCGCGTCGGGCGCTCGTGTTCAACCATCGATTCCAGCAACTGCGTCGCCGTGACCGCGGGGCGCGCGGCCGCGTTGGCCGCGGCGATGATGCGCTTCTGCACAAGGGGGATATGCGCGAGGTCGGTCTCGACGCCCAGGTCGCCGCGCGCCACCATTACACCCTCGGCGGCTGCCACGATGGCGTCCAGGCCCGCCAGCGCTCGGCGCTTCTCGATCTTCGCCATCAAGAGCGGCGGGTCCCGCGACGGCAGCAGAGCTCGGACTCGCGCGAGGTCCTCCGGTTCCTGAACGAACGACACGCCAACCCAGTCCGTCTCCTGGGTGAGGGCGAACTCGAGGTGGCGCCGGTCCGCGGCCGTCGGAATCAGAGCAGTGAGCTTGGAGTCGGGAACGTTGATGCCCGAGCCCGAGCGCGCGACGCCGCCGGCCACGACCTCGCACTCGGCTTTATCAGGGGCGGCACGCAACACGCGAAGCTCGATCGCGCCATCGGCGAGGTAGACCTGCTCGCCTACGCGCAGCGCTGCAAGCACCTCGGGGCTGCGCACCGGCAGAACCGGCGCGGGACCGGGCTCCGCCGCGAGAATGACCTGCGCGCCGTCCGCGAGCCTGCGCATGCCCTCGGGCAGGATGCCGAGGCGAAACTTGGGGCCTGGCAGGTCGGCAAGGACAGCGATCGGTTCCCCGAGGCGCCGCGCAATCTCGCGCACCTCGGCGATGCGCCGCTCGTGCTCGCCGCGCTCGCCGTGCGACAGATTCACCCGCGCGACGTTCATGCCGGAACGCACGAGCCCCTCCAGCACGCCCGGCGTGTCGGTTGCAGGTCCGAGGGTGCAGACGATCTTGGTCCGGTTCCATGCCATGCGCTTTATCATAGGCTTCCAGGCTCAGCAGATCGATGAGCATTGAAGGAACGAAGATCGCGATTGTGGGCGCCGGCCGGGTCGGCAGCACGCTCGCCTATACGCTTGCTTCTTCGGGTGTGGCGCGCGAGATCGTCGTGATCGACGCAAACCGGGAGCGGGCGGAAGGCGAGGCGATGGACATCGCGCACGCCGTGCCCTTCTACGCGCCGGTCAGCGTGAAGCCGGGCGGCTTGGCCGATGCAGCGGGCGCGGCGGTGACGGTGATCGCTGCGGGCGCCGCGCAGCGGGAGGGCGAGAGCCGGCCGGCGCTCCTGATCCGGAACGTGGAGGTGCTGCGCGGCATCGTGACCGAAGTAGTCCGCGCGAATCCCGAAGGGCTGCTCCTCATCGCCACCAATCCGGTCGACGCCCTCACGTTCGCCGCATTGCGCCTGTCGGGTTTACCGCCCGCGAAGGTGTTCGGCTCCGGTACGGTGCTCGATACGGCGCGCTTGCGCGCAGAGCTTTCGGCGCACTACGGCGTCGATGCCCGCAACGTCCATGCGTACGTGCTCGGCGAGCATGGCGACAGCGAGCTCGTCGCCTGGTCGGCGGCCAGCCTCGCGAACGTGCAGCTTCACGAATACTGCCGGCTGACCGGCATGTCCTGTACCGGGGAGGATATGGCTGCCATGGCCACGCGTGTGCGCGATTCCGCCTACGAGATCATCCGCCGCAAGGGCGCCACCAACTTTGCGATTGCGGCCGCGCTCACCCGCATCATCGAGGCCGTAGTGCGCGACCAGGCGTCGGTGCTCACCGTGTCGACGCTCGTCGACGGGCACTACGGCATCCGCGGCGTGTGCCTGAGCTTGCCCGCCATCGTCGATCGTTCGGGCATCCGGCGCGTGCTTCCGATCCCGCTTTCGGAGGAGGAGATCGGCGCTCTGCGGCGCTCGGCAGATGCGGTTCGAGACGCCGTTTCGCACGCGGGTTTTTGACGCAGGTCAACGGGTCGCGCGGTCGTCGCTCCATACTGGCGGGACTGTTCAAAGGAGATTCTCATGTCCGTCCCGCCCGACCCATTCATCGCCTGGTTCGAGACCTTGGGAAGGAGCGACGTCGCCCGCGTGGGCGGCAAGAACTCCTCCCTCGGCGAAATGGTGCAGCGCCTCGCCCCGGGCGGCGTGCGCGTGCCGGAAGGTTTTGCCACCACTGCGCAGGCGTACCGCGAGTATGTCAAGGCGAACGGCATCGAAGCCGCGCTCGCGGAACGGATGCAAGCGCTCAAGCGCGGCGCCGCCACGCTGCATGAAACCGGCGAAGCGGCGCGGCGCCTGTTTCTCGACGGCGAGTTCCCGCCGCCGATCGCGCAGGCGATTCGTGACGCCTACCAGGAGCTGTCACGGCGGAGCCGCTCGGCGGAGGCGAGCGTCGCCGTTCGCTCGAGCGCCACGGCCGAGGACCTGCCCGAGGCGAGCTTCGCCGGGCAGCAGGAGACCTTCCTCAACGTCCGCGGCGAGCGCGAGCTGCTCGATGCCTGTCGGCGCTGCTACGCGTCTCTCTTCACCGACCGCGCCATCTCGTACCGCGAGACGAAGGGCTTTGACCATCTGGAGGTCGCGCTCTCGATCGGCGTGCAGCGCATGGTGCGCTCGGACCTGTCCGGATCGGGGGTGATGTTCTCGATCGACACCGAGAGCGGCTTTCCGCGCGCCGCGGTGATCAACGCGGCCTGGGGCCTGGGCGAAACCGTGGTGCAGGGCTCGGTCGACCCGGACAAATACGTGGTGTTCAAGCCGCTGCTCGCCGATGCGCGCCTGCGCCCGATTGTCGAGAAGACCCTCGGCGGGAAGGAACGCAAGATGGTCTATGCCACCGGCGGCAGCGCGCGCACGCTGACCGTGGAGACGACGCAGAAGGAACGCCAGTCCTTCGTTCTGTCCGACGACGAGATCCTGCAGCTCGGCCGCTGGGCCGCCACGGTCGAGGCGCACTACGGCCGAGCCATGGACATGGAGTGGGCGAAGGACGGCGCGACCGGCGAGCTCTACATGGTGCAGGCGCGCCCGGAAACAGTCGTGTCCGTGCGCCGGGCCGGCACGCTCAAGTCCTACAAGCTGAAGGCGCGCGGCAAGCGGCTCCTCACCGGCTCGGCGATCGGCGAGGCGATCGCCGCCGGAACGGCGTGCGTCATCCGCAGCGCCGAGGACATCGGGCGCTTCCGCGATGGCGCGATCCTCGTCACCGAGATGACCGATCCCGACTGGGTACCCATCATGAAGCGCGCCGCGGGCATCATTACCGATCACGGCGGCACCACCAGCCACGCGGCGATCGTGAGCCGCGAGCTGGGCGTACCGGCGATCGTCGGCACTGGCCGCGGCACAACGGTCCTGCAAGACGGCCAGGCGCTCACGCTCTCCTGCGCGGAGGGCGAGCAGGGCGTGGTGTACGAGGGAATCCTGCCCTTCGAGGCGGAGGACGTGGACCTCACCAGCATTCCGCAGACGCGCACTGCGATGATGGTGAACGTCGCCAGCCCCGCCGCCGCGTTCCGCTGGTGGCGGCTGCCGGCGAAGGGCGTGGGACTTGCGCGGCTGGAGTTCATCGTGAGCAATTTCGTGCGGGTGCATCCGATGGCGCTCATTGAACCCAACCGCGTCGCCGATCCGGCGGTGCGCAGCGAGATCGAGGACCTCACGCGCGGCTACGCCAACCCGGCGGACTACTTCGTCGACACGCTCGCGCTCGGCGTCGCCAAGCTTGCCGCGCCGTTCCATCCGCATCCGGTGATCGTGCGCCTCTCCGACTTCAAGACGAACGAGTATGCGGGCCTGCTCGGCGGCGCCGCCTTCGAGCCGAAGGAAGAGAACCCCATGCTCGGCTGGCGCGGCGCCTCGCGCTACTACGACGAGCGCTACCGCGCCGGCTTTGCGCTGGAGTGCCGGGCGCTCGCCAGGGTGCGCAATGAAATCGGCTTCTCCAACGTGATCATCATGGTGCCCTTCTGCCGCACGCCGGAGGAAGCGGACCGCGTGCTGGCGGTGATGGCCGAGAACGGCCTCAAGCGCGGTGTGGACGGGCTGCAGGTCTACATGATGTGCGAGGTGCCCTCGAACGTGATCCTCGCCGAGCAGTTCGCGCGCCGCTTCGACGGCTTCTCGATCGGCTCCAATGACCTCACCCAGCTCGTGCTCGGCGTCGACCGCGATTCGGCCGATCTGGCACGGCTCTTCGACGAGAGGAGCGAGGCGGTGAAGCGCTTCGTCGCCGAGGCGATCGCCAAGGCGCACGCCGCCGGCATCAAGATCGGCATCTGCGGCCAGGCGCCGAGCAATTACCCCGAGTTCGCCGGCTTCCTGGTGGAGCAGGGCATCGACTCGATCTCCCTCAACCCGGACAGCTTCGTCGCCGCCACGCGCCACGTCGCGCAGACCGAGAAGCGGCTGGCCGATGCAGCGCCCAAAGCTGCGTGAGCGCGAGGCTGACACCATGTTCAAGCACATTCTGATTCCCACGGACGGATCGCCGGTTGCGCTGAAGGCGGCCAAGGCGGCCATCCGCTTTGCCGCCGAGGTCGGCGCCCGGGTGACCGCTTTTCACGCGATCGAAGCATGGCAGCCGCAGCTCTACGGCGAAGGCTACGGCATCGATGCGCAGACGTACCGGGAGTTCGAGCGGGCCGCGCGCGAAGCCGGCGAGCGACAGGTCGCGGCGGTGGCCAAGCTCGCCAAGGCGGCCCGTGTGCCGCTCGCATCGGTGGTGGCGAAAGCCGCTACGCCCTACGAGGGGATCGTCGACGCCGCGCGGAAGAAGAAGTGCGATGTCATCTTCATCGCCTCGCACGGCCGGCGCGGCTTCTCGCGGCTGATGATGGGCAGCGTCACGCAGAGGGTGCTCTCGCACGCCACGGTACCGGTCCTGGTCTTCCGCGGCTGAAGTGCCGGGATGGTCGTTGCCGCGCTGACGCCGCTGCTTGCCGTCCTCGGTTTGCTCGTCATCCTGCGCCTGCCTGCAGCCACGGCCATGCCTCTCAGCCTGGTCCTGACTGCCGCCGCGAGCGTGGTGTTTTGGGGCGTCCCGGCCGTCCATGTGCTGGCCGCATCGATCGAGGGCGTGATCATCGCGGCCTCGATCCTGTGGATCGTGCTCGGCGCCATCCTTCTGCTGAAGATCCTGACCGCAAGCGGCGCGATGGCTGTGATCCGCGACGGCTTCATGCGCATTTCGCCCGATCCGCGTGCGCAGATTATCCTGATCGCCTGGCTGTTCGGCGCCTTCCTCGAGGGTGCCGCCGGCTTCGGGACCCCGGCCGCGATCACCGCCCCGTTGCTGGTCGCGCTGGGCCTTACGCCCTTGGCGGCGGTCGTTCTCGCGTTGATCGCGGACAGCAGTCCGGTATCGTTCGGCGCCATCGGCACGCCGGTCGTAGTGGGGCTCGCCCAGGGCCTGCAGGGTGAAGGCGGCGTCGCTTCGGGCGCGGCCGGCGTGATCGGCGGTACCTCCCTGCCGGAATTCCTCCAGGCGGTAGCGGTACAGGCGATCGCGATGGACCTGCTCGTCGGCACGTCAATCCCGCTGCTCATGGTGATGATGCTTACCCGCTTCTTCCATCCAAGCCGGAGCTGGCGAGAGGGCCTGCGCGCGTGGCGTTTTGCCGTGTTTGCGGGCTTGTGCTTTACGCTGCCGGCACTCGCGGTCGTAGTGCTCCTCGGGCCTGAGTTTCCCTCCATCATCGGCGCCCTTGTAGGGCTCGCGCTTGTGGTTCCAGTGGCGCGTAAAGGACTGATGCTTCCGGCAAGTGCGCCGTTTGCCGCTGGGCGCAATCAGCCGGCGCGTGAGGCGATCTCGCGCGGAATGTCGCTCGGCCGCGCCTGGGCACCGTATCTGATGCTCGCCGGCCTGCTGGTCGCCACCCGCGTCCCGCTTTTGCCGCTGAAGGACTGGTTGCAGGCCGTATCGATTTCCTGGACGGGCATACTCGGCACGGACATCGGCGTCTCTGTTGCACCGCTATACCTCCCGGGGACCATGTTCATCGCCATTGCGCTGGTCACCATTCCCTTGCACGGCATGAGCGCCGGGCAAGGGCTCGCCGCCGTACGGGACACGGCCGCCGCGCTCCTCGGCAGCGCCGTCGCACTGGGCGCGGCGGTTCCGATGGTGCGCATCTTCATCCACTCAGGCGTCAACAGCGGCGGTCTCGCCAGCATGCCAATGACCTTGGCAGCGAGCGCCGCGGAGGTCGTCGGTTCCGCCTGGCCGCTGGTTGCGCCGTTTGTCGGTGCCTTCGGCGCTTTCCTGTCGGGCAGCGCCACCTTCAGCAACATGATGTTCGCCCTCTTCCAGCTCAGTGCGGCCGAGCAGGCGGCCGTTCCGCGAACGGTCGTCCTGGCGGCCCAGATGCTGGGGGCCAATGCCGGAAACATGGTGTCCGTGCTGAATGTCGTCGCAGCCGCTGCTGTCGTCGGCCTGCTTCGGCAGGAGGGCACCATCATTCGCTTCACGCTCGGGCCTATGGTGTACTACTGCCTGGCGGCTGGAGTGCTGGCCCTCCTGGTTACGGCAGCCTCATGATGTTCAAGCACATTCTGATTCCCACCGACGGCTCGCGGGCTTCGGCAAGGCCGGCGTGATTCTTAGCGGAAGGAGATCGCGATGCCTAAAATGAAGGCCGCCATATTCGTCGCGCCGGGGAGGATTGCCCTGGACGAAAAGCCCATCCCCGATGTCGGGCCCCTCGATGCGCTGCTGCGTGTCACGACCACGACGATCTGCGGTACCGATGTGCACATTCTCAAGGGCGAGTACCCGGTCGCAAAAGGCCTCACCGTCGGACACGAGCCGGTCGGCGTGATCGAGAAACTCGGCTCGGCGGTGCAAGGCTACCGCGAAGGCGAGCGGGTGATCGCCGGCGCCATCACGCCGCGCGGGCACAGCGCCGCCTGCCTGAGCGGAGCCTGTTCGCAGGACGGAGCTGGCACGGCGCACGGCTGGAAGCCCGCCGGCGGCTGGAAGCTCGGCAATACGATCGACGGCTGCCAGGCGGAATTCGTGCTGGTGCCGGATGCGATGGCGAATCTTGCGCCGGTGCCCGACGGCCTCACGGACGAGCAGGTGCTCATGTGCCCGGACATCATGTCGACCGGCTTCAGCGGCGCGGAGAGCGGCGGCATCCGCATCGGCGACACGGTGGCGGTGTTCGCGCAGGGGCCGATCGGCCTGTGCGCCACCGCCGGCGCGAAGCTTTGCGGCGCGACGACGATCATCGCGGTCGACCGCGTTCCCGAGCGCCTGAAGGCGGCGCGCCGCCTCGGCGCGGACCACCTCGTCGATGTGTCGAGCGGCGATCCGGTCAGCGAGATCCTGCGCATTACGGGCGGCCGCGGCGTGGACGTCGCGATCGAGGCGCTCGGCACGCAGGCCACCTTCGAGGCCTGCCTGCGCGTGCTGCGGCCCGGGGGCACGCTCTCCAGTCTTGGCGTCTACTCGGCCGACCTGAAGATCCCGGTCGGGGCCTTCGCCGCGGGCCTCGGCGACCACAAAATCATCACCACGCTTTGCCCCGGCGGCAAGGAGCGCATGCGCCGGCTCATGTCCGTCATAGCAGGCGGGCGCGTCGATCTGCGCGCGATGGTTACGCACCGCTTCCGGCTCGAGCAAATCGAGCAGGCCTACGATCTCTTCTCCCATCAGCGCGACGGCGTTCTCAAGGTCGCGATCACTCCGTGAAGGGCTCGCGATGTTCAAGCACATTCTGATCCCCACCGACGGCTCGCCGGCTTCGGCGAAGGCGATCAAGGCGGGCGTTGCGCTGGCGAAGGAGATGGGCGCCCGGGTCACCGGCTTCCACGGCGTCGGGGCGTCGACCTACGGCTACTACGGCGAGGTCATGCTCATTGACGAGCGCCGCTACGCCCAGGCTGAGCGCGGGTTTCTGGCGGCCGGCGAGCAGCACGTCGAGCAGATCGCAAAGGCGGCGCGCCGCGCGGGCGTGCCCTTCCAGCCGCTGGTGGCGCGCACAGGGGCGACCTACCAGGGCATCCTCGACGCGGCACGCAGGCGCAAGTGCGACGTCATCTTCATGGCGTCGCATGGGCGGCGGGGATTGAAGAGTCTTCTTCTCGGCAGCGTCACGCAGCAGGTGCTGACGCATTCGAAGATTCCCGTCCTGGTGTACCGATGAAGCGCTGGCGACCATCTTGAATCTGCGCTGCCCGGACCCTGCGGCGGAATCCCTGCTGCGGCTGCTCGCGGGGCAGGCGCTCTCGCGCGCGGGCGGCGCGCCGCTCGTGTCGGGCAACAGCGCGCGCATCCTCAAGGATGCCGGAGAGCACTACCCGGTGTGGCTCTCGGCGATCGGGACGGCGCGCCGCACCGTGTTCTTGGAGAATTACATCTTCGCGGACGACGAGGTCGGACGCGAGTTTGTTGCCGCGCTCACGGCCAAGGCTCGCGACGGCGTCCGTGTGCGCGTCATCTACGACTGGCTGGGCAGTTTCAGCACCCGCCGGCGCCTGTGGCAACCACTGTTGGACGCCGGCGGCGAAGTGCGTGGCTTTAACCCGCCGCGGCTCGCCAGCCCGTTCGGCTGGGTGGCGCGCGACCATCGAAAGATGCTCGCGGTGGACGGCCGCATCGGCTTCGTCACAGGTCTGTGCGTGAGCCGCAAATGGCTCGGCGATCCCACGAAGGGGATCGCACCGTGGCGCGACACCGGCATCGAGGTGCGTGGACCCGGCGTCGGCGGGCTTGAGCAGGCATTCGCCCAGATGTGGGCGGCGACCGGCCCGCCGCTCGCGGCGGAGGAATTGTCGGAGCCCGAGCAGATTGGCGAGGCGGGCGACGTGGCGCTGCGCGTGCTTCCTGCGGTGCCGAACATCGCCGGGCTCTACCGACTCGACCAGTTGATCGCGGCGATGGCGCGCGAGACGCTGTGGCTGACCGATGCCTATTTCGTCGGCGTCGCTCCCTACGTGCAGGCGCTGCGCGCGGCAGCGCTCGACGGCGTCGATGTCAGGCTGCTGGTTCCCGGCTCGAGCGATCTGCCGCTCCTCAACTCGTTGTCGCGGTCCGGCTACCGGCCGCTGCTCGAAGCGGGCATCCGCGTATTCGAATGGAACGGCTCGATGCTGCATGCCAAGACCGCCGTTGCCGACGGCCGTTGGGCGCGCATTGGCTCGACCAATCTGAACATCGCGAGCTGGCTGGGAAATTACGAGCTCGACGTCGCGGTCGAAGACCGCCGGTTCGCCCGCGCCATGGAAGAGATGTACGAGGAGGACCTCGCCAATGCCACGGAGATCGTGCTTGATGAGCGCCGCCGCGTATGCTCGACCGGCGAGCAGGCGCGCCGGCGCCGTGCACCTGCTGGCGGCAGCACCGCCCGTGCCGCGGCCGGGGCGCTGCGCATCGGCAATACCGTGGGCGCCGCGATCGCCGACCGCCGGGTGCTTGGACCGGCGGAGGCAGGCATCATGACCGGCGCGGGCTTAGGGCTCCTGAGTGTCACGCTCATCGGCATCCTCTGGCCGCTCGCGATCGCGCTGCCGCTTGCCTTGCTAGCAGGCTGGGCTGCCGTTTCGCTGCTGATTCGCGCGCGGGCGCTGCGCGCCGAGGGCAGGCGGCAATCCTGACAGTCCCCCTGAAGCTCTCGGATCCAGCGGGGGTGGCGAGCTCGGTGCTGTGGTTGCGCGAATTGAGCAAGCTGCTTGCACGCGCGCGCTAGGAGACCCCGGGTACGCGCAGTGCCTCGACGCCCGGCAGCGATTTTCCTTCAAACCACTCCAGGAAGGCGCCTCCCGCAACCGAGACAAAGGTGAAATCGTCTGCGACCTGCGCGTGTTTCAGGGCCGAAACCGTATCGCCGCCACCGGCAACCGAGCGCATCACCCCGCTCCGCGTGAGCTGCGCCACGGTCCTCGAAACCGAGGTCGTGCCGCGGTCGAACGGCGCGATCTCGAAGGCGCCGAGCGGGCCATTCCAGACGAGGGTGCGCGCGCGGGCGAGGCGCTTATTCACCATCGCCACGGTGTCCGGGCCGATGTCCAGGATCATGTCTTCGGCGCCGACCGCATCCAGCGGAGCGGTGCGCCACGCGGCGCCCGCCTTGAGCTCCTGCGCCACCACCGCGTCGATCGGCAGGATGATGTCGCAGCCGCCGGCGCCGGCCGCAGCCCTGATGCCCTGCGCGGTGCCGAGCATGTCGCGCTCGGCGAGCGATTTGCCGATCGGCCTGCCTTGGGCCGCCAGGAACGTGTTCGCCATGCCGCCGCCGAGGACAAGCGCGTCCACCTTGCGCACCAGATTGCCGAGGAGCCCGAGCTTGGTCGAGACCTTGGCGCCGCCGACAATGGCGAAGACCGGACGCGCCGGCGCATCGAGTGCGCTCGTCAGCGCCTCAATCTCGGCCTGCATGGCACGCCCGGCGACCGAGGTGAGCTGTCGCGCCACGCCTTCGGTCGAGGCGTGTGCGCGGTGGGCGGCTGAGAAGGCGTCGTTTACGTAGACATCTCCAAGACTGGCGAGCTTGGCCGCAAACGCCTTGTCGTTGCTCTCCTCGCCTTCGTGGAAGCGAGTGTTCTCCATCAGGAGAACCTCGCCTGGCTGCGAGGCCGCGGCTGCCTCTGCGGCGCGGCTGTCATGCCAGTCGGTCGCAACAAATCTCACCGGCCGGCCGAGCATCGATTGCAGGACGTCGGCGACCGGCTTCAAGCTCAGCTGCGGCACGACCTTGCCCTTGGGCCGGCCGAAGTGGGCGAGGAGAATGACTCTGGCGCCTTTGCCCACGAGCTCCCGAAGCGTCGGCAGGATGCGCTCGATCCGGGTCACGTCCGTCACTGCGCCATCCTTCATCGGCACATTGAGGTCGACGCGCACCACAGCGGCCTTTCCGGACACATCGATATCGTCCAGCGTGCGATAGGTCCTGATCGTCATGATTGGCTCCCCAGGGAAATCCCGAGCGCGCGCTGCACCTCTTCGCGCCGTGCCGCCAGCGTCGCCGGGGAAGCGGCCTCGATCACGAGCTTCGCCACCGGCTCGGTGTGCGAGGCGCGAAGGTTGAACCACCAGTCCGGGTACTCGACCGTGATGCCGTCGATATCCTGTATGCGCGCGTCGCCGAAACGCGCGCGCGCCGCGGCGATAAGCGCCTCCGGCTCGTGCGTATCGATGCGAATCTCGCCGCTTCTCGCGTAGCGCGCGAGCGGCGCGAAGCGCTGCGACAGGGGTAGTCCGCCGTGCCCGAGCGCCGCGAGAAGCTTGAGCGCCGCGTAGAGCGCATCGTCTATGGCGTGGTGCTCGGCGAACATGATGTGGCCCGACAGCTCCGCCGCGAGCAGGCCGTCCTGCGAGCGATGCAGAGCCTCCTTGTAGAAGGGATTGCCCACGCGCAGGGTCGCTGGCGTGCCGCCGAGCTTTTCGATCTCGCCGCGCACGGCGCGGCTCATGCGAAGGTCGTAGAACACCGTGCCCCGCCGCTGCGCCAGCGCTTCGCGCGCGAGCACGAGCAGCGAGCCCTCGGGCGGCACGATGGCGCCGCGCTCGTCGACGAAGGCCACGCGGTCGGCATCGCCGTCGAACATGACGCCCAGATCGGCACGCGCCGCCGGCACCGCGGCCCGCAGGGCGGCGACGTTTTCGGGGCGCAGTGTGTCGGGGCCATGGTTCGGAAAGGCGCCGTCGGGCACGTGGTAGAGCAGGGTATGACGCACCCCGAGCCGCTCGAGCACGCCCAGCGGCAGCGCCCCCACGCCGTTGGCGCAGTCGATCACGACGGACCGGAGACCTAGCGGTTCGCCCCGGAACTGCTCGGCGAGCAGGTCGCAGTATTCACCCAGGACGCTGTCCACCACCACGCTTCCGCCCGCACCGCTCGCGGCCGGTACCGGGCCGGCGAGCGCGGGCTCGAGCGTCTCCAGCCCGCGGCCGTAGTAGACCTGCTCGACCCCTGGATCGAGGATTTTGAAGCCGTTGTATTCGCTCGGGTTGTGGGAAGCCGTCACCATCACGCCATGGCAGCGGCGTTGGGCGACGGCGAAATTCAGCATGGGCGTGGTAAGCATGCCCATGTCGTGCACGCGCGCCCCTGCCTCGACGAGGCCGCGGATCAGCGCCTCCGCAAGCGCCGGCGACGACAGACGCGCGTCGCGGCCCAGGACGAATTCTGCCGCCGCGGCCCAAGCCGGCAGCGCGCGCCCCAGGCGCCAGGCGACCCGAGCGTCGATCTCGCCCGGTACGGTACCGCGGAGATCGTAGGCCTTGAAATAGGCGAGACGGGTCATGGCCCGCCAAGTATGCCGCGCCGCTCGCTTGGGCCTTGATCTGTATCAAAGGCATCCAGCGCATGAGTGCCATGCTTGAAATTATGGGGAAGGGTGCCCTGAAACGCTTCGCGTTCGCCGCCGCCGCGGTACTGGCGCTGGCAATGCTGCTGTCGGCATGCGGCGCGTTCGATGCGCACGCTGCCGCTCCAGACGAGTCGAACGGCTCGTGCTGCGCAAGCGTCTACGGCCCAACCGCTGCAGACCCGACGGATGCGGCCCCGCCGGCGAAGGGCGGCGCGGCGCTTCTCCCGCCTGCTTCCGCGCGTTCGCCCATACGCGCGCCGCAACCCGCCGTACCGAAGTTCACCTCAAAAGTACTCCCCCCGAGCTCCTTCTACGCCCGGTCAGCGCGGATTCTGCGCTGAGCCGATCGCGCGCGGCGCAACGCCGCGCGCCGCAGTTGCGTGGAGCCGTTCGGCTGCGAATGCAGCGAGCGGCACGGAAAGCTCCTAATTACTCGAGGTGTGACATGAAATTCAGGTCTCTGAGATTTGCAGTGATCGGCATGGCGGCATTTGCCGGTGCGGCGCTCGCCGCGCCGGGGACGGTGTACGTCGCCGACGAAGGCAGCGACACAGTCAGCGTGCTCGACTCGGCATCATTCAAGCGCGTCGCCGCGATTGCCGTGGGCCGCCAGCCGCACAACGTCCAAGTTTCGCCCGACGGCAGGCTTGCGTGGGTGACGAACAACGGCGAGTCCCGCAAAGCTGAAAGGGGACACGCGGGAATGTCGAAGGACGAGCACGAGGAGATGGCCGAGCGCGGCGAGGTGTGGGCGATCGACACCGCCACGCGGACCGTCGCGGCGAAGGTTGCCGTGGGCATACACCCGGCCCACGTGGTGCTCACGCCGGACGGGCGCTTCGCCTACGTGACGAACGGCGGCGAAAACACGGTAAGCGTCGTGGACACCGAAGCGCGGCAGGTCGTGGCAACCATTCCGGTCGGTGTCTACCCCCACGGTGTCCGCATCAGTCCGGACGGAAAGCAGGCCTACGTCGCCAATCTCAAGGGCGGCACCGTGTCGGTCATCGATACGCAGGCGAGGAAGGAGATCGCGCAGATTCGCGTGGGCAAGGGTCCGGCGCAGACGGGCTTTACGGCCGACGGAAGCCTCGCCTTTGTCTCGCTTTCGCAGGAGAACAAGGTGGCGCTGATCGATCCGGCGGCACGGCGGGTGATCGCGAGGATCGACGTCGGCCCGGTGCCGATCCAGGTCTATGCCACCCCGGACGGCAGGACGCTCTTCGTCGCCAACCAGGGCACGAAGCAGAAGCCCGGCAACAGCGTGAGCGTGATCGACCTGCAGGCGCGCCGGGTGGCGAAGACGGTGCAAACGGGCCCCGGCGCCCACGGGGTGGTGGTCGACGGCGACGGCAAGTACGCGTTCGTCACCAACATCTACGACAACACCGTTTCGGTGCTCGATGCGCGCTCCGCCAAGGTCGTCGCCACGGTTCCGGTCGGCCGCGCGCCGAACGGCATATCGATCACGCCGTCCGGAGGCGCCCGATGACCGTTCACACGTCACGCTCCGGCGCAATCCTGGCGTTCGTGCTGGCGGGCGGCGAGGGCAGGCGACTGCGGCCGCTGACGGCCGACCGCGCCAAGCCCGCGGTGCGCTTCGCCGGAGAGTACCGCCTCGTCGACTTCGCCCTGGGAAACCTCGTCAATTCGGCGATCGCGCCGATCTACGTGCTGGCCCAGTACAAGGCCGATTCCCTGCTCGAGCATCTGCGTGCGGTCTGGTGTCGCCACAGTCCGGTGCATCCCCTGCTGCCGGATGGGCACGGTGACTTTGCCGGCACCGCCGACGCGGTGTATCACGCCGTCCGGAGGCGCCCGATGACCGTTCACACGTCACGCTCCGGCGCAATCCTGGCGTTCGTGCTGGCGGGCGGCGAGGGCAGGCGACTGCGGCCGCTGACGGCCGACCGCGCCAAGCCCGCGGTGCGCTTCGCCGGAGAGTACCGCCTCGTCGACTTCGCCCTGGGAAACCTCGTCAATTCGGCGATCGCGCCGATCTACGTGCTGGCCCAGTACAAGGCCGATTCCCTGCTCGAGCATCTGCGTGCGGTCTGGTGTCGCCACAGTCCGGTGCATCCCCTGCTGCCGGATGGGCACGGTGACTTTGCCGGCACCGCCGACGCGGTGTATCGGAATCTCGAGCTTGTTGAGCGCCATCAGCCCGAAGCGGTGGCCGTGTTCGCAGCGGATCACGTCTACCGCATGGACGTGCGGCAGATGGCTCGCTTTCATGCGGCGCGCGATGCCGACGTGACGGTGGCTGCCGTCCCCGTACCGCTCGAAAAGGCCTCCTCGTTCGGGATCATGGCGGTGAGCGAGGGCGGCACCATCGAGGAATTCCAGGAGAAGCCGGCGGTGCCGCGACCGGTCCCGGGCAATCCGGGCTTTGCGTACGCCTCGATGGGAAATTACCTCTTCAAGCCGGGCAGCCTCAAAGCCCTGCTCGAGCAGGCGATCCGCCGCGGCGGCACCGACTTCGGCCGGCATATCCTGCCGGCGCTGCCCGGCAGCGGCTACCGAGCCTTTGCCTACGACTTTGCGCGCAACCAAGTGCCGGGCGTGCTCGATCACGAGGAGCGCGCCTATTGGCGCGACGTGGGCACGCTGCAGGCGCTGGACGAGGCCCGCCGCGACATTGCCGGACTGCGCCCGCGGTTCAATCTGCGCAATCCGGCCTGGCCGATCCGCCCGTGAAGAGATGAAGGCGCTCCGCAGGCCGGAGCTCGCTTCCGGGCTCCTTGCCGTGGCGGCCGTGCTTGCGGCACTGGCGATCGCGAACTCCTCCCTGCGTCCGCTTTACGACCTGGTCCACCACACACCCGTAGCGCTGCGGGTGGGCGCGCTCTACGTGGAGAAGCCGCTGATCGCGTGGATCAACGAAGGCCTGATGGTGTTCTTCTTCCTTCTCGTCGCCCTGGAGATCAAGCGCGAGGCGCTGGCGGGGCACCTCGCGTCCCGGGCGCGCATCGCCCTGCCGGCGATTGCCGCTCTGGGCGGCATGCTGGTGCCGGCCGGCGTTTACTGGCTGCTTGCTGCCGGGGAGCCGGGGGCGGAGCAGGGCTGGGCGGTTCCCATCGCCACCGACACGGTGCTCGCGCTGGCGGCGCTGAATGCGCTCGGTGCGGCGGCGCCAGCCGCACTCAAGGCGTTTCTGACCGCCTTTGCCATCTTCGACGACCTGGGAGCGATCGTTATTCTTGCCGTGCTCTTCACCGCGCACCTTTCCGTGGCGTCGCTGCTTGTCGCGGCGGGCGCGCTCGCGGTGCTGGCCTGGCTGAACCGCCGTGGAGTGACGAGGCCTTCGGCATACGTCGTAGCCGGCGTGGTGCTCTGGGCGGCGGTTCTCGAGTCGGGGGTGCACGCCACGCTGGCCGGATTCCTGATCGGTCTCGCGCTGCCGTTGCGCACGCGCGAAGGCGCAACGCCGCTCGCTTCGGCAGAGAAAGGCCTGCGTCCCTGGGTGGCGTTCGGCGTGGTTCCCATATTCGCGTTCTTCAACGCCGGCATCTCGGTCATCGGCGCACCCGAGGCGCGCGCGCTTTCGGCCGCCGTGGTGGCAGGCACAGCGGCCGGCCTGGTCCTCGGCAAGCCTGTCGGCATCATGGGCGCCGCGTGGCTTGCGGTGCGCCTGCGCGCCGGAACGCTACCGGACGGGGTGCGCTGGCCGCATGTCTTAGGCGCGGCGCTGCTCGGCGGCATCGGCTTCACGATGAGCCTCTTCTTCGCGGCTCTGGCGTTCGGAACGAACGAGGTACTCGTGCTTTCGGCGAAAGTCGGCGTGCTCTCCGGGTCGCTCGTCGCGGCGATGCTAGGGGTGGGCTTGCTATGGCTTCATGGCAGACGTGGTACGGGCGGCTCGCAGACGGCGCGCCGAGGATCGCGCGCCGCAGAGCGAGTTGACCCGGGCAAGGCGGGCACGGCCGTTCAGTCCCGGGAAGCACGGTAACGGCGCACGAGCCTCGCGACAAGCGGCAGGGCGACGATGACGCCGAGCCCAAGGGCCGCGAGCATGGCCTGCTTCGCCTCGCCGCCTGCCATCTCGGCGCCGAAATGCGCGAGCAGGAAGCTCGCCGGGATGATCCCGGCGAGCGTGGCGAGGGCGAAGCGCCAGGCCGAGAGCGCGGTCAGGCCGGCGGCGTAGCTCACCACGTCGAAGGAGACGAAGGGCAGCAGGCGGCTGATGAACACCACGCCCATGAGGGCGTTCTGCGAGCCGAGCCAGCCGGCCGACACGCGCTCCCCCAGCCAGCTGCGCAGCGCCTCGTAGCCGGCGAAGCGCGCAATGCCGAAGGCGGCGAGGGCGCCGAGCTCGGCGCCCACGAGCACGTAGAGGGTTCCCCACGTATGGCCGTAGAGCGCTCCGGCGGCAAGCGCGATCGGCGCGCTCGGGACGGGGCTGACGAGAATGGCGAGGACCATGAGAGCGACGATGCCCGCTGGTCCCCAGGCGCCGAGCCGCTCCGCGAAGGACTGAATCTGCGACGGGTCGAATAGCCAGCGCACGTCGTGCAGCAGCCAGTAGGCCACGGCGAGCGCCAGCACGAGCGCGAGGCCTGCGGCGATGCGCGAATGCTTCATGAGCACGCCCAAGGATCGCATGGCGCGCGAAACAGCGTCGCGGGCCCATTATGGGCACGCCCCGCCTGCTGCGAACTTCCAGATCTCTAACCTGATTTGTGGCCGAGGGCCTGCGTGGGCGGCTCGAGCGCGCAATCCAGATACCCGCGATACCCGGCGCGCAGCATCTTCCCGACCTCGAAAATCATGTCGGCCTCTCGGCGCTGAATGCCGGGGCGTGCGCTCTTGGGCGCCGCGGGATCGGGCTGGACCACGATACGAACCGGTTCCGAGACGATCAGCAGCCGGTCGCCCGGCCCCGAGCTGGACTCGATGCGGGCGGGCTCGAGCGGGACGAGGTGGCCGTTCAGCTTGACGATGGCGGAGACCGCCGCGCCCTTCGGTTCCATGCGGACGGCGAGGACCGGCGCGCCCGCCGTGGTGTAGCGAAAATCGCAGCGCGGGCCTTCTTTGAGCGACTTGGCAATCTCGGCGTCGTTCAGCGTGCTCGGATCGAGCGTCGGGACGTGCGCGCCGGCAAGCGCTTCGCCGGCGGACGCGATGCGCGCGATTTCAGGCGGGTGAATCGCCTGCAGATCATCATCCGGCGCATCGGCCTGCGTGCATCCCGCGAGCAGCCCAATGGCCAGCCAGGGACGCCAGCGCATCAGTCGCGCGCCTCCAGGTCGCGCACGAGGTACTTCATCTCGGCGATCTCGCGCTCCTGCGCCTCGATGATCTCCCTGGAGAGCTTGCGCACGCGCGTGTCCGAAATCTGGGCGCGCTCGCTCGTCAGTATCGCGATCGAGTGGTGGGGAATCATCGCGCGCATGTAATCGACGTCGTCCACCGTGGCCTGGCTTCGCACGAGCCATAGCGCGAGCGCGAAGACGGCGATCGAGCCGCCGAAGATCGCGAGGTTCAGGGACGTCTTCTTGTACATGCCGAGCATGTAGCCGAGCATGATGACCGACATCGTCGCGCCCATCACGAGCGCCATCCACGCACGGGTCTCGCTCCAGAACACGTGCTCGTAGGCGTAGGTGTTCAGATACATGAGCCCGTACATGACGACGGTCGAGGTTGCGATCATCGCCGCGAAGCGCCAGTAGGACATGCTCATGGACGCGCCTTCCCGTCATGGCTCGCACTCGATCCGCCGGCGGAGCTGCCGTGCCCGGCCTGGTCGCCGAGCGCCGCGTATTCCTGCGGCGTCATCGCCGGCAGCTGCTTGACGAACGCGGCAATGCTCCACAACGTGCGGTCGTCGTGCGTCGGGCCGAACGCCGGCATGCCGGTCATCTTCACGCCGTGCTTCGCGATCCAGAACACCTCGGAGATCTCCCAGCGCGCCGCCGCCTCGGCAAGGTGCGGCGGCCGCGGCCGCATGCCGCTTGCCCACGAGGCCCGCTCCGCGCCCGGGCCGGCGTGGCAGTGCTGGCAGGTCGACTTGTAGGCGCTTGCGCCGGCTGCGAGCGCCTCCTGCGTGATCGCCAAGGGTTGTTCCGGCTCCGGCGCGCGGCGCGCGACGGAGTTCTGAAACGTCGTGTCGAATGCCCAGCGGACGAACGAGGCGTGGTCCTCCGTCGCCGCCACGTTATAGGCGCCGCTGTAGACGACGATCAAGCCTATGATGCCCAGCAGCACGGCGACCCCCAGCGCGCCTGCCGCTCCTCCGAGGATGCCGGGCCTTTTGCCGCGCCCGACCGGTCTTTCGTGCCTGTCCGCCACCTGATCCACTCCAATGTTGAGGACCTCAAGCTCCCGACCTGGGTATCAGCAGGAGACGTGCCCGAGTCGCCGTGCTGTTCTAGCCGGCACGCCGCTTGCGCGGTTGCGGCCATGCGAACCCAGCTCAAGCCCCTCAAGAACCAGGTCATCGTCATCACCGGTGCGTCGAGCGGCATCAACCTCGTGGCGGCGCGCAAGGCCGCCGGCCGCGGCGCAAAGGTGCTGCTGGTATCGCGCAACGAAGAAGCCCTGCGCGAGATCTGCGACGACATCCTTGCCCGCGGCGGCGAAGCGAGCTACGCGGTAGCCGACGTGGCCGTCGAGCCGGATTTACAGCGGGCGGCGCAGATCGCGGTGGAGCGCTATGGCGGTTTCGACACCTGGGTGAACGGCGCCGCAGTCTCCATCTATGGCAAGGTGCTCGAGGTGACGCTCGAGGACCAGCGGCGGCTCTTCGAGACGAACTACTGGGGCGTGGTCAACGGCTCGCGCGTTGCCGCGCAGCATCTGGCCGAGCGCGGCGGTGCCATCGTGAACGTGGGCAGCGTGCTTTCCGACCGGGTGATCCCCATTCAGGGCGTCTATTCGGCCTCGAAGCACGCCGTCAAGGGATTCACCGACGCGCTGCGCATGGAGATCGAGACCGACCGGCTGCCGATCTCCGTCTCGCTCATCAAGCCGAGCGCCATCGATACCCCGTACATGCGCCACGCGAAGAACTACCTCGACGTGCAGCCGAAGAACCCGCCGCCGGTCTATGCGCCCGAGCTGGTCGCTGATGCCATCCTCTACGCGGCCGAGTATCGCGTGCGCGACATCGTCGTGGGCGGCGGCGGACGCCTGATCTCGACCTTCGGCATGCTGTTTCCGCGGCTGACGGACCTTGGCATGCGCTGGACCATGCCGTACTTCCAGCGGACCAGGCAGCCCGCCCGCCCGCGCGAGGAGAACAATCTCTATCGCCCAGACCACGACGGCGAGGAGCGCAGCGGCATCTCCGACATGCACGTGTTCGAGCGCAGCGCTTATACGCGGGCCCGGCTGAATCCGCTCAAGACGGCGGCGCTCGCCGCGGCGCTCGGCGGGGCGGCGCTGCTCGCCCTGCGCCGCGGCCGTCCCTCCTAAAAGATATAGTGGTCCCAGCCGGCGTACGAATCGCGCACCGGCCCGCGCGGCAGAGAGAGCGCGATGAGCAGGACGCCGGACACGACGCTGTTGGCAGCGGCGAGCGCCGAGCCTGCGCCGTCGAGCAGCCACGGCGCGGCGACCAGCCACAGGCCAAAGGGGATGTTGATGAAGCGCACCGGCCGAGCCACTTCCGCCCAGGCAATGATGGCGAACGTGACGACCAGCGCGCCCACCAGGTGGTCGCTGTTCGCCATCGCGCCCGAGTTGCCGAAGACGAGCCGCGTGAACATCAGCCACACGCCGAGCGCGATACTGAGCGCGAGCGCCACGGGCACGTTCACCCCCCGCACCGCCTCCCGCCACATCTCGCGCGGGGCGCCGCGGAACTCCTTGGCCGGGTCCTCCCTGCCGCCCTCCATCGCGTCGCCCATCCACAAGATCCGCCAGAGCGGCTTGCCCTTGCGCCGCGCGTCCAGCATGAACTGCCCCATGGCGACGAACTCGTCGAGCGAGTAGGGGATCATCACCGCCATGGCGAGCGCTTGGATGAGGCAGAGCGTGCACCAGGTGCCGATGATGATGGGCTGGATGATGATGAAGCCGATGCTCACCCCGCCCAGCGGCACGACCAGCACGAAAAAGCCGAGCACCATCCACGGCATGGTGCGCCAGCGGCGCTTGTCGCCCATCACCGCCATAAGGAGCTCCATGATGTAGGCCACCGTGCCGAGGCCCGCATCCGGGATGGGGAAGGCGCGCGACACGTCGGAGGTGATGATGGTCTCGGTGCCGTCGCCGAAGAACGGATCCCACGCGCGGTCGGTGTGGCCGAGCTGGTAGGCGGTGAGGTAGCGCGCGATGAGAATGCCGACCACGGCGAGCACGGCGATCGGCAGCCGCTGCAGCCAGCTCGAGGGCGTATAGGCCCAGCCCGGCGGAAGATCGGGGCCGCCCATCATGCCGGCCATGCTCATTCCCGGCATCATCGGAATGAGAACGGCGAAAGCGATCACCAGCGCGCCGATGATGGTGTCGTTCGCGTAAGCCACCGGCAGCGGCGTCCAGAACACGAGCGGCGCGAAGAGCAGCCAGAAACCCACCACCGCGCAGGCCCACTGTGACCATGGGTAGCGCCGCGAGGGCGAGGCGGCGAGCGCGCTGAAGAGCACGATAAGCGCTCAGGCTCGCCACGTCGCTCCAGGTCATGGCGAGGTTGCGCCACTCGAAGGACGGCAGGCCGCGCTCCCGCATGACGCGCAGCAGATTCTCGTCGGGCACGAACTCGCCGAGGTAGCCGAAGGCGAACGGGCTCGTCACGAGCCACAGCCCGAGCAGCAGATTTGCGTAGTGCGGCCACAGCGTGGAGAGATGCTCGTCCCGCAGCATCTGCCCGTGGTCGTGCCCGGCCACGCCGGCGTTGCCGTGCTTCATGGGCCGCGGCGCCCGGAAAGCATCCCACAGCAGGCGCCCTCGTCGTCGTCGACAGCAGGGTTGGGCGCGCCGCCAGCGGGGGCGGGGGAGGGCGACATCACCTGCCGTACGGATGTGATCGGCACCTTGCCGGCGGCTACCGCCCTGCGGGTAATGTCGCGCTCGCTGATGACGCCGATGGGCTTGGAATCAGCATCGACGACGGGCAGTTCCGTGCGGTCGTGCTCCGCCATGAGGCGTGCCGCCTCTTGGATGGTGGCGTCGACCGGACAGGCCACCGGACCTGGCGTTGTGGGCTGCATGAGGCTCGCAGGGCAAGTCGCGTGCCAGCGGGCGCTACTGCTGCCGAGAACTTAAGGGATGCATGGCCGGCAAGGAACGGCGCGCGCTCATAGCAGATATCCGATGTCCGAGGCGCCGGTGGGGTAGGCGAACATCGTGTCTTGGAGGTCCCCGGCTGTATGCCCTGAACGGATCGCGAAGGCGAAGATGTTGATCACTTCGTCTGCATGCGGCCCGACGAGGTGAGCGCCGAGGATGCGGTCCGTGCCGTCTTCGACGAGCACCTTCAACCCGTAGGCCGGCTCGGCGACGCGCCGCGCGGTGTACCAGCTCGAAGCCTTCTGCGCGCGCGCCTGGAACTTGAGCCCTTGCGCCCGCGCCGCCTCTTCCGTCAGGCCGACGGCGGCGATGGGAGGAATGGTGAAGGCGACGCTCGGCACGCCGAGATAGTTGGGCTTTCGATGATTGCCCTTCAGCATGTTCGCCGATGCAACGCGCCCGTCGTGCGCGGAGACGGGCGTGAGCGGCGGTCCCTTGGCTGCGGCATCGCCGGCCGCGTACACGGCGGGGTTGGAAACGCTTTGCAGATAGTCGTTGAGCTCGAGCCGGCCTTGCGTGGCTTCGACGCCCGCCGTCTTCAGATCCAGGGAATCGAGATCGGGAACGCGGCCGGCGGCATGCACGACCAGGTCGGCGGTGAACGATTCCGGCTTTCCGTCCGCTACCGTCTGGACCACAAGCCCACGGGAGGTCTTTTCGATGCGCTGAACGGTTGTCTTCAGGCGGATGTCGATGTCGATTTCGCGCGATTTCTCGGTGAGCCAGGCGACGACGTCGGCGTCGAAGGGCTTCAGCATCCTCTCTCCACGCTGCAGGATCGTGACCGCGGCTCCTGCCCGTGCCGCGATGTGCGAGAACTCGGCGGCGATATAGCCTCCGCCGACGAGCACGATGCGCCTTGGCAACTCCTCCAGTTCCAGAAACTGGGTGCTCGTGGCGAGATGCTCTTCGCCCGGAATGCCGAGCTTGACGGGCTCGGCGCCGGTGGCGATGAGCACGAAACGTCCCTCGAGAGTTTCGCCCACCTCTACCGTGCGCGGGCCGGCAAAGCGCGCCCGGCCGTGGTAGGTCGCGATGCCCTTCTCACGGAAGCTCTGCTCCATGTTTTCCGGAACCGGCTCGGTGAAGCTTCTCTTGAAGGCCATCAACGCCCGCCAGTCGATCGACGGCTCGCCGCTCAGTCCCCTGCCGTTCATGCGGCGCGCTTGATCCAGCGCTTCGGCGACGCCGACGAGCACCTTCTTGGGATCGCAGCCGCGCAAGGCGCAGGTGCCACCGTAGGGCAGATGATCGATCACTGCCACCCGCCAGCCCGCGTTGGCGCAGCGGTGTGCGGCCGTGGCAGCGGCGGTCCCGGTTCCGATGACAATGAGATCGAAGGCCTTCACCATTGTCCTGTCCAGGCCGAAGCGCTAGCTGCAGCAGGAGCGCTGCGCCTGGATCGGCGGGCACTTCACCGAGCCGAAGGAGCAGAAAACGCAGCAGTCCCCTGGATTGGGCCGCAGCAGTGCGCCGCAGCTCGTGCACTCGTAGTAGAACTGGCAGGCGTCAGTCGGCATCGCCTCCTGCTTCGCGATGCCGCACTTCGGGCACGTCAGGATGGACTCGAGAACCGGTGACGTCATGGTCTCACGGTCGACGGATAGCCGACATTCGCCGTCGCCCTCATGAGCGCCTCGACCGACGTCTTGCTGTCGTCGAAGGTCACGACGGCCTGCTTCTTCTCGTAGCTTGCCTCCACACTGGCGACTCCCGGAACCCTGGAGATCGCCTTTTTGATGGTGAGCGGGCAGAGGTCGCAGTTCATGCCCGGCACCGAAAGCGTGACGGTTTTCGTTTCGGCGAAGGCGGTCGGCGAGGCAAGCAGGGCGAGCAGGATTGCGGCGCGAAGCATCTTCATCGTGATGTTCTCTCAGTAAAGCAGCGGCGCGAGATAAGGGAAGCCGAGCATCGCGACAAGGAGTGCCGCGACAGCCCAGAACGCGACGCGCAAGCTGCGCCGAAGTCGCGGCACGGCGCATGCCTCGCCAGGGCCGCAATCGGTGGCGGGGCGGTAGATGCGCCAGCCGGCGAACCCGAGCGCGGCGAGCGCAATGCCGGTGAACAGGGGCTGATAAGGCTCGAGCAACTGCAGGTTCGCGAGCCAGGCGCCACCGAGACCTGCGCTGACCAGAAGGAACGGGGCAACGCAGCAGGCGCCGGAGAGCAGGGCGGCGAGCCCACCTGCCGTAAGCGCCACGGACTCGCTCTTGGCCGTAGCGGTACTCGCTTCCTCAGCTGCGAAAGACGCGGTTTGCCGGAACGACTTCTCCACGCGGTAAGCTTATTCCCGTAGTCAGCTACGGAATCAAGGCCTCTTTCCCATGCCGCAGCAGAAAGCGCAGGACATGAAGATAGGCGCGCTCGCCGAGCAGACGGGCGTGCATGTGGAAACCATCCGCTATTACCAGCGCCTCGGCTTGATGCCCAGGCCCGCCCGCGCGCACGGCTCGGTGCGCCGCTACGGCCCGGAGGCGGCGGACCGGCTGCGCTTCATCAAGCGCGCCCAGGGGCTCGGCTTTGCGCTCGACGAGGTGAGACTGTTGCTCGATCTGTCGGTGGGCGAGCACTGCATGGAAACACGGACCTTCGCCGAGCAGAAGAAGCGGCTCGTGGACAGCAAGATCTCTGACCTGCGCCGGATTCAGGCCGCGCTCGCCAAGCTGATCCGCGCATGCCGGACGGGAAGGCAAGGGCGCGGGTGCCCGATCATCGAAAGTCTCTCCTCGGGAGCCGATGAGGCTTGACCCGCTCTTCCGGCGCGCCCGCCAACGGCACACGACTTGCGGCACCCGGGCATGAGCTCCAGGACCCTGCTCGCTCTCGGACTGGTCGTCCTCGCTGCCGCCGTCGCGGTGCGACGACGATTGGCGTCCAGGCGATCCTCGCCGGTTCTGCTGGCACGGAAGTCGGAAGAGTGTGCCGTGAGCGAGTGCGGTCCGGACGGCGTGCCGTTGAGCCTGTATGCGGGCTGAGCCTGCGGCGCCGCGATGACTTTGCCCCTGCGCCCGCCCAGAAGGAGTGATCCATGCCCCATGACCAGATGAAGTCCTGCATCGATGCCTGCTATGCCTGTGCCACCGCCTGCGACCACTGCGCGGCCGCCTGTCTTCGGGAAAGCGACGTCAAGATGCTGGCCCGCTGCATCCAGCTGGATATCGACTGCGCCGAAATGTGTCGCCTTGCAGCCGGCTACATGGGGCGCGGAAGCGAGCTTGCGGCGGCCGTCTGCGAGACCTGCGCCAAAGTATGCGACGCGTGCGCCGACGAATGCGACAAGCACGGCAAGATGCAGCACTGCCGCGAATGCGCCGAGGCGTGCCGGCGGTGCGCCGAGGCATGCCGCCGCATGGCTTCCATGACGTCCGGTGCCGGGCGAGCGCTCGGAACAGCGCGTACGAGCGGCGGCGCCGAGCAAGCCTGGCGCTGAAGCCGTTTCCCGCCGACGCCCGGCGCCGGGCGGGCTCCTTTTGATCTGTGTCAAGCGCTTGACCCTCCCACTATGGGAGGCTGCAGAGTCCTCCTTGTGTGGAATGCACTTCAAAAGGAGATTTCCATGATCGAGCTGAATGTGAAGGACATGACGTGCGGCCATTGCGTCGGCGCCGTGACGCGCGCGGTGAAATCTGTCGACGCCGCTGCCAACGTCGATGTCGACCTCCAGAATAAGCGCGTGCGTGTCGAAAGCGGCGCGCCGGCGCAGGCGCTGATCCGGGCCCTGGACGACGCCGGCTATCCCGCGGCCGTCGCGGAGGCCGGAGCCGCCGCCGGCACGACGACAAAGAAGAGCGGTTGCTGCTGCTCCTAGCGAGAGCGCAGCCATGAGCGTGGTGCCGTAACCCCCTTTCCGGCGTTTCGGGCGCCGCGCCGGCGGCTATGGCGCCCGAATTTGACCTTGATCAACCCTGCCTTGCCCGCCGGTGTCACGCTGCGAAGATGGAAAAGCAGACCAAGTTCAACCTCTGGTACCTGGTGATCGCCCTGACCGCGGTGGTCCTGCTGCGCGACGCCTGGGTCAACATGAACCAGGTGCAGACGATTCCCTACAGCGAATTCCAGCACCACCTGAAGAACGGCGAGCTGGAGGAGATCGCCATTTCGAACAATCTCATCCAAGGCAAGCTCAAGAAACCCACCACCGACGGGCGCACCCGCATCGTCACGACACGCGTCGACCCCGAGCTGGCCAAGGACCTCTCGCAGTACGACATCAAGTTCACCGGTGTCGTGGAGAACACGTTCCTGCGGGACGTTCTCGGCTGGGTGCTGCCGGCGCTGATCTTTTTCGGCATCTGGATGTTCCTCGCCAAGCGCGTGATGGGCCAGCACGGCGGGCTGGGCGGGATGATGTCGATCGGCAAGAGCAAGGCGAAGGTCTACGTCGAGACCGACACCAAGGTCACCTTCGCCGACGTGGCAGGCGTCGACGAGGCGAAGGACGAGCTGCGCGAGGTGGTGGGATTCCTGAAGGATCCCGGGCGCTACGGGCGGCTCGGCGGCCGGCTGCCAAAGGGCGTGCTCCTTGTCGGCCCACCGGGCACCGGCAAGACGCTGCTCGCGAGGGCGGTGGCGGGCGAGGCGGGCGTCCCCTTCTTCTCGATTTCGGGCTCTGAATTCGTCGAGATGTTCGTCGGCGTCGGCGCGGCGAGAGTGCGCGACCTCTTCGAGCAGGCACGGCAGAAGGCCCCTGCCATCATCTTCATCGACGAGCTCGATGCGCTCGGACGCGCACGCGGCAGCTTCGGTATCACGGGCGGGCACGACGAGAAGGAGCAGACGCTCAACCAGCTCCTCGCCGAGCTGGACGGCTTCGATCCCTCCACCGGGCTGGTGCTTCTGGCGGCCACGAACCGGCCCGAAGTGCTCGATCCAGCCCTGCTGCGCGCCGGGCGCTTCGACCGCCAGGTGCTGGTCGACCGGCCGGACAAGTCCGGACGCGTGCAGATCCTGGAGGTGCACATCAAGAAGATCCGGCTTGCGCCCGGCGTGGAGCTCGCCAGCATTGCAGCGCTGACACCCGGGTTCTCGGGCGCCGATCTCGCCAACCTGGTGAACGAGGCGGCGCTCGTCGCCACGCGCCGGGGCAGCGATGCGGTCACGCTCGACGACTTCACCATGGCGGTGGAGCGCATCGTCGCCGGACTTGAGAAGAAGAGCCGCATCCTGAACCCCATGGAGCGCCGCACGGTCGCCTATCACGAGATGGGCCACGCGCTGGTGGCGATGACCCTGCCGGGCAGCGATCCGGTGCACAAGGTCTCCATCATCCCGCGCGGCATCGGCGCGCTCGGCTACACCATCCAGCGCCCGACCGAGGACCGCTTCCTCATGACCCGCGAGGAGCTGGAGAACAAGATGGCGGTGCTGCTCGGCGGCCGCGCCGCGGAGCAGCTCGTATTCGGCCGGGTCTCGACCGGCGCCGCAGACGATCTCGCCAAGGTCTCGGACATCGCGCGCTCCATCGTGACGCGCTACGGCATGCACCCGTCCCTCGCCAACCTCTCGCTCGAGCAGGAAGCCTCGCCGCTGCTGCAGGTGCCCGGCTACACCGCCCCGCGCAGCTACAGCGAGCACACCGCGCAAGCCATCGACAAGGCCGTGACCGAGATCGTCGCCTCCGCCTTCAAGCGTGCGCTGGAGCTTCTCACGCACCATCGGGAAACGCTGGAAAGCGCGGCGGCACGACTCCTCGAGCGCGAGACGCTGACCGAGCCGGACGTCGCAAGCATCGTCGCGCAGCTTGCGAACGCGGCGCAGCCATCCGGCCTGCCAAAGGCGGCATGAGGATGGACTGGCTTGCGAGCAACTGGGGTTTGCTGGTTCTCGTGATCTGCGCCGCAATTTTGGTAGCCGTCTTCACGCGGCGGAAGGGGATAGGCGAGCCGACCGACAGATCGCCCCGGGATTGACTGAACCGATCGAAGAAAGGACTGCAATGACTTATCGACTTCTCTGGCTCGTAGCGGCAACGCTGCTTGCGTTCAACGCCGCCGCGCAGCTCGCCGCGCAGAAGAACTCCGCCGGCGGCGTGACGGTTGCCGTCACGCCCGCCAAGCTCGTTGCGGGCGCGAAGACATGGGACTTTTCCATCGTGCTCGACACGCACAGCCAGGATCTCTCGGACGACCTGGCGGGCAGCGCGGTGCTGGTGGACGATCGCGGCAACGAGTTCAAGGCGCTCGCCTGGGACGGCGCCGCGCCGGGAGGCCACCACCGCAGCGGCGTGCTCAGGTTCAATGCCATCGAGCCGCGGCCGCAGGCCCTCGAGCTGCGCATCAGCCGCCCGGGCGAGGCGAAACCGCGCACCTTCCGATGGAGGCTCGAATGAAACGCTTATCTAGCTTGGCCATTGCGGCGGCGCTACTCGCAGTCGGCGTTGCGGGCTGCGGCGAGCGCGAGCAGACGGCGCTGTACAAGGACGGCAAGTACCGCGGCAAGCCCGACACCCAGCCGTGGGAAAACGCCCCATCGGCGTACGGCTCGAGCGGCTGGGAAAAGGGCGACCACGAGAGCTGGGAGAACCAGCTCAGAACGCGCCACAGCAACAGCCAGAACGAAAACCGGCGCATCGGCCACTAGCTTCAAGGCCATGTTTCCTAACTCGAGCTAGAGCCGCCCGGCACGATCGACCGGCCATGTGCCACGTCCTGCTATTCTTGCCGGTCATCGCCTTGCCCGTGTTGTGGCTCCTGCCGCTCTCGGTGGCCCTGCCGATCTACGGGCTTGCCGTGGCGCTCGTCCTTTGGATCTATGTGCTCGCTGTCAGGACGGCGCGAAGGCCGGCCATGACCGGAGCGGAGGGCATGATCGGCGAGCACGGACGGGTGGTCGAGCTCGACGGCGGGAGCGCAAGACTGCTCGTTCACGGCGAGCTCTGGTCGGCCGAGATGCTCGGAAAGCGGCTGGCCCTCGGGGAGGAGGCGCTCGTCGTGGGGATTACGGGCTTGAAGCTCAAGGTCAAGGCCGCCGAGGGCGCGGATGCGCATTGAGCGCCGATATCTTGCCGCCGCAGCGCTTGCGCTGGCCGTGGCGGCGCTCGTGGGGACCGCCATCGCCTGGCTCTGGCCGAGGCCGCCGTCGGGCATCCTCCAGGCCAACGGCCAGGTGCGCGGTACTGAAGTCACGGTAAGCGCGAAGAACGGCGGCATCGTGGAAGTCGTCGCGGTGCGCGAGGGCGCCCAAGTGGCGAAGGGTGACCTCGTCGCCCAGATCGGCGCGGCCGACATCGAGGCGCGCCTGGCGCAGGCCAAAGCCCTCGCCGAGGCGGCCGAGGCGCAGATCGCCCGAATCGACACCGCGATCGAGCAGGCGCGCCTGGGACGGAGGTGACGCGCGGCACGCTCGCCCACGGCGTGCACCAGGCCGAGGAGGCGCTCAAGCGAGCCGAGGCCGAAGTGCTCGTCGCGCAGGCGCAGCAGCGCCAGGATCGCGCGGCGCTCGAGCGCTTCGAGAAGCTCGGTCGCGAAGGATTCGTCAGCGAGAGCTACATGGACGAGGTGCGTGCGCGCAACCGCACATCGGCGGCGCGGCTCGAGGCCGCGCTGCGCGCGCGCGAGGAGGCGCGGGCGGCGGCGCAGCGGGCGGGTGCGGCGAGCGGCGAAGTCGCGGTACGGGAAAAGGACGAGCGCAGGCTGCAGGCGGAGCGGGCCGCGCTCGCCGCCCAGCTCAACGCCGCGCGCGCGCGGGCCGACGAGGTCGAGGTGGCGTTGCGCGATGCGCGCCTGGTTGCCCCCTCCGAGGGCACGCTGGTCAGCCGCCTCGCCGAGCCCGGCGAGCTTGCGGCGCCGGGAAGACCCATCGCCACCCTCATCGATCTCGAGGAGCTGTTCGTGAGGGTCTATGTGGCGCAGAAGGACCTCGGAAAGCTGCGCCTGGGCAACCCGGTGCGCATCCATGTGGACGCATTCCCGGGACGCTTCTTTGCCGGCCGGGTGGTCGAAGTGGCGCAGCAGGCCGAATTTACGCCGAAGGAAGTGCACATGCAGGACGAGCGCGAGAAGCTCGTCTTCGGCGTCAAGGTGCGCATCGACAATCCCGAGGGCTACCTCAAGCCCGGCATGCCTGCCGACGTACACATCAAGTGGCAGGACGACGCGGCCTGGTGAGCAACGATGTCATCGTCGTGAACGGCCTCTCTCGGCGCTTCGGCGAGCGCTGGGCGCTGCGTGGAGTGACACTGAAGGTGCGCCGCGGCGAGATGTTCGCCGTAGTTGGCGCCGACGGCTCGGGGAAGACCACCCTCATGCAGTCGCTGTGCGCGATCCTCGATCCGACCGAAGGCCGGGTGAGCGTGGCGGGACTCGACAGCGTGAAGGACGCCGCTCGCATCACCGCGCAGCTCGGCTACATGTCGCAGGCCTACTCGCTCTATGGGGACCTCACGGTGGAGGAGAACCTGCGCTTTTTTGCCGCCCTGCACCGGGTGCCCGGACCCGCGGCGCAGGCACGCATCGCGCGTCTGATGCGCTTTGCCGGCCTGTCGGCGTTCCTGCGGCGGCTCGCCCGCGATCTCTCGGGCGGGATGCAGAAGAAGCTCGCGCTGTGCTGCAGCCTGATCCATGAGCCCGACATCCTGGTGCTCGACGAGCCGACGCTGGGCGTCGATCCGCGCTCGCGCCGCGAGCTGTGGCGCATCCTCGAGGAGTCCCGCACCGCGGAGAAGACCGTGGTGATTGCCACCTCCTACATCGACGAGGCCGAGCGCTGCGACCGGGTGGCATTCTTCGACGCCGGGCGGATGATCGCCTGCGATCGCCCGGCGGCGTTCGGCGCCGATCTCGAGGCGGCGCTCGCCGCCATGCTGCCTGCCCGAGCGCCGGCGGCCGTCGTGTCTTTCCCCTCACGGACCGTCACCGGCGACGCGATCGCGGTGCGCGGCCTCGCGCGATCCTTCGGCAGCTTCAAGGCGGTCGACGGCATTTCCTTCGAAGTACGCCGCGGCGAAGTGTTCGGGCTGCTCGGACCCAACGGCTCGGGCAAGAGCACGACGATCCGCATGCTGTGCGGGATCCTCGAGCCGAGCGCGGGCGAGGTGCGCGTCGCCGGCATCGACGTCGTCCGGCAGGCCGAAGCGGTGCGGGGGCGCATCGGTTACATGTCGCAGAAGTTCTCGCTCTACCTCGATCTCACCGTGCGCGAGAACATCGCCTTCTTCGGTGGGGCATACGGCCTGGACAGGGGCGAGATCGAGGAGCGCGCGCGGTGGGTGCTCGCCGCCGCCGGGCTCCAGGGGAGCGAAGGCATGCTCACGCGCAGCCTCTCGGGGGCGCTGCGCCAGCGCCTCGCGCTCGGCTGCGCGCTGCTGCACCAGCCGCAGGTGCTCTTCCTCGACGAGCCCACGGCCGGGGTCGACCCCGCATCTCGCCGCGCCTTCTGGACGCTGGTCGCCGCCATCGCGCGAAGCGGCACGGCGGTCCTCGTTACCACGCACTACCTGCGCGAGGCCGAAGGCTGCGACCGGGTCGCCTTTATCGACCGCGGACGCCTCCTCGCGCTCGATACGCCCCAGCGGCTGCGCTCCGCGCACGGCGGCGTGCCGCTCGAGGAAGTGTTCTTCCGCCTGCTGGAGGCGTCGTGATGCTCGCCGCGCTCCTGCGCAAGGAATTTACCGAGCTTGTGCGCGACCCGATCACGCTCGCTGTCGCAGTGTTCCTGCCGCTCGTGATGCTGTTCATCTTCGGCTACGGCATCTCGCTCGACGTGGAGGACACGCCGCTCGCGGTCTACGACCAGGACCGCAGCCAGGAGAGCGCGCGCCTCGTCGAGGCGTTCACCGCGAGCGGCTACTTCAGCCTGCGCGCCGACCTCGCCTCGCCGCTCGAGGTCGATCGAGCGCTCGATCGCGGCGAGGCAACCGTGGTACTGGCGATCCCGCCCGGCTTCTCGCGCCGCGTCGCCGCCGGCGACACCGTGGCGGTGCAGGCCATCGTCGACGGGTCGTTCTCCGCCACCGCCCTCATCGTCGCGAACTACGCCGCCGCCGTCGTCGACCGCCATGCGATGCGTCTTGCCGAAAGCCGCGCCAGCCAGGCGGGGCTCGCGATGCCGGCAACGCTCCGGCTGTCCGCGCGCGTCTGGTACAACGCGCCGATGAGAAGCGTGAATTACATCGTGCCCGGCCTGTTCGCGGTGCTGCTGATGGCGTTTCCGCCGATGCTCACGGCGCTCTCGATCGTGCGCGAGAAGGAGCGCGGCACCATCGAGCAGATCTACGTCTCGCCGCTCACGCCGCCGCTCTTCATCATCGGCAAGATCGTCCCTTACGCCGCGATCGCTTTCGTCGAGATGCTGCTCATTCTCGCCGCGGGCACGTTGTGGTTCGACATTCCATTCAGGGGCAGCCTCGGGCTGCTCCTGGGTGCCTCCGCGCTCTACGTGTTCGTCACGGTGGGGCTGGGCGTGTTCATCTCGACCATGGTCCGCACCCAGGTGGCGGCGGTGTTCCTTTCCTTCATCGCCACGCTCATGCCTTCGTTCCTATTCTCGGGCTTCCTGTTCCCCATCCTCACCATGCCCTACGTGCTGCAGCTTTACACGTACTTCTTCCGCGCGCTACTTCAACGACGTGAGCCGGGACATCTTTCTCAAGGGTGCAGGCATCGAGTACCTCGCCGGCAACCTCGCGCTGCTGGCGCTTTATGCAGCGATCCTTGTCGGCATCGCCAGCCTGCGGCTGCGCAAGAAGGTGGCATGAGCGGAAGGCTCGCGGCCGCCGCGGCGAAGGAATTCCGGCAGTTCCTGCGCGACCGGATGCTGATGGCGCTCGTCCTCTGGCTGTACACCGCGGAAGTGATCGTGTGCACGTACGCGCTCAGCTTCGACGTGAGGAACCTGCGGCTCGCGGTGTACGACCAGGATCGCACGCAGCTCAGCCAGCGCGTGATCGAGCGCTTCACGGCGACCGAGTATTTCGGCAGCTTGACGTCCCTCCAGGACGCGCGCGAGATCGACCGGGTGCTCGACGCCGGCCGCGTCGACCTCGCGCTCGTAATCCCGCCCGGCTTCGCGCGCGCCGTATCGGCAGGTAACGGCGGCGAGCTGCAGCTCGTGCTCTCCGGAGTCAATTCCAACACTGCGAACGTGGCGCGCGGCTATGCCAGTTCCATCGTCGCCCGGCTCGGGCACGAGCTTGCGCGGGAGCAGCTCGGCGCCGCGGGCGTGGCAGTGCGCTTGCCTCAGGTCGAGCTGCGCACGCGTGTCTGGTACAACCCGGCGCTCGATTTCCGCTACTTCATGGCCATTTCCATGATCGTCGCGGCTGCGCTGGTGGTTGGCGTGGTGGCGAGCGCGGCGAGCATGGTGCGCGAGAAGGAGACCGGCACCGCCGAGCAGCTCATGCTCACCCCGCTCAGGCGCAGCGAGGTAGTGGCCGCCAAGATGCTGCCGCCTTTCACGATCGGCATGCTCTCCCTCGGGCCGAGCCTCGGCGTGCTGGCCTGGTTCGGCGTGCCTTTCCGGGGCAGCATCGCGCTCTTCGTCCTTGCCTCGGCGCTGGCGCTAGCCGCCTGCCTCGCTATCGGCATCCTCATCTCGACCTTCGCCCGCACGCTGCAGCAGGCGCTGCTGATCGGCTTTTTCGTGCTCTTTCCCATGATGTTCCTTTCCGGAACCGTAGTGCCGATCGACACCATGGCGCAGCCGCTGCAGGTTCTCTCCCTGGCGAGCCCGGTACGCCACTACATGGAGATCGCGCTCGGCGTGATCCTGAAGGGCGTGGGGCTCGAAGCCCTCTGGCCGCAGTTTGCAGCCCTTGCAGCAATCGGTGGCGTTCTCATGCTGCTCGGGCTAGGGCGCCTCCGGCGGCATCTCTACGCTTAGAGATGAGGGTGGCGAGCGGTGGCAGCCCGCTCGAATTCCCATGTACCCGGCGATGACATGACCTGCTGGCGCCAGTTCGAGCCGGTGTATCAAGGATTCCAGCGCGGCCGATGTGACGGTCGATGAACAGGACGGCGGCATGGCCGCACCTCGTCTACGCGAGCGACGCGAGGAGGTGCGCCTCAAGCTCGAAGAGCACTGGCTGGTAATGTACGCCGGCGTGATGCCGCATCTCTTGTCCACCAAGGGCATCACTGAGCCGGCGGCCGACATGCGGCCCTTCGCCGTAGGCCACGGCCTGTACCTCGACACTACAATGCTCTGCCGCGCCGAAAAACAAGTGGACCCTGGATGCGCTACCGCTGCATCGTTTCCTATCGCACCAGCCGCAGCAACACGCTGTCGATCTGGCGCACACAGGCCGCCGGCGCTGACGTCGTTTCCGCGGCTGCGGCAGCCGTGACCCGGCTCAGGCGCCGGGTGCGCCGGCCGCTGACCGTAGTGGGTATCTACCTCCACGTACGGGAGGGCGGAGGCGGCGTGTGACATTTTTGGTCCGGCATGGGGGCGCCAGGGAACTCTGCCGAACGGACGGAGTCCGGAAACAATCGGTAACGAATAGGCGTTCCTGAGCCGTGCTAGGATTCGCCCGCGCCATGATCCAGATCAAGCGTTTTCTGCTGATGTTGATGATCGCCTTCGCCGTGCCTGTACAGGGCATGGCGGCGGTGAGCTCGGGCATCTGCATGGCGTTCGGCCACCATGACGCTCCAGGTCAGCTTGCCGATCACGACCACGTACCAGCGGCCATCGCGGAGACAGATTCCGGCGACGGCGACGCCCATTCCGGCGGCGCGCATTGCGGACCGTGCGTGGCGTGCTGCGGTGCCGGCTCGATCGCTTCATCGGCGCCTCTAGTTGTGCCTGTTGTTCCGGGCCTTGCAGTCCAGCCGCACCACGCCGAGGGTGTCGCCGGGATTCTTCCCGACAGCCTCGACCGTCCTCCTCTCGCTCTCTAAGTCCTAGACGCTCGTGGCGCGCTGACCGCGCGCCGTGCCCGCGCGTGCCGCATCAACGCACGCGCAAGCTGAGATTGTGACTTTCGGGAGAGCCATGCAAAGAGTGATTTTGAGCACGTTCCTGCTGTGCGTCGGCGGGAGCGCCGCCGCGCAGAGCGACGTGCGGCGCGATCCGTCCGACGCGCAGGCGCGTGTGCCGGCGGTGCAATACCGCTCCGCGTTCACCGAGTATCAGCCGTTTCGCGAGCCGGAGATCGAGAAGTGGCGCGAAATGAACGACCAGGCCAGGGACCTGGGTGGCCACAGGGGACAGGGGGCGAAACCCGAGTCCGGGAGTACGAAGCCCGCGGCGAAGCCTGAAACGGCGCCCGCGCAGCAGCCGCCCGCCGGTGGACATGGAGGGCATCACCGATGAGACGCCTTGTCGTGGGGGCGATCGTGTTGCTCGGCGGATGCGCCAGCCTGAGCGAGGACGCCGGATTTTCCGACGTGGAGAAGGCCGTCCAGGAGCGGGCCGGCGTTGAGACCAAATGGGTGCGCTCGGAAGACGAAGCCAATACGGTGCGGGGGCGCCTGAAGGAGCTGCTCGCAAAGCCCCTCGGGCCCCAGGAAGCGGTCCAGGTGGCGCTGCTCAACAACCCGGGCCTGCAGGCCGGGTACGCCGAAGTCGGCATCGCCGAGGCCGACCTGGTGCAGGCGAGCCGCTGGCGCGGACCGACGTTCTCCTTCGCCAGGCTGCGCCGCGGCGACGAAATCGAGCGCGAGCGCAGCGTGTTCTTCGATGTGCTCGGGCTCCTCACCATCCCGCTCTCGGTGCGCGGCGAGGAAGCGCGCTTCGCTGCGGCGAAGAGCCGCGCGGCCTCGGAGGGCCTGCGTGTGGCCCTCGAGACGCGCAAGGCCTGGTTCACGGCGGTTTCAGCCGCAGAGAGCGCCAGGTACGCGGAGCAGGTCAAGGAGGCCGCTGAAGCGAGCGCCGAGCTCGCGCGGCGCATGGCCGCGGTCGGCAACGTGCCGAAGCTCGGGCTCGCGCGAGAGCAGGCCTTCTACGCCGAAGCCACTGCGCAGCTCGCCCGCGCGCGGCAGGCGGCAGCGAGCGCGCGGGAGCGGCTCGCGCGGCTCATGGGCCTGTGGGGCGATGATCTCGCGTTCCAGCTTCCGGGGCGCCTGCCGGAGCTGCCGCAGGCGCCGCGGGAGTTCGGACCGGATCTGGAGGCGCAGGCGCTCGCACAGCGCCTGGACGTCCAGGCGGCGCGGCGCGACACCGAGGCGCTGGCGCGCTCGCTCGGGCTCACCAAGGCCACCCGCTTTGTCAGCCTGCTCGAGTTCGGCCTCATCAACAACAGCGAGACCGGGCAGGAGAACCAGCGCGGCTGGGAGGTCGAAATCGGGATTCCCATCTTCGACTTCGGCACTGCGCGCACCGCGCGGGCGGAGCGGCTGTACATGCAGTCGGTCAATCGCGTGGCCGAGGCGGCGATCCAGGCGCGCTCGGAAGTGCGCGACGCGTACACGGCTTACCGCACCAATTTCGACGTGGCGCAGCACTACCGCGACGAGATCGTGCCGCTCCGAAAGCGCATCTCGGAAGAGATGGTGCTGCGCTACAACGGCATGCTTGCCAGCGTGTTCGAGCTGCTCGCCGATTCGCGCGAGCAGGTCGCCGCGGTGAACGCCTACATCGAGACCTTGCGCGACTTCTGGATGGCGGAATCGGACTTCCAGATGGCGCTGACCGGCCGCTCGCCCGGGGCCATGCAAACGACGAGGAGCGCCGCGCCCGCCGCGGCGCCCTCCGGAGGAGGACACTGACATGAGTTCCAGAAGGCAATTCCTGAGGACATCGGCGGCGGGCTTCTTCGGGGCCGCGCTTGTCTCGCGCGCGGGCGCGGCGTCGCTCCCGGAGGCGCCCATTCGCGAAAGCGCGGAGATGGCGCCGCCGCTCTTCCCGAGCACCGGCCGGTCGTACAACCCGGTGGTAACGCTGAACGGCTGGTCGCTGCCCTGGCGCATGAACAACGGCTGGAAGGAATTCCACCTCGTCGCCGAGCCGGTGCGCCGGCAGCTTGCGCCGGGCATGACGGCGCATCTGTGGGGCTACAACGGCCAGTCGCCGGGGCCGACCATCGAATGCGTCGAGGGCGACAAGGTGAGGATCTTCGTCACCAACAAGCTTCCCGAGCACACCACCATCCACTGGCACGGCATCCTGCTGCCGAACGGCATGGACGGCGTCGGCGGCCTGACGCAGCCGCACATCCCCGTCGGCAAGACTTTCGTCTACGAGTTCGAGATGAAGCACTCGGGCACCTTCATGTACCACCCGCACGCCGACGAGATGGTGCAGATGGCGATGGGCATGATGGGCTCGCTCATCGTGCATCCGCGCGACGCGAAGTTCGCGCCGGTCGATCGCGATTTCGCCTTCGTCATGGCGGCCTACGAGATCGAGCCGGGCGCCTACACGCCGAAGGTCGCGGAGATGCTGAACTTCAATCTCTGGACCTGGAACAGCCGCGTCTTTCCCGGCATCGACCATCTGCCGGTCCGCAAGGACGATCGCGTGCGCATCCGCATCGCCAACCTCACCATGACCAACCACCCGATCCACATCCACGGCCACAACTTCGGCGTCGCGTGCACCGATGGCGGCTGGGTACCGAAGTCGGCCCGCTGGCCCGAAACCACCATCGATCTCCCGGTGGGCTCGATCCGCGCCATCGAGTTCGTCGCCGACAACCCGGGCGACTGGGCGTTCCATTGCCACAAGTCGCACCACGTGATGAACGCCATGGGCCACGACGTGCCGACCATGATCGGCGTGGATCATCGCGGGATCGTCGAGAAGATCGGCCGCCTGGTGCCCGACTACATGGTGATGGGCGAGCGCGGCATGGCCGACATGGGCGAGATGGAGATGCCGCTGCCCGACAACACGCTGCCCATGATGACCGGCAGCGGCCCTTTCGGCGCCATTGAAATGGGCGGCATGTTCACGGTGGTCAAGGTGCGCGAGGGGCTCGCCCGCAACGATTACAAGGATCCCGGCTGGTACAAGCATCCCGCCGGCACCGTCGCCTACGAGTGGCAGGGGGAAGCGCCGCCCGCCGCCCGCAAGCAGCCTGCAGCAGCGGGGCGGCAGGCGCCGATTCTGCAAGCGAGGAAGCCGACAGGTCATGCCGGCCATTGATGAAGTCCAGCGTTGATTTGTTGTTTACCTTCTGAAAAGGAGCAGTGCAATGCACTATGCAAGACCCGTTCTGGCCGCCCTGGTGGCCACCTCCCTGATGTCGCTCGCTCCCGCCGCCTTCGGGCATGGCGACAGCGGGCACACCAAGCCCAAGGCCGTCGACTATTCGAAGGCCGAGGAAACACCGTTCGGCCGCGCCGGCAACCCCAAGAAAGTCGACCGCACCATCCGCGTAGGGATGCACGACACGATGCGTTTTGTCGCGGCCGTGGCGCCTGGGCGCACCACCGACGCGCGCATGGGCAACCCTCCGCACAGCATGCCGGCGGACATCGTGGTGAAGAAGGGCGAAACGGTGCGGTTCATCGTGCGCAACGACGGCAAGGTGATGCACGAGATGGTGATTGGCAGCATGAAGCAGCTGAAGGAGCACGCCGAGCTGATGCGCAAGTTCCCCACCATGGAGCATGAGGAGGCGTACATGTCGCATGTCGCGCCGGGCAAGGAGGGGGAGATCGTGTGGCAGTTCACCCAGGCCGGGGAGTTCAATTACGCCTGTCTGATCCCGGGCCACATGGAGGCGGGCATGATCGCGAAGATCACGGTCAAGTGAGATTCGCGCCGGCACTGCTGCTCTGCGGCGTCTCGGCGGGCGTGATGGCCGCTGCGGCGCCGGCTGCGCTCGCCGAATCGGCAGAGGCGCAGTTGCGGCGGGTTGTTGCAACCGTCGCCGAGGGGCGCCTGAGTGACGCCATCGATGGCCTCGATCGCCTGATCCAGCGTCATCCCAACTTCCGCCTGGCGCATCTCGTGCGCGGCGATCTGATGCTGGCTCGCGCGCAGCCCCTCAAAGTATTGGGCAACACGGGGCATGCGGCGACTGGGAGGCTGGAGGACCTGCGGGCCGAGGCGCGGGCGCGGCTTCAGGCGGCGCGCGAGGCGCCGCCTCCGGGTACCGTCCCGCGGCATCTCCTGGTTCTCGCCCCGGGCCAGGCGCACGCGATCATCGTCGACGCGAGCCGCTCGAGGGTCTATGTCTACGAGAACGACCGCGGCGAGCCGCGCCTGGTCGCCGACTACTACAGCACGCTCGGCAAGCAGGGCATCGACAAGCTTCGCGAAGGCGACCAGAAGACGCCGCTCGGCGTCTATCACGTCACCTCGATGATTCCGGGTGCGAAGCTCCCCGACCTGTACGGCTGGGGCGCCTTTCCGATCAACTATCCGAACGACTGGGACCGGCGTGCCGGCAAGACCGGTTACGGCATCTGGCTGCACGGCGTGCCGCGGGAGAACTACGCGCGCGCGCCGCGCTCGAGCGACGGCTGCATCGCGCTCGCCAACGACGAGATCGCCGAGCTCGCGAAGCGGGTGCAGCCGGGGGCCACCCCGGTGGTGATCGCCGAGCGCGTCGACTGGGTGACGCCCGGGGAATTGCGCGCCGAGCGCGAGCGCTTCATGCGCCAGCTCGAGGCCTGGCGCAGCGACTGGGAAAGCCGCGATGCGGAAAGATACCTCGCTCACTATGCGCGCGACTTCCGTGCCGGCGCGATGGATCTCGCCGCCTGGAGCGCGCACAAGCGCAGGGTGAACGCGGGCAAGAAGTGGATCAAGGTCGGCCTGTCCAACGTAAGCGTGCTGCGCTCGGCAGGACAGGATGAAGTCATCGAGGTCACCTTCGACCAGGACTACCGCTCGAGCAACCTCTCGCAGCGCGCGCGCAAGCGCCAGTACTGGGTCGAGGAGGGCGGTCGCTGGAAGATCGCTTACGAGAATACGCTCGGCGGGCAGAAGCTGCGCCTGCCGGAGTCCTTCAAATCCGCAGTCACAACCAAAGGAGCAGGATCATGATGAAGACCTTTTCCGCAGTACTGCTTGCCGGCGCGCTGCTCGCGCCGCTCGCCCATGCCGAGGAGGCGCACCATAAGCCGGGCGTTGCCTTGGCGCAGGCGGATGCTGCGCTGAGCGAAGGCGAGGTGCGCAAGGTCGACAAGGACGCCAAGAAGATCACCATAAAGCACGGCCCGCTCGCAAACCTCGACATGCCGCCCATGACCATGGTGTTCCAGGTCAAGGACCCGGCGATGCTCGACCAGGTCAAGGCGGGCGACAAGGTGAAGTTCCAGGCCGACAAGGTCGGCGGCGCGTTCACGATCACCAAGCTCGAGCCGGCGAAGTAGGGCGCGGCAATGGCAGGAAGCAGCCGCGTACTGGCAGCAGCAGAAGTACCGGTCAAGCGCCGATGAAGAAGCTGTTCGTCGCGGCATTCGTCCTGGCGGTGGGCGCTTTCGCCTGGTTTTCTCTTCCCAGTGCCCCCAGGCCCCCGGGCGAAGCGCCTTCGGGCGGCCACGCGAGCCACGCGGGAGACCCGAGCGCGCTTGCCGACGGCGTGGTGCTGTCGGTGGACAGGCGCTCCAATGCGCTCACCATCAGCCACGGCCCGCTCCACAACCTCGGCATGCCGCCGATGACGATGGGCTTCCAGGTCGGGGATCCCGCCCTCATTGAGAGAGTCAAGCCGGGCGACAAGGTGAGATTCCACGTTGATGTCATCGGCGGGGCGTTCACCGTAATGAGCATCGAGCCCGTGAACTGATGCTCGAGCTTTTCTTCCGCCCGGTCGGCGTTGACGGGTTGTTCGCAGTGACGAAAGCGGAGTGCGTATGAAATCCAGGCTCGGAACAATTGCTTTTGCTTGTCTCTGTGCACTCGCGGTGTCTGGTTGCGCCAGCCTTTGGCCCCAAACCGCGGAGTTGCGCGAGGGCTTGCCGCAAGGCCTGCCGGAGCGCGTCGAGCTTACGGAGGTGCCGTTTTTCCCCCAGGTGGAGTATCAATGCGGACCGGCGGCGCTCGCCACGACGCTCGCAGCAACCGGCGCCAAGGTCGCGCCGGACGACCTGGTGTCGCAGGTCTACATCCCGGAGCGCAAGGGCAGCTTGCAGATCTGAACTGCTAGGTTTTTTGTACCAGTCCCATTGATACTTTACTGCATAGCCTGCGGCTCATCGAGCGCAGCGGGGTAGTGGCTACAGGCCGCCGGCGCCGGCGGCCTGTAGCCCAGCGAGCTGTGCGGCCTCACCTCGTTGTACTCGCGCCGCCAGCGCTCGATCACGATCCGCGCCTCGTTAAGGCTGTAGAAGATCTCCCCGTTCAGCAGCTCATCCCTCAGCGTGCCGTTGAAGCTCTCGCAGTAGCCGTTCTCCCACGGGCTGCCCGGCGCGATGTAAAGCGTGTTCGCGCCGATCTGCCCCAACCACTGCCGCAGCACCTTGGCGGTGAACTCCGGCCCGTTGTCCGAGCGGATGTGTTCCGGGATTCCCCTGCGCAACATCACCTCGGCCAGCAGCTCGATCACCTGCTGCGCGCCGATGCTCCTTGCCACCATGATCGCCAGGCACTCGCGCGTGTACTCGTCGATCAGCGTCAAGAGCCTCAGCACCCGCCCGTCGTGCGTCCAGGTCGTCACGAAGTCGTAGCTCCACACGTGGTTCGCCCGCTCGGCTCTCAGCCGTATGCAGCTGCCATCGTTCAGCCACAGCCGCCCGCGGGGCTTTTGCTTCCTGGGCACCTTCAGCCCTTCCTTCCTCCAGATCCGGTGTACCCGCTCCTCGCCCACCCGCCAGCCGCCGTACCTGAGCATCCCGGCGACCATCCGGTAGCCGTAGCGCCCGTACTGGCACGCCAAGCGCACGATCGCCTGCGTGAGCAGGTCCTCGTCGGCTCGCACCGTCGGCACGTAGCGCTGCGTGCCTCTGGGCTGCGCGAGCACCGCACAGGCCTTCCTCTCCGACACACCGTACTTGCCCCGAGCATGCGCGACGGCTTTGCGCCGCCGCTCGGGGCTCAGAAGTTTCCCTCGGCCACGTCCTTCAGGATCGCCTTCTCCAGCGACAGGTCCGCCACCAACTTTTTAAGCCGCTGGTTCTCGCGCTCCAGGTCCTTCAACTTCCTGGCCTGGTCCACCTTCAGCCCGCCGTACTCCTTCCTCCAGCGGTAGTACGTGACATCCGTGATCCCCGCTTCCTTGCATGCCGCCGGAATCGACTTGCCCCCTGCCTGCAGCACTTCGATCTGCCGAAGCCTCGCCACCGCCTGCTCCGGGCTATACTTTTTATTCGCCATGCGCCTTCTCCTTCCACGTTGAACACTACAACACTCAACCTGGTACAGAAAAAGCCGGGCAGCTCAGGGGCGACTTAATGTCAAGTACGGCCCGAATGGTGTGGGAAAGAGCACGATTGCCAAAGCGATCGCCTTGAACGCCGAAGGCGGAGGCGCGAAGCTGGCCGAACTTCAGCCGTTCAAATTTCGCGGCGACAAATCAGCAGACAAACAACCCCAAGTACAAGGGGCGGATGGCTTCAAGTCGGTGGCGACGTTCAACGAAGGCTATATAAGCCAGTTCGTCTTTCAACCGGATGAACTCGTAAAGAACAGCTTCGACATCTTCGTCCGCAACGCCGATTACGACACGAAGATGAAAGAGATCGAAGGAATGGTTGAAGATATCCAGCAGATCTTTCGCAAGAATGAAGACATTGATCGCGTAATAAATGACTTGCTTGCATTAAGTGAGAGCTTTGGCAAGTCGCAATCTGGCTATGCGAAGTCCGGACGAATTGCGCGTGGACTAGCTAAGGGAAACAAACTAGAGCACGTCCCAGAGAAGCTAACGGGCTATAGCGACTTCATTAAGAGTCCCACAAATATACAGTGGATTAAGTGGCAGCTTCAAGGTAAGGAGTTCTTAGGTCTGTCGGACAACTGTCCGTTCTGTACGGCTCCTACCGCCGATAAGAAGGACACCATCCTCGCCGTCGCTGACGAGTATGACGCTAAAGCAATAGAACATCTCGTGGCGCTGCAGGGCATTGTCTCGCGCTTAGGAACTTACTTCAGCGCCGAAACTTTGAAGAAGCTAGAAGAGATCTTGCGGCATCACCAGGCACCAAGCGCAGAGGCCATCAACTACCTGAAGGAGATCAAGGCCCAGACGGATACGCTGCGCGGAAAACTAGGTAGTGCCAAGGGCATTTCGTTCTTCTATTTGCGTGAGATAGAGAAAGTCCAAGAGGCTCAACAGATTCTTTCCGACATGAAAATAGACCTCTCGCTTCTCCATCACGTCAACGCGGAATCGACCCGCAAGATAGTGGATGAGGTGAACAAATGCTTGGATAAGGTCCTGGCAAAGGCCGGACAGCTACAAGGGGAGGTGAACAAACAGAAGCATGCTATTGAGAAAACAATCGGCAAGTACAAAGCCGAGATAAACACCTTTCTGCGAAATGCTGGCTACCGATACGCGGTCGATATTCAGTTGGATGGTGTGACGTACAAGATGAAGCTCAAGCATGAGGATTTCGCCAACTACATAGAAAACGGCGGGGCACATCTCAGCTATGGCGAAAAGAACGCTTTCGCGCTCGTCCTCTTCATGTACGACTGCCTTACGAAGAATCCCGACTTAGTCGTTCTAGACGATCCGATTTCGTCATTTGATAAGACCAAGAAATTCGCGATCTTGACTACGCTGTTCCGAGGCAAGGATAGCTTTCAGGGTCGCACTGCCTTGATGCTTACACACGACATTGAGCCGGTAATTGATCTAGTCAAGACCGTCGGAGCCAGCTTCCAGCCCATGCCGCTCGCGTCGTTTCTAACCGCGCAGAGCGGGCACATAGCCGAGCTACCTGTTACGAAGGTCGATATCGTGTCGTTCGGCCAGATCTGCAGCGAGAATCTCCAGGCCGTAAACGAACCGATCATCCAATTGGTGTATCTGCGGCGAAACTACGAAATCGCTGACGATAAGGGAGATGAGTACAACCTACTGTCGAGCCTTCTACATAAGCGCGAACTACCGACCAGAGCTGACGGGACAGCGATGACGGCGGCGGAAATTGAAAAGGCCACCGCGCGGATTAAGGAAAAGTTGTCGACGTTCGACTACGCTCAGCTCTTGGCCCGAGTCAAAGATGAGGCACAGATGCTCGCGGCCTATAAAGCGACGAAGAATCGGTATGAGAAGTTGCAGCTATTCCGAATCGTTACACCAGATGTGCCGGATAACGACTTGGTGAAGAAATATATCAACGAGACTTACCACGTGGAGAACGAATACATCATGCAGTTGAATCCGCGCCGATTCGATTCAGTGCCGGAACACATCACCCGGCAATGCGATGAACTACTTAAGGTGTAGGCCTACGAAATCCGGGCCTGCGTAAACAAAGCGCACGAGGTGAAAGTGCTGACGCAAAGCATCATTTTGGCAGCGAACGACTGCTTCTGGCCGATTGCGGCCGCTGCGCGGAGGCATGGTTACCGCGTGATGTTCAAGACTGGACAAGTATTAGCGGTGTAGGTCGCGGTGTAGGTCACCCAAACCTACGCCAATTCTCATAGGGAAAAAACGCTGCTGCATCACCGGAGTGTGGGCAGAGATTCCGACCTGACCCAGGGTCTTGTCGGCGCTGCCGTTCTGCGCTTTGAGGTTTTGTCGTTCCAAAGGAATCAGGCCTTCACGGACCGCTTATCCGGGCATGTCTGGGCAAGACCTTGCAAGTCCTTGTCGGGCTCTTCAGTGTCGGTGGCGGTGTAGGTCGACACCTCGGGAGGCTCGATGTCGCGACGACCTACACTGCCACCTGCACCGGGGAAGCCTACGCCCCTGACCTCGGCGATTATCGCCGACATGCGCCCGGGGGGGGAGCGTGGCGACGCTCAGGTGCCCGGATTGCGTGTCCGGTGCTCCTCCACGGGCAAGTAGGTCTTCGTTTGTCGCCACCACGCGCAGGTCGGCGCGCGAGCGGGCGGCCGAGCGCCAGGCGGCGTATGCGGTAGGCGACACAGCTTGCCGGGCTCCTCGCCCGTGAATCGAGACCTGACCCCGCGATCACCCGACGGAACGATGTGACACCGCGGCGCCTGCCGGGGCACCGAAAGACGCAGTCAGCCTTTGACGCCTCGGCGCCGAAGGATCTCTCCGAGAACCAGCGTCGCTGGGTAGAGGACTTCCTCCTCGGTCTGGGCATGCAGCGTGAGATTCTCCGCGAAGCGCACGACCCAGGCTTTGCTCTCGCGCTGCGCGGCCTCGCTCAACTCCGCGAGCGCCTCGACGATTGCGCCGTGTTCCTGGAGCATCCGCGGCAACTCCTTGCGAAGCCGTTCGGCCATAGCAAGCCCTTGCCCGGCTTCAGCCGGCGTCTCGCCGCGCGCGACGGCCGCCAGCAGCCCGAGCGGCGGAAGGGCATATTCTTCCTCGGATACGAAGTGGGGATGGAGGAGGCGCGCGACCTTCTTCGCGGCCTCGCCTACCGCGCCGGGCTCCTTCGTAGCACGTACGAGCTCCTCGTGGAGTTCGTTGTGCTCCTTCTTGAGAGGGAGCGGGATGGCGACTGTCACGGGATCCTCCTATGCTGAAAACGCTGTTTCGCAATGGTATCCCGTGAACGCGAGGGTACATTGAGCTACGTCAAAACCGGAGTCCGGCGACTGCTTCATCCTGATTGGTCGGCGGGTGCGATGCATGGCCCCGGGGTACTCGCTTGCCCGCTCACGGCTGCGCGCGTGTCATCCGGTGCGAGGTAGAAGGCGTCGCTCGCAGGAAACGTGTCCTTCAGCGCCTCGTCCAGCTTTTCGTCCTGGCTCAGCACGGGAGCGTCCGCTTGGCGAGCCAGCGCCTGAACTCCGCGCAGGAGGCGAGGAACAGGTGCCGGTAGTCGGGCTTGCTCGCGAAATGCTTCGGGTCGAGAACCGCGCGCCGATAGATCGCGAGCGTGCGCCGCACCCAGGCCGCAGCCGCCGCCTCGCCGTCGCGCGTCACGAGGAATCCGATGCGAAAGCGCTCGACGTCCTGCATGTCATACCCCGAAGCTCTCGCCGCACCCGCAGGTGCTGCGCACGTTCGGGTTGTCGAAGCGAAGGCGCCGGGCGAGCCCTTCCCGCACCAGGTCGAGCCTCGTCCCCTGCACGTGCGGCAGGCTGGAGGACTCGACCGCGATGCGCACGCCGCGGCTCTCGAAGACCACGTCGTTCTCGCGGATCGCGTCGGCGAACTCGAGGCGGTAGCGGAAACCCGAGCAGCCCGCGGGCGAGACGCCGAGGCGCACGGCGGCCCCAGCCGGCCGGCTCGCGAGCTGCGACGCGATGTGCCTCGCCGCGTGCTCGGTGAGCGCAACGGGAAGCGCGGGTCCCGCGGCGATCGCGACGGGCGGCGCCGCTTCGATCAGCGGGATCTCGATCACCACGTCGCCGCCAAGGCCGATCGCCTGGCATGCGAGGCGTGCTTGCGGAGCCAGAACGCCCGCGGCGTCCAGCATGTCCAGCTCGTCTTCGCTCGCCGGCTCCAGATGGGCGCTGCCTTCGCGCACGATGACCCTGCAGGTCGCGCAGGCCAGCTTGCCGCCGCATTCGTGCGCCAGGCCGATTCCTCCCGCTAGGAGGGCGTCGAGCAGCCGCGCACGCACGGGGAGCGACAGCATCACTGGAGTGCGCGACGGGTCTTCCTCTAAGGCGATAGAAGCACTTACCATACTTGAATGACCTCGCGCCAAGCCAGAAGTTGCGCCGGTTTCAGGTGCGCACGATCACGCCGGCCACGATCGCCGCATCCAGCACGACCCAGCCGACGCAGGCGAGGTAGATCGTCTTGTCGCGCCTCTGCAGCCCGTAGACGAACCACAGGCACGCGGCGACCAGGTACGCGACCCAGGATACGAGCGAGACGCCGCCGGGATGCGGTCCGACCCACACCGCCAGCACCTGCGGCACGGTCAGCAGCATGGTGATCACGGAGAGGCTGCGCAGAACCTTCTCGAGAAGGCTCGGGGCAGCAGGCTTCGGTGCGCCGCCGACGATCGAAACGTCAGCCGGGTGCGTGGTCATCGCTTCGCCCTTTCGCCGAGGTACTCCTGCAGCACGACGGCGCAATTGTGAACGGTATCGCGCGCGCTGTAGAGCAGCGTCACGCGTCCCCGCGCAGCCGCCTCCAGAATCGGCGCCCACGCGGCGGGAACCGTGTCCAGCTCGGTACGGTATCGGCGCCTGAACTCGGCCCATCGCTCCCCCCGGTGCCCGAACCACTTGCGCAGCTTGGTGCTGGGAGCGACGTCCTTCGCCCAGGCGTCGGCCGCAAGGGCCTCCTTCCTCATGCCGCGCGGCCACAGCCGCTCCACCAGAATGCGGCGCCCGTCAGATTTCTCCCGCGGCTCGTAGGTGCGCTTGATGTGGATCACGTCACGGCACCATCATCGCGACGCGCTGCATTCGGGGGAACGACCCGCGCGCGCAAGGTACGCGATCAGATCGGCGCGATCGCGTGCATCCGGGACTCCCGCGTAGGTCATCGTCGTACCGGGTACCACACCCGACGGATCGGCCAGGAAGCGATCCATCGTCTTCGCGCTCCACACGATTCCCGACTGCCGCATCGCCTCCGAGTACGCGAACCCCGGGACCGTGCCGGCGCGCCGGCCGATCAGGCCGCAGTGGCGCGGCCCGACCCGGTCATAGGCGAGCGCGTGGCAGGCGAGGCAGCGCGCGTACACCTGCTCGCCGCGCGCCTCGTCCCCCGCCGCGGGCAGCGCGGCGAGCGCCAGGACCACGGCGAGCGCAAGCGGCGCCGCAGTCACGACACGAACGCGACCGGAACAGGGTCCTCGCCTAGCGCGTTGCGCAGGACCGCCCAGTGCATCGCTTCGTCGCCGAGGATGCTCGCCGCGGCCTTGGCGAGGTCGCGGTTGCCGAACAGGGGAACCGCGCCGAGGTACGCGCTTACCGCGCCGCGCTCGAGCTGCGCCGCGAAGCGCAGCACATCGGCCTGGGTCTTCAGCTGGTGCGCGGGGAAATCGTACTTGGAGCGCGCCGACACCGCGCTGCCGCCGAGCTTGCGCACGGTCTGCGCGAGCAGCTCGACGTGCTCCTTGTGGTGGCCCTGGAATTGCAGCGCGAGCGAGAGCGCCGGCTTCTCCAGCAGGCCGCTCTCGGCGCCGAGCTGGTAGGCGGCCACCGCCTCGTGCTCCGCGCCGAGCGCGGTGTTCAGGATTCGCACGTCGTCGGCGCGGCCGGCGCCGCTGCGCGCGGCGAGCGCGTCGCGGCCGGCGAGCAGCGCGACGGCCGCGCCCGAAAGGACGAGGCCCGAGCGCGCAAGAAACATCCTGCGCGCTGCGTGGGGATCGGCGATGGTCAGGAACGAATGCATGACTGTCTCCTTGGGGATGACGTTGAGGAAAGGCCGCTCGCGCTCATGTCATCGTGGGCGCGTTCGAGCTGAGGAAACGGTGATCCTCCACGGCGCGCACGCCGGGGATATTCTCGGCCGCCACGCGCGCGGCCGGACGGCCGGCGTCGGTGTCAACCATGCCCTGGAATTGCACCACGCCGTTGGTGACCAGCACGGCCGCGCGATCGATGCGCCACCACGTCTGACGCTCCAGCTCCTCGAGCAGTGCGCGCCGGATGCTCTCGTCATCCACGGCTTGCGGCTCGGCGGGCGCGGGCGCGCGCGCCGCGAGCGCCTGGACCAGGTTTGCGCGGCTCACAATGCCGATGAGCTTGCCGGCGTCCACGACAGGCACGCGACCAATCCTGCGGCCTTCGAGCAACTGCGCGGTCTCCGCGAGCGACGTATCGGGCGTGACGGTCACCACCCCGCGTGTCATCACGTCGCGCGCGAAGCGCGCATGGGAGCGCACGTAGTCATGCAGGGACCCGTCCGTCCCGAACAGGCACAGCCACCACGATCCGGCACGCTCGAAGCGATCGGTGCCGATCTCGTGGCGGCGTAGCAGGTCTGACTCGCTCACGATCCCGACCACGCTTCCGTCCTGCACGACTGGCAGCGCGCCGATGCGGCACTCGTAGAGCAGCGTCGCGACCTCTTTCACAGTGGTCTCGGGCGCGACGGTGATCACCGGCGAAGTCATGATGTCTCTGGCTTTCATGGCAGATCTCCTTTACGGTCAATGAACTCGCGCAGCAGTTCCGCGTGGTTGCGCGAATCGTCCTGCGCGCCAAATAGCAGTGTCACGGGAGTGCGCCGCCGCAGATCCTCGAGCAGGTGCACGATGCGCGGCCGCCTCGCGAGCTCCGCCCAATAGCAATGGCGGAAGCGCTTCCAGCGTCGCGGGTAGCGGCGGTACCACAGGGACAGCGCGGGGCTCGGCGCGGCATCCCGCAGCCACAGGTCGATGGCTGCACCCTGTCGGTACGCCCCGCGCGGCCAGCGCCGCTCCACCAGGACCCGCATGCCGTCCTGCGGTTCCGCGCGCACGGCGACGGACTTGACCTGTACCCGCTTGGGCGAGCCACGCTTCACACGTTGGCCTCATGGCCTCGTTCCCGCTGGTTGGCGAACAGGTTGCGCTCGGCGAAATCCCAGTCGAGCAGGTGCTCGATCACCGCGGAGACGTAGTCCGCGCGCCGAGCCTGGTAGTCGAGGTAGTACGCGTGCTCCCAGACGTCGATCACGAGGCCGGGTACGCCGCCGGACACGATCGGGCCGTCGGCGTTCGCCGTCGCTTCGACGCGCAGGCGCCCGTCGCGCTCGATCAGCCACACCCAGCCGCTGCCGAAGACCGAGAGCGCCGTGCTCTTGAGCAGCGCGATCAGACGCTCCTGGCCGCCGAAATCCTTCGCGATGCGCGCCGCCAGGCGCGCAGGCACCGCTGACCGCTCCCCGGCGGGGCGCAGCGAGCGCCAGAAGAAGTCGTGATTCCAGGCCTGCGCCGCGCTGTTGAACAGGCCACGCGCCGCCGGGTCGCGCGCGCTGCGCTCGACGATCGAGCGCAACGGCAAGTCCGCCAGCGCGGTGCCGCGGGCGAGCGCGTTCACCCGATCCACGTAGCCGGCGTGGTGCACGCCGTGGTGCAGCTTGAGCGTTGCGTCCGACATGAACGGCGCGAGTGCGGCGTGCTCGTAGGGCAGTGAAGGCAAGGTCAGTGGCATGGGCTCTCCAGGCGCGTCGGTTCTAGTGCCGTCGATCATGGCCTCAGTGCTTTGTGAAGTAAAACGAAACTAAATCTTGTTTAAGTAAACTATCGGTTATATAAGTCCGAACGGAGGACCAGCATGGAGATCGCCCTCGCCCGCACCTTTCTGGAGATCGTCGGCAGCGGCAGCTTCATCCGCGCCGCAGAGCGCCTGCACGTCACGCAGACTGCCGTGAGCGTGCGCGTGCGCAAGCTCGAATCGCTTCTCGGGCGCAAGCTGTTCGAGCGCAGCAAGTCCGGCGCTGCGCTCACCGCGGCGGGCGAGGAGTTCCTGCGCTTTGCCCCCTCGCTGGTGCAGCTCTGGGAGCGCGCGCGCCACCAGGTCGCGGTGCCGCACGGGCGGCGCGCGGTCATCGCAGTGGCTGGCGAGCTCAGCCTGTGGGATCCCCTGCTGCTCGAGTGGATGGTGTGGATGAGGCGCTCGGTGCCCGAGCTCGCCGTGCGCGCCCGCGTCGCGCTGCCGCAGCAGCTCATGGACCAGGTCGGGGCAGGCATCGTCGATATCGGCGTGCTGTACACGCCGCAGCAGCGGCCCGGGTTGAAAGTGGAGCTGCTGATGAAAGAGAAGCTGCTCCTCGTCACCACCCGCGGCAAGGCGGTGCGTGGCGGCGACTACATCTACGTGGACTGGGGCCCGGAGTTCGCCACGCAGCACAATCTCACCTACCCCGAACTCTCCAGTCCCGGCACCTACGTGGATCTCGGTCCGCTCGGCCTGCAGTACATCCTGCGCGCGGGCGGCTCAGGCTACTTCCGCCAGCACGCCGCCGCGCCCTATCTGCGTACGGGCAAGCTGAAGCTCGTGCGGGGCGCCCCGGAGTTCCTTTATCCAGCCTACGCAGTCTACGCGGAGGACGCCGATCCTAAGCTGCTCATGCCCGCGCTGACCGGGCTGCGGCATGTCGCCAAGCAGCCGCAGGACAGCGGCCACCTCCGCGGGCTCATCGCTCGCGCCGCGGCAGCAGGCAAAAGCCCTGCGCCTCCACGCCTAGCGCGGAGTTGAGCTTGCTGCGGAAATTCTCCAGCGCGATTGCGGCCGCCAGCTCGACGATCTCCGGGTCGTCCAGCAGCGCTCGCAAGCGCGCGAACAGCGCGTCGTCGACCCGCTGGCCGGTATAGGTCATGCGCTCGGCGCACTCGAGCGCCGCTCGCTCGAGCTCGCTGAACGCACCGCTCTCGCGCCACGCGGGGAGCTCGGCGAGCTTCGCCGCGCCGCCCTCGACCTCCGCCACACGGACGGAGTTGATGTCGACTCAGAACGGGCAGCCGTTGATCGCCGCGACGCGCAGCGACACCAGCGCAACCAGGCCCTTCGGCAGCCGGCCCGATTCCGCGATAGCGGCGCCGAGCTGCTTGGCGGCGCGCAAGATCGCCGGGCAATGGGCCATCACGCGCGTCGAGTTGAGCAGTTCGCCAAAGGAAGCGCGCTCCCTGGCGAACAACTCGGCGAGAACCAGGTCCCCGGCGTCGTCGTCGATTTCGCTGACTCTTGGCATGGACGGTCTCCTCCAAGGTTCGGGCGTTGCATTCTAATGCCTCGCCACTCGGAATCGGGGCAGGACCGTCGCCAATCTCGAGTCGCGCCTGTATGCGGGCGATGCGCTGGTGGCGCCGCAGGCGCGGGAACCGCCATGCGGCATGCATGCGATGCCGCCAGCGTGTAGCGCGAACCCGCGGGCATCTCCCGGGAGACGCGCCCCGATGCTTGCGCAGCTAGCGGAGCAGCGCGTCCAGCCCCGGATACCGTGCTGGCGTGAAAGTCACTTTCCGGGCCGAGTCGCCCCACTTCTCGCCCGCGACGACGTGCGCGAGAAGCGCTTCGGCATTGCTGACCCAGGTAGTTCCGACGGCCGAGACGCCGGCGGCGAACAGCGGATCGGGCGGGCCGCAGGCGGAAGGGCCGACGATGGCCACCTCCTGGGCGTTCTTCCAGAGCACGCGCACCGCTTCGAAGCTGTCGTTGAGCAGGAGGGTGCTGGTCGAGACGATCTTGTTGCAGGCGGCGAGCCGCGCGGGGTCGAGGGTGACCGAGAGCCCGGGTTCTTCGCGGACGAGTTCGGCGCGCAGCTCCAGGACCGTGACCGGGATGCCGAGGGTGCGGGCCTCCCTGATGAGCGGCCGGAAGTGCCCGATGAGGCCGAGGCGGTCGCCACGGGCGAGCGTGACGGAGAAGGAGTCGGCGGAATCCCCGGGGACGAAGCCTGCGCGGTCGTAGAGGCGGCGGGCGAGGGCGTTGATGGTTGCGAGGCCGATGGTGCGGGCGGCGAGGTCGCCGGACGCGTAGCCGCGCACGAGCTCCAGCGCGGAGCGTCCGGCGAGCACGCCGGGCGGCAGGCGCGCGTGCAGCGTCGGGAGCGTGTCCTGCAGGATCGCGAACGCGAGGCCGACGCTGCCGTCGTCGAGCTGCACGGCGCAGAACTCGCCTTCCTTGCCCGGGTCATTCATCACCGGCGGAAGCGCGCTGCGCGCGACGCGCGCCGGGCCGAGTGCTGCGTCGATGCGCTGCGCGGCCTGCATCAGCCAAGCGCGGATCGGTGTCATGTTCGACTGCGATGTTGACACGAGTTCGCCGTATATTGTGGTCTTCATGAACACCGGTTTCGCGAACGACATGCCCGCGCCATCCATCCGTTGCTGCAGCCCGATGAACACCCTTGCGCGTCTGGCGCGTCGATCCGCGCGCCGCGCGCAGCCCGGGGTACGCAGGCGCACGCATTGCCGGCGATGAGACAAGCCCCTGTCTTGGTCGCCGGCGCCGGCATCGGCGGCCTCGCCACCGCGTTGACGCTGCACGAGATCGGCGTGCCGTGCCTGGTGCTGGAGTCGGTAGCGACGCTGAAGCCGCTGGGCGTGGGCATCAACGTGCAGCCCAACGCGGTGCGCGAACTGTACGAGATGGGGTTCGGCGCGGACGCGCTCGATGGCATCGGCATCCAGACCCAGGAGTGGGCGCTCGTCGGGCTGAACGGCAAGGACGTTTACGCCGAGCCCCGCGGCCTCAAGGCGGGCTACCACTGGCCACAGTATTCGGTGCATCGCGGCGGGTTGCAGATGCTGCTCTACGAGGCGGCGCGCGAGAGGCTGGGCGCGGACGCGATCCGTACGGGGCTGCGCGTGACCGGCTATCGCAAGCACGCGGACGGCAAGGGCGTGAGCGCGCTGGTGGAGTCGCGCACGGGAGAGCGGCAGGAAATCGCCGGGTCGCTGCTGATCGGCGCAGACGGGCTGCATTCCGCGGTGCGCGCGCAGATGCACCCGCAACAGCCGCCGATCCAGTGGGGTGGCGCGATCATGTGGCGCGGCGTCACCCGCGGCGTGCCGATCCGCACCGGCGCCTCGTTCGTCGGCTTCGGCACCCACCGGCATCGTGTGGTGTTCTATCCGATTTCGCGCGCCGATCCCGCGAGCGGCCTCTCCGACATCAACTGGATCGCCGAGATCACGGTCGACAACACCGGCGGCCTGCCGGAGGGCGACTGGAACAAGAAGGTGCGGCACGAGGATTTTGTCCACCATTTCGAGCGCTGGACATACGACTGGCTCGACGTTCCCGCCATGCTGCGCGGCGCCGCCGACGTGTACGAGTATCCGATGATCGACCGCGATCCGGTGCCGACCTGGGTGGACGGGCGCGTGGCGCTGCTCGGCGACGCCGCCCACGTGATGTACCCCACCGGCTCCAACGGCGCCAGCCAGGCGGTCATCGACGCGCGGGTGCTCGGCGTGGCGCTGCTGGAGCACGGCATCACGCCCGCCGCGCTGCAGGCCTACGACGCGAAACTGTGCAAGGACATCTCGGCCGTGGTGCTGCGTAATCGCGGCGCGGGGCCGTTCGGCCTGCTCAACCTGCTGGACGAGCGCTGCGGCGGCGTGTTCGACGACATCGAAAGCGTCATCCCGCTCGCCGAGCGCAATGCGTTCATGCAGACCTACCAGGCCGCGGCCGGCTTCGCCATCGAAAAGTTGAACGGCTCGCCGCCGATCCTGGCCAGCCGGGCCGATGTGTCGGCTCAGGCCGGGAGTCGATAGCCCTTCTCGCCGAACAGCGCAAGACAGGCATCGGCGACATCTGCATCGTAGGCGCTGCCGCGGCCGCGCTCGATCTCGGCGAGTGCGGCGTCGATGCCAAGGCCGGCGCGATATGGGCGGTGCGAGGCCATTGCCTCGACCGTATCCGCGACCGCCAGCACGCGCGCCTCGGGCAGGATGTCTGTCCCCTTCAGGCCATGCGGGTAGCCGCTGCCGTCGATGCGTTCGTGGTGCTGCAGCGTTGCTTGCGCCGCCGGCCAGGGAAACTCCAGGCCGGCGAGGATCTCGTAGCCGCGGAGCGGATGCTCCCTGATCAGGTCGAACTCGGCGCCAGTGAGCTTCGAAGGCTTGACCAGGATCTCGGCGGGCACCGCGATCTTGCCGATGTCGTGCAGGCCGCCGATCACTTCCAGTCCTTCTCGCCGGTCCGGTGCGTAGTCCATCGTGCGGCCGATCTCGCGCATCAAGGCCGCGACGCGGCTTTCGTGGCCGGCGGTGTACGGGTCGCGCAGCTCGACCATGCGGGACACTGCGCCGACAGTACCGCGCATGGCGTTTCCAAGCCGGGCGATCTGCGTGTTGGCGAGTAGTTCCGCCTGCACCCGGGCGGTGATGTCCTGCAGCACGCCGATGATCACGCGGCGTCCGTCGATCTCCGCTACCGAGCCGTGCACGCCGACGTGGCGGATCTCTCCGCTCGGCCGCCGGACGCGGAACTCGTAGCGCGCTGCGGCCAGTTCGCCCGCCTGCCTGCGGCGCAGTTGGGTGTCCACCAGCGCGCGGTCTTCCTCCAGTGTCACATCGTGCGGTCCCATCTGCAGCAGCGCTTCGGCGGAATAGCCGAGGATTTCGCACAGGCGCGGATTCACATAGCTGAAACGCGCGCCCTCGATCATGTAGATGCCGGTGAGCGACTGCTCGACCAGCGCGCGGAACTGCGCTTCGCGGGCGCTCAACCGGGCCAGTGCCTGATGCAGCTGGCGGTTGGCGTCTATCGCGTCCAGCGCGGACCCGATGCGCCGCGAGATCGAGACCAGCGCGCGGCGGGTGTCGGCATCGAAATAGTCCGGCTCGGCCACGTACAGCGTGAGCGCGCCGACGACCTTGCCGTTGCGGCGCAATGGCAGAGCAGCCACGCCGCCAATGCCGAACATCGCGATCAGCGGCTTCGCTGCCGCTGGCCACGGCAGTTCGCGCATGCGCTCCACGAACTTTGCCTCGCCGGAATCCAGCGCGTGCCGCGTCGGCGAGTAGTCGCGGCTGTTCGACGCCAGCAGCAGCGAGCGCACCAGTTGCCGGAACGGCGCCAGGCTGTGGGGGAACGCGACAGGCTCGAAGATGCCGCTGGCGGGATGGCTCAGGCTGGCCCATGCGGCGGCAAAGGCTTGCGCGGCGAACGCGGTGTCGCACACCCGCTGCAGCATCGCGACCTCGTCGTGCGCGCCGATCAGCGCATCGTCAACGCCGAGCAGCGTCCTGTACAGCGCCGCCTGCTTGAGCGGGTCGCCCACCTGCTGCTGCGCACGTTGGTCGATCGGAGACTCCTTGTCGGGTGGTGGCACCCCCTTCTAACGCCTCGCGCGGCGATCTGGCAAGACGCAAGCCGTGAACCAGTTCCGCTTCAGGTGCGTTTTGTCACTTCGCGTGCAATCCGGGGCACGTTCAGTCCAGTACGCGGTTAAGGACCCAGTTGTCTATTTCGTGCACCAGCGGCTCGCGGTGCGAAAAGCGGCCGGGGAGGGCGAAGGGCGAACTGAGGCCGCGCTGCTGGCGGTCGGAGGCGACGATGTCCTCGTCGATGGTGATGTCCCAGCGCTTGTAGTAGTTGGCCGCGATGGCGTCGAAATCCGCGCGCGCGAGGCGGTCTTTCGGAAACAGCGCGCCGTGGATCAGCTTGGTGCGGCCGGGGCCCATGGGGTGCAGTTCCAGGTACCACGCGCAGTCGATGGTGCAGGCGAGGTAGGTGCTCGGATAGATCAGCGGCGCGCAGGTGCCGCCCGCTTCGCGCAGCCCGGCGAGCGACTCCATCACCGGAAAGCCGGCGTCGCCCTGCAGCAGCGCCATGCTGCCCTCGTGCTGCGCGAAAGTGACGCAGTACTCGCCCTTTGCTTCCTCCACCCAGTAGCCGGCGGTGCGGGCCGACGCGTACTTGTTGATGGTGCTCTTGTGCACCGTGGCGATGTGGTACGACTCTTTCGCGTTCTCGACGAAGAGCTTCCAGTTGCAGTCCATGACGTACTCGCGACGCCGCGCGAGCACCATGTCGCCAAGCCGGTAGGGCGCCACTTTGTCGCCGAGGCCACCCAGATAGGCAGACAGCGGTGCGGCCTTCGGATCGAAGCAGACGAAGATGAAGCCTTCCCAGGTTTCCAGGCGCACCGGAACGAGGCCGTTCTCCTCGTTCCTGAAGCCATCGGTCTTGCCCATCTCCGGCGCGCCGACCAGGCGCCCGTCCAGCGCGTAGGTCCAGCTGTGGTACGGGCAGACGATGGCGCGGCAGTTGCCCTTGCCTTCGAGCAGTTCAGAGCCGCGATGCCTGCAGGTGTTGGCGAAGGCGCGTACCTGGCCGTCCTCGCCGCGCACCACGATGATGGGCACGCCGGCGAAGTTGGCGGCAAAGTAGTCGCCGGGATTGGGCACCTGCTCGGCGCGGCCGAGGAAGTTCCACACCTTCATGAAGATGCGCTCGACTTCGCGCCGGTAGAAGGCGTCCGAGGTGTAGGTCCAGACCGGCATCGTCCCGGCTTCGAGCAGGGGCTTCCTCACGCCGGCGTAGTGCCGTGGGTCGAGGAAGTCGGCTGGGGCTTCGATCATCTGTGCGTCTCCGGTCTGCCGGGGCGTCCGGCGAATCCGGATTTCACGCCTAACGGCGGCCGGGCGCCAGCCCCTGTTTCAATGTTCAGGCCTGGTCTTCCTCGCGTTCCAGGGTATTTGCATTTGGCAAGGAAGCTTCGAGCAGTGCACGCGCATCGAGGATGCCGGCACCGTGGCTTTCCGTGTCCCAGGCGCCGCCGACGGTGTCGGCGGTGCGCTTCAGCAGCCGCTTGAAAGCTTCCACGCGCATCCAGTTCTGCGGGTACTTGCTGCGCAGGCGGCCGCGGTGGCGCGCTAGCCACAGCGCCGCTGCGGCGGCGACCTGCGGCGTGGCGAAGGAGGTGCCGTCGCCGTAGCCGTAGTCGTAGGTCGGCGGCGCATCGCGGTTGCGGTGCGCGTTGCCGCGACGGATCGGCCAGGCGGGTGCGGATATGTCCACCTGCGGGCCGCAGCTCGAGCCGCTCCAGGGCTCGTCGTTCGGCGCGCTGCCCGCAACGGCGATGGTGTAGCGCTCACGCGCAGGCACGACGACGAAGGGCGCGTAGTTGCCTGCCGCGCAGCAGACGATGATGCCGTTGTCGTAGGCGCGACGCAGTTCGCGGCGCGCCTCGGGCATCATGCCGCCCGGCGCAGTGCCCATGCTCATGGTGATGACGTCGCAGCCGCCGATGTCGATCAGGTGCGCGATCGCCTCGTGCAGGCCGGCGATGTCGGTGCCGATCTCGATGCAGTTGGACAGCCTCACCGGCAGCACCGGGACCCTGGGCGCGGCGCCGTAGTAGCTCTGCGCCGGGTCGTGTCCCGCCAGCACCGTCGCGGTGCGCGTGCCGTGGCCGCCGTTCGGGCCGGTGAGCGGATCCAGCGCCGAATCCATGGGTGCGGGTGCTTCGTGCGAACCGGGTTCCGGCCAGGTCTCGGCGTAGAAGTAATTGGCGTCGCGGTCGCTGTCGATCCACGCCGGCGTGCCGTTGACGAAACCAAGCGCCGGGTGCTGCGTGAAGCCGGTGTCGATCTGGCCGACGAGGATGCCTTCCCAGTCGATGTGGTCGCGCCCTCCCACCAGGCTCCATGCGTCGGCGAGTCTGGTTCTCGCCAGGTGCCAGTCGATGCCGTTCCTGACCAGCGCGGCGCTGCCGTCGCCACGCTCGAGCGCCAGCTCGGTGGGCTCGCGCGAGCGCATCAGTTCAGCGGCGCGCGCGGTGGTCACCGGCTCGGCGCTTTCGGCGCCCAGCGTCATCAACTGGTCAGTAACCGACGTGCCGGGCTGCGCGTCCGCGAGTGCCTGCGCGACCGCGGCGGGCACCAGGCCGCGATTGGCGCCCACTGCCGCCAGCGGGTCGCCCGAAGCGCCGCCTATGCGATCACGTATGTTGTCGGCGAGCTCATCCAGCGCCGCGCCCGGCGCCACCACGAGGTACATGCCGTAGGCCATGTTCCTTCCTTCCCGGTCAAAGGTCGATTGTGCTGCTGGCAGACAGGCGGGAAAGGAAGCAGTTCCTGCGCTTGGTGCGCTTTCGCACCAAGCGCAGGCGGTGGCGTGCCAGAGGCGTCAGCGGTTCGGCGCGACCTGCTGCCAGCCGCCGTCGCAGTGCTGTATCTGTGGATAGTAGGCGTTGGCCTCGGCGCAGTAGTACCAGTAGCCTGCGGGCAGTCGCTGCTCCACGACAGGCGGCGGCGGGGCGGTCGGGCCGTAGACCGCCGGCGGGACCGATTGCGGCGCATATCGGGGTCCGTATTGCGGTCCATACGCCGGCGCCGGCACGGGCTCGTCATCCGCCTGCGAGGCGATGATCAGCGCGCCCAGCGCGGCGATGCCGAGCAGCACGCCGAGCCCGGAACCGCCATCCCGATCATGGCGCGGGTGCCGCTGCGGCGCCCGATGCGCGGGCGCACGGTGCGAGTGCTGCACCTGTTGCCCGCCATGGCGATACTTTGCCGGCGGCGCCGCGTACGCGGGGATGCACAAGCCGATCGCGGCTGTCGCGACCAGCGCCAGTGCTGCCTTGGATTTCGCGATGTTTTTCATGATGCCTATTTGACGCACGCGACAATCGAACGTCGAGCGGTTTTACATGATTTACACTCCGATACACGTGATGCTTCCGGCGGGGCACGACAGGCGATCCAGGCAGATGAGCGACGATTTTCCCGGATTCCCTACGCCCGCGGCCGGCCCGGAAGCGCCGCTGGAAATGCTTGCTGCCTGCCATGGCCGCGTCGAACGCCAGTGCGCGACGCTGCGACGGCTGGTGCCGCACGTTGCCGCGCATGGCGCCGACGACGAAGCGCGCGCGGCGGCGGCGCGCGTGATGCGCTACTTCGATACCTCCGGCGCGCAGCATCACGCGGACGAGGAAGAGGATCTGTTCCCCGCGCTCATCGAGGCGATGGCCGGCTCGGACGCGGTGTGCATCCGCGAGCTCACCGCGGCGCTCAGCGCTGAGCATCGCGAACTGGAGATCCTGTGGGCGCGGGTGCGAGGGCCGCTCGCGCAGATTGCCGCCGGAAACCCGGTGTCCCTGCCGCAGGAGGACGTGGCGGCGCTGGCGGGGCTCTACGAGCGCCACATCGCGCGCGAGGAAAGCGAGCTGCTGCCGATGGCGGCGCGCCTGCTGACCGACGCGGAACTCGCCGTCGTCGGTCGCGCGATGCGCGAACGGCGCGGCATCGACGCTACTTAGCGGCGGCCCGCGCTTTCGAGTAGGACTTCAGCCGTACCTGGCCGTTGACGAACTGGATCGACACCGTCGCAGTGTCGTCCTTCCAGGTCGACGAGGTGCCGGACACGGCGAGGATCTGCACGCTGTTCGTTTCGGCAGGCGTGCCGAGTATGGCGATGACTTCCTGCTCGCTCATGCCTTCCTTCACCTTGGCGAAGTTCTCCTCGCTCAGCTTCGAGCCGCAGGCCGCGAGCAGCAGCGCGGCAGCGAGAACCATGATGCGCAGCTTCATTTCAGCGCCTCCAGCAACTGTGCGAATACCTTGGGCGTGCCGGCGACGATGTCGCCGGATTCCATGAACTCCTGCCCGCCCTGCGGGTCGGCGACCAGGCCGCCGGCTTCAGTGATGAGCAGCGATCCCGCCGCCATGTCCCATTTGGACAGTCCCAGTTCCCAGAACGCGTCGAAGCGCCCGGCGGCAACGTAGGCGAGGTCCAGCGCCGCGGAACCTGCGCGGCGCATGCCTGCCGACGAGGTCATCACGGTGCGTAGCTGCGCCATGTAGCGGTCGATGCGCGACAGTTCCTTGAACGGGAATCCGGTGGCAACCAGCGCGTCGGCGAGCCGGATGCAGCGCGTGACGCGGATCCGCCGGTCGTTGAGGAACGCGCCGCGCCCGCGGGTCGCGGTGAAGAGTTCGTTCTTGTTCGGGTCGTACACCACCGCCTGGATCATTACGCCGCGATGCTGCACGCCGATCGACACGCAGTACTGCGGAAAGCCGTGGATGAAATTGGTGGTGCCATCCAGCGGATCGATGATCCACAGGTACTCCGCCCTGGACGCATCGGCGCTCTCGCCGGATTCCTCGGCGAGGATGCCGTGATCCGGGTATGCCTTGCGGATGATGTCGATCGCGGCGGCCTCTGCTGCCTTGTCCACCTGGGTGACGAAATCGTTCGCGCGCTTCGAGTGCACTTCCAGCGCGGTGCCGTCCATCGACGCGCGCGCGATCACGGCGCCCGCGCGCCGCGCGGCCTTTACGGCGATATTGAGGACTGGATGCATATGGGAGGCGCGCATTCTACTCTGGGTACACTGCGCGCATGCCATCGATACTGGAACGCGTGCGCGTAGTGCTGTGCCGGCCCAGCCATCCGGGAAACATCGGATCGGCCGCACGGGCGATGAAGAACATGGGGCTTGCCGACCTGCGGCTCGTGGCGCCTGAGCGCTATCCGGCACCGGAGGCGGAGTGGCTGGCGAGCAGCGCCGTGGATGTGCTGCACGCGGCGCGCATTCATGGAACGCTGGTCGAGGCGATAGGCGACTGCGCAGCCGCGTACGGACTCACGGCACGCCCGCGCGAGTGGTCGCTGGAGGTGAAGTCCGTGCGCGAAGCGGCCGCGCCGGCCTTGTCGCGCGCGCAGGCCGGGCCGATCGCGTTTGTGTTCGGCAACGAGACTGCGGGCCTGACCAACGAGGAACTGCTCGCCTGCCAGGTACTGGTGCACATTCCGGCCGATCCCGCGTACACCTCCCTGAACCTCGCGCAGGCGGTGCAGGTGGTGGCCTACGAACTGCGCTGCGCCGCCGGGGAGGGGAAGGTGCCGCCGCCGCGTGAGGAGAAGCCCGCGACGGTCGAGGACCTCGAGGGCTTGTACGCGCACCTCGAGCAGGTCGCCGCCGACAGCGGGTTTTTCGACCCTGCCGAACCCAAGCGCCTGCGCGAGCGTTTTCGCCGCATGTTCTCGCGCGCAGCGCTCGAGCGCGAAGAGGTGAACATTCTGCGTGGGCTGCTCAAGTCATTGACCAGAAAGGGGAAATAATAGTTGATCACATTCGTCGGGTAAATTAGAATTCAAGCATGTTCAGGCGCCTGCGCGAAGACATTGCCAGCATCATGGCGCGCGACCCCGCGGCACGTTCCGCCTTCGAGGTGCTGACCTGCTACCCGGGCTTGCACGCCATTTACGTGCACAAGTTCGCGCACTGGTTCTGGCGGCGGCGATTGCGCTGGCTGGGCCGGGTCATCTCCCAGTTCGGCCGCTGGCTCACCGGCATCGAGATCCATCCCGGGGCGGTGATCGGCCGGCGCGTGTTCATCGATCACGGTATGGGCGTGGTGATAGGCGAAACCGCCGAGGTCGGCGACGGCGCCACCATCTACCAGGGCGTGACGCTGGGCGGCACGTCGCTGTATCGGGGCACCAAGCGCCATCCGACGCTCGGCGCCGGCGTCGTCGTCGGTGCGGGCGCTAAGGTGCTGGGCGGCTTCAATGTCGGCGCGGGCGCGAAGATCGGGTCGAACGCGGTCGTGGTGAAGGAAGTCCCGGCGGGCGCCACCGTGGTGGGCATTCCGGGCCGCATCGTCGAGGGCGGCGCTACCCAGGCCGAACGCTTCGCCGCCTATGCGGTCGTGCAGGGGCAGGACGATCCATATGCCAAGGCGATCCAGTCGCTGGTGGCGCATTCACAGGAGCTGGAACATGCGCTCGCGGCGCTCAGCGAGAAGCTGTCCCGGCTCGAGTCGGAGCGCGAATCCAGCCCGCTTCGCGTGGTGAAATAGCTTTTAATCAATGGCTTGAATAGTTGACGTTTTCCGTGGGTCTTTGTTATAGTTGAGCCCGTTAATCGGGTATTGAGGGAGTCTGCATGAGGCTGACGACAAAAGGACGGTTCGCAGTGACGGCGATGGTGGACGTGGCCATGCGGCAGTCGCGCGGGCCGGTGACGCTCGCCGGGATCAGCGAAAGGCAGCGGATCTCGCTGTCGTACCTCGAGCAACTGTTCGGCAAGCTGCGCCGCCGCAAGCTGGTGAACAGCGTGCGCGGGCCAGGAGGCGGGTACAACCTCGCCATGGCCGCGCAGGACATTTCCGTCGCCGAAATCATCGTCGCCGTGGACGAGCCGCTGGATGCCACCAGTTGTGGCGGCAAGGAGAACTGCCACGACGACAAGCGCTGCATGACGCATGACCTGTGGACGCGGCTGAACGAGAAGATCTACGAGTACCTTGCGTCGGTGACGCTGGCCGACCTGGTCGCGCACCAGAGCGGCAAGCAGGTTGCCGTGCTGGTGGACCTGCGCGCGAGCAAGTCATCGCAGAATCCCGAACTGGCGGAAGCGGTATGAGCGCGCTGAAGCTGCCGATCTATCTGGATTACTCGGCCACCACGCCGGTAGACCCGCGTGTCGCCGACAAGATGATCCAGTACATCCGCGAGGATTTCGGCAATCCCGCGAGCCGCTCGCACGTATTCGGCTGGAAGGCCGAGGAAGCGGTGGAGGAGGCGCGCGAGAACGTCGCGCGGCTGGTGAACTGCGACGCGAAGGAGATCGTCTGGACCTCCGGCGCCACCGAGTCGATCAACCTGGCGCTGAAGGGTGCAGCGGAGTTCTACAAGTCCAAGGGCAGGCACATCGTCACGGTGAAGACCGAGCACAAGGCGACGCTGGACACGGTACGGGAGCTGGAACGGCGCGGCTTCGAGGCGACTTACCTCGACGTGGACGCCGACGGCATTGTCGACCTGGACCGGTTCAAGGCGGCGCTGCGCCCCGACACCATCCTTGCCTCGGTGGTGTACGTGAACAACGAAATCGGCGTCATCCAGGACATCCCCGCGATGGCGGAGATCTGCCGTTCGAAAGGGATCATCTTCCACGTCGACAGCGCGCAGGCCACGGGCAAGGTCGCCATAGACCTCGCCGCGCTGAAGGTGGACCTGATGTCGTTCTCGGCGCACAAGACCTACGGCCCCAAGGGCGTGGGCGCGCTGTACGTGCGCAGGAAGCCGCGCGTGCGGCTGGAAGCGCAGATTCACGGCGGCGGCCACGAGAGGGGCTTTCGTTCCGGGACGCTGGCGACGCACCAGATCGCCGGCATGGGCGAGGCGTTCCGACTGGCGAGGCTCGAGATGGCGGTGGAGAACGAGCGCATCAGGATGCTGCGCGGGAAGCTGCTCGGCGGCCTGCAGCAGATGGAAGAGGTGTTCGTCAACGGCGACCTCGAGCGGCGCGTGCCGCACAACCTGAACGTCAGCTTCAACTTCGTCGAGGGCGAGTCGCTGATCATGGCAGTCAAGGACATCGCGGTGTCCTCGGGCTCGGCGTGCACCTCGGCTTCGCTCGAGCCCTCGTACGTGCTGCGCGCGCTGGGGCGCTCGGACGAACTCGCGCATTCCTCGATCCGCTTCACGCTCGGGCGCTTTACCACCGAGGAAGAGGTCGCCTACACCATCGATCACGTGAAGTCGAAGGTGGGCAAGCTGCGCGAGATGTCGCCGCTCTGGGAAATGTACAAGGATGGCGTAGACTTGAACTCGGTCCAGTGGGCCGCACATTGAGGTACTGAAAATGGCATACAGCGACAAGGTCATCGATCACTACGAAAATCCGCGCAACGTCGGCGCCTTCGAAAAGGGCGACGAGTCCGTGGGCACCGGCATGGTCGGCGCCCCGGCCTGCGGCGACGTGATGAAACTTCAGATCAAGGTGGGGCCTGACGGCGTCATCGAGGACGCGCGCTTCAAGACCTATGGCTGCGGCTCGGCGATCGCATCGTCCTCGCTGGTGACCGAATGGGTCAAGGGCAAGACGCTGGACGAGGCGGCGACGATCAAGAACACGCAGATCGCCGAGGAACTCGCGCTGCCGCCGGTGAAGATCCACTGCTCCATCCTCGCGGAGGACGCCATCAAGGCCGCGGTCGAGGACTACCGCAAGAAGCACGGCGCGCCGCAGAAGGCTGAAACAGAGGCGGCCTGAAAGCCATGTCGATCACGCTTACCGAGAAGGCCGCCAACCACGTCCAGGGCTTCATGCAGAAGCGCGGCAAGGGCTACGGCCTGCGCCTGGGCGTGCGCACGACCGGATGCTCGGGACTTGCCTACAAGCTCGAGTTTGCCGACCAGGCGTCGCCCGAGGACGTGCAGTTCGAGAGCCACGGCGTGCGGGTGCTGGTGGACCCGAAGAGCCTGCCGTACATAGATGGCACCGAGCTCGACTACACCCGCGAAGGGCTGAACGAGGGTTTCAAGTTCCGCAACCCCAACGTGAAGGACGAGTGCGGCTGCGGGGAAAGCTTCAACGTCTAGCAGATTGCACGACGCTCGCGCTGCCGGCCGACATGCGGGATGCGCATGCGGAGGCGCGTGAGACGTCGCTGCAACGGTGATGCGGAACCACTTTGAACTCTTCGGCCTCGAGCCGGCCTTCGCGCTCGACGCCCAGTTGCTGGAGCGCGCATACCGCGAGATCCAGGCGCAGGTCCACCCGGATCGCCACGCCAGCGCCGGCGACGCCGACAGGCGCGCGGCGATGCAGTGGACCACGCGGGCGAACGAGGCCTATCGGACGCTGAAGGACCCGCTTGCGCGCGCGAAGTACCTGCTCGAGCTGAATGGGGTGGACGTGGGTTTCGAGACCAATACCGCGATGCCGGGCGAGTTCCTTGTGCAGCAAATGGAGTTGCGCGAGAGCCTCGAGGAGGCGGCGGCGAAGAAGGACGCCGCAGCGCTCGATGCGCTGCGTGCCGAACTCGCCGTGCTGCGGCGCGGCATCGAGGCCGACGTGGGCGCGCTGATAGACCGCGAGCACGACTACGCTGGCGCCAGCGGCCTGGTGCGCAAGCTGAAGTTTCTCGAACGCCTCGAGGACGAGATAGACGCCATGCACGACGAGATCGAGGCTGGCGCATGAGTGCGTTCCACCCATAGGAGCATCGTGGCACTGCTGCAGATATCCGAGCCGGGCATGTCCACCGAACCGCACCAGCACAGGCTGGCGATCGGCATCGACCTGGGCACGACGAATTCGCTGGTGGCCACGGTGCGCAACGGCGTGCCGGTGGTGCTGTCGGACGAGCAGGGCCGGGCGCTGCTGCCCTCGGTGGTGCGCTACCTGGCGCCGGGCAGGGTGGAGGTCGGCTATGCCGCGCAGGCGAGGCAGTCCGAAGACCCGCGCAACACCGTCGTGTCGGCGAAGCGCTACATGGGCAGGCGGCTGCAGGACGTGGCGCACGTGGAGAACTCGCCCTACGACTTCGTCGATGCTCCCGGCATGGTGCAGTTCCGCACCGCCGCAGGGTCGGTGAGCCCGGTGGAGGTGTCCGCGGAGATCCTGAAGTCGCTGCGCGCGCGCGCAGAGGCGTCGCTCGGTGGCGAGGTCTCCGGCGCGGTGATCACGGTGCCGGCGTACTTCGATGACGCGCAGCGCCAGGCCACCAAGGACGCCGGCCGGCTCGCCGGCCTCAACGTGCTGCGCCTGCTGAGCGAACCCACCGCGGCGGCGATCGCCTACGGCCTGGAGAATGCATCCGAAGGCACCTACGCCGTGTTCGACCTCGGCGGTGGCACCTTCGACATCTCGATCCTGAAGCTGTCGCGAGGCGTGTTTGAAGTGCTCGCAACCAATGGGGATGCCGCGCTGGGCGGCGACGACTTCGACCATCGCGTGTTCTGCTGGGCGCTGGAGGAGGCCAAGCTCGCGCCGCTGCAGCCGCGCGACTGGCGGCTGCTGCAGACAAAGTCGCGAGAAGCCAAGGAGGCGCTGACCTGCCATGGCGAGGCGCCGATCACTGCGAAGCTCGCCAGCGGCGAGTTCGTCGACGTGAAGATCACCACCGAGACCTTCTGCCGCATCACGCACAACCTGGTGCAGAAGACGCTGGGGCCGACGCGCAAGGCACTGCGCGACGCGGGGCTCACGGTTGCCGACGTCAAGGGCGTGGTGATGGTCGGGGGTGCGACGCGCATGCCGGCGGTGCAGCGCGCGGTGGCCGAGTTCTTCAAGCGCGACCCGCTGAACAACCTCGACCCGGACAAGGTGGTCGCGCTGGGCGCCGCGATGCAGGCCAATGTGCTTGCCGGAAACAAGGCCGCTGGAGACGACTGGCTGCTGCTCGACGTGATCCCGCTGTCGCTGGGAATCGAAACCATGGGCGGGCTGGTCGAGCGCATCATCCCGCGAAATTCCACCATCCCGACCGCACGCGCACAGGAGTTCACCACGTTCAAGGATGGCCAGACCGGCATGAGCTTCCATGTCGTGCAGGGCGAGCGCGAACTGGTTTCGGACTGCCGCTCGCTGGCGCGATTCGACTTGAAGGAGATACCGCCGCGCGCGGCGGGGGCAGCGCGCGTGCGCGTGAGCTTCCAGGTCGATGCAGACGGGCTGCTGTCGGTGTCGGCGCGCGAGAGCACCACAGGCGCCGAGACATCGGTGACGGTGAAGCCTTCCTACGGCCTCGCGGATGGCGACATCGAGCGCATGCTGCGGGATTCCTTCGAGCACGCCAGGGACGACATGCGCGCGAGGGCGCTGCAGGAGCAGCGCGTGGAAGGACAACGACTCATCGAGGCTGTGCAGGGCGCGCTGCAGGCGGACGCCACGCTGCTGTCGGACGAGGAGCGGGCGGCGATCGACCTGGGCATCGGCGAGCTTTCCCGCGCGCTCGAAGGTACGGACCACCGCGCCATCAAGCAGGCCGTGGAAGCGCTGAATCGCGCCACGGATGCTTTCGCTGCGCGGCGCATGGATGCGAGCGTGAAGCGGGCGCTGTCGGGCCGCAAGATCGCCAGCCTGGGAAGCTGAGCATGCCGAAGCTCAAGGTACTGCCGCATCAGCAGCTGTGCCCGCAGGGGGCGGAGTTCGAGGTGCCTGCGGGCGGGTCGCTGTGCGACGCGCTGCTGGAACACGGAATCGCCATCGAGCATGCCTGCGAGAAGTCCTGCGCGTGCACCACCTGCCATGTCGTCGTGCGCGAAGGCTTCGACTCGCTCGCCGAGGCGGAGGAAAAGGAAGAGGACATGCTGGACAAGGCCTGGGGGCTGGAAGCGAACTCCCGGCTTTCCTGCCAGGCAAGAATGGCGGACAAGGACCTCGTCATCGAGATCCCCAAGTACACCATCAACCACGCCCGCGAGCTGAACTCATGAAATGGACCGACTCGCGCGACATCGCGATCGCGCTCACCGAGGCGCATCCCGACGTCGATCCGAAGACTGTGCGCTTTACCGACCTGCGCCAGTGGGTGCTGGCGCTGCCCGGATTCGACGATGACCCGAACCACTCGGGCGAGAAGATCCTCGAGGCGATCCAGATGATGTGGATCGAGGAAAGCGAGTAGCCGCGGCTACTTGAAGTCCGCCACGGTGCCCGGCGCCGGGGTGAAGCCGAAGTCGCCGCGCTTGATCACCGCCTCGCGGCCGCCGTTCGCGGCCAGCAGCTCGGCCTGCCGCGCCTTCGCGCGCCGATCCACTTCCTCGGGGTCCAGCATCGCGTAGAGCTTCCTGCGGCAGTCCTCCAGCGTCGTGGCATGGCCGGGATCCGCGGCGAGGTCGTGGATCTCGTCCGGATCGTCCTCGAGGTCGAACAGCTGCGGCGGGTACTTGGCGTAGTGCACGTACTTCCACTTGCCGACGCGGATGGCGAAGGCGGCGGTGGACGAACCCATGCCGTGATACTCGGACAGCACCGTGCGCTCGGGCGTGGCGCCGTGCGCGATGGCGTGCAGCGATACGCCGGGGAAGCCGGGCGGCACCTGCTCTCCCGCGGCCTCCAGGATGGTGGGCAGCGCATCGACGTGGCTGACCGGGGTGTCGACCCTGCGGCCGCGCGGGATGTCCGGACCGGCGAGGATCATCGGCACGCCGGCGATCTGCTCGTACATGGTCGACTTGCCCCACAGTCCGCGCGCGCCGAGGTTGTCGCCATGGTCGCTGGTGTACATCACCACCGTGTCGCGCGCGAGCCCGGTTTCCTCCAGCGCCGTCAGCACCTTGCCGACGTGCTCGTCGAGGTAGGACACCAGCCCGAAGTAGCCCGACAGCGCGCGCTTTACGTCCGCCTCGGACTCGAAGAAATCGTCGTAACAGAAGGTCCGGCCGTACTCCTCCAGGTAAGGGTGCCGGGGCCGGTGCTCGCGCGCGTACAGCAGCGGCATCGGCAGTTCCCGGTTCCAGTAGCGGTAGTAGTGCTCCGGCGGCGCGGTGAGCGGGAAGTGCGGTGCGACGAAGGAGACGAACAGCACCCAGGGCTTGTCGCCGGGCTTGGTCGCCTCCTCGTGCAGCCAGACCTGCGCGCGCGAGCAGATGTCCTTGTCGTAGAAGGTGTAGGTCGATTCGCCGGGCCCGGCCATCGCGGCCATCTTCTTCGAGTTGCCGCGCCTGGGCATGTCGTCGCGGATCAGCCCGAGCAGGTCGCCCTTGGCCTCGTAGATGTGCATCGGGATCTGCTCTTCCGAAAATCCGTGGTCCTCGCCCGGCGCGCGGAAGTGGAGCTTGCCGATCGACACCGTGCGGTGCCCGCTGTCGCGCAGCATGTGATGCCAGGACGGCGTTGCGCCATCGTAGGCGTCGGCATTGTCCCAGTAGCCGATCTGGTGGATGTACTTGCCGCAGGCGAAGCCCGCGCGCGCCGGGATGCACACCGGACTGGTGGTGTAGGCAGAGGAGAACATCGTGCCGCGCGCGGCGAGCGCGTCGAGGTGCGGCGTGTGGATCACCGGATGCCCTGCGCAGCCGAGTACCCTCGGGTTGTGCTCGTCGGACATGATGACCAGGACGTTTCGCGCTTTTGCCATTTTTTCTCCACTTTGACTGCTAGCATTATGCTCAACAGGAGGGTCAATGCGTAAGCCGCCATTTCATTTTGTCCCCATGCCCGCGGGGCGTCCGCTGAAGAAGCCGCGCACGACCGGGCGCACCATGGTGATCGACGACGGCATGCCGCTGGGCGCGGCGAAGGATCTCGTCGCACTCGCCGGTGCGTACATCGACCTGGCGAAGATCAAGACCGGCACTGCGCGCCTGTACCCGCGCGAGCAGCTGGTGGCGAAGCTGCGCATGTACAGGAAGAACCGCATCCAGCCCTTTCTCGGCGGCCAGTTCCACGAGTACGTGTTCGCGATGCTCGGAGCGAAGGCGCTGCCGGCCTACTACAAGGAGGCGCGCGCCCTCGGCTTTGCCGCGATCGAGATCTCCGACAACGTCGTGCCGCTTACGCCGACGCAGCGCCGCGGCCAGATCCGCAACGCCGTGGCGGCGGGGCTCGAGGTCTACGGCGAAGTGGGCTCGAAGGAAACGCTGAGCAACCCCTCGCTGCTGGTGAAGCAGGCCGAGGACTGCTTTGCCGCCGGCGCCTCACTGGTGCTGGTCGAGGCGGCGGAGCTGGTCCGCAACGGCAAGCTGCACAAGCGCACCGTCGACCTGCTGGTGAAGTCGCTGGACATGTCCCGCGTGATGATCGAGCTGCCCGGGCCGTGGATCAGCGACGTACGCAGCTGCGACATCGAGGACATGAAAAAGGCGCTGTTCTCCGCGCTTGGCCCCGGCCTCAATATCGCGAACGTCGCGGCGACGACGATCATCGACACCGAGGCCACCCGCACCGGCCTCGGCACCGCCGGTCCGCCGAAGACTTGAACAGGGGATTCGGGCCCCTTCCGCAAAAGCAGCGGGGCCCTCCCGAATCCCCCGTACCCCCTGGGTGCCTTCGTTAGGCGCTCAGCCTCTGCCGACGAACGGCATCTTCGTGGCCATGATGGTCATGAAGAGGATGTTCGATTCCAGCGGCAGGTTCGCCATCTGCAGCACCGCCTGCGCAACGTGGTTCACGTCCATGCGCGGCTCCACCAGGGTCGAGCCGTTCGGCTGCGGCACGCCCTTGGTCATGCGCTCGGTCATCTCTGTGATGGCGTTGCCGATGTCGATCTGGCCGCCGGCAATGTCATGGGCGCGGCCGTCCAGCGCGATCGACTTGGTAAGCCCGCTCATCGCGTGCTTGGTCGAGGTGTAGGGCGACGAGAACGGACGCGGCGCGTGCGCGGAGATGGAGCCGTTGTTGACGATGCGCCCGCCGCGCGGCGACTGCGCCTTCATGATGCGGAAGGCTTCCTGGGTGCACAGGAACGGCCCGGTGAGATTGGCTGCCACCACCGCGCTCCACTGCTCGTAGGTCAGGTCTTCCAGCGGGATCGCAGGCGTGCCCATGCCGGCGTTGTTGAAGAGGAAATCCAGCCTGCCGAAGGCCTCGACCGTCTTCGCGAACAGGTTCTTCACCGCCGCCGGGTTGCCCACGTCGGTGGGCACCGCGAGCGCGCGCTCGCCGTCCGCGCCGGCCTGCGTCTTGGTCTTCGCCAGCTCCTCGGCGCGCCGGCCCGCAAGGCCTACGCACCAGCCGTCCTTGAGGAATGCGAGCGCCGTCGCGCGTCCGATGCCTGATCCCGCTCCGGTGATGATTGCGACCCTGTTTGCCATGGCGAACCCTCCGTTTGACCGGCGAGCACTATAGCCGAGTTGGGCTATTCTTCCGCCTCCCGATCGAGCGAGAACGCCGTGTCCACCCAGTACAGGATCGAACTGAGCCCGCCGGACATCGCGCCCTACAAGGCGGGAAACACCGGCGTGGACTACGTGCACGTGCTCGACTCGGGCAAGCCCGGGCCGAACGTGATGATCCAGGCATTGACGCACGGCAACGAAATCTGCGGCGCCATCGCGATCGATTACCTGATGCGCGAGGGCGTCACGCCCCGGCAGGGAAAGCTGACACTCAGCTTCGCCAACATTGCTGCGTTCGAGCGCTTCGACTACGACGATCCCGACCGCTCGCGCTATGTCGACGAGGACTACAATCGCGTCTGGTCAGACACGGTGCTCGACGGGCCGCGCGACTCGGTCGAGCTGCGTCGCGCCAGGCAACTGCGGCCGTTCGTCGATGCTGCCGACCTGCTGCTGGATCTGCACTCGATGCACGAACCGTGCGAGCCGATCATGGTCTGCGGCACCGTGGACAAGAACGCGGCGTTCGCCCGCCAGATCGGCGTGCCGCGTGCGCTGCTGCTGGACACCGGGCATCCCGCCGGCCTGCGCATGATCGAGCGCGGCGGCTTCGGCGATCCCGGCAGCCCGAAGAGGGCAGTGCTGATCGAGTGCGGTCACCACTGGGAGAGGCGCTCCGCCGACGTCGCGATCGACACCGCGCTGCGGTTCCTTGCGGTCACCGGCGCGGTCGATGAGTCCTGGGCACAGTCGAGGTTGCGGCTGGAGCCGGTGACGCCCCAGCGCGTCATTCGCGTTACCGAAGCGGTGGTTGCGAAGACCATGGACTTCCGCTTCGCCAGGCCCTGGGCAGGGCTGGAGGTGATACCGAAGGCGGGTTCGGTCGTCGCCACCGACGGCGACGTGGTGTGGTCGACGCCTTACGACGAATGCGTGATGGTGATGCCGTCCCTGATCCACCTCAAGCCCGGCACCACGATGGTCAGGCTGGGGCGCTACGCCGATTAGCCAGGCCGCCTAGTTCTTGCCCCACAGGTCCGCGAGCCGCGAGTAGCGGCCGCAGTTCACCGCGTAGAACTTGTAGCGCGCTGGATTCTTCAGGTGGTAGTCCTGATGGTATTCCTCCGCGGGCCAGAACTTCGTCGCCTGGACGATCGGGGTCACCACCTTGCGGCTGAATTTCTTCGTCTTCTCCACGCGCGCCTTGGACGCCTCCGCGAGCTTTCGCTGCGCCTCGTCGTGCCAGAAGATCGACGGCCGGTACTGGTCGCCGAGGTCGCAGAACTGGCGATCGAGGAAGGTCGGGTCGTGGTTCTTCCAGAACACCTCGAGCAGTTGCTCGTAGCTGACTTTCTTCGCATCGAACACCACCTCGACCGCCTCGGTGTGCCCGGTGCGCCCGGTCGACACCTGTTCGTAGGTCGGGTTGTCCTTCTTGCCGCCGATATAGCCGGAGGTGGTGGCGACCACACCAGGCACCTTGTCGAAGGCTTCCTCCACGCACCAGAAGCAGCCGCCGGCGAAGGTTGCCTTGGCCGTGGCCTGGGGGAATGCGCTGCCCGAGGCGAAGGCGAGCAGCGAGGCGAGCAGGAGCGTTCTCATCATGGCCATGGGTCGGGTCCGGCAGGCATTCCTTACAGCATACCCCGGGCCAACCTCAGCGCAGCAGCGCCAGGCCAAGGCCGAGGATGGCCAGGAGCGCGAACACCACGGTGGCGGCGGTCAGCCAGGCGACCCGGGTGCGATTGGCCTCGATGCGCGCAACCAGTTGCGTGTTCTGGTCGGCCAGGCTCTTGATCAGTTCCGAGGAGGCCAGCATCTGTTCGTGCAGCTTGGCCATGGACGACTCCAGCGCGGCGACACGGGCGAAGAGCGCAGGGACGCTCTGCGCCTCGGCAGTGGCATCGGCGGCTGTCGCGGCCTGCGCCGGCTCTTCGATCGGCGACTTCCTGCCGACCGCGTTCCACAGCTTCTTCGCCCCATCGGCTACCTTGGGCGCGTTCTTCACTACTTCCGCCCAGGGCACATTCTGCAGTACCACCAGCCAGGGAATTGCCATGAATGCTCCTTCCCGGCGCCGCCTGCCTTGCCGCTGACTTACTCGACTTTTGCCTTGGCGCGCAGTTGGGTGACGTAGGCCTGCAGCTTCTGCTGCTGGATCTGCTTCTGGATCTGTCCCTTCACCTGCGCCAGCGGCGGGAACTGCGCCTGACGCACGTCATCCAGCCGGATCACATGAAAGCCGTACTGCGACTTCACCGGTGCCTCGGTGACCTTGCCTTTCTCGAGTTTTACCAGCGCTTCGGCGAACTCCTTGACGAAGGTGCCGGGCACGTTCCAGTCGAGGTCGCCGCCGCGCGGCTTCGACCCGGTGTCCTCGGAGTGCTGCTTCGCGAGGTCCTCGAATTTCGAGCCCTTCTTCAGGTCGGCGATCAGCGACTTCGCCTGGTCTTCGGATTTCACCAGGATGTGCCTGGCCTTGTATTCCCTGTCGCCGGAGGCGCCTTTGACGCGTTCATACTCGCTCTGCACCTCGGCATCGGTGACCGGGTTCTTGCGCAGCCAGTCGTTCACGAAGGTGCCGACGACGATCTCCTGGCGCACGGCGTCGATCTGCGCCTGGACTTCCGGCCGCTTGCTGATGCCGGCGCGCGCGGCTTCCTGCGCGAGGATCTCGCGATTGATGAGTTCCTCGCGGACCGCGCCGCGCAGGTCCGCGGAGTCGGCCTGCCCGCGCTGCGCCTGCTGGCGCACCAGCGCATCCGAGCGCGCCTTCGGGATCGCCACGCCGTTCACGGTCGCGACCGGATCCTTCACCGTGGGGGCCGCGGGTCTGGCGGGCGCCTTGGTCGGCAGCGTCGGCTGCGCGGTTGCCGCCAGCGGCAGGCAGAGCGCAACGGCCAGGGCAAGGTGGGAGAGCTTCATTACTGTCCTTTCGATTTTACTGCGCGGGTTGAATGCGGGCGGCATTATGCGCCGTTTTCCCCGGGCGCCAGCGCGCGGATGGAAAGCGCGTGGATCGGCGTGTCCATCAGATCGCCGAGCGCCTGGTAGATCATGCGGTGCCGTGCGACGGTAGGCTTGCCGTCGAATGCGGCGGCGACGATGGCGAGCTGCCAGTGCGTGCCGCCGCCTTCCTTCCAGCCGGCATGACCACGGTGCTTCTCGCTTTCGTCGATAAGCTCCAGCCTGAGCGGCGCCAGCACGGACAGCCGTTCGCGGATGCGGGCATCGTAGTTCATGGCTTGCTGCCTTCCTCTTCGATATAGCGCGACATGTAAAGCGCCTGCGCGATGACGAACGCAAGCATCAGCCCCATGCCGCCGAAGAGCTTGAAGCTGACCCACAGGTCGGTGGAGAAGTTGAACGCGACGACGAGGTTCAGCACGCCCATCGCGACGAAGAACCCGGTCCAGCTCCACAGCAGGGTCGTCCAGACATGCTCCGGCACCTTGAGCTGCGCCCCGAGCATGCTGCGGATCAGGTTCTTCTTCCACGCCAGCATCGCGACGGCCAGCACCGCGGCAAAGAGCCAGTACAGCACGGTCGGCTTCCACTTGATGAACAGCTCGTCGCGGAGCAACAGCGTCGCGCCGCCGAACACGACGATGATGGCGAGCGTCGCCCACAGCATCGGCTCGACCCGGCGCTTCCTCAGCTTGAGCCAGCCCACCTGTGCGAAGGTGGCCGCTATCGCGACCGCGGTGGCGACGTAGATGTCCCATACCTTGAACGCGGCGAAGAAGAGGATTACCGGAAACAGGTCGAACAGGAACTTCATTTCAGCAAACCTCTCTTCTCGTGCCAGTCGGCGATGGATTCGCGCGGGTAGGCGCGAAACCGCCTGTCCTTCGCGCCTGCGGCCAGCTTCACCCAGGCCGGCTTCGAGCCGAGGAAGATGTGCTGGCGCTCGCGCGGCACCGGCAGGCTGGTATCGATGGCCGAGGCGAACGGATACACCCACTGTGCCCAGCGCGGATCGCTTACCCACAAAGCTGACCCGCACTTGCGGCAGAAGTTCCGCCGCGCGGGCGAGCGCTTGCCGTCGATTCTCGCCCGGTACGTCGCGACGTTGCTGCTTCCCCATACCTTGAGGGTCCGAGCGTCGCCCATGATGTTGATCGCGCACCCGCCGCCCCCTGCTGTCTTGCGGCAGATCGAGCAGTAGCAATGCATGTACGGGCAGGGCGTCGAGGACTTCAGACTGAAGCGCACCGCCCCGCAGTGGCAGGAGCCTTTCAGCAGCATGGCGCTATTATTACCCAACGGAGGAAAATCCCATGTCGCTGGTGAAACTGGTGGAGTATGCCGAGGCGCCGCCCGAAGTGCGCGCGGTCTACGACGAGATCATGCAGGCCCGGAACACGGACTGGGTCAACAACTTCTGGAAGGCGCTGGCGAATGATCCGGCGATGCTGAGGCGCACCTGGGACCACGTCAGGCAGGTGATGGCGCCGGGTGCGCTCGACCCGCTGGTGAAGGAGATGGTCTACGTCGCGGTAAGCGCGACCAACAACTGCGAGTACTGCACGTATTCGCACACGGCCTCGGCGCGCAGGAAAGGCATGAGCGACGCCATGTTCATGGAGCTGATGGCTGTGGTGGGCCTCGCCAACGAGACCAACCGCCTTGCCAACGGCCTGCGCTTTCCGGTGGATCCGCAGTTCAAGCCCTGACCGGGATGGTGCCGCGCTCGGCCGCGATCTACCTCGGCGTTGTCCAGTTCCTGTTCGCGACGACCTGGACCATCTACGTCATCTACCTGCCGCAACTGGCGGCGAAGGCAGGCATCGCGAAGGAATGGGTGCCCTGGATCATCGTCGCCGACCAGCTGGTGTTCGCGCTCGCCGACGTGCTAACCGGGTTCTGGGTGGACCGCGTGCGCCGCGGGCTCGCGCGCATCGGCGGCTGGATCCTGGCAGTCACCGCGGTGTCGTGCGCAGCCTTCTTCGTGCTGCCGTTCGCCGGCGGCTCGCCTGCAGTGCTGCTCGCGCTGATCGCGGTCTGGGCGGTGACATCCTCCGCGCTGCGCTCGCCGACCTGGGCGCTGCTAGGACGTTACGCCGCCAGGCCCAGCGTGCCGCGGCTGTCGGCATTGGTGCTGACCGGCACCGCGATTGCGGGTGCGATCGGTCCCTACCTCGGGGTGACGCTGCGCAACATCGACCCGCGCATTCCGTTCGCATTGTCCAGCCTGACGCTGCTCGCCACGGTCGGAGGCCTGGTGTGGGTCGAGCGCAGGCTCGCCGGCGCGGCGCCGCAGCCGGCCGGCGAATCGGAGCCGCCGTTCGACTTCGATTCGGCCGAGGGACGCAGGCTGGTGTACGTGTTCTTCGCCGCGCTGGTGCTGATGGCGCTCGGCTTCCAGGTCCATTTCGCGCTCAATTCCGCCGGCCAGTACCTGCGCTATGCCTCGCCTGCGGAACTGCCCTACCTGATGCCGATATTCTGGATCGGCTTCAACGTCATGATGTTTCCCGCGTCCGGGCTGGTCGCGCGGCACGGGCCGGTGGCGGTAATGACTGCGGCGGCCGCGCTGGGGGCGATCGCCACGCTGGCGAGCGTGCTCGCGCCAGGATTGGCTGCATTGAGCACCGCGCAGTTCCTTGCCGGCGGGTGCTGGGGCGCGATGAGCATGGCGAGCTATTCGGCGGCGATTGCATTCGGCAGGTCGCGACGCGAGGGCGCGCTGCTCGGCAGCATGTTCGCGGTACTGGCGCTTGCAGCCTTCCTGCGCGTGGGCGCGTTCGCGACAGGCGTCGCCGCGCAAGCGCCGGCAAAGGCGTTGCTGCCGTGGCTGCCGCACCTGGGTTGGCTGGTGGCGGCGTTGATGCTCGCCGCGCTGCTGGGCGCCGCCCGACGCAGGGCGGTATGATGACCGCGGGAGGCGGCATGGGTTTTCTGCGACTGATTGCGGTGGCATTGTCGGTGTCGGTGGCCGCACCCGCTTTCGCCCAGGCGGCGCAGGAACCGGGCGTACTCGATCGGCTGCGCGGATTCTTCAACCGCATATTCACCGAGGAGCCGGCGCCTGCCGCCGAGCCCGCGCCTCCGGCGGCGCCGGCGCCGGTGGAGACGCGAACTGTCCCGTCCGAGCGGGCAGAGGTGCAGGCGCAGCCGGTGAAGCCTTCGCCTTCCGCCCGGGCGACCTCCGGCAGCCTGCACGAATTCATCGCCAAGGGCGACTACACCGCCGCCCTGAAGCTGATCGAGCAGGGCGCAGACATCGAGGCGAAGGATCCGGGTGCCGGCGCGTCGGTGCTGCACTACGCGGTGATGCGGGGCCGCATGCCGATGATCGATCTGCTGTTGTCGCGCGGTGCGGACGTCAACAGCAGGACGCGGATGGGTACGACGCCGCTGCACACCGCAGCGCTCTACGCGCGCGTGGAAGTGGCCGAGCTTCTGATCGATGCCGGCGCCGACGTGAATGCGCAGAGCGCCAGCGGCGTGACCGCGCTGGCGATGGCCGAAGCGGCGCGCAACCAGCCGCTGGCGGCGATGCTGAGGTCGCGCGGCGCCAGGTAGCCGGGCACGCGCCGCTGGCTGCGTACCGCTGCGCCGCGGCCCTTTCTAGCGGGATTCCTTCGAACGGTCCCAGGGATTGGGCAGCACGCTGTTGTGGTAGCCCGAGATGAATTCCCTGGGTGCCCCGCTGGCGGCATCGAAGACGTGGCGGCGCACCGCGCCGATGTTGCCGCCGTAGACATGGATGCTGACGGCGGTCTTCGCGCCGACGTTCGACACCACATGAATGTCGCCGATGCGTGGCGATACGCGGTCCACGTCGCCCGGATTCACCAGGTGCTCGCCGGTCTGGTTCATCGGCTTGCCCGCGACCGCATCGGCGTATTCCTGGCAGAGTTCCGCGCCGCGCATCACGCCGACCAGGCCCCAGACGGTGTGGTCGTGCACCGGCGTCTTCTGTCCGGGCTGCCAGACGAAGCTCACCGCAGAGAAGCGCTCCAGCGGGTCGCAGTACAGCAGGTACTGGCGATAGGACTCGTCGGACGGCACGGCGAAGGCGTCCGGCAGCCAGTCGTCCGTAGACACGAGCGACGAGAGCAGTCGCGCGCCTTCGTCCAGCATGCGGGGCTCGTCGCCACCGTGGCGCTCGGCAAGGCGCGTCACGTCCTGAATGAAACTCCTGAATCGGGCAAGGTTTTCCATGGCCCCAATCTGACAGAATCGACGGATGAAATCAACGCTGTCGCCGCGAACCGCAGTACTGATATTGCTCGTCATCGCCACGGTGTTCGGCGCCAACCATATCGCCGCGCGCATCAGCTTCGAACATGGCGCGAGCGTCGCGACCGCGGTCTTCGCCAGGGCGGGCGTCACGGCGGTGCTGCTGTTCATGCTGATGCGCCTGGGCGGCGTCAGGATGTCGCTGCGCGGAGGCACCCTGGCACGCGGCCTTGTCATCGGGCTGCTCATCTGCGCGCAGAGTTTCTGCATCTTCTCCGCGGTGGCGCGGATTCCGGTCGCGCTGGCGCTGCTCGCGTTCAATGCCTTCCCGGTGCTGCTCGCGATCCTGGCGTGGGTGCTGGACGGCAAGCGGCCGAGCGCGCGCATCGTCGCCGCGATGTTCCTCGCGCTGTTCGGGCTCGGCCTCGCGCTGGACCTGGTGGGCGCCGATCTTGCCGGACGCTGGCAGGACATCGGCGTCGGCGTGACATTCGGCCTCGGGGCCGCGGTGTCCTATGCGCTCGCGCTCTATCTAACCGGCCGCTGGCTGCAGGACGTGGACGGGCGCATGCGGACTTTCCTCACCGTCAGCGTGACCGCCGTGGTGATGCTTGCCGCGGCGCTTGGGGGCGTGAGCTTCTCGCTGCCCGCGAGCACCACGGGCTGGGCGAGCCTTGCACTGATGAGCCTGCTGTACGGACTGGCGCTTACCGCGGTGTTCACGGTGCAGCCGATGCCGGGCGTGTCGCGCTATACCGCCGCACTCAACTTCGAGCCGATCGCGCTGCTGTTCATGGGCTGGGCGATCCTGGGGCAGAGCGTGAAGCCGCTGCAGGTGCTCGGGGCCTTCATCGTCATCGGCGCGGTAATCCTGATGGGCTCAAGGAAATAGCACACCGGCTTCGCCGGCATGGAGCTTTTCCACCAGTGCCGCGCGGTTCTCCAGCACCGCGCGCTGGTTGATGTAGCCCTTGTCGGTGATCTCGCCGGCGTCGATCGAGGGCGGAGAATCAAGCACCAGCAGGCGCGTCGGGTGCGTGGAACTGCCCGCGCCCGCCGTGGCGGCGAGCGCCTGCTGCAGCCTGGCGCGGATCTCGTCGCGCGGCAGGTCCTTCGCCGCTGCGCTGAGGAAGACCAGCGCGCCGATGTCGTTGCGGTCGTGGCCGGTGATCACGGCGTCCTGGATCAGCGGGTTGCCGGCCGCGATCAGGTTGACGCGCACCGTGCCGACGCTTACCCAGGTTCCGGTGCTGAGCTTGAAATCCTCGGCGACGCGTCCGTCGAAGACGATGCCCTGCGCCGGATCCGCCGGGTCGGCGAACTTCACCGCGTCACCGATGAGGTAGTAGCCTTCTTCGTCGAAGGCCGCGCGGGTGAGATCGTCGCGCTTCCAGTACCCGGGCGTGACGTGGGGTCCCTTCACGCGTACCTCGAGCTTGCCTCCCGTAGGCACCAGCTTCAGCTCGCAGCCGGCGACCGGCAGGCCGATGATGCCGGCGCGCTGGATGGGGAAGTGCACCTGCGTGGCGAGCGGCGAGGTCTCGGTCGATCCCCACGCGGACAGCATCGCCAGCTTGCCGCCTTTTTCCGCGACCACCAGCTTCTCGAAGCGCTCCCACAGGTTCTGCGGCAGCGCCGCCCCGGCGTAGAACACGATGTCGAGCCTGCGGAAGAAGCTCTGCCGCAGTTCCGCGTCGCTCTCTAGGTAAGGCATCAGCAGGTCGAAGCCGCGCGGCACGTTGTAGTACTGGGTGGGCGAGACTTCCTTCAGGTTCCTGACCGTGGTCTCGATCAGGCCGGGCATCGGCTTGCCGCCGTCCACGTACAGCGTGCCGCCATTGCGCAGCACCAGGTTGAAGTCGTGGTTGCCGCCGAAGGTATGGTTCCACGGCAGCCAGTCGACGAGCACGGGCGGCTTGTCCGCCACCCAGGGCCAGCCGACCGCCAGCATCTCCTGGTTGGCACAGAGCATGCGGTGGGTATTGATCACGCCCTTGGGCATGCCGGTGGAGCCGGAAGTGAACAGGATCTTGGCGATGCTGTCGGGCGTGACCCGGGCATAGGCGTCGGCAATCCGGTCGTCCGGCGTGGCGGCGAGCAGTTCAGCGATCGGCACCGGCGTGGCCTTCACCGCGGCGAGCGCCGGCGCGAAACGGGCGGGGTCGGAGACGTAGACCAGACCGGGGCGCAGCAACTCGAAGATGTGCCTGAGCTTGGCGTGGTCCTGGCTCATCAGCGAGTACGCCGGCGAAACCGGCGCGTAGGCGACCCCGGCGTGCATCGCACCGAGCATCAGCAGGGCATGGTCGACGCCGTTGTCCGACAGCACTGCCACCGGCCGATCCTGCCCGAGGCCGCGCTCGAGCAGCGACTGGCCTATGCGGCGTGCGGCATCCAGCGCGTCGCGGTAGCTGACTTCGCGCCAGGCATCACCCGCGCGCTCGGCGAGGAACACGCGGTCCGGCGCCTTGTCCGCCCAGTGCTCCAGCCATTCGCCGATGCAGCGGGCATGCCCGCCCAGGGCGTGCGGGGAGCGCAGCAGCAGCGCTCCGTCGGCGCGTTTCTCGACATCGACGCGCGCGGGTGCGAAGCGCAGGTCAGAGTGCAGCGCGGCCATTCCCCCTCCTTGAGCGTGTGGCGCCGGGCTAGTGCAGCTTCACATACTCGTAGTCTACCGGCAGGTTGTTGATGCCGCGATCGGGCGGCGCGACCCAGCCGGCGACTTTTCCGGGCTCCGCGACGCGCTGCATCAGCGAGCGCACGTATGCGCGGTCCACCTCGTTCGGGACCCAGTCGCCAAGCCGTGCCGCGTATTCCTCGCGCGACAGCATCCTGCCTGACGGATCCACCGGCTGGTTCACCCAGGTGCCGATGCTGCGGCGGAACCGGCTGGAAGGCAGCGTGAGCTTCAGGTCGGCATGCCCGGCGCGTTCGATGGCGCGGTTCCAGCGTCGCAGCCCGATCTCGCAGTCCTTGAGGTAGGACTCGCGCATCACTTCGTTCAGCGCGTTCAGCATCGGTACTTCCTGCGCGCCCTCCGGCGTGTCCATGCGGAACTGCGCTTCGCGCAGCACGTGGTCCTGGTAGCTCTCCTCGTCGGGCCGGCCCTTCAGCCCGTTGGCGAAGTTGGATGCCGAGTTGGACGAAATCTCGTTGCCGAACAGGTCCAGCGACGACGAGCACCAGAAGTTCAGGTACTTCTGCAGCAGCGGCAGGTCCACCACGCCCGCACGGCGCAGCGCGGCGATGTCGTCGGTGCCCAGTTCGTTCATCGCTTCCAGCGTGCGCCTGACGACGCGACCGATGCCGGTTTCGCCGACGAACATGTGGTGCGCTTCCTCGGTGAGCATGAACCTGCAGGTGCGCGACAGCGGGTCGAACGCGGACTCGGCAAGGCTCTTCAACTGGTACTTGCCATCCCGATCGGTGAAATAGGTGAAGCAGTAGAACGACAGCCAGTCCGAGATCGGCTCGTTGAAGGTGGAAAGTATCCTCGGCTTGTCGGCGTCGCCCGAATGGCGCGCGAGCAGTTCCTCGCCTTCCTCGCGGCCATCGCGGCCGAAGTACGCATGCAGCAGGTACACCATCGCCCACAGGTGCCTGCCTTCCTCGACGTTCACCTGGAACAGGTTCCTCAGGTCGTACAGGGAAGGGCAGGTGTGCCCGAGCAGGCGTTGCTGCTCGACCGAGGCGGGCTCGGTGTCGCCCTGCGTGACGATGAGGCGGCGCAGCGTGGAGCGGTACTCGCCCGGCACCTGCTGCCACACCGGCTGGCCCATCTGGTCGCCGAAGCCGATCTTCCTGTCGGCCACCGCATCGGCGAGGAAGATGCCCCAGCGGTAATCGGGCATCTTCACCGCGCCGTACTGCGCCCAGCCATCGGCGTCGACCGATACCGCGGTCCGCAGGTACACGTCCGCGCCCTGGAAGTCGGTCGGGCCCATGCCCTGCCACCACTGCAGGAACGCCGGCTGCCAGTGCTCCAGCGCGCGCTGCAGCGTGCGGTCATTGGCGAGATTGACGTTGTTCGGGATCTTCTCGGAGTAGTTGATGCCGCTCATGGTCAGACTCTTTCCCAGTTGAATTTCGCCTTCGAGCCGCTGCCGTACACCTTGAGCGCGCCTTGCTCACCCACGGCGTTCGGCCGGATGAATATCCAGTTCTGCCACGCGGACAGCCGCCCGAAAACCCGCGTCAGCATGTTCTCGCGCCCGGTGAACCTGAGCGACGCCTCCATCCCGGTGAGGGCATCGGGCGACAGGCTCGCGCGCTCCTCGATCGCGATCCGCACCTCTTCCTCCCAGTCGATGTCGTCCGGCGTCAGCGTGACCAGGCCGAGTTCGCGCGTGTCGTGCGTGTCCAGTGCCTGGCCGAGCACCTGGCGGGCGGCTTCGACCGGCGCGGCATCGCCGCAGAAGCGCGCCGCGAGCCGGTGTTCGCCGTTGACCATCGGAAAGGTACCGAAGTTGAGCGGCGACAGCGCGGTCCTGGGGCTGTCGGCCACGTCGAGCATGAAGCTGCGGTCGGCGGCGAGCAGCAGCTCCGCGAGGGTGCCGGCGAAGCAGGAACCCTGGTCCACCACCGCAAACATCGAGCGCGAGGACACGTCCAGCCGTGCCAGCGTGCGCCGCAGGTAGCCGATCGTCTCGCGCACGAACCAGTCGGACTTCTTCGCCTCGAGCAAGGTGTCCATGGCCAGCGCGGCGTCCACGCTGCCGCGCGTCTTCAGGATCCAGATGCCGATGTCGAGGTGGTTGTGGCGCAGGTCGAGGATGGCGTCGTCCAGCTCGCGCGCCAGGCGCAGCGGGTACCAGTCGGCACTGCGCTCGACGGCGAGCCCAGCCGGCGGTCCCTGCACCACGATCTCGGCGGTGCGCGCAGCGGAGTCGACCTTGACCTCGACCAGCCTGCGCGCCCCCAGCGGGTTGAGCGCCACGCCCTCGCCGCCGGGGCGGTCCGACAGCTCTGCCAGTTCGAGCGCTCGGTTCCTCACGAACTCGGCGAACTGTTGTGGCTTGGCTGTGTGGTCGATCAGCTTCCATTCCTTCGCGCGGTCGGCGCGCACGCCTTCCGAGGTGGTGCAGAACATGTCGGCTAGGTCGCGGCGGACCTTGCGCTTGTCGATGATGCGGGTAAGGCCGCCGGTGCCGGGCAGCACGCCCAGCAGCGGTACTTCGGGCAGGCTGACGGTGCTCGACCTGTCATCGACCAGCACGAGCTCGTCGCAGGCGAGCGCCAGTTCGTAGCCGCCGCCGGCGGTGGTGCCGTTCAGCGCGGCGAGGAACTTGAGTCCAGAGTGCGCGCTGGAATCCTCGATGCCGTTACGCGTTTCGTTGGTGAATTTGCAGAAGTTCACTTTCCACGCGTGCGTGCTGATGCCGAGCATGTAGATGTTCGCTCCAGAGCAGAACATGCGCGACTTGCCGCTGGTGACGACGACGCTTTTCACCTCGGGATGCTCGAAGCGGATGCGGTTCATCGCATCGTGCAGCTCGATGTCCACGCCCAGGTCGTACGAATTCAGCTTCAGCTTGTAGCCGGGCATCAGGCCCTTGTCCTCGGCGATGTCGAGGGTGAGCGTGGCCACCGGACCGTCGAAGGCGAGCTTCCAGTGGTTGTAGCGGTCGGGATGCGTATCGAATGTGACGTTCATCAGTCCTCCAGGGCGGCGGCCGCGCGCAGTTCGGCGAGGCTTTGCCGGACGGGTTTCCCCGACGTGTCGATTGCCGCGTCGGACCTTGCGTACAGCCTGTCGCGGTCGGCAAGAAGCTGGCGGATCTCGTCCAGCGCGGCCGACCTGCCCTTGAAGGGGCGCATGTCGCCCTGCGCGATCACGCGTGCCATGTGTTCCTCGGGCGAGGCCTTCAGCCAGATGCAGCGGCAGTGCTTCAGCAGCAGTTCGTAGGTCTGCGGCTCGGTGACGATCGAGCCGCCGGTGGCGATCACGGCGCGCGGGGTCTGCTGCAGCACGCGCTCCAGGGCGCGGCGCTCGAAGCGGCGGTAGGCATCCTGGCCGTAGATGGAGAAGATGTCGCCAAGCGCGGTGCCTGCCTCGCGTTCCACCTCGTCATCGAGTTCGACGAAGGGCACCTGCAGCGCTTGCGCGAGCTTCGCGCCGAGGGATGACTTGCCCGCGCCGCGCAGGCCGACCAGCGCGATGCGGCCGTCGCGCGCGGATTCGACGTGCTCCCGCACCAGGTCTTCCACCGGGACCTGCATGGCGTGGCCGACACGGCGCAGCAGCAGCACCGAAATATTGCCGTCGCCGGCTTCGAGTTGCGCCAGGTAGCGCTCGGACACCCCCGACGCCATCGCCAGTGCCTTGCGCGTCATGCCGTGTTCGGTGCGCCAGGCGCGTACGCGCTCGCCCAGCCTGCCGAGGTAGGCAGCTTCGGCGTCGCGATCGGTGCGGGGGAGCGGGGCGTTCATGTAGTATATTGCTTGACGAGTGATTCTAGTGTGCAATATAGTAGCTGTCAACATGGCGATCAAAGTGAACATCCTGGTGGGAACCATGACCGGCACGGCGCAACTGGTGGCGCAGGAGTTCGAGCTGGCATGGGACGACGGTGACACGCAGGTGGAAACGCTGCCGATGGACAAGCTGGACAGCAGCGTGTTTTCGCGCGACGGCGTGTTCCTCGTCTGCACCTCCACCTACGGGCAGGGCGACGTGCCGGACAACGCGCGTGCGTTCTACGAGGACCTGCTGGCGAAGCGCCCCGACCTCTCGCATGTACGCTACGGCGTATTCGGCCTGGGCGATCGCACCTATGCGGAGACGTACAACTACGGCGGCATGAAGTTCGACAACATTCTCGCCGAGCTGGGTGCACGCCGCATCGGCGAGCGTGTGCAATGCGATGCATCGTCGGGCGTTCTGCCCGAGGAGACGGCGGTCGAATGGGGGCCGGCGTGGCTGGCCCAGGTGCGCGCCCACACGGAGCAGACAGCATGATTCCTCGGGATTTCAACGCCGCCGAAGATCTCATCGGTCGCAACCTCGCCGCGGGTCGGGGAGACAAGCCCGCGTTCATCGACGACACCGGCACATGCACCTACGCGCAGCTCGCCGAGCGCGTGAACCGCTTCGGCAACGCGCTGCTGGACCTTGGCCTGCGCATGGAAGACCGCATCCTCATCGCGATGCACGACTCGATCGACTGGCCGGTGGCCTTCCTCGGCGCGATCAAGGCCGGCATCGTGCCGATCGCGGTCAACACGCTGCTGACGACGAAGGACTACGAGTTCATGCTTGCCGACAGTCGCGCGAAGGCGCTGCTGGTTTCGACGGCGCTGAAGCCGCAGTTCGAGCCGCTGATCGGCAGCTTGCCGTTCCTCGAGCACGTGATTACAGCGCCGTTCGGGGATTTTGCGGCGAAAGCAAAGGCGGATCTCGCACCCGCGCCGACCACCAGCGACGACGCCTGCTTCTGGCTGTACTCCTCGGGCTCGACCGGAATGCCCAAGGGCACGGTGCACGTGCACTCGAGCATGCGCGTGACCGCGGAACTGTACGCGCAGGGCGTCCTCGGCCTGAAGGACAGCGACGTCGTGTTCTCTGCGGCGAAGCTCTTCTTCGCCTACGGGCTCGGCAACGCGCTGACGTTCGTGCTGCACGCCGGCGCGACGGCTGTGCTGATGGCCGAGCGGCCGACACCGGACGCGGTATTCAAGCGGCTGGTGGAGCGCAAACCCACAGTGTTCTTCGGCGTGCCGACGCTGTACGCGGCGATGCTCGCATCACCCGCGTTTCCGCAGGGGCTGGCGCTGCGCAGTTGCGTTTCCGCGGGCGAAGCGTTGCCGCCGCAGATCGCGCAGCGGTTCAAGGAGATCACCGGGGTGGAGATCCTCGACGGCATCGGCTCGACCGAGATGCTGCACATCTTCCTGTCCAACCGGCCGGGCGATTTCCGCTACGGCACCACCGGCAAGGCGGTACCGGGTTACGAGCTGCGGCTGGTGGACGAGCAGGGCGCGGACGTGAAGCAGGGCGAACTCGGCGAGCTCCTCATCAAGGGGCCGACCGCGGCAAACCTTTACTGGAACAACCGCGCCAAGAGCCGCAGCACCTTCATCGGCGAATGGACGAGGAGCGGCGACAAGTACAGCCAGGACGCCGACGGCTTCTATGCCTACGGCGGTCGCACCGACGACATGCTCAAGGTGTCCGGGATCTGGGTGTCGCCCGCGGAAGTCGAGGCCGCCCTGGTGTCGCACGAGGCGGTGCTCGAGGCCGCCGTGGTCGGCCGCGAGGACGAGCAGAAGCTGGTGAAGCCGCAGGCCTTCGTCGTGCTGAAGCCGGGCAAGGCCGCGACCGAGGACGATCTCAAGGCCTGGGTGAAGGAAAAGCTTGCACCCTACAAGTACCCGCGCTGGATCGCCTTCGTGGCGGAACTGCCCAAGACCGCCACCGGCAAGATCCAGCGCTTCAAGCTGCGCGGCTAGCCGGGACTGCGCCCGGCCGCCACGCGCTCAGCGCCAGCCGCGGTCGCGACGGTCATGACGGTCGCGGCGATGCTCATGCCGCCAGTGACGATGCTTCGCGCGGTACACGATGCGCGGCGCAGGGGCGTAGTAAACCGCCGGCGGGTAGTAGTACACCCGCTGAGGCGGGACGTAGACCACGCGCGGCGCCGGATAGTAGATCGGTGCCGGTGCACCGAGTGAGATGTGCACGCCGATGCGCGAGTCTGCGGCTGCGGTGCCCGCAGCGCCGGCCAGCAGGGCTCCGGACAGCAGGGCGATGTTCCAAGTCTTGCGCATGTTGGTCCTCCTTGTGTGGCGTTACGGTGGACACAGTGTGGCCGTGGTCAACGTGCGCATGCGTAAGCGTTGGTTACGAATTGTTTCGTCTCACCTTGCTACGCAAGTCATTGATTCGTAATGAATCTTGTGCGTCATAGGATGCGGCCCTTGCCGACGCGCGGATTGGCGCGGCCGCCATCGCTGATGCCGATCAGGACCACGATCTCGTCCGGGCGCGGGGCGTCACCCACGCTCAAGGTGACGCTTTCCATTTCGTCGAACGACCACGGGTTGTCCTTGTGCCCCAGTGGCAGGTCGATCATGGCGCCGGCAGCGCCGACCTTGGTGGTCGAGGGAATCACCGCCTCGCCGCCGCCCAGCGCAGCGCGCATCGGCTTGCCCATCTTCGGATGGCAGATCGCCGCGCCGTGTTCGGCATCGCCGTTGACGCCGACGATCGCGCCCTTGCCATAGGCGACAGCCTTGCCGGGCAGCAGTGCGAGCAGTTGCGGCATCAACAGCTCGCCGAGTTCGGCGCCGATGTCGAACAGCGGCGACAGGTCGGCGACATGCCTGCCGGCAATTGGATTTGCGATCACCGCGAGGCCGATCGCGCGCGTCACCGGCTTCGCTGCGGGACTGCCCGCTTCCGCGAGGACAGTGTCCTTCAGTATCTGGATTCTTCTGATCGTCACCGGCATCGGTTTATCATCTCCGCATATGTCAATCGACCGCTATGGCTTGAAGCTTAGCACCGCGTCTTCGACCGCCCGCGACGCCTACGTTGCCGGCTGCGACTGCGTGCTGTCGGCGAACGCGGGCGGGGAGGCGAGCCTGCAGCAGGCGGTCGCCGCCGACCCGCAGTTCGCGCTGGCGCATGCGGCGCTCGCACGCGCGTACTTCATCGTTGCAAGGGTCGCCGATGCGCGCGCGAGCGCGGCGACCGCACGCACGCTTGCCGCGGCTGCTTCCGCGCGCGAGGCTAGCCATGTCAATGCGCTCTGCCTCGCGATCGAGGGCCGGCCGGTGGACGCGCTTGCGGCAACGCGCGAGCACATGAACGCGTATCCGCGCGATGCAATGGTGCTCGCTCCCGCCACAGGCGTGTTCGGGCTGATCGGATTCAGCGGCCGGCAGGGGCGCGAGCCGGAGCAGGTCGAGCTGCTGGCGCCGCTGGTGCCGCACCTGGGCGATGACTGGTGGTTCCAGTGCGTCTACGCCTTTGCGCTCGAGGAGGTCGGACGCATCGACGAGGCAGGCAAATGGATCGAGCGCAGCATGGCGGCCAATCCGCGCAATGCGCATGGCGCGCATATCAAGGCGCATGTGCATTACGAAGCGGGTGAGGAGAGCGCCGCGGCGGCTTACCTGGACGCCTGGATGCCCGCCTACCCGAGGGAGTCGGTGCTGCACTGCCACCTTTCATGGCATGTGGCGATGTTCGCGCTGGCGCTGGGAGACATGGACAAGGCCTGGCGGGTATATGAGAGCCAGGTGCACCCGGGCGGCTCCTGGGGGCCGGCGCTGAATACCGTGACCGATTCGACTGCCTTCCTGTGGCGCGCGGAGCTCGCCGGCGAGGCAAGGCGTGCAGGCCTGTGGATCGCGGTGGACGCCCACCTGCAGGCTTCGTTTCCGAAGACCGGCATATCGTTCGTCGACGTGCATGCCGCGGTGGCGGCTGCCGCTACCGGGCGCGAGGTCGAGCCCCTGGTGAAGGAACTGAAGGAACGCGATGTCGCCGGCAAGCTGCCCGCAGGCAGCGTGGTCTACCGGCTGGGAGAAGCTTTCGACGCCTACGCACGCGGCGACTGGCCGGGTGCGATCCGCCTGTTCGAGGGGGCGCTCGCCGAGACCGTGCGCATCGGTGGCAGCCGCGCGCAGCGCGACCTGGTCGAATACACGTTGCTCGCCGCCTACCTGAAGGACGGCCGCGCGGGCGACGCCGCGGCATGGATCGCGCGACGCACCGAACGGCGGCCTGCGGTGCCGGTCGCGGGCTACGTCTAGCCGTAAGGCGTAGCCTCGCCCTTGCGCCTGAAGGGGTAGATGAGCTGCCCGAGGTAGGTCTCGGGCGGCTGGAACTTCACCGTGCCGTAGTTCCGCGGCCAGTGGTCCGGCAGGTGGGCAGTGCCGAAGATCAGGTCCCAGGCCGGCAGGAATCCGGCGAAGTTCTTGTCCAGTCCTTCCTCGTCCGAGCTGTGGTGCCAGTGGTGAAACTCGGGCGTCGCGAGCGCCCAGCGCAGTCCCGGCCAGCGCCAGCGCACGTTGGCATGTATGTAGACGGCGTGGAATGACACGAACACCAGATAGGCGTAGAGCGCCGACGGCGAAAAGCCGAGCACGAACACCGGAATGAAGGCGGCGGATCGCGTCACGACGGCATCGACGATGTGCATGCGCGAGCCGGCCAGCCAGTCGAGTTGCCGGCTCGAATGGTGGATGGCATGGAAGCTCCATAACCAGGGAACCTGGTGGAAGGCGCGATGCACCCAGTACGTCATGAAGTCGACCGTGATGAGGATCCCGAGAAACTGCAGCCACAGCGGCTGCGCGGCGACTGCCTGCTGGAAGTCCAGCCGCACTGCCCAGGCAAAGAACACCTGCGCCGGGATCAGCGTCGCGAACGACAGCACCTGTACGCCCGCGTGGCTGACGAAGAAGTGCTTCAGGTCGGTCTGCCAGCCGTCGCGGAAGATGCGTTGCGGGCGCAGCGCGAACAGCCGTTCCATCGGTATGAACACCAGTCCAAGCACCAGCAGTTCCAGCACGAAGTAGTCGAGGCCCGCGCTGAACGCACGCGGGCCTACGTCCACGGCCTCGGCTTCCGCGCCGCCCATCAGCAGCGCGACGCTCGCGAGGAAGATGCCGGCAAGGCCGTAGGTCTTCGAGCGCAGCAGCAGCACGCTCGCCATGCCGAGCATAAAGGTGGCGAGTATCGAGGCGAGCAGGATGCCGCGAAAGAGCCCGAGGTTCGCCTTGTAGATGGGAAGCGCGTCCGGCGTCACCAGCAGGTCGGGCAGCAGGAAGCACAGTTCTCCCAGCACGCACAGCGTGCCGAGGAGGCCGGAGGCGACGCCGGCGCGCTTGCCGGTGGCGACGCGGTTCACCGTGCGTAGAGTTCGCGCAGCTTCATCTTCCAGAACTTGCCCGTGGAAGTCCGCGGAATCGCATCGAGGAATTCGAAGCGATCGGGCAGTTGCCACTTCGCAAAGCTGCCGGACAGGTGTGCGCGGAGATCCTCTGGAGCGGCCGCCCTGCCGGGCTTCAGCACCACGCAGGCTAGCGGTCGTTCGCCCCACTTCGCGTCCGGGATCGCGATGACCGCCGCTTCCTGCACCGAGGCGTGCGCCATCAGCTGGTTCTCCATGGCCACCGAGCTGATCCATTCCCCGCCCGACTTGATCAGGTCCTTGGTGCGGTCGGAGATGCGGATATAGCCGTGCGGATCGATCGAGGCGACGTCGCCGGTGCGCAGCCAGCCGTCGTCGGTGAACTTCTCCGGGTCCGCAGGTACGTTGTGGTAGGCGCCTGTGATGAACGGCCCGCGCACCTGGATCTCGCCCACCGATCGGCCATCCCAGGGCTGCTCGACGCCGCCGTCGCCGACGATGCGGATGTCCATTGCCGGCACCGGCACGCCGGCGCTGGCGAAGCGCGCGTAGCGCTCGTCCTCGGAAGCGCCCTGCAGTTCAGGCTTCAGGTACGCAATCGACCCCACGGGACTGGTTTCCGTCATCCCCCAGCCCTGGCGGATCTCCGCGCCGAGCCGGGCAAAGCTGCGGATCAGCGCTTCCGGCACCGCCGCGCCGCCGACCAGCATCTTCATGCCGGGGGGCAGGGCGTAGCGCGCGGGGTCGCTCTCGAGCAGCTGCAGCAAGCTCAGCCAGATGGTCGGCACACCGAGCACGAAGCTGGGCCGTTCCGCATGGAACAGCGACAGCAGGTCTTCCGGGTGCAGGTGCGGCCCGGGGAACACCAGCTTGATACCCATCATTACGCAGCCGTAGGGCACGCCCCAGCAGTTGGCGTGGAACATCGGCGTCACCGGGCAAACGCTGTCTCCGGCGGCGAGGCCCCAATGATCGGGCTGATTGGCCATCAGCGTGTGGATCATGGTTGAACGGTGCGAATACACCACCCCCTTGGGGCGCCCGGTGGTGCCCGAGGTGTAGCACATCGAGATCGGGTCATCTTCCTCGTGCGGCTCGTAGGCGAAGGTCAGCGGCGCGCCGGCGAGAAACGCCTCGTAGTCGGTGTGGTGCGGGGGAACTTTGGCGCCGCTGAACGGCACCACGATCACGCGCTCGAAGCTGGTCTTCGTCCTGATCTGCTCGTACAAGGGCAGCAGGATGTCGTCGATGACGAGGAAGCGGTCCCTGGCATGAGTGGCGATCCATGCGATCTCGTCAGGCGCGAGGCGCAGATTCAGCGTGTGCATCACACCGCCCGCGGCCGGGATGCCGAAATAGCATTCCAGGTGCGCGTAGTGGTTCCAGCACAGCGTCGCGACGCGATCGCCCTTCTTCAACCCGGCTGCGCGCAGCGCCGAGGCAAGCAGGCGGGCGCGGCGATGGAAATCCGCGAAGCGGTGGCGTACCAGGGACTTGTCCGGCAGGCGGCTGACGATTTCGACGTCCGGGAACAGCCGCCCGGCGCGTTCGAGCAAATGGTTGATCGACAGCGGCACGCGCTGCATGGTGGAACGGATGTCCAAGCTTCACCTCCCCCGATGCGCTTGTCACGCCGGGGCAGCTGGCGATCAGCCGGCTACCCCGTCTTCGGCCGCCGATCCCGGGTAGACGCGGTCTATCGGTTGGTCCAGATCCCGGCCGGCGCGCTCGAAGCCCCTGCGCCAGTCCTCGATGTGGCGCCGCGCCCACAGCCGGCCGGCGTTCTCGTCACGGTCGCGAATGGCGTCCAGCATCATACGATGTGCGTGCAGCAGGCGCGAAGCGCCTTCGGGCACCTCGCGCAGCACCAGCGTGGTGGTGGGGAAGACGAGCAGGTCGGAGGGCTCGCGCGCGAGTTGCAATACCCGGTTGCCGGACGCCTGTCCGATCAGGCGGTGGAAAACGGTGTCCAGCGCGGCGACCGCTGCAGGATCGTCCAGGACTTGCGCGGTGGCGGCGACGTTGTCCTGCATTGCCGCGATCAGATCCGGCGTCGCGCGTCGCACGGCGCCTTCCATCGTCGCAATCTGCAAGGCCATGGATGCTTCGTACAACTCGCGGAACGTCACCTGGTGCAGCACGAGCGCGCGTGTCGAGCGGGTCGCCAGCCTGTCGTAGTGCGGCAGTCCGGCAGAAAGCCGCCGGTTCGGCTCGCGCCGTATGAAGCCTTCGTGCTCGAGCAGGCGGATGCCCTCGCGCACGGTAGAGCGGTTGACGCCGAACTGCTTCACCAGCTCGGCCTCGGTGCCTATCGATTCGCCTGGGCGGATCTGTCCTGAAAGAATGCGTTGCTCGATCGCCTGCGCGACCAGGCGATATGCCGGCGTCGGACTGATGCGCGGGAATTTATCGAGGACTTCGGACATCGCGTATTGACGCTCGAATGAGATCGTCCGACAATCCGACGCAAATTGCAAACGGTCGCACGCCGCTTCGGGAGGGGAGCACGTGCGACGATTCGACTCTGGTGGAGGAGGGGCTATCGGACCGGATGCTGCAGGGGCGCTGCTGCGCGTGCAGGGAGTTGGTGTGCGCTTCGGCGGCATCATCGCACTCGACAGCGTGTCCTTCGACGTCGAGGTCGGCCGCATCGTCGGGCTGATCGGCCCCAATGGCGCCGGCAAGACCACGCTGTTCAACTGCCTGTCGCGCCTGTACGACTGCAACAGCGGCGACATCGTGTTCGACGGCGAGTCGCTGCTGCGCCAGCCCAGGCACCGCATCGCCGGCATCGGCATTGGCAGGACGTTCCAGAACCTGGCGCTGTTCCGCACCATGTCGGTGCTGGACAACATCATGATCGGCCGCCATTGCCGCACCGGTACGGGCTTTGCGGCCAACTTTCTGCGCACGCCCGGCGTAAAGCGCGAGGAACGCGCCACCGCCGACAAGGCACGCGAGCTGATCCGGCTGCTGGAACTCGATGCCGTCGCGAACGCGCGCGTGGCGGACCTGCCTTTCGGCACGCAGAAGCGGGTGGAACTGGCGCGCGCGCTTGCGGCGGAGCCGAAGCTGCTGCTGCTGGACGAGCCGGCGAGCGGCCTCAACCACGAGGAAGTCGGCGCGCTCGGCGAGCTCATCCGGGACATCCGCGACCGTATCGGCTTGACGGTGCTGCTGGTCGAACACCACATGAGCCTGGTGATGAGCATCTCGGACCGGGTGGTGGCGCTCAACTTCGGCCGGAAGATCGCCGAGGGCACGCCGGCCGAGGTCCAGGAGCA